>CADADN010000060.1 GCA_902786665.1 uncultured Prevotellaceae bacterium | reverse complement strand
GTTGAGAGGCCGGAATCACCCCAACGCCACAAAAGAGCTTTAGGTTGTTTTTTCCTAAAACTTACTTGCATCGCCATCATATTCCTCATCATCGGATGAATGTTTTTTGGACAAACGCGAACACACTTCACATAATCCATCTTCATCTAAATCCAAAGGCCGGAAATAACTCTTGATGTGTCGAGCAGCTATTGTTTGTTCGTTATTCGGATTTTCAACAATAGACCTGTCATATCCTTGACAATGGCATAACCAACACTCGTTTATCCATTTGTTGAGTTTGGGATACCTCCGCATGTATAAGGCTCTGTCTTTTTCCTTTCCCATAATTGAAGATGATCATTGATTGAGGTTTTTCGATGCAGTAAAATCGTATCACGCACATTCGCATGCAAATATACAGTTTTTCTCTGAATTTATAATTCTATTCAGCGAATATCATAAAAAATCATTTACGGCTTCCAATCCACTCAATTGGCTGGATTCGATCATCTTTCCTGTTTTTGTTCTTCTAGGCTTGTTCCTTCCTTCTATTTCTGGTGGGTGCTTACCATCCAGCCTTGGTCGTTGCCCTCTCTGGCATGGATGACACACCACCAGAGATTCCTTTGCCTTACTGTTATGCATATTTGGCATTTACGGCAGCAGTTTGCCTGCTATATGTTGCTTTTTTAAACAATGTGACAAAAGAATAGTGGGATGAGGGCAGGACTTGTCTCTTCCATGCTGGCTATCAGGTGTCCGTCACAAGCTGGCTGAAGGTTACGGCGATGATTATGGCGCTCTTCCTCATTGCAGTCGAAAACCATACCTATTCCACCTCTTTTGACATCTCCCAGGATCCTGTTTGCAAATCCGTTGACGTGGCACCATGGGGGCGGAACTTGAATTGGGCGGTCTTCGTACCTGAATATGACTGCCATTCCAAAGTCAGCGTCTCAATCCCTGAATGATTCTCAGCTGTTATCCAGTCAGCCAGCTTGAAGGCGACGATTGCGTCACCGACTCGTCCATTGACATCACCTTTGGCGTTATGGTAGAGGGTAAAGTAATTTGGAGTGTTGACATCCGTGCGATGAACAAGGTTGACGATGTGCTTGACGTTTCCTCCCCATCTTGTACGGATGCGTAGTGTGAGATATCCGTCTTCGACCAAGGTCACCCAATCGTCAATGATTTCCAATGGGTCTGAACCATATTTCTGCAGATTCTCCTCGGCACTGCCAAAACCTTCTATCATGGGCTTGGTGAGAATGGAGTCAATCCAGTTGACATACACGCAGCTAATGCCTCCGAAGATTCCACCTTTCTCCAATTCTTCCTCTGTCGGCTTTCTGTAGTTCACCAGTGCGCGCACCTCCTTGCTGCCGAATGGCGACTGCCGCATGTTGACAGGCCATAGTTGAGTGCTGTCGTTGAGCTGCATGCGGAACGCCGTGTCGTCGGCATTGGGCTTGACCGTCACAAGGGCATTGGGCTGCAGCAGGATTGGAAGGAAAGGGTTATGGCCATCATTCCAAGTCCCATCATCATCAAACCTATTTTTCTCATTTTTTGTGTCATTTTGAATTTATTCTATAATAATAACAAATCAACCATCAAAATCTTGTATGTGGAATTGTTAAAAATGAGAATGGCAGCCTGATTATTCCGCAATTGCATTTTTTTGCTTACTTTTGCACATGAAAGGAATCAGTTAGAAAGTAAGAATACAGAGTATGTTGGGCGACATCGTTGTTCGCCTTCATGACGAGAAATAATATGGTTGAAGTAGGATTGAAACATACGAGTGAGCTGACGGTCACGGATGCCGTCACCGCTGTCAGGATGGGTTCAGGTGACATGCCGGTGTTGGCCACCCCAGCCATGATGGCTTTGATGGAGAATGCCGCCATGCTCGCCGTGGCTGATGAGTTGCCCGGGGGCAGCACGACGGTGGGTGGTCATATCGCATCCTCACATTTGAGACCCTCGAAGATAGGTGATGTCGTCAGGGCTGTTGCCGAGGTGACGAAGGTTGATGGCAGGAAGATAGAGTTCAATGTGTCCGCCTATTCAGGTGATGTCCTCCTTGGTGAGGGTACGCACCTGAGGTTCGTCGTGGACAGGGAAAGGTTTATGTCTAAAATATGAGCATATGGAAAAGAATATCAAAGGCCAGTTCCTGGATTTGGTGAGGAGCAGGTACAGCTGCAGGAGTTACCAGCCTGCAAGTGTCGAACAGGAGAAGTTGGACTATATCATGGAGTGTGTCCGGCTGGCTCCCTCCGCTTGCAACAAGCAGCCTTGGAGATTCCGGGTTGTGAGCAACGAAGAGGACAGGAGGAAACTATGCCACTGTTACAATAGGGAATGGTTAACTTCGATGCGGAACTGTGCAAGAGCCTCTTTGGCCTTGGTGAAAACGAGGAAGCGGCAGTTTTGATACCTCTTGGCTATCCTGCTGACGAGCCGAAGGAGAAGAAGCGCAAGTCCATGGAAGAAATAGCAGGATGATATGGAGTACAGGAAAATAGGAGACAACTATTATGTCCGTATGGACAGAGGGGATGAGATTGTCGGCAGTCTGCTTGAGATTTGCGAGAAGGAGTCCATACCGTCTGCCGTTTTCTCTGGCATCGGCGGTTGCCAGCGTGCCGAGTTGCAGGTGTTCATTCCCGAGACCGGGAGTTTTGAGACAGAGGTGCTGGAGGGGATGCTTGAGCTTGTTTCCATCAACGGCAACGTGGTGAGGGATGATGACGGCCAGCTGTTCCATCACACCCATGCCTTGTTCTCATACAAGCGCGACGGGCAGCACGGCATGGCGGCCGGGCATCTCAAGTCCACCACCGTGCTTTACACGGCAGAGATAGAGCTGCGTCCCACTGTGGGTGGAGCTATCGGTAGGAAATATGACCCCGAAACGGGAACCGGTTTCTGGGCTTTTGACAAGTGACACGTTCACAAGCTGATCTTATGATGACCTTATTTGAAGAACGTGACTTCGTGGATTGTGTTGACTTAAGTTGTCAATGATTTACGTTGAGCACTCAGTTTGTCCAAGGTACTCTGCTCGTTTTGTCTCTCTATGATTGCCATGCTTACTAGCTTCTTTTATTTCTCATTTTCCTTTTCAAGATTTCCTTCTCTATGCCGGGCAATGAGGCTACGAATTTCTCAAAACGAACCTTACCCATACGTTCATAGAGCGCACGCCCCAACTGATAGACTTTTGTCTGTAGCAACTCGGGCATATATCCGTTTGGATTAGAGTCTGCATTGCGGGCGTTCTCAATAGCATCGAGCATCAACGGCAGGTACTTGATATAGTAATAGCCGCCCTTCTCAATCTTATCGAGCGCTTGCTTGGCATCGTTGGCGGTCTGAATGCCGAGGCCTGATAAATCTGTCCGCTTGTGGTACAGAAGCCAAATCTCAATACTGGGATTGCTGATGACCAGATGCCAGTTGTCTTTCTGGGCACAGAACGCATGAAGTTCTTCTATCTGCTTCTGCGGCCAACGGTCAACATCGATGACGCACCATAGCGAGTCACCATCCTCGGCACTCAACTGATTCTTGCTGATATACGCCTTGACCTTCTCCAGCACTTTCGAGGGCGAAGAGGCTTTGCGCTTTTCAGATGCGTCCTCTTCGTCCGATGTCTCAGGTTCGATAATATCAACCTTTATACGGTCTATGCCATCGAAAAGCCTGAAGTAGTCGGGCTCACGCTCGGTTCACTCTGTTGCTATGGCAAACAGGGAATAGTCGCGAACCTTCTCCTGGGGAACCTCCCTCGTATAACCTCTAACCTTGAATCCCATCTCACTCCCAGCTTAATTCGTTGAAACGTGTCAGGAAAGGAATGGCGCCGAAGCGTCCGTTGAGGTAGCCTTTCTCCAAATCCAAGTCTGCACGTGGCTTGAATTCGTCGAGCGTGTAGAGGTGGGTGTTCTGTGTCTCGCGGTCTTTCTCGGCAAACCAGATCTCGTCGTTGCGGAACACCTGTCCGTCGAGCAGCCCCGCATCGTGGGTGGTAAAAATCAACTGGCCCTTCATGTTCTTGTCGGTGACAATACGAGAAACCAGAGCCCGTAACAGCGTGGGATGCAGGCTTCGGTCCAGTTCGTCGATGACGTAAGTGCAGGCCTCGCTCTTAACATTCTGCACCATCGGCACGAAGTCGAAGATGCGCTGGGTGCCGTCCGACTCTTCCTTCAGTTCGAAGTCATAGAGGCTGTCGTTTACCTTATGCAGTGCCTTGACGCGACGCACGAAATACTTGTTTCCTTCTCGGCGCATGCTGACGGTGAAGGCACCCGTGTCTATCATCACCTCTTCCTGTCCCTCCGGTGAACGGGAAAGGCGCTTGACAATGCCATCCACGCCCTGCATCAGTTCGGGCCATTCCGAAATGCTCTGCTTGAACGACTCGATATCCTCGTCCTTCAATGTCAGTTCATTGATGCCGAGGTCTAAGGCCGAAATGAGTGCTTCGGACTGCGACTTGAAGCCCTCGTCGGAATACCTGTTGTCGAAAATGGAGGTGGAACGGGTCTCAGGGAAGATGACGTGCAGTTTCGTTGTCAACCACAAGAAAGCATCCGTAATCTGGCCGTTCTTCACCACGTCATGTTTCGACAGCATCAGTTCGTTACCCTTCAGCAGGTTGTCCTCCAGCAGTGAAACCAGCAGTTTTGTTTTCTGTGCATCCTTTTTCCCTGACTTCAGATTGATGCTCGTCTTACCTGTTTGTGCATCATATTTGCGTTCAAACACGCACACAGGATTTTTTATAGTGGAATACAACCATTCCTCCATGCAGAGGTTACCGTGATAGCTCACCCCGTATGAATACTGGTCTGACTCCGTGCCAAACTCCACCTCAATGGATACAGGCATTTTGGGGTCGTTATACTTGTTGGCATCCCTGAAGGCGGTGGGAGGCAGAATTCCCATCGTCACCATGGTCTGGAGTCGGCCAAGCGCCTTTACCAGACACGATTTGCCGGCACCGTTGGCACCGTAAATCACAGCTGTTCGCAACACATTGGCTCCTCGGCCTTGGTTATGCACATGCCAGTCCTTCCTTCGGACATTGGATGACGGCAACATTGTGAACTCTGTTTCCTGTCCGTATGACCTAAAATTCGTTGCAATAATCCTAATTAGCATATCGAAATGTATTAAATATGTCGCAAAGTTACGAAAAAATCGTAATAGAACAACGTTTTTCTAATACTTTTTGGACATTTTAACCGTTTTATTGAAGAAAAAACATGAAAATATTCCTTTCAGCCGTTTCGTTCCGATGATGAGCAGCATGAGAGACTGCTTTTTGTTTGGCTCCCATGCATGGGAGAAAATCAAGAGAAGGATCGAAGAGCGATAGGTTCTTTATTGTATTGATTGAAAAGCCGTTTATTTAATTGTCATCCAAAATATTTTTGTTTACTTCCAGGATATAGCCACGTTTCTTTAATGACACGATGGAGACAGTGGTGTCTGGGGCAAGCATTTTCCGGATGTAGGTGATCTGCACGTTGAGAGCAAGGGAATTGGCGTAACTGTTGTTTCCCCATACGGTTTTCAGTATGGTATCCCGCTCTACGGTCTGACCGATATGTCCAGCCAGGATGGCAAGGATCTCGGTCTGCCGGGCAGAGAGGTGGTGTACTGTCCCCTCATGTTCAATCGTGGAGAGGTTACTGTCGAAGATGGTCTGGCCGATAATCATGCGTGATGGTGACGCTGGCCGAGGGTCGTGTCAACAAAAGTGGAGTTTTTGCTTCCAACTCTGGGTCCCGTCCAATCGTTTTTGCAATCCTACTATGGTGAGTATCTGGGGGTGTCATCTGACAGTTCTGATTCGTTGTTGGGAATTTTCTTTCTCTTGCACCTTCTACGCCCTGTTCGTTAACTATTGAACAAGTCTGAGTGGCCAATTCGCCAGAACCGGTCGATGCTCCGTCATGACTCTCTCTTGAAGGCAACAGCAACACAGCCACCACTGCGGCCACGCAAGCGGCAGCCACCCACGGCCATAATTTCATGGTGAGAGGCTTCTGTCTGCGCTCTGCCATGATTTGGTCGAAGAGCGTCTCGTCAATGGTCAGTTCGCCAAGCATCTCGGCAATCATCTTCCATTCCAAAGGAGCATCTTCTTGAGAAACCTCAAGAGCAAGCAACCGCTCCTCCTCGGTAGACGTCTCACCGTTGAGGTATTTCTGAATCAATAATTCAGTTTGGTTGTATGTCATGTCCTTAACCTTTTAATCTCTGTAAACACTTTCTTTCTCGCAGCAGAAACGATGCTCTTTATCGAGGGCTTCGCGATGTTGGTCTGCTTCGCAATAACATCAAGTTCAAGGCCCTCTATCTGCCTCATCTCAAACAGGCGACGCTCACTCGGTGTCAGATGCTGCACAGCCTTGTTCACGGCTTCATGCAGTTCTTTTGCTTCCAAATCCTCATGAGGCGAAGCACCTACATCTCTTTCTGTCGGTGCCATCTTATCATTCTACTTTCCCGTCACAAAAGGGCGGGACTTTCTTTTCCTCACCATATCCATGCAACAATGCTTCGCCACCCTGATAGCGAGGGCATCATGACGGGCACCAGGCTCCATCCTGTCATTGAACCTAAGAAGAGCCACCAATCCCTCTTGTGCAACATCTTCGGCATCATCTTCATTACCGAAGAATCTGCGACCAACCGAAAGCATCAACTCACGGAGGGCTGGGGCAATATGTTCAAACTCTTCTTGTGTCATCTGTATTATAAGCGAATGTCAACGTGAAAAGTTAAGTTTCAAAGTTTCACAAGTGTTTTTTTCAAACGGCATGAAAGAAAAACCTCGGCGAAGCACATGGGTGGACGCCGAGGGTAAAATTGAGAATTAGCGAGAGCCTGACTTTACTGTTTTTGAAAAAGCAAAATTATGAAGAACCACTCAAAAGCACCTCAAAAAAGCCTAAAAAAGGTCGCCGAGGGTGAAAGTCTGAAAATAGTTTCAGATTTTTTCTTTTTTGTGCAGAAATTGACATCCATACGTATTGACTTGCTATTGGAAGGCATTCCTGTTCGTTTCGCTTTTATTGGACAAAAGCATAGGACGCATCACTGCGACCCATGCCTTGTCTCAGGTCCCGACATTGTCTTCTACTATGCCATAGCCATTCATATCGCGGACACAGACTTCATCTATCGGATGGTCTTGACTTTCCTCAAACGGTCTATACAGACATGACTCAGCACGGTCGGATGTCAGCACGTCAGTTTTATATGATGCAAGTAGGTCGCGAGGACAGTAACTTTATTCATCATTTACTTCATTTGGGCTTTTACCGTTTCATCTTTTTTCTATTGGATTGTAATATTGTTCCCACGATTCATTGAGGGGATGGAAGCCGCGATCGCTGTCGTCCATAATGATGACACGGACACCGGAGTTCTTGACGAAAGCCCCAGCATTCTTATACATATTGGCCTCGAACTTCTGCCATTCCTCCTTCGTCATCTGTTTGTATTTCCAGTCGTAGCGGACTATGGGCTGGGGCTTCTGTGTCAGACCTTCGGCCTCGAACACAAAATTACGATTCATGTCGAAGACTTTCATAATCATTCCTTTCAGTCCGCCAAACTTCCATGGGCCATATGGCAGTGGGATGTTGTTCGTGTAATATGCCTTCCACTTCCGACCGCCATACTCACAAGTAGCAGCATGACAGTGGTATCCCATTACTGTAGCGGTGTCTTCTGGCATGTAAGTCCATTCGATAGTCGGTACAGGCTCTGTATATTGGCATACGTCGTCGGTAAACGGTACACGGTTGCTGACGGTGAGTGTTTTTGGGGCAACTTGCAGCAGGATGTCGTAGCCCTGCCAACTTGGCTCTGGCGTATCGAACGACATGGTAGTCTTGATGCTTTCGGTATTCTTTTCATCAAGTTCGCGCAGATTCTTACTAAAGAACGACACATAGTTACGTCCAATGAGCAAGGTCATATCGTCCTCGGCTTTCAGGGAGTCATCGGCAGCAGACTCACGGAAATTATAACGGTAAGTGATGGCAACGCGGCTGCTGTCGAGTTGCTGGTACTTGCTCACATCCTTGTGAGTAATCATAAAGGTAGGCTCGTCCATAGCATAGGACATTTGTACTTGAGCATTGCCCTTCGTTGTGCAGCAGACGATAGCAAGTCCGCCAAGCATGATGTTGATAATTCTTTTCATTATTGTAGGATTTTATAAAAGTTTGATTCTGATTCCTGCCATGATAGTGCGCCCTCGTAGTTGATATTGGCTGACGTAGCGGGTTACACCATTGTCGATGACACGGTTGTAGGTCTTACGGTCGAAGAGGTTGATACATTCCAAGGAGAATGTAGTGGACTTCAGATGATACTCTATACGCTCATTTAGAAACAGATTATTGCTTCCTTGAGTGAAATAACTGTTATAGTAGTATTGCATCTGAGTGTTGAACGAGAGCGAACTGCCGGCCCATAGAATGACAGACGTGGCATCGGTGAAGGTACGATAGAGGTCTTTTCCCTTGAAACCGTCTATATAGGGTTGCGAAATGGAAAGAGTGTTATTTGTCATGAGACTCAACCACTTTGCAAACGAGGCATTGTAATTGACGGATGCCTTCAGATAGTCGGTGCGACTATCGTGTTGCACATCGTCTATGAAATATTCGCCATTATTACGCCCAATTGTTATGATTTCCTGTATTTTGGAATTGAACTTGAAAAATCCTTTAGAAAAGGTCTGATCTATTTGATATACACGGTTGTCATTTCCAATGGGCAGCAGATAATAGTCCGTCACGTTGTCAGCAAATCGATAGGCAGTCGAGTGTTGCGAATGTGTATTAACGTAGGTGAGTGAGACATTGGCAAAAAGCATACGGATAATATCTTTGTAAGAAATGGAAGCTGACGTCTTGAATGTGCGTTGCAGTCCAGCCTCTAACTGGCAAGTATTAGCGTATGTCGTGCGGTAGTTCTGATAGTAGGTGGCTGTTAGTTGTTGCATGGCTGACGGTAAGGATTCCTCGTAAGAAGTTAAAAGGTTATAGTCATAATGGCTGTTGGGCTTATAACTGAAATTAGCGTATGGTTTGGCAGAGAAATTGGCTTTGCCATAATTTCCACGATTCTTGTTGTTAACATGATAAAAGCGGATACCTACAGGTATATAGACAAGCAATTGCAGACGTTCGCCATTGTGGAAAAGAAATTTGGGCACAATGTGGACACTCGGCTCAACCAAATTAAGACGGTTATCCTGTCGGATAATGTCTGTCGTTAGGTGCTGATACTTCACGGCTACTCTGCCATTGACACTATACATCAGATGCGGTATTCGACGGGAAAAAAGCGATAGTGTATTGTCAGTATTAAACTGGCGAATATGGATGTTTTGCCTTAATGATGGAAGCGTGAGACAGGCATCCTTGTCTGTGTAGGTCGTGACTGAAGAATAGTCGGCCACACTCCCATTACTGAGATTCCTATGGGCAGTGATACGGTTGGAGATTTCAAGGGAGTGATTATTCAGGTGTTGGGCTATGTCCTGGTTGATAATGCCGTACCCGCAATTAAAAGCAGCCGAAACGGATAGGGCTTCTTTGAGATAGAGTTTACGGCTGTTTATCTTGTAATTCAAATTGCTGTTCAGGTAGTTCATCTTGCTCTGTGTGCCATTCTCTTCGAGAATTGTCAAAGTGCTGTCGGAGGTGATATAATAATCAGAACATTCATCAGAGTTTCGCCGCTCCTTGTCAAAGAGATAATTGATGTTGTAGGTCAGCAAGTGGTCTTCATCAATTTTGTGTAGTTGATTGACTGACAGACTATGAGAATCGTTGCGATAAGAATAGGTGTCCCCAATTGACGGTCTCGATGATAGTAGAAGGCCTGTACCTGTATCGCTGTTCATGTCGGCAGGTGCATTGATGTCGCGGCGCAAGTCTGTGCCAGTGTTGTTTGTCTTATAGAATGATATGTTTTGTCTCTTTGGCTTGAAGTTCATCAGATTGACGGTTGCCTTTCGTGCTAAAGTAGGTGTGCCCACTTCTGCATCAAGCGTGGAAGCCCATATGCCTTTGGCAGTGTTCTTCAGTTTGATGTTGATGGCGGGATTATCACCTCGTTGAGTGCCTTGCAGTACTTTGGCGTCTTGATGGTGCTCTATTACTTGGACGGCAGCAACATCCTCAGCATTGATATTTGTTGTGGCTATGTTGTATCTGCCGCCCAACATGTCCGTGCCCTCAATATAGAACTCTGTTATCCATTTCCCATTGTACGAAATTTGTCCGTCAGGCGATATGGTAACACCAGGCATTTTCTTCAACAAGTCTTCGAGCACCTTGTCTTTCTTTGAAAGATAAGTCGAGGCGATATAGTTGATCGTGTCCCCCGAATGACGTATCTTCTTCGACTTCACCACGACTTCCCTCAACTCCATTGTCTTGAAGATGGAGTCTATATCCTGAGCGCATAATCTCAAGGAGGTAAGGGAGAATAGGGCAAGCAAAAAATACTTCATTTTCTTTTTTGCTGCAAAGGAACGAGATAACCCAAGAATAGGCAAAAAACCGATTGTGCATTTATTGTGCAATTTGCCTATTGTAATGGATGTATAATCGTAAGTTCCTTATAGAGAGAGTACTACACTATCCCAATCTTTTGGAGTGCCTTTCTGCCCAAAAGCTCGAATATACAGACGGCGACGAGTTGACGAGACAGATTCCGGGCTATGGTCTGTGAGGTTGGCAATGTCTTTAGGCTGTAACCCAACCTTGATCAACAAGCAGACATGGTAGTCATGATGCCCCATCTTGCAGAGTTCGCTCAGACGAGCGTTGAAATGCGGAAAGACACCATTGACTGTCTGCTCCAATTGTTGCCAATCCTTTTCTGTCAGATGATAGCCTTGCTTGATAGTTTCAATAATGGTTTGGTATATTTCCGAACGTTCTATCTTTTCCCTTTCCGTTGCTTTCTTTTGTTTGTTCTTCTGCAAATAATTTGCGATGAGTTCATCTCTTTCCTTGACTTTAAAATTCAATATGACTTGCTTCTGTCGATAATAGTTGATGGCCCAAAACAATAATACAAGAATTAGAACTAACAAAGTAGAGATAGAGACAATCCATAACTTCTTGTGTTCATTTGCAATGATCAGTTCTTCATTGTGCTTTTCACGGACTCGATAGTCATATACAGACTTCATCTTCAGTAACGTGGCCGACAGGTCGTCTTTATGAACAGTATCGTCTAAATGTTCATAATATAATAGGTTCCCGTATGCTTCTGCCATGTTCCCTCGTTTGAGATTCAATGAGAGAAGGTTTTTATATACGTCCCGTTTCATTCTTGTAGTCAAAGGAAGTCCAGCCAGCCTTTGATAAATCATATATGCCGAGTCTCTTTGTCCTGTTTTCACATAGAGGTTTGCCGCAGTCATCAATAAGTCTCCATCTTTGCTTTCCGACACATGAGGCAATAGGTTTCCCAAGATGTGACGAGCATAGTTATATTGACCATGTTTCACGGCCATATCTGCGATTGCCTTTGAGGATGTCCTCATTAGGCTTGTGTCGTTCGAGTTCTTAGCCATCTTATAGGTCTCTTGCATATAGTGAATGCAACTGTCATATCGCTCCATTTCGCGATAAGTGTTTCCAAGAGCGAACATGTCTATCATTTGTTCTATAGAGTCTTTAGGTTGCTCATTATCTAAGGCTTGGTGGAAGGACTCGATGGCCATGTCATACAGACCTTGATTTCTGTATAGGTCTCCCATCCACCAAAGGATTTGGCTATTGCTAAGACTCCCTTCCACATTCAGTGCTTTTTCTAAGTACTCCTCGGCCAATGTGGCATCTTTCAGACTAATATAGGTTCGTGCCGCATAATAATACGCTTGTTTCAGCAAATCATGGTTTGGCTTCCTTTCGTAATATGATACTAATTTCAGTATGATACTGTCGGAAGTGTGTGGCTCAAAGTTCCTGTCTTTAGCCTTTATCTTCAACAACAGATAATACATACGTACTTCTTCTGGCTCACCCTCCATCTGTTGTTCCATTTTCATCAGGAGTTCTTTTGCCAAATAAGGTTTATGGATAGTCAGACTATCCGCTTCTAACAACACTTGCGGATAATGGGCAGATGGGTGGCAAGAGGATAGAACCAAGACGATAAGAATCGTGATTATGTGGCGCCATTCCACGATGTTATCAACATCGCAAAACCTTTCCTTCTTGTTTATATTCATTGTTTGGTTTTATTGACAGGGTTTCTACAGTTTTTGGTCAATCCGAAAATGCAGAGGTCGTATAATATCCCATTTTTGATAATGGCTTGTTTCAATGTGCCTTCATGGACAAAGCCATTCTTTTTGAGAACACGCATAGAAGCAATGTTGGGCTGAAAGACATTGGCTGTTATCCGTTCGAGTAACAATTCACTAAAAGCAATGCGACATAGTTGTCCGACAACTTCCGTTGCAATGCCCTTGTTCCAATATTCGTCAAGAAGAATGAAGCCGATATCTCCGTCAATCCGAAAGACATCCTCTTTTCTCTCAATGGAAATGCTGCCAATCACGCTCCCGTCTGCGACGATAGCCCTGTAGATGCCAGAAACAGACTCATTCTGAGATACACGATGCAACCAATCCTCTGCATCCCTTATCGTGTAAGGATTCGGAAGACGGTCAGACAAGAAACTCCTGTCAACAGCATTGCACAAGGCAACCAGTTTTTTGCTATCACTTATCGCCCATCGTCTTAGTTCTATTTTCATTCTTTGTTTGCCTCCTTGATTTTCGCCAACAATTCTGCGCGCTTTTCCTCGCTCGTGCCGTGGACGGCATAACGGACGATGCCATGTTTGTCAACAACGATGGTCAGCGGGAAGCCCTCGGTGCCTATCCACGACATCATGTCCTTGGCTTCCACGAGGTGCGTCCATGTGAAATGGTGCTTGTCGGTGATGCGCTTGGCCGTCTCGGCATCGTGGAACGTGGCAGAGAAGAACATCACCTCAGGCAGTTGCTCTTTCCACGTCGAGAGTTCGGGCATCTCGGCACGGCAGGGACCACAGCCAGAATACCAAAGGTTGAGAACCATCACGTGACCTCTGACGCTGTCGTTTGTCCATGTTCTTCCATCCATGTCTGTCTCGCAGAACGACGGGAACTGCTCACCTGCCTTGGGCGAGTAGAACGAGCCGTCTGCCTTAACATTTGTCTGTGTCAGTTCCTGCATCGTTGCCATCGTGTTGGCTCCCTTCAGGAATTGGTCGGCGTTGTGAACTTGTTCCTTGGGGATGGCATAGCGTATGGCCGACTTGGGCAGGTCGACATCAAGCCCGATGGCCAGGAGGCTGTTGCCCTCATTGTCCTTCAGACGTGTGTAACTTGGTGTGCCTTTGGGCAGTTTCGGCAGTTCGCGGAAGAAATAGCCGTTGATTAAGAACCTGGGTACGATGGTATCGGTACGTGCCTCCTGCGCTTTTGCCCCCATCGACACGATGAGGGAGAGGGCGAGCATTGTAATTCTGAATTGTTTCATTTTTCTTTTGCATTTTAAATAGCAAAATTATGAAGAACCACTCAAAAGGACCTCAAAAAAAACACAAAAGTGGTCGCTGAGGGTAAAAGTCTGAACATAGTTTCAGATTTTTAGGGAAAAATATCTTCCTATCCTGCCGGAATTCCTATTTTCATTGTAATTGATTACTTACCTTTCCCCTGGTCTTGGAGACAATATTCTGCTATTTTATGGAACGTCTCTTTGGAGCACCCAGATGCTGTATCCACGATTGGGAGTCGTGAGTGTCGTGCGCCCATCTGTTGAGACATTGGCCGTTTCTTTAGGATTCAGTATGTTGACGAGTGTCTGGCCCGACCAGTCAGTAAAACCATCGGCATTTACCGATATTGTGACGGAGCGGGTATTGGTATCGTGGTTGTTGAGCATAATGATGGCACCATCTTTTATTCCGTTTCCCTGCCGACGGGCGACATAGACGTGGCGTGTGATTTCGGCAGGCTCGGGACGGCCTGTCTCAGTCAGGACGGCCAGTGTGCCGCCGAGGTACAGGCGGCGGATGTCGATGAGTTGGTGTATGGCCTGCTGCAGGTCGGCAGGTGCCGTGACTTCGAGTGACTTGTCATCCACGTCGTGTTGGGTGACGCCATAGAAGTGGGGATAGAACACGCAGGGCGTTCCCTCGTGGGTAAGGATATAGGCGTAGGCCATCGCGAAATCCTTCACGAGCCATTTGTCGTGCTCCTTGCCCGTGTCGTGGTTGTCGACGAAGGTCACTACGTTTCCGGCAGGCAGGGCATATCCTATGTCATTGCGAACCATTCCCGCATGGGCTAACTGCGACATGTCAAACGCATCGCCCGGCTTGTTGCACATATCGGTCAGTGTGAACTTCAGGGGGAAGTCGAAGGCATGGACATCGGCACCGCCCTTGGCGACGCTGTCCACCCATTCCTTGATATACCGCCCGTCGGCAGCCCAATACTCGCCGACGATGAATGGCTGCTGGCCGTTTTGTAACGGCAGGCCTTTCACCCAACGGCTGACGAACTCCGGCTGCAAGCCGCGCACAAAGTCGAGCCGGAAACCGTCAAAACCGACACCTCCTTTCAGCCACTTGCCCCAGTCGCAGAGTCGCTGTTGCACCTCTTCGTTATAGGTGTCGAGGTCGTTGCCGAAGAACTTGGTTCGGGGGCGCAGCACATCGTCGGTGAAGTCGGTCAATGAGTCGTTGGCTGATGATGGATGGAAATGCCCGTAGTGCCATTCATAGTTAGGCTCACCCTCACCCGTGTGCTTGGGGAAGAACAGATGCGTGCGGGTATAGGCTGTATCATTCTGCCATCGGATATCACTTTCGGGATATGGCTCACCTCGGCCTGTCCTGACATAATCAGTAACTGCAGGATTGGCCTCCAAATTCTCATCGCCCCCGTAGAGGTGATTCAGCACCACGTCGGAATAGACGTTGATGCCCACCTCATGCATGGCGCCAATCATCTGCTCCAACTCGGCCCGACTTCCATAGCGCGTCTCCACCGTACCCTTCTGGTCGTAGTTGCCCAAGTCGTAGTGGTCGTAGATGCCGTAGCCGCTGTCCACGATGCCCCAATTGCCCTTGGCTGGTACGGGTGTCCACAGGCTGCTGATTCCAGCGGATTTCAGTTTGGGAGCCATCTCTCGCAGATGATCCCACCACGAACCGTTCTTGGCCTGTTCGTCCACAGGCACGTCCCAATAGAATGCCTGCATCATCACATCGTCCAACGGCTGTAAAGTCTCCTCATTCTGTGTGGAGCAAGCCGTCATCGCAAGGAGGAAAAGAGAAATAATTATTTTATTGTTCATAATCATATTACTTATATTTGAAAAGGACTGCTGGGGCGAAGTGTCCAGCAGTCCTCTACTAAACTATTTTTAAAACCTATGTGTGAATTAAATAGCCGTAATAGTCGCGGTGTTATTGTTTGCATTGAGTACAATCTTGTAGGTTCCTGCGCTGATGTGGATGTTCGGACCGTCCTGTGTCAAGGCATTCAGGTCTCCACCAAGGTTAATCGTCCATGAGGCGTCCCATCGGAACTTGATGTCGCCATCGTTGACGGTAATCACCGTTGACCATGTATCGGTCTCAGGGTCATAGTCCATCACCTGTCCCTTGTCCCAACCGCCAGCTGTCGCGTCGCCGATGACTTCCCAACCTGTCTTGCCTAGTGAAGCCACCATCTTCTTGGTGTCTGCCGTAATCTTGTAGAAGGCACTCTCGTCGATAACGATATTGGCACCGTCGCCAATGACGAAGTCCCCCTTTGTATGCGTGTCGTTCCAGCTGATGTCACCCACGATGCCAATCCACGAACCACTGTCATAGAACTTGAATTCCGTTCCTGCGGCGAAGTAATATGCACCAGAATATTTGAAGTCGCGGGTCTCAGACACCACACGGTAAGCACTCTCTGCCTCAGGACTCCAGCCCTGGTAACTGCCCGGCAACGTCATGAAAGCACTGGATAGCTCGATGGTCGTTTCCTCCATTGCGTAAGTGTATTTGCCGGCAGTGGTCAGGTCAAGCGTGATGATATAGGCACTCTCCTTCGGAACCTTGATGTTGGCACCGTTACGGGACAGTCCGTTCTCCGTTACGCCGTCTCCACCGTAGTTGATGGTCCAGTCGCTGTTGGCACGAAACTTGAACTCGTTGGCTGTCATCGAGGTGACGACTGTCCAGAGGCGGCTATTTGCATCATACTCCATCTTAGTGTCGTCGCTCCAACCGCCCGAGGTGGCATCTCCAATGACACCCCAAGTATTACAGGGCACAGACAGGCTCACGGTACCGTCGGCATCCAATGTCACCTCAACAAATCCCTTGCCTTCGTCAGTCATTTCCTGACCTTGTGCTAAAACCTTCGTAATGTCCTTGCCGTCGAGGATGGCAAAGGCCGTGGCATCGTTGAATTGTACATAGCCCTGATAAACGCCATCACCATCGGGATCGCCAATCAGATATGCCTTTGTATAGTCCCAGTCGGGATAGCCGACAGCCACATAAGCGTATGGCCAGTCGATGTCGTCCACATTCGGGTCGTATGGCGTGGCACGGAACGAAACGGTGTTCGTCGCCTCATTCTGATAGACATCAAAAGCCGTTGACTTCAGCGAGACGGTGAAGTCATAAGCCTGGCCTGGATAGGCTCCGATGCTGGCCAGAATACTGTTCATCTCGGCATTGGTGAACGAAAGTTTGGTATCCCCCGTCTCACCGATAACGACACTTTTCTGGTTGCTGTTGTTGGTCAGTGTTACAGCGTAATTGACCACTGCGCCTGAGCCATAGTTGGCTTTCTCCCATGTGATATCGGGAAACTGTTCTGCACTATTGTCCTTTGAGATGGTAATGTCGGCAGGCGTGATGGCATTCAGCGTAGCAGCCTGGCGCAACTCCAGCACGGGATCGGTAGTGTCCTCAGAGCATGATGCAAATGCGAAGACTCCTGCCGCAAGGATAAATATGTTTTTGAATTTCATGATTCTCTTGTTGCTAATAGTTTAATAACCTTCATTCTGTCTAAGATTCTCGTTAGAACCGATGTCGTCAGAGGGAATCGGATAGACGGCATAGAAACTGTCCACAGCCTTGCCTTTTGCCACGCCACCTTTCCAGGGCCAGACATAGTCGCCACTTGTGTACTTGCCGAATCGCACGAGGTCGGTTCGGCGCTGTGCCTCATAGAACATCTCACGACCACGCTCGTCGAGCATAAAATTGAGATTGAAGTCGCTGTCAGAGATAGGGGCAGCCAGTTTGTCGGAATAGGCACGCTTGCGCAGGTCGTTCAGATAGCCCAAGGCTTCAGCCTTTGTCGCACCTTGACCGCCACGGAGCACGGCCTCGGCCAAGTTCAGATAGATTTCACCCAGGCGGAACAGCGGGAAGTCAGTCCTTGCCTCAGAGGAAGTGGGTTTTGAACCATCCCTATAGACATTATAGAACTTGGTCACGGGGATGCCGTTGTTCACGAAGTTGGCTTCGTTGGTAATCTCAAAGTTGGTCGTGGCATCGGTCCGGAGCATCTGCCGGCGGCTGTCCTTGTCCATGTCGTTCTCACGGGTGAAGATGTTGTAGAGCGAAGACTTGGCACGCACGCCCTGCCAGGCACCTTTGGCATTGGTCTCTTCCTGGAACTCGCTGCTTCCCCAGCACAAGAGGGCCGTCATGCCTCCCCACGTCATGGTTTCCTCACCCTCGTAGCGGCAAGGCATAATCATCTCCTTGGAATGGTCGTTGTCAGCCTTGAACATATCGCCGTATTTCTCTTCCAACTGATATCCAGCACTTATGACTTTCTTTGAGTAGGTGATACAGTCGGTGTAGTGGTCCTCGCCTATATAAGTCTCTGCATTCAGGTAAAGACGGCTGAGTGCTGCCCACATGCAGGCTTTATTGGCGTGCCCGTAACTTTCGCTCCAGCCCACGACGGGAGCGGCCAACCCGTCCTCGCAGGCCAACATCTCGCTTTCTATGTACTTGAAGAGGTCTGCCGCCTGAATCTGCTGCGGACGGTCGCTGCCCACGGTGCTGTTCTCATCGACAAATGGCACGTTACGATAAAGGTCGAGGGCATACTGATACATCAAGGCTCTCAGAAAACGAGCCTCTGCACGATATTGAGCTACCTTTGTCCTTACCTGTTCAGAACAACCGCGCTCAGAGAGTTTGCTGTCTGTTGTCTCACGCAGATAAGCATTTGAGAGGTTAATCTGATAGAACAGACGATAGTAGGAGCCTTTCACCCAAGGAGAGGAAGCCGCCCAACTGATATGGTTGAAGTCGGGAATGCCAGGGTCGTTCCAGCAGCAGTGGGCGATGTCGGAAGCCAACTCCTGCATATTCCACAACACTCGGATGAACGACGCCTGCGAACCGCCGTCGATACCGACCACGTCCTGTTCGTCATCACCGCCTTTGTTGCCGCCTATCACCAGTCCGGCATAAATCTTGGCCAGACTTTCCTCATAGGCACTGATTTCGCTCCCGAACACCACTTCGGAAACCAAGTCGTCCTTGTCGATGGGCACGGTGTCGAGGTCGCCCGTGCACGACGTCGTGCCCAGCATTGTAGCAACGAGGGCAGCTGACAGAATATATTTGAATTTTATTGCTTTCATTTTCTTGCTTGTTTTAGAAATTAAGATTTACACCTAACATAAACGAACGTGGCCGCGGATAGATTTCCTTGTCGATGCCTTCACCACTGATTTCAGGGTCAAGTCCACTATATTTCGTGATGACAAACGGATTCTGCACAGTGAAATAGACTCTTGCGCTTTGCTTGTCGGTGAAGAGTTTGGGGAATGTATAGCCAAGTGTGATATTATCCATGCGGAAGAACGAAGCATTCTGGATGTAGTAACTGCTACGGTACTGACCCGCCTTGAAGTTGTGATCCCATGCGGATTCCAGACGATTCTTTAGGAAACCACTCTGGTCATACATCTGTGAGCCGTCCCAAGCTTCCCGGTTCGACTGCACATTGTTATAAACATAGTTGCCAAAACTGGCACGGACGGCAAACGACAAGTCCCAGTTCTTATAGGACAGTTGGTTGCTTAGACCCATATAGACATCGGGGGCGGATTTCTTATAGGCTATCAGGTCTTCCTCGTCAATCTTGTTGTCGCCGTTCTGGTCGACATAGGCACCCTCGATGGGCTTGCCATCGGTATCATACATCTGCTCGAACACATAGAAGGAGTTATAGGGATTATTCACGGCATTAATCTGAATCTTATAGCCGGTGGCTCCGTCGATATCGCCATGAATAACACCCTTATAGGAAGGGTCATCGTTGAAAGTCAATTTGGTAATTTCATTCTTGTTGTAAGAAACATTGTAACTTACTGTCCAGTGCCAGTCTTTGGTGTCAACAGGATGGGCGGTCAACGAGAGTTCGATACCCTTGTTCTCCAATGTTCCAACGTTGGTAAGCAACTCATTGCTGAAGTTCGTTCCAGCAGGAGCAGTCACAGTGTTCAACAGGTTGTCGGTCTTGCGATAGTAGTAGTCCAACGTACCTGTAATCTTGTTCCTCAGGAAACCGAAGTCCAGTCCTACGTTGTAGGTTGTCGTCTCCTCCCATTTCAGGTTCTCGTCATAGGCCTGTGGTGCAATCAGACGATACTGGGCGCTGCCGAAATAGTAGTAAGCACCAGCCTTCGAATAGGAATAGCGGGCCATATAGGGATAGTCGCCGTTGTTCAGGTTCTGTTGTCCTGTGATACCATATCCCAAGCGGAGTTTCAAGTCTGAGATGGCCTTTACTTTCCTCAAGAAAGGCTCGTCGTTGATACGCCATGCCAGAGCGACAGACGGGAAAAGACCCCAACGGTTTTCCTTGCTGAAGCGTGAAGAACCGTCGTCGCGCAGGGTGAATGTAAAGAGATAACGGTCAAGCAATGTGTAGTTCAAGCGTCCGAAGAAAGATACAAGATAGTTCTCGGTCTTGTTTTCTTCCATGTCCTTGTAAAACTCCATACCTTTTTCTTTGGCATACTTCTCTGAATAGGGATACTTTGTCCAATCCGACTTGTAGAAGTGCTGCCATGAGTAGCCAGCCATCACGTCGATATTGTGAGTGCCGAAGGTGTTGGCATAGTCCAGATAGAATTCCAATAGCGTGTTGCGTTTCAACTGCCAGTAACTGCTGTTTTCTCCGAAGCCAGCCTTGTAATTACCGGCGCACCACGTCATCGGCGCGTTGTCGGTAATGACCACGTCGCCCTCGCCCTTCGATACGTCGTAACCAAGGTTCAGATTGGCACGTAGTTCGGGCAGGAAATGGAACTTGTAGTCGAACTGCGCATTGCCGATGCTGCGATAGACGGTCGACTTGTCACTCTTGGAGTGGAGCATCGAGACGGGATTGGTCAGACCGATGTCGATAGGCAGGCCATTCACGGGGTTGAGATACATGAAATAGCCATTGCCATACTCTGAGCCAGTCATATACACAGGCTGTGTCGGGTCGTACTGCGTAGCCAGATTCACAGCGCCCATGTCGGGGAAACGGTTGGTGGTGTAGATGCCCTTCACGTTCAATTGAATGTTCAGGTGCTTGTCAAAGAGTTGTGGATTGAGGCTGATGGCACCTGTCAGACGGTCCATGTTGGAAGTCTTGATGATACCGTTCTCATTGGTGTAGCCTACAGATATGCGGTAGGGCATATTGGGCAGGGCTCCTGAAACGTTCACATTGTGGTCGGTACTGAAGGCTGTTCGGTAAATCTCTTTCTGCCAGTCTGTGTCGTTGGTTCCTATGGCGGCTGCTTGTGGACTGCCTTCGCCAAATTTGTCGTTTACAAACTGCTTGAAACGCTCTGCTGACATCACATCCACGTCGTTGGCACGGGTGCTGATTTTCACATTGCCGCTATAGCCCACCTTCACCTTTCCGGCTTGGCCTTTCTTCGTGGTGATGATGATCACACCGTTGGAGGCGCGGCTGCCGTAGATGGCTGTTGCCGAAGCATCTTTCAGGATGGTGAAGGTCTCGATGTCGTTAGGATGGACGGTTGCCAAGGGATTGCGCATACCACTGATGTCGCCATCGTCAACCGGTACGCCGTCTATCACGACTAACGGATTATTGGAGGCTGACATTGACGAACCGCCACGAATACGGATAGTGGCTCCACCACCAGGCGCACCGCCGTCAGTAATGACGCTGACACCTGCAGCCTGACCAACGAGCATGTCGGTCGCCGATGTGACAGCACCCTTGACTAACTTGTCTGCACCAAGGGCTGTGACCGAACCCGTCAGGTCGTTTTTCTTCACACGGCCATAGCCGATGACCACCACATCCTCCAGTGCCTCCGTGTCTTCCTCCATAAGGATGGTGACAGTGGGGGCGGCCAGAGCCGTGGCATCCTTGTAACCAACATACGAGACGGTCAGTTGGTCTCCCTGATTCGCCTGTAGAGTAAAGTTTCCGTCGAAGTCCGTCACCGTTCCGCCTGTCCCATTTACTCGGACTGTGGCGCCGATGATCCCTTCTCCGGTAGCATCCACAACGTGCCCCTTGACCATAATCTGTTGGCAATAGGCACTCGCTGAAAGGATGATGCCGAACAATGCGGCCAGCATCCTCAGAGGCATTTTGAAATGTACCTGTTTCATCATACTTTGTTTTTGGTTAAACATTATTGAAATAATAGAGGTTTCATACAAAATGGCGTTTCCGCAGGCTAATGTCTATCTATGTAATGATGAAGCAGGTAAACATCTATACTCCATTGGAAAACGCCATGTTCAGGCTTGCTGACTCGCGTCTGTAGTGTGTGCCTGTGTTGCGATTCTGATTCACATCTGTAAGCAACAAACTAACTTTTTATTTAATTAAATGTATGAGTGCAAAGTAACTCCTATTTAATAAATGAAACAATGGCATGGAGAAAGATTGGAGAATACAAAAAAACGCAGCACTTTGAAAAACAACGTGTTGCGTTTTTTGCAAGAAAGAGAAATTGTAGAATCTCTGTAGGTTGATTTCGTCTTGAGTCACCTGATGTCAAGCACGTCCTGCTCGAAGGTGTCGCGGTTGATAGCCTTGTTGCGCATATTGGTGCGGTAGTTATAGACGGTTGAGGATGAACAGCGCAGAAACTCCTGGACTTTTGTGCTGTCTGAGATGCCAAGTTTCAAAAGGGCATAGATGCGAAGTTCGGTGTTAAGCCTCTCGTATTTCTTCGGACTGACCTGGGCCTCTGGACGCAACAAGGCATTGAAGTCTTTGAGGAAATTCGGGTAGATATGGAGGAATGCCTCGTCGAAACTGTTGTAGAACTCGTTCACTTCCTTGTTGATGTAGCGGGTGGACTGGATGGTGTCAAATAGTTCATCGAAGTTCCGCTTTCGTGCTACCTTGTTGAGATGGGCACGATAGTTCTCCATCTTGTTGATATAGTCCAGGCAGAGGTGCATAAACCTTGTGATGTACTCTTCCTTGATTTTGTTGGCGTCGCTCAGTTGGCTGTTCAATTGCTTTTGTGACTCTTCCGATTCCAAAATTTGCTCGTTTAGTTGCTTCAACTGTGTATTGGCATCCTTCAGTTGCTTGTTTGTGGCCCTTAATTGCACATTGGTGTCGGTGACTTGATTGTTCACTCGCATCAGTTCTTTCTCCGAATGTTTCAACAAGTTCATTTTCCTGTGGAGCATTATCAATGCGAATGCAAGCAGTATCATCAACAGACTGATGACGGTAGCAGTGGCGACAAGGGCGTTTCGGGCATCTTGTTTCTGCTTCACAACCGCAGAATCGATAACGGAAAGGAATGTCGATGTTTCGACCATTCTCATACGTGCATTACAGGCTTTGGCGTCGTCTATACAGCGGTGAATATAGGTATAGGCTCGGTCTATATCGTCTTGCTCGTATAGGAGCACTGCTAATTTGCGAAGGGCGATATACTCGCGCACGGCATTTTTTATACCTGCAATGGAAGACATGGCAAGATACTTGATTTGCAAATCACGATCCTCCAGTTTCTCGTAAATCTCAGAGAGGATATAATATTTCAGTCCTGCCTCACGGGTTGTCAGATTGTCAGGCAAGTCCTTCGATAGAAGTTCTATGGCCTCTTGCATCTTCCCGTTATCTCCCAGTCGTTCAGCTCGTAGTATGACATCACCGGGGGCGTATGAAATGGCTGAGTCACGACAAATCTCCATCTGGCGACGATAATATTCTTTCTGTTCCTTATCAACGGTATATAATGACAGGTTCCGATACACATTCGTTCCTAAATAGAAATGGCTTCTACGCAACCAGTCGGAGTGTCCGGCGACATCCTGTTCCTCAAAAATTTTCAGCGCCTCATTGTGCATGCCCACATAGTTGTAGAGGAAGGCAAGGCTAAGATGGGTGTCGATGATACGTTCCTGTTCGCCAAGTTCTTCGGCAAGTTCCAACGACTGCTTGATATAGACAAGAGCCGAGTCGAGGGAAAAGTCCTGATAGGCACGGTACAAATCCATCGATGCGTTATATCTTTCCTCTCTTGATTCAGACTTCTGTAGCTGCTCTTTCAACTTTTCAAACTCTGTATCCTTTTGGAAAATATATCGCTGATAGTCGGTCAACACCCCATCAAGTTGCGTTAGGACGGAATCGTCTTTCGAGCATGACATGCACGCCAACAGGCAAATCCATGATGTTATAAATTGCTTCATAATGTTGGTTTGAGCGGCAAAAATATGAATAATAATCTAATGTTGGAATGGCATAGTATGAAAATGTAGATGCTGTTGGATATCAAGTCTTTGATATTCAATAATATATAAAAATGGAGTCAAATTAATATGTAGATTCTTTTATAGAGTCGATGTTCTATCATAAACAGTTTTTACGTTGTTTCAGCCTCTTATCCGTGATTCTCTTGGAATTCTTGCCAAGAGATTACTTGTCATATCCGTTATGTCGAGGTGGTGGATGAATCATTTAGTGCTGAATGCAGCATGGCCAGATGTCTTATTATTTCCCTCGTCCATTTCTTAGTTTGACCATATTCCTGGGGAACCTCCCTCGTATAACCTCTAACCTTGAATCCCATCTCACTCCCAGCTTAATTCGTTGAAACGTGCCAGGAAAGGAATGGCGTCCTGCGATGTGCATTCCTTTCTTTGAAATGATGAAGCAGGTAGGAAAAATATCGCAGAAACGCCAATTGGTGATTATAGTCGGTTCTTCTCCGCATTGCCGGCGCCAGTGCCCTTGTATTTCGACGGCGTGACATTGAAGCGATAACGCAGCGAGAGCGTGACGCAACGCGAATCATTGTCCTCCATCTTTCGGAACATCATGCGATTGCTGTAGAGCGTGAAACGGTTGATGCCACCATTGAAGAGATCGTTGCCTGAGAGTTTGACGTTAAGGCGACGTTTGCAGAAGTCCTTGCTGACACTGAGAGTGAATATAGGGTTGGTACATTCATAATTGGCATTGCCTCCAGTACAGCCATGTGTATGCATGTTGAAGTCGGCCTGCAACAGCCAGTCGTGGGGCAGTGTCACAAGATTGCCTAATTGTAGTGACAGCATCGGTTGGTTGAAACGCTTTTGCTTGCCGAGGAACTCCGTCTTGAACCACGACTTCATCAATGATACATTATATTGTGGTGTCCACGTCGCATGGCTGCCCAACTTCACGTTCTTTTGTGCGCCCAGAGTGACAGTGAGCCAGTCCATATGGTCATAGTTCTTGTGGGTGACGAGGTTCACTTTGCTGTCATTCTCCAAACTTCCTGCTGTGTAAAGGATGGGATCAACGCAATGGGTGAAATTGACATTAAAATAGAGCCACTTCCACATAGCCATGGCATTTACGTTGTGATATTTGACAGGCTTCAGATAGGGATTGCCCGTCTGTTGGTTCAGGCGGTTCTCATAGACCACATCACTGCTCAACTGCCAGTAGGATGGGCGCGTAGTGCGTTTGGCATAACTAAGGGATAATTGCACCTTCTTCACGGAAGTTGATAAAGAAACCGATGGGAAGAAGTCATTGTAGGTGCGGCTTTGGTCGTCGCGACGGACGCCTCCCACAAAGTATTCTGATTCCACGTATTCATAGCGCAGACCTGCCGACAAATTGAAACGGCCCAGTCTCTGTCGCAGTTCCAAGAAGGGAGCAATGGTCTGCTCATGCTGCTCGTTGTTGCTGTTGGCGATGTAGCCTTCCGCATTCTCGAAACTGCTGTTCCAACGGGTGTTGGTGTATTCCTCGCCCACCTCAATCTGTCCTTTCCACAGTGGATGAGTGACAAAGAGCTTTTCGGCCATCAACCTGCTGCTCGTCAAAGCATAGGTATTCACATCACGGTCTTCATACTCATCGCTAAGTTCTTGCTGTTGGTTTCGGTTACGCTGGTCGCGATAGGTATAGTCGGCATTGAAGTCGATGCAGAGTTTGCCTACTTTTCCAGTGTAGTAGAGGTTCACTTGATGTTTGGGCGCACCTTTGGCCCTGCTGACACCACTGTTCTGCAAGTGGTCGTACATGGTGCCGTTGGCTTGCAGGTCATCGTCGTAGTCGCTTTTGGTCTTCACGTAGTCATAGGTGTTCTGGTAGAAGCCGCCAAAAGAGTTGTCGTCGTTTATTTGGTAGTTGAACCCCATTCGTCCTTCGAGGAATGGATTGTGAACCTTGTCCTTCTGCTTGTTGGTGATCACCCACAGCGTGTCGGCATAGACGGTCTGTTCAAACTCGCCCTTCTCCCACCGTTTGTTGTAAGCCCCGAAGAGATTTGCAAACAGTTCCAGTCTTCCTGTGCGGTAGGTCAGGTTGACACGTTCGTTGTTCGCATATCCGTGTCCTTTGCGGCTCCAAGATGTCAACTCCACGCCCAAGCCTTCGCCTGCAGCACGTTTGGTGTGGATGATGATGACGGCATTGACCGATGCGTCATAGCGGGCACCTGGATTCTGAATCACCTCCACGTTCTTGATATTGTCCGACTGAATGTTTTTCAGTTCTTGCAAGTCAGCCAACTTGCGATTGTTCAGGTAGATGAGGGGCACACCCTTTCCCAAGATTTCAAAAATTTCACCTTTTTTCGAGATCATCGGCACTCGTGAGAGCACGTCCTCAGCCGTTCCCATTCGCTCCATCACCGTGCCTTCCACATTCATGACCAACGAGTTGCCTTTGAGCTGCACCTTGGGTCGCTCGCCCGTCACCACCATGCCGTTGATGGTGTGGGCTTCCGGTTGCATCCTTATCTTTCCGACATCCGTGCTGTTGCAATGCCTATAAATGGTTTTATAGCCAACGAAGGATACTCGTGCCAAGACGCTTTTTTGTTCACAGGGGATGACGAAGAGACCGCTCTCGTTGGTCACGCCGCCAGCCAGCAGCGTGGAATCCCGAGTTGAAAGCAAGGCGATGTTGGCGTAGGCCATGGGATTGCCTTGCTCGTCGATGACGGTGCCCTTGTAGCGTGTGTCGGTTTTCTGTATGCACTCCACTGTGATTTCCGTTCCATCAACTGCCATGTGGATGGGATAGAAGCCTATCATCTGCCGGATGACGTCAGGGACAGTCTTGCGGTGTACGGAGGTGGTGATGCGGAAATCTTCCAACTCGTTGTAGAGGAAGTTGATCTCGTAGTCTTTGGACTCGTCGTTCAACTGCCGCAGGGCATCGCTGAGCGAGACATTGTTGTATTCTCTGGTGATGCGCTGGGCATGTATTGAAATAGCCACACAAGTATATATCAGAAGGATGATAACTCTTTTCATTTGCTCTTGTATTTGTTGTACCCCTTGGTTTAAGCCTTTCCCCGTTTGGCGGGGATACTCAAATCTCATAACCTATTCTACGATGATTTTGGTCGATTGGTTTTCACCACCGCCTTCTTCAAGCCTTATTGTCAGGCTTTCGAAGCGGTTCAACTTCTCTATGGCATGCTCGAGACCGTCCTTGTGTTTCCAAACGAAGTGGAAGCGCAGTTCGCGGGCTGCTTCATTTTGGAACATGACCTCTGTATGATAGAAGGAGGCTATCCTGGGCAGCATCTCATCAAGGCGCACATTGTCAAAGACAACGGGTTCCATGACAGTATCCTGTGTTGTCGTAATGATTGTGTCTGTTTTGATGGTATCTTTTGTCAAGACCGGGGAAGTGTCGTTTGACTCAGGTTGTTCTGTTTTCACAGTTTGTGGTTTTGGGTCTCTGTTCAGTTGAATAAAGTGGATGGCAGCAAAGGCAATGCCCGAAACGACCACAAGGCCGATGAAAGAAGCAGCGATCTTGTAAGGGATTGTCCCACCACTCCGAACTCCCCTTCGAGGGGCGGGGAGCGGCAGCACGTCGGATTCCTCATCGAAGTGTTTGGCGGCGAACTTGCTCCACTCCTCTTCGATGTCACACTCCTGCTCTTGCAACTCTTCATTTTTGAAGGCTCGCTTGGCGAATGCCATCTGCTCCACCAGTTCTCGCGTTTTGGGGTCGTCAAGTGCCTGCCGCAATTGTTCGTCGCCCATCAGCTCCGGGTGTTCCTGCAACTCCAGAAGCCGCTCAATTAGTTGTCTCTCTGTCATCATAATGGCTTACTGTATGGTTTTCAAATGCAATCTGATATGTTCTATAGACTCTCGCAGATGGTTGTGAACGGTCTGCCGGCTGACACCCATCGTGTCGGCCACCTCCTGGCAGGTCATCTCACGCAGGTAGCGCAGGCGGAAAATCTGCAGGGTGATTGGCGGAAGATGTTTTTCTACATACTGCATCAGTTCCGTCATACGCAGTTGTTCACTGTGGTTCATTGTCGGTTCTGTGGCATTGTCGGAGAGCAAACGCATAAAGCGCTCTCTTGTTTTTTTCCGTTCAATCACGTTGCGGCATTGGTTGCGTACGCCTATCAGCAGGTAGGTCTCAGCCGTGTCAGGCCGAAGACTGGTATCGCTGGCTATCAGACGTGAAAAGACCTCGCTCACCACGTCCTTGCTCTCATCCTCGTCGTAGAGGATGGATGCCGCCAGACGGTACATGCGCATGTAGTGCTTCTTGAACAATATCTCGATGTCGTTTTTTGTCATGATGAATAATTGGCAACGCCAGTCCCTTTTCAGGGAGTTTCGACGTCTCATTTATTGATAATACAGTTCAGAGGGGCAAAATGTAAAGTGGAAATGTGATTTTTTTAGGATTGGCTCAAAAAAAACATCCCTCCCACCATGGTTGGCAAAAGGGATGAATTATAGAGAGAAGGACTAATTGAAAGATATAGCTATTCCGCCTCTGCTTCCTTGATTTTCGCCAACAATTCTGCACGTGTTGTCTCATTGGTGCCGTGGACGGCGTATCGTACGATGCCTTTTTTGTCAACAACAATGGTGAGAGGGAACCCCTTGGTTCCGATCCACGACATCATATCCTTTGCCTCGACGAGGTGCGTCCATGTGAAGTGATGCTTGTCTGTGATACGTTTGGCAGTCTCGGCATCATGGTAGGTGGCAGAGAAAAACATCACGTCAGGCAATTGTTCCTTCCACTCCGAGAGGATGGGCATTTCTGCACGGCACGGACCGCAGCCGGAATACCACAGGTTGAGCACCATGACACGGCCACGGACGCTGTCGTTCGTCCATGTGTTGCCCTCCATGTCTTTCTCTGAGAACTGGGGGAACATCTCA
>CADADN010000059.1 GCA_902786665.1 uncultured Prevotellaceae bacterium | reverse complement strand
CCGAGTCGCGACAAAAATCAGCGAAGATAATTTTTGGAGCAGCGAGAGCAGAGTCAAGCTTGCTTGAACTCTGCCGAGTCGCGACAAAAATCAGCGAAGTTAATTTTTGGAGCAGTGAGAGCAGAGTCAAGCTTGCTTGAACCCTGCCGAGTCGCGACAAAAATCAGCGAAGCTAAGATTGAAAATTGAAGATTGAAGCTAAGATTAAAGATTGAAGCTAAAATTGAAGATTGAGATGAAAGAAACATATAAGGACACGGATTTGCGCGAGGCTCTGAGACGCAAATACTCAGACACGCCTCAACTGCCCGCCGATTTCATGGAGAAGATGCAGGAACGGATGGGTGGGCAAGGCGAGTCGTCGGGCACCAAGCCTGCCACAAAGAAAAGATATTGGTACTGGGCTGCCGCTGCTGCTTGTCTGCTAATCGTTGGGATAGGCGTGACGATGCTGCCAAAAGCCCAAACAGGGCAGACAAATGAGATGTACGCTCATACCGACATCACGCAAAAAAAAGATGGAAAGTCGTCACAAGATGAACAAGATGTCCATAAGGTTCCGGCAGATGGGATAAATGAGGCAAAACAACCGAATGCAATTACCACAAGACCCATCAAACATCATGTGGAAGAGGGAAATAAGCCATCAGGCATATCGCCATCTACGGAGTCGCATAATGGCCATCTTCTTGCCAATGATGATGCAAGGCGAGTGAAAAAACAGATTGACAATGGCGTTTCTGAACCAAATAACGCTTACAGTGATGGCAAAGACGCCAATCTGTACTACGCCTCACAATCCCTTGAAGAAGACACAACCTACCAGGCACCAAGCAAGATGGATGAGTTCGTTGCCAAGATTGCCGAGTATAACCATGTCAAGGCGGTGCCCCTTGATTGCACTTCGGATTGTGGAGACGGTGATATGGTCAACACTGCCTATGTCTTCAAAGACACCAAGGAACTCGACCTCTTCGCCCGACTGCTGCAGGCTGCTTGTTCATATGACAGCGAGACACCGGGGTATACGCTGAACTTCTCTCATCGGCAATTCTTCTTCACTTTGAAAGACTTGCGCAAGGATGTGAAATACCTCTGGATGGCAGAGCGCATCGATGGCGGGCGCATCCTGCTCTTCACCTCTCATTCGCCGATGGAGGCCAACGTCTCATCGGTCTGTTATCAGAAATATCGCGAACAACTGACGCATGAATTTGGAACATCACAATTCTAAGAAAAGACGTATGAAAGGAATGATATTCACTAGCCTCTTGGCGTTGACAAGTCTCACCTTGCAGGCGCAAACTGATCAAGTCACCATCACCTATCAGGCTCGGACAGACGGGGCGATAGAGTATGCCAAGAGCATTGGTTCCTTCGTGCCTTGTCCTGAGGTCAAGACTGACGATAAGACGAAGAAAACCACAGCCAAGTGGCATCAGACAAATATGGAGTGGATAAAGGACTATTGCTCTCCAACGAGTTTTACTATAGAGAAGGACTACCTGAAAATCTTTCCGGAGATGGCCAACATGCAGTTGGACAAACAATCTTACATGCCGATGAGTTGGCGACTGACAGGGGAGAACGACGAGACGGTGTTGCATTGCTATTTGCGCATGCCTGCCGACGAGGTGACCAACATGTGGCTGACGGGCGAGGAGGCTTGTCTTCTGGACCGTGAGACGGGGGTTCAATACCGCGTTCGTCGGACGGAACCTGACACCTACCGCAAGCATTTCGACATCAAGGCGAAGAAAGGGGATGTCATCGACTTGAAGATATTCTTCCCGCCACTGCCGGAATCAACCAAGGAAGTCGCCATCTACGGCATCCCCAACTGGAAAATGATGGGTGCCAACGTGCCGGTACGTGTTGAATACCATGGCGCGCTTACCTATCAAAGCTATGATAGCATTCCTCTGTGCCACCAACCTCGTCTGCTCCATGAGCATATGAGCGAGAACAAACCATACGACCGGCAAAACTGGAACACATGGAAGGTGCTGACCGACGCCCATCTGGTCAAGCCGTTACAGGATGGCGCGTTGGCTTTGTGGCGCACTCCCGAGGCTACCTATGTGGCAGTGGGCTATGAACAGAATTGGACTACTGAATATTTTGACTTCAGGCAAGGCACCAAGTTGGTGGATGAAACGGGAAACCAGTACAAACTACGTGAGGTGCAAGGTGTTCCAAAGGACGAACTGTTCTTCGTGGAAGGAAATTCGGGCGACTATGTGGCCTTCTTCCTGGTCTTCGACCCGCTGCCCCTCAGTGTTTCCACCATCACCTTCATCGAGCCGGATGGTGAACCCTTCGGTGCATGGGGGGCCAATTGGTCGGGCAATGTGATTTCCAACCTCAGCATCCAGCAACTCCGAGAAAACCAGCGACTCTTCGAATATCATCCGCGAGTGGTCGTTAACTGATTGACAATGAATAAAATAATCAATATGAAGAAAATCTTTATCACCATTATCCTCGCCATTGGAGCAGTAAGTGCCAATGCGCAGTTCCTCTTTCGCATCTCAGGCAATCAACTGAAGGAACCATCATACATCCTTGGCACCATACATACGCTGCCTGGTTCGCTGCTCGACAGCATCCCCGAATACCTCGAAGCTGAGGCAAAGTGCCGTCAACTTTATGCTGAATATGATGTCAGCAATCAACAGGCAATGAATCAAGCCTTAACTGCAGGACAGCAGGCTGCAACTTTGCCTGATGGCAAAACCATCTTTGATGTGATGAGCAAGGAGCAGATAGACTTGCTTGATGCAAGATTCAAAGAGACGTTCCAAGTGAACTTCACCGATTCAATGATGAAAAACATATGGAACTATCAACCCTTTGTGTTGAACACCACCTTCAGCCTGGCAATAACCATGCAGGAAATGCAGAAACACCCTGAATTAGCCATGAGCAGCTTGCCTGTCGATTTGGTTTGCATCAACAGAGCCACGGAACGCGGCATGACGATTGGTCATCTCGATGAAATTCAGTCTGAGGACAGTTTGAAAAAGATGCGTGATACGATGAATGGGAAAATCGATGTGCAGATAGATTCGCTGATAAATTTCCTCCATGAATTCGAGCAGCGCAAGCAGATGCTGGTGAATGAGATAGAGTTGGTTGCCATATCGGTAAAGTGTTGGAGAGAAGCTGATTTTGATGGTTTTGCTGCTTCATCGATTGTGATTGCTGATGTGGAAAAACAGCCTGACATCTTCAAGAAGCGTAATGAGAAGTGGGTGCCCTTGATGCAGGCTGCCATGGGCAATGGCTCTACCATGTTCGTCTTTGGTGCCGGGCATCTTATAGGCAACCAAGGTGTCTTACAGCTTCTACGCAATGCAGGTTACGATGTTGAACAAATAAAGAATGAAGGCAGTTGAAAAAAACTATGTGCCAAAAGGCATTATCCCGAGGGTAGGGGAGAGTGCACACCGATTCTGGCTCATCGACCATTATCCCAAGTTGACTCAAAAAACAACAGGCAATCATGAAGAAGAAAAACATCCTTTTCATTTTATTCCTTTTGGTTAGTTGTGCAAGTGGATACTTTCTCGTAAATTTTGAAAATGTGGTTCATATGCTATTATTCTTTCTTTCCACTTTGCTTGCCTGTTACTTGTTATACAAGGCATTACCCATCAATTATAGGAAAGACGACGAGGATGAATAGGAGCAATATGAAGCAAAAAAGTCACCGTACTGCTTGACAGGAGGCTTTCAGGAAAAGCCCTTCACTTTTTTATCCCCAATAAAAAGGCACAGCCTCCATGCATGTCACATGAAGGCTGCGCAGTTTTCATTTCTCATTCAATCTTCTGACGTATTTCACGTCTACGCCATCTCCCTTCAGAATGTCTGCGAATTCTTGTGGACGGATGGTGACAGGACCTTTCATGAACTCCGGGATGTTGTAGCTGCGCATGAACTGCCTGTGATAGTCGGCGTCGGCGGAAGGCAGTTCAAAAGGTTTGCTGCCATGACCGTTGGCGTCGATGTGGGCGATGAAGGGACGGGTGAAAGTCCCATCGTCGCGTCGGCTGCTGAAAATCACCCATCGGCCATTGCTCGACCAGGAATGATAACTTTCCGTGTCAGGGGAATTCAACTCGTCCATTTTACGCACGTCCCCACTCGACAGGTCCATCATCCACAAGTCGGCATCATGGTGCCAGATGTGGAAATAGCCGTGGTCGGCGCTTGAGAAGAGCATGAACCGTCCATCGGGCGAGATACGCGGCAAGACGGCACTTTGACCCTCGGCAATGGCGTCGAAAACCAACTCTCGAGGACCGAAGGCCTTGGTCTCGGGGTCAAAGCTTTTCTTGTAGATGTTGTATTTGAGATTTTTGTAATTGGTGACCACGCTCGGTTTTTTGGTGGTGATGGTATCAAGGCCTACGAAATGACCACTGCAATAGTAGAGGGTCTTGCCATCGGGAGACCAACAAGGGAACACCTCGAACTCTGTGGTGTCGTTCTCAAGATTGGTCACCAGGTCGTTCTCCACGTCATAGGCGATGATGTCGCTCGCCAAATCATAGACTTCCACTTTGTCGGAATCCACGCTATGGAAACTCTGGTTGGTCTTGTCGGTGGCGTAGACAATGAGGTTCAGCGTAGGGTGCCAGGCAGGATAGACACCTGCGGAAAGGATGGAGTCGTTCTTCATATTCACTTTTTTCTTCATCCCGTCGTAGGCTATCAAGGTGCCGCCATGCTTCATGCGGGCATGAAACTGCATCCTGTTCGGATCATAATTCTGATAGTGGTGGCAGTTGATGCACTGTCCTTCCCTCTCGTATCCGCAGAGGAAATTGTCGTAGATGACGCTTTCGTCGTAATTCTCCAGGCAACGCTGGTTGATGGTCAGTGTCTCGAAGGTGACAAATGAGGGTGAAATCAGACGATAACTGATATATGGGTCGATGGAATCGGGCGACACATACAGGTTGAATGGCTTGTAACGGGTCCATTTCCCGTCTTTGCTCATATAAACGTCCACCTTGATGGCGCCGCCCTTCGCCTTGCCTGTCAGTTCACGCCATTCATCCATCTCGGGCTGCATCTGTCCGCTGCATACGACCACCTGGTCGCCCGCGGTATAGCTGGCCACCATCTCGTCGACAGGTTCATCGGCCTCGAAGGTCAGCGGCGCGATGTTCACGGGGATGGTCACATCGACATAGTCGGGATATATGGCAGGAAGCGCTGATGACTGCGAGTATTCAGTGGGAACGGACACTTTTCCACACGATATCAGCAAGAAGATGCCTATGGCGGCAATACAAAATCTCTTTCTTTTCATAACTCTAATATTGCGGTAGGTCTTTCATCAGAAAATAGTCATAGTAATAGCAGTCATGGAGATGATACAACATCTCCCTCGCCTCTCTAACGTCCTTGCCATCGTATTGGGATGCTCCTTCCGCGAACCGGTTGAAACTCTCTTTCACTTCAGGGTCAAAAGGCATGCTGTCCAAGTCGGGACGGTTTCCCTCTATGCCAAAAGTATATGCGGCCTGCTGATAATACAGCGGTATCTTGGCATTTGGATGCAATTTGACGTAATTGTTGAAATGATACCAGAAAAGTCGGGGGTCTTTCAGCCACATGGCAGCAAGAAGGCATTGCTCCTGGAAGACGGGGTCGCCGGTATAGCCGCTGTAGGCAAGGTGCTTCATCAGGTATTCTTCCACAAAGCCATGGTCGGAACTCAGTTCGTTGGGATAGTGAAGCATATGGGTGATGGGCTCCATTTCCTTGTCTTTGGCTATCTGGTCGGGATGGTCCAACAGGTTCTCTGCCCATGCAGCCCAGTCGTCAAAGAAGGTGGTCTGCTTCAGGATATGGATGTATTTCCTTGCCAATGGCTTGTCGCCATCGAGGATGGCGCAACGGGACAGGTATTTGTAATACTCCGCACGCCAGTCGTATTCCACTCCCATCTCCATGGCCAACCGTGCACAGTCGTTCAACTTGCCATATTGGTAATAAATCAGCATGCCGATGACTTGCATCATACGGACATCGAAATGGGGGACGGTTTCGTCTTCTTTATGAAAAAGAGGGTCGGGGAAGGTGCTCTTCTTGGAGCCGTTCCTGTATTTGTATATCTCCGTGCTTTGTCGTCCCAGTCGGAACAATGCCAGGTTTTGCATCATCACGATGGCACGGGTGGGCTCTTCCTCCTGTGCTTCGGCTTCTTTCAGTACACCATCCCAGTCGAGTTGGGCTATGCAATGCTGCATGCGCAGTTCACGGTGGTAATTGGAATCCTTGAACCAGAAATGTGACACTCCAACGGCAAGCAACGCCACTATGGCGACAGTCCAACCATAATCCGACAAACAATGGTACAATTTGCTGTCGGTGAAGGATTTTTTTGCAACCTTGCCCGACTTGGCCTTCTTCTGCTGCCTCCTTCTTTCTTGCCTTGAAGGTTGGGGGCCACTGGTTTCTACCTCCTTTTGTACTGTGGCTTTGGCGGTCTTCATCCGAGACCATGGAACACATGCCATAACTACAAAAAACAGCAAAAGCAAGTAGTAAGGTATGTAATACTGGTGGTATTCTTCCGTGAGGTAATAAAGAGGGAGTTCTGTGTAATAGATGTTGTCGATGTTGGTCTCACAATAGAAATAACGGTAATACAGCAAAGGTACCGCCACCACACAGAGCACACCTACGACACTATTGACGACGGCCACGGAGGAAAAGCGATTCTTCCCGCCTTCCGTACGATACAACCGCCATGACCAGACTGCCATCAACAATACGGCAGCCAAACCATAGATGCCCAATAGCGGATAACCTGCCAGCGCGACTACAACAAGGAATATCGTGCGCAAGAAAAAACGGTTGGGCAGGCTGCGGAAGCACCACAGCAGAAACACCACCGCAGTGCAGCCGATGGTTGCAACAAAGAAATGACCTCGCAATTTCAGAAAATACACCCAGTAGCCCATGTCGACGATGGTCAACAACAAGAGGGCCACGGGAACGAGCATCAGTGCTGCCCACTTGTCTGGAACTTGGAAGGTGCGCTTCACCAATGCCATCAATAGCAGCCACCAGGCACAAAGCAGCAGCACACCCAATGTGGGATGATGGAGAAACTGCGTGAAAAACGTGCTTGCGTAGGTGAGCAATCCTCCTGATGCCACCATCTGCTGCTTGAAGTAAAGCGAGGTGTTGAGGAAAAGATTCATCTCCTGCACTTTCCATAGAAAGTCTTTCTCATATACCAGCAAAGCACAGGCAATGGCGACAAGAGCAAGAAGCCATACTGCAATGAATGATAGTTTTTTCATACTGTTGAAGCAAATGGTTTGGATTCACTTAAAGAATGTGCAAAAATACAAAATTATTTGCAAAACATTTCTTTTTACAACTTCTTTTTCCTATTGATTTGCCTGAACATTCGCAAATGATATCGTATAGATCAACAAAAAAAACTTCGTGCGCCACATTTCCGTCAAAAAGCCGGAATGTGACGCACGATGAAGTTAATTACTCTCTATTAAAAGAGAGATAGGGGATTCTTACTTGTTCACGACCTTCTTGCCGTTCTTGATAACGATGCCCTTGTAATCCTTGGACACACGCTGGCCGGCGAGGTTGTAGGTGACAGTAGGAACTTTGGTGTTGGTGACCACGGTGCTGATGCCAGTGCCGTCATCGAACATTTCAGGATTGCCACCAAGAGTCTTCACATAGAAGTTCTTTGAACCTTCCTGGTCGATGAGTGAATTCTGGCCATCGTCGGTCTTCCAGACGAAGTCTTTCAGCTCATAAATGTTGGCGTCCTTGATTTCAGAGAGGTTGAAGGCGATGGACTCCATTTGGTCAGCCTCACTTGCTACAGTGAATGAAGCCTCGAAGTCTTGCCATTCTGTGTCGAAGTTGACATCACCGATGGCTGCCCAGTGGAGGTAGTTGCCCGGTGTGCTGTGGCTCTGAGTGGAAGCCTTGGCGGGGATGGAGCTCTTATACTTGAACTGGACGATGGTTGTCTCACCTGCGCTAAGCGGACGGTTGGAGACAATCCAGAACTGGTTGTCCCAAGGCTGACCCGGGGTGGCTGGAGCTTCGATTCCAAGTGCTTCAGCCTCGGCAGTAGTGTATTCTCTCTCCAGAGCATTGATGGTGACAAGTGTCGGGTTGGGCTTGATTTCGACTGGTTTGAGGTCTCTGCCTTCGAGCATCTCGAATGCCATCTTCTTGTATTCGTCATCAAGGTAGATCTTCCATTTGCCTTCACCCGGGAGGCTCAGCTTGGCAAGGCTGGACTCTGTGTAGTCGAGCCATACCTCTGCGTCGTTCTCAATAGTGCCTGCAGGCTTGAGGGTAGCGCTCTTGAATGCTGCATCGTTACCGCGAACGGTGGAAATCATGACTTGTGACACCCATCCGTTTTCGCCAATGGTGGCTGTATAGGCACCTACTTCATCATCGTAAACGAATTGTTTTGCATTGTCGAAGTCATACTCAAGACCTGTGGCGGGGTTGCAGCCTGCTACGAAGTAACCTTCGTCAAGTTTCATGCTTTGCCATGAGAGGTCGTCGAAATAGAATGTAACGGCATCCTTCACCTTTGAGTTCAGGTTGAATGCGATGGACCAGCCACCTGCCATGTCGTCGGCGATGGTCATGATTCCGTCAAAGTCTTGCCACTCTTCTGTGAACGCGATGTTGCCAATGGCGTGCCAGATGAGGTAGTTGGACGGGTTCTGATAGTGAATCTGGGTGTCGGTGGAGCTGACAGGAGCAGAAGCCTTGTAGCGGAAGTGAATCTTCACCTGGTCGCCAGACTTCCAAGCCTTGGGAGACTGGATCCAGAACTGGTTGTCCCATGCAGAAGCATCACCTTCGGTGATGGCGGCTTGGCCATGGCATACGAACACGTGGCTGCCATCAACCATTTCGATGTCGGCGGGGAATGGATCCCAGCCATCACCGGCTTCATTCATGTTTCTCATTCTTTCCTTTGACCATGCACAAATCAGATAGTTCTTTTCTTGGTCGTCGAATTTTACGTTGGGATCTGGCCATGGTGTCTCTGCATCACCCATGTAAGTGGGAATGGGGTTGCCGTCTACCAAGACAGGCTGGCCGTCGCTTGTAAGCCACTCCAACCATTGAACTGGTCTCTGCTCCTTTTGGAAATGTTCTACGATAACATATTTCCATTCGATGGTGGCTGTGACAGTTCCAGGCTGTGCGACGAGGTTACAGGAAGCACCACCGATGCCGGAGTATTCCCATTCTACCTCAGCCCAATCTGTGCCGATATTCACGGAAGTGCTGGCCTGCTGGCCTTCACCCCAGCCCCAACCCATGTTGACGTTGATGGAGCAATCTTCAGAAGCCCTGACCATGGCTTTGACCTTGTAAGCGCCGTCAATCTCTGTTTGGATGCCGTCAGCAATGAAATACTGGTGCCAATATGGGCCAGCACCTGTTACCTTCTGATACTCTGTTCCACCTTGAGTCTTAACAGTACCTTCAGAAGTTTCTCCATCTTTCCATTTGGCATCACCAGTACCATCAAGTTCTTCCTGTGTTGCATACCTGTAATTTGCACCATAGTCGGTCATCACACCGTCAACCCACTCTGGTACGTAACCCATTACATAGAATGGGAAGCCTGTGTTCTGTGAGTAGTCAATCTTGTAGACTTCTACCCAGTCGGCGGCTTTTGCTCCCATGAAGCATGTCAAGAGAGCGATAAGTGTAAAGATTTTTTTCATAATAGAAAAATTTAGATGAATAATAAATAAAAAGATAACATGATGTTATGTGAATGATTCTTTTGAAAGATAATTGCCTGGAAAATCAGAATGGTTCCTCTTGTTCACAGGCAATTATCTGCCAGTTTGGTTGCTTACTTTCCACTGAGGGCATCGCACCATGCCTTGTAAGTGGCGGTGCGCACCCAGTCCTTGCTGTCTTTGTCGATGGACCAGAGGCCTACAGGGTCGCTCGTGTCTGCCATGTTGCTCTTGCACAGACCCGCTTGTTTGTCACTTGGGATGACGCTCATGTAGCTCTTGATGAGAAAGCCGTAGTAGTCGGCAAGCCTCTGGCGCTGGTCGGTTGTGATATTTTCTGCTGTCACGAAAGCGCCAGTAGCATCCTGGTACTTGATGTCGAAGTTGGATAGGCGGATGAGTTTGCCTGTGGAAGCAAGATTGGCAAGGAGAGCCTCAAAATTAGCAACATTGGCGACCTGGGTCGCTTCGTCCTCGCTATAGAAGAGGTTTAATTTGGCATTGATGCCGTCAATCTTTGCTCCATTGGCGTCCCAGATGTTGATCCAATACTTGAGACTCTCAACTTTCTTGGGGTCGTCAAGGCCGGACTCACCGATGAAGAACTTCAACTCGGCAGGATTACCTTCATACCTTGCAAAAGCTTCGCTGGCAACCCGTGACACTGCAGGAGCGTAATTCTCGCTGCCAAGGATGTCTTGCCAGAATATTTTTTCTGTAGAGTGCTTCAGGTCGTACATGCCGTTCTCAAGTGTGGTTTTGCTGTCGAGGGGTTCGTCGATGAGGTCGAAGGTCTTGATACGTCCCTTGTTGATTTTCATCATGCCATCGCACCAAGAGTTGAGGGCGTAGATGATGGTGTCGTTTTGCTCCTTCTCCGTCTGTGGGCGATGGTTGTCAGGATTGTGAATGACCGACACATTCTTGATATAGACGGCAGAGTTGAAGTTACCCTCAATCATCAAGTAGCCATAGGTCGCACCTTCTGCAGGCGTTGCTTCAATGACCATCTTCTGCCATTTGCCAGTCTTGATGGGGAACTTCTTGTCATTTCCGTTCTCCTGAATCTTGTTGTCACAGAAAGTACAGATGACCGATTCGTCCTTGTCCACCTTGGCATAGAAAGTGACGGTGTATTCACCAAGCGGGTCGACGTCAAAGCCTTCCACAATGTAAACCTTTCCCCTGGTAGGGCATCTGAGGGCATTCTCATCACCATCATAATTCTTTTCGATTCTTGGCTTGCCACTTACAGCTGTACCAGTGAACTCCTCCATGGTGGTGTAGTCCACGAACATGTCTTCAATGGGGTCTACCGGTATTTCTATGGGAGCTGTGAGCGTTTTCAACCAATCGTCTGCCTGGTTGGCATTGGCCACGATGGGGCTGCCATACACGTCGGCACCGATTTCATCCACATGGTCGAGAAGGTCGTTCATGTCAAGGAAGTTCATCACACCTTTGGCGTTGACGATGGTGCCTGACATGAGAGAGGTGCCGAATGTGACATTGTCGAAATTGGTGATGGCTGCCGCATGGGCCAGTTCCTGCCTGTTGAAATCTGTTGCCCTGAGCGTGGCGCCGATGGTCATGTTGGGATGTGCGTTTCTGTCGATATATGATTTGACGGGCGCCAGGTCTTTATACGGCTCTACAAAACTAGGGTCGGGTTGGGCCTTGAAATCGTCTGTCTCGTTATATTCGGCACAGGAAACTGCCAGAACACCGGCTGCCAATATCAAGAGACCGTTTCTAAAATTCTTGTTCATATGCTAAGCCTCCTATTATGGTTTAACGTATTTGGGTGAGAAGAATACCTTCTTGTTGGACTCGCGGGTTTGGACGACAAGGGTGTCGTTGGTGGAAACCTGGATGTCTTTGTTGTCGAAGGACACATTGTAGGCCAGACGAAGGATGTCGCGTTGTACAGGTTCTCCGTTCATGCTTCCCCATTGGTAGTCCTTGTATTCAGGCCGCTCGGTTCCCTTGACGATATACTCGCCAGAACCGGTGGCTGTCACGTTCTCGTCATCGGTGGAGATGGTGCAATTGTTGCCGTTGAACGTAAGGATGAGGTTGCAGGATATGGAAGCACCTGAGGTCTTGAAGGATACGGGGAAGATGGCCTGTGACATGTTCTTGGTCTTGATGCCGCATACTTCATCGTTCTGGTTCACTGGGTTCTCCTTGTAATGCTCGAGGTCGGAGTTGATCAATGAGAAATCCTTGCGGACAATCGTATTGACAACACCTTTTTCAGTCACATTGTCGACACCGCGGCGGATGTATTTTCCTTGCCAGGGGTTCATATACTTCACGCAGTAAAGCACATAGTCCTTTGCCAGGATTTCCCAATCCTCAGTGTTGGTGCGGGATGGGGAGAGTCCCTCACGTGGTGTGCCGGTGAGGATATGGTCGATGCCCTTGACGCCCCTCATCACCAATGGAATGACGTAGGTTTCCTCCACTGATTTCGGGTCATTGAAGAAGGCATCAGTGAACTGCACTTCCACATAGCCGCGAGGGTCACCCTTGTAAGGAATGACATTGGATGCGAGCGTGTAGTAGTTGGATGGCATGGGAAGCACCCGATAGTTGGGGTTTCCGCCAGCATCGACAAACCAAAGATTGTCGCAGAGTGACTCATCGACGGCAATGTCCACATAGGCGTCACGACCGCCATAAGCTCCACCCATGGTCGACCATATCTGACACTTGTGAGCGTTGTCGAGCGAGTTGTCATAGATGTCGTTGCCGAGCACGAGGGTGCGTACAGGGAACTGATAGGCAAAGTAGGCCGTAGTACCATCTTCGAAGTCAGGGAAATCATGATCTGCATTATAGCAAGATGCACAAGTGAGAGAGAGGACTCCCAAGGCTGCTCCGTATATATATGTCTTAAGTTTCATAATTGTAAATTTTCAATTTTCAATTTTAGCTTCGCTGATTTTTGTCGCGACCAATTTTCAATTTTAGCTTCGCTGATTTTTGTCGCGACTCGGCAGAGTTCAAGCAAGCTTGATTCTGCTCTCGCTGCTCCAAAAATTCAATTTTCAATTAAATCAATACCACCCCCTGTTTTGCTTGAGATTGCTCCATTTGAGCACTTCGCTCTTTGGAATGGGGCCGTACCACTGATAAGAGCTGTCGAAATCACGTTTCTCAATGCCTTGGACAATGGTATAGGTGAGCGCATTGGTTGCTTCGTCGCGGTCGATCTGGATGCCATTGATGGATTCATTGAGCGGCAACATCCAACGACGGAGGTCCCAGAAACGCTTGTTCTCAAAGCAAAGTTCGATGCGGCGCTCGTTGCGGATGAGGTTGGTCATCCTGGCTTGGTCGTTGGCGCAGTCTTCAAGATAGACATCTCCTTGCGGAAGGGGCTGGCCAATCTCGTTGGTTGCGAGGCCCGCACGTTCACGAATGGCCTTGATTACGTCATAAGCTGTGAAACCTATGCCTGTCGGGTCGCTCTTGGGGCCCCATGCATCGTTGGCGGCTTCAGCGTAAGCCAGGAACATTTCTGTATAACGGATGCGGGGATAGACGTGCCATTGCTTGATTTCTGAACCACTGGTTGCCGGGCTGACGTCGTCGCGCAGAAGCTTCTTCAGGTAATAGCCGGTGCGTGTTGAGTAATTGTCCCTGTTGTTGCGGTTGTCTGTAGACTCGCCCTTTGAGTTGGGATAGTTACCGGTGATGATGTCGATTCTTCTGAATGTGGTCCCGTTATAGATGATGTAGTCTGAAAGACGTGGGTCGCGATTGACATAGGGGTCCTGTGGGTTGTAGCCGGAATTGGCATCGGTGATGGGTAGTCCGTTGCGCATGGGGAAGGCGTCGACGAGATTCTGCGACGGGTTGACGCGACCGGTTCCATAAAGCGTCGGGGGGAAGTTCTCGGCTTCTTGCGTCGAGTTGTTATGGTCGTCAACGCGGCTTTCGCGCCAAAGGATTTCGGGCATTTCAGAGGAACCCGGGCCAAGTTTTGAAGTGTTCTTGTACCAGATGTTTCCTGTGGGGTCGAATCCTTCCAGTCCACCGATGCGCTTGAGGACATTGGCACAAAGGGTGGCAGCCTGGGCTGAAGTCACGCCGCTCTGGTCGCGGAAAGCAGGGCTGGCGGCAAGCAGGGCGATTTGTGCCTTGACTGCTTCGACAATCTTGCCTGATATCAAACCGGTGGATTTGACACCGAACACAAGGTTGTAGCTGGAATAATTGGCTCCAAGCTCCCTATACTTTGCAGGTATTTCATCATTGGAGGTGATGTCTATATAATCCACGGGGAGAAGAGACAACGCCCTGTCGCAATCTTCGAAACATTGCTTGACGCAGTCAGCAAAGGTGGCGCGGGGCTGGTTGAAATCCGAACTACCGTCTTCCGGGGCAGTAAGCAAGGGAACGCCGTAGAGAACGCCATCGTCTGCATAGCCTCCATGAGCCTGTAGCAGATGGTAATAGAGGAGCGCACGAAGCGCGTAGGCTTCACCTGACAAACGGTCGATGAACATTTGCTGCTTGGATTCTGCACTGGGTGCCCACTTGGTCTTGTCGACAATGGTGAGGAAGAGGTTGACATACTGGATGCCGCCCTTGCATCTGACCCATTGTGACATGGGGTCGTTGTCAGATGCCCATGAGCCATAAGCCGCCATTTCCATGTAAGAGTTGCTCTTTGCATTGCTGACAGCATCGTCCGTCGCTACGTCGGTCTGGGTGGACCTCACGTAAGGAAGACTGCCGTAGCCGTACATCAGCAGGCCATGTGCATAGTTGGATTCCTCGGCCATGTCATCCAATTGGCGGAAGTTCTCTTTTGCCGGTTCAAACATGTCATCGCATGAGCATAAGGCAAGGAGACCGATGAAATACAATATAATGTGTCTTGTCTTCATTTTCTTCTATTTTCAAATTTCAATTATCAATCTTTAATCTTCAATTTTCAATCTTCAATTATCAATCTTCAATTTTCAATTTTCAATTTTCAATCTTCAATTAAAGAGTTACCTTGACACCGAGATTATAGAAACGGGTATAGGGTGCACCGCCAACGTTGGTCTCCATCATCTTGCGCTCCTTGGAGAACGTGAAGAGGTCGTTGCCGTTCAAATAAACAGAGAGAGCCTTCACCCACTTCCCGTCAAACATTTCTGTTGGGAAGTCGTAAGTAAGCTGCACCTTGCGGAGATCGAAGCGGTCTGTGCTGTAACGCCAGAATGTAGATGCCGCTGCGTTGTGGTTATGGGTTGAAGTCGTCAGACGAGGGTGGGTGGCAATGTCTGCCGTCTCAGGTGTCCATCGTCCACGGGCATTCACGGAGTATTTGGCATCTCCGCTCATATAGTAGTAACTGTTGTTCTTCATACCGTAGGCGCCATACTGGCCATTGCCTAACACGAAGAGCGTGAAATTCTTGTACTTGAGGGTGAGGTTCATGCCAAGGGTGAGAGGTGCACCGTACGCGCCATTTTTGCCAAGGTCAACCTGGTCCTTACTGTCGATGATGCCATCGCCATTCACATCCTCATATTTCAAATCACCAGGCTGGATGGTTCCACCTATCCTTGACTTTGGAAGATCGGCTTTCAAATTGTACTTGCCATCGGCAAGGTCAAAGTCGTTCAAAGTGTAAAATCCCAGACACTTGTAGCCCCAAAGTACGTCAAGTGGACGTCCCTCTCTGTTTTGATGCTTCGTCATGTCATCCAAAAGCTCATCATACTTCTTGTTTTCCGTGGTGAGGTAGGTGCCGACAACACCAAGGGCGGCGTTGACTTGGCCCAACTGTTTCTGGACGGTTACGCTGAAGTCAAGACCCTGGCGGTTTTGGATGTTGCTGTTGATGGCCGGCATGAACGTACCATTGTTCAAGCCACCTTGCAAGTGTGAAGGGAATGTGGAAAGGTTTTGGACAATAAAACCATCCATGTCGGTATTGAAGAAGGTGAGGTCGGTGGTGACCAACTTGTTGAAGAACGAACCACGAAGGCTGACGGAGAATTCCTTGCGATGAATGAAGTCGAGGGCGGGGTTGCTGCCCACTTGTGAATTGGTAAGAGACACACTCGTTCCTTCACTCCATGAGAATCCACTGCCACCGGTTGTCCACGTAGGCTCGTAGAGATAGAACATTCTGTTACCCAGGTAGACATCCATATCCTCGTTCAAGTCGCTGTAGGATGCGCTGAGCATCAGGTCGTCAACGAAGCTGTTCTCCAAGAAACTCTCTCTGGCGATGTTCCAACCAAGTGTGAAAGAAGGCGAGATGGCTTCGCGATGCCCCTTGGCGAGACGAGCGGAATGGACACCTGCCAAAGATGCCTCGGCAAAATAACGACCCATGTAGTCGTAACCGGCCTGGATGCCTACGTTGGCATTGGCATAACGGTGGTATTCGTCACTACTTGTCGTTGTGAACATGTTGGCCAATACCATGCCAGTCACGTGATGCTTGCCTGCAAACACATGGTCATAATCGAAATGGCCGTTCCAACTGATGGTCTGGCGATAGGCGGTGCCGCCCATGGCCATATGGCCTGTAATGATTTCATCGCCCTGTTGTGTAAGGGCAACTATGGCATCTTGTGAGTTGTAGTTACTCCATGTTGGAATGAACACCGCATACTTGTTGTCATAGGAAAGACTGTATCTGGCAGCATAGTCGATGGAGAACAGGGTCTTGAAGGACAAACCTTTCAAGAACTTGTTCATGTCATAGATGATACCTGCATCGAATTGGAACTGACGACTGACATCTTGGGTCTTGCCACCGAAGTAGCAATCTGCAATGGCATTGCTCGTCGTGGTTTTTGTGCCGCCAGGGAAATATTTACCATCGAGAAGGTTGAGTGATTTGCCCAAGATGGCAAGGGCCTTGGAGGCATTGGGGTCGACCATGTCGATGGAAATCAATGGGGCGGCATTCTCAGGGAAGTTCGGGCGCATGGTGGCAGCCGCATTCCAGAAATCACCCTTGTTCTTATGGGCATTGTAGAACGTCGCGCTGGCATTGGCAAAACCCTTGATGAGTTTGTTGACAACAAGGTCAACGTTGCCACGTACGCTGAAACGGTCGGTGTAGTTCTTCTTCGCAGGGCCGAAGTTGAGTAGGTCTTCTGCACGGTAGTAGTTGATGTTCGTGTAGAAATGGGCACGGGTGCCGCCACCCTGGATTTCCAGCGTGCCTTCCGAACGGTTGTATATCTTGCGGACATACTCGTCGGAATAGTAGTTCACATTGGGATAACGGTAGGGGTTCAAACCAGAGGCATGGTTGTAGATGTCCTGCTGGGTGTACCTTGGCTCTTTGTTCCCGTCGTTCATATAGGCTTCGTTGTAAAGTGTCATATACTCGGCAGAACCCAGATACTCGGGGAACTCCTTGGCCACGTGGAAGCCTGTGTTGGCGTTGACCTTGATTTGAAGGCCGTCAATCTTCCCACGCTTCGTGGTAATCAAGATGGCACCCTTGGCACCCTTGGGGCCAAACATCACTACGGCCTGTGCACCCTTGAGGAAGGTGATTTGCTCGATTTCGGAAGGTAGCACGTTGTTGGATGGGCGCTTCACACCGTCGATGATGACCAACGGAAGGTTGTTGTTGTCATTGTTGTCAAGACGGTCGTTGTCCATACCCCATAGGTTGTTGCCATTCCAACCGCCAACAAGGGCATACATGTCTTCAAGGCTGCTCATGGTGTAATCCTTCTTCTGCAGCTCTTCCATGTTGATGTATGAAACACCTCCGAGAAGATGGTCGGGGTCCTTGTCGCGGAAGGCAACATGGACTTTCTCTTTCGCCACGGTGGAATCGGCGCTGTAAACGACATCGTCATCGGCCCCGTCTGTGTTCTGGGCATTGACAGCCAGCGGCGAAACACCTAATATGGCAAAGAGAAATATGTTTGTTACTATTTTTTTCATATACTTCAATATTCAATCTTAAATATCCAATATTCAATCTCCTACCATCCTGGATTCTGGGGGAATCCTTCGTAAAGATAAATATCCTTGTCGGGAAGCGGGAACCAATAGTGCTTTGACTCAAAACGGCGGGTGATCAGCTCTTCCTTGTGGAAGTTGCCTACCTTGGCGTCCTTGGGGTCGTGGCTCTTGAACCAGTCGGCCGTTTCCAAACGTTCGAACTCATGAGAGTATTTCATCGTGTATGGGGGTTCTGTCAAGAGGAGCCAACGCTGAAGGTCGCACCAACGGAAACCTTCAAAGGAAAGTTCCACGGCACGCTCGCGGCGCACCTCGTCGATGAAGTGCTCACGGGTGTCACGGCAGTTGGCCACCACATGCTCCATGGGATAATCGGCAGAGTTGACACGGTCGCGGAGGGCGTTGATGGCGTCAACAGCAGACAGCGGACAATAATCCCTGTTGTCAAGACCCTTTGCATCAGTTGCTATGGCTGCCATGGCCTCTGCATACATCAGATAGATGTCGGCAAGACGCATGTAAGGAAGATAGCTTTGGAAGGCATGGTCGTAGTCGTACCATTTGTCACCTTCATTGCACTGGTGAGGTATCAGTTTCTGAATGAAATAGCCCGTGCTGCTTCCATCGGCTACGGAACGCATGGCACCACCCGTGAAAAGTTCGCAATACTCCAGTTTCTTTTGGTCGGAGTTCAAGGCATCTGTGCTGAGCACATAGTGGAAGCCGTCGAAGATGATGTCGTGATAGAAACGTGGGTCACGGTCCTTGTAGGGATGCTCGGGGTCCCATCCGGAGGCTGGGTTGATCTCATAGATGCCATTTCTCACCAAATAGATGGGCTGGCCGTTGGCCATGCCGTATTGGTCGATGACGTTGGCGGTGGGGTGGTGGATGATCTTGTCATGTGCCACCAGGCCTGAAACCTTGGGGCCGAAAATCTTGGCACAGTTCCAGTTGGCTTTGTTCACACCAGGATATGCACCACGGAAGATGGCCTCGGTGGAACCGGGATACTGCCAATTCTGCCTGTGTGTATAGAAGATGTCAGAGTAGTTGGACTCTGAATTGTCATCCTTGGTGTGGTTGTAAAGGTCGGAATACTTGAACTCTGCAAGCTTGTAGGTCACTTGTCCTTTCTTCACCAAGTCAAGAGCCTTGCCGAGAGTCTCAGCAGCCTTCTTGCAGTAATTGACATCATAATCATAGGTCTTGCCGTTGCTGCTTGCCCCCAAGAGTTGGGCCACGCCACCGTTCTTGGTTTTCTCAAACTCCTTCATGAGCGGAGAGCCTGCCCAGAGGTAGCACTTGCCAAGGTAGCAGAGGGCCATGAAACCGTTGACACGCAAATCGTTATTTCCTGAGGTCTGCATGCCGGCCAACGTCTCATCCCATGCCGTCGGGTCCAAAGGAAGAAGCCTGTATGCCATCTCAAAGTCTTCTGCACAGCGGTCGGCACATTCCTGGAAAGAGAGGCGGGGAAGTTGGGGGATTTCTTTGGCATCGTAAGCTTTGTCAATATAAGGCAGGCCTCCGAAGTAGCACATCAGTTCGAAATGCCACCAGGCACGGAAGAAATACATCTGTCCGAGCAACAGGTCGCGCTCTTCATCAGTACCGACAAGAGACTTGATGTTCTCTATACCCATGTTGCACTTGCGGATGCAGTACCAAGAGTTGTTCCACAGGGATTGTTCCCTGCCGTTATAATTATTACCCATGAGCCAGCATTGGTTGTTGCTCAACCAGTTGCGATAGTTGCCAAGGTCGACCTGATGGTCCATGTGGGCATAGCCTTCCGGGTTGTGAACAGCATCGTCGCCAAAATTCCATGCAGTACAATAGTTGCAACTCTCCTTATCAGGAATCAAGTTGTAGATTTCCTCGATATACCCTTGGAAATTGCGGTAGTTCTTGAATGCCTCATCTTCTGCTATGATGGACTCAGGGTCTTTGTCGAGCCAATCGGAGCAAGAAGTGAAGGAAGCAACTGCCAAAAGGAGCAGCGAACCACCAAAAAGGGTTTTGATGTGATGATAATATTTCATGATAGACATACGCAATTAAATGTAAAGCTTGAAACCTATGTTATAACGTCTGACTGTGGGGTAAGCGCCACCGGCGCCACTCCAACCGTAGTTACTTTCACGGTCGTCAGGCATCTTTGTAATCAGGAAGAGGTTGTTGCCATTCAAATAAACCTTCAGGCTTGTGAAACCAAGTTTCTTGATCCAACCCTTCGTCCATGTGTAAGCGACTTCCACGTTCTTCAGTCGGAAATAGGAACCGTCGAAGAGGAACTGGGTGCCGTTGTTGTATGCTACCTGCGTGGTGAAACGTGGGACGACAACTTCACCATCGCCATCAACGGGATTCCACCATTTGCCTGTGTCGTATACGGTGAGCAGCTGGTCGGGGAAGGAGGTGAGGGTCACGTCACGGGTGACGCCTGTCACACCATAAAGCTGTGCAAACATGCTGAATCCCTTCCATTCCCAACCGATGGTGGCGTTGTAGGTGTGCTCCGGAGTGCCGGTGTAGCCGTAAGGAGCTTGGTCGTTGGTCTCGTCAACGACACCGTCGCCATTGAAGTCAACGATGTAATGGTCGCCGATGAGCACCTGCTCGTCACTGGTCTGACGCTCGGGCACACTATAGAGTTCGTCGTAGTTCTTGATATAGCCGTTGTCGATGAATGACCAGTATTGTCCTTGGGAATAACCTTTCGCCTTGCGGTAACTGGGAATCAATTCCGGGTCGTCCTTCAACTTGATGACGTTGTGCGCATAGGTGTAGTTGGTGTTTGCCCAGAAACGCATGCCATTTTTCAATACCTTGTTGAAGCGAACCTCGACCTCGAATCCTTGATTCTTGATCTTGCCCTTGTTGACGTCAGGGGTCTTTGCTGCACCATAATAGGATGGCACGGAACGGTCACGGCCATAAATGAAGATGTCGTAACGGTCGTCGCGGAACCAGTCGAAACTACCGGCGAACATGCCGTTGAGGATGGCGTAGTCGAAACCGATGTTCTTCTTCTGCACGGTTGCCCAACGGAGGTCGGGGCTGGCAACAGATGATTCCTTGTATCCGGTGAACGGGCTGGTGGAGGAGGGGTCAAGCCCCATCCCATAAGGACCAATCACATCCCAAGTGGTCATGTATGCATAACGGTCACCGGCGCTGTCGTCGCCTATCTCACCGATGGAGCCACGAATCTTGAACATCTCGACGATTCGCTTGTCAACCAACCATTTCATGAATTTCTCATCTGTGACCATCCAACCTAAAGCGCCAGAACAGAAGAAAGCGAAGCGGTTGTCGGGAGAGAATTTCTGTGAACCATTGTAGGCACCGTTGAACTCGGCGAAATACCTGCTCTTAAAGTCGTAGGTGGTACGGAACACCCAGTCCTCACGACGGTTCTCAAGGTCGGCATTGCCTGCGCTGGAACGACGTTTCCAGTTACCCATCAAGGTCACGTTGTGTTGACCCAATTGACGACCCCAGTATAGTTGGAGTGACATTTCAGTAGCACGGCTTGTATAATTGACTCTGCCTGGCTGATGTTCCCAGTCACGTTGTTCAAAGAAGTCGAAACCCGTCGATGCGAAAATCTCATTCTCGAAAAGGAGCTGACCGTCCTCCGGGAGAATGTATGCCGTATTGTTGACGTGGCCACCGCCACCATTGGGGCCATTTGCGATACCACGGTTGCCCTCGTCGAACTGGTTGTCCCATGAAATCGTACCGCGTGCAACAAGGCCCTTGGTGACAAAGTCAAGATTCTGCTCGAGAGAGAAGTCGGTGAATATGCGGGTGATGGTTTTTTGCTCAAAACCGGATGTTGCCACGTTCATGGGGGAGTTGGCCATGTTGGATGCAGCCAACCTGGAGTAACCCCATGCCCCATTGGAGAATTGTACGGGGAAGACGTTTGGTGGCATGCGGTATGCACCTGCCCATTGTTGCTGCTGGAAGAACTCGCCACTGTTGCCATAATAATAACGTGGGGTCTTTTGCTGGGCATTGGAACCTGCCAGGTTGACCTTGAACAAGGTGGACTTCGTAATCTGGAAGTCCAAGTTGGAACGTACGTTCAAACGATTATAGGAATAACCACCCTCATAACCTTGACGGTTGTCCCAAATCCTGGTCATGTCACCCTCGTTCTGGAAGTCGAAGGACACGAAATACTTGACGGCCTTCGTACCACCGGATAGATTGAGGTTCGTATTATAAGAAAAGGTGTATTCCTTGAACATCTCGTCCTGCCAGTCAATATTGGGATAGCGCTCCGCTTGGCTGTAGTCGCCGAGGTAGTTGCCATCGGCATCATAGTTAGGCTTTACAGTATAGTCTTGGTTGCGGAAGTTGTTGATGAAGGTCTGTGGACGATAGTATGCCCAAGAACCGGCACCTCCCAAAGCGAGCTCATGCTCGATGGCTTCGTTGCGGAGGATGTAACCGTCGTAGGAGTCATACTTGCGAGGGAGCTTGGACACTGCTTTCAGGGTGGCGTTGAATCCAACATCGATTCTTGCCTTGCCTTCCTGACCGCGCTTGGTGGTGATGAGGATGACGCCGTTGGCACCTTCCACACCATAGACGGCGGTGGCGGAGGCGTCCTTCAACACTGAGATGGTCTGCACTGACGTGATGTCGACAGACTTGATCTCACGCTTCACACCATCGACGAGGATAAGAGGCTGGGCATCTTGGTTCCATGCTGCCGCACCACGAATGTAGATTCGTGGGTCCTCTTCACCTGGCTGACCAGTAGAAGCAATAGTGGCGATACCGGGAAGGTTACCCGTGAGGGCCGCACCGACGCTACCGATACCTGCTGCACGTTCAAGAACTTCACCCGTGGTCTGGGTGATGGCACCCACCACAGAGGCCTTTTTCTGTTGGCCGTAACCTACCACAACCACTTCTTCCAGTGTGGCATCATCAGCGAGTGAAACACTGATGTCGCGCTGTTTGCCAACCTTCACTTCCTTAGTGGTCATACCTACATAAGAAATCACCAGCACTGAATTCTCAGAGGGCACCGTCAGTTGGAAGTTGCCGTCGATGTCGGTCACCGTTCCCAAGGAAGGTTGCCCCTTGACAATCACCGTGGCACCAATCAATGGGTCGGCATTATTGTCTGTGACAACACCTCTTACTGTGATACCGTTCTGCGCATGCAGCATGGTGCTGAATGCAAACAGCATCAGAATAGCGGGAATGGTCTGTCTAATCAGTTGCTTTAGATTCATAGATTTTGACAGATTTTTAATCATAAAAAGTTATTTTGTTAGTTGATAATTGTTTTTTAATCATTGGTTATTCTTTCGTAATACCCAAAAATATTAGGTTTAACGCATTTTAAGCGAATGAGATGGTGGCATGGTTTGTCTTTGCGCTTTCTTGTCTCTTTTAATCCGGCAGGACCTAAAGGCCTAAGGGATATTTTGTTCGCGTGCATTATGAGATTCAAAAGTACCACCTTATTTCCAATCACATTTTGCAAAATGTATCATAAAGTTGATTTTTTTATTTCAAATAAACAATATGTAACATATGCGAAAGATGCTTCAATAGAACACTAAACTTTATATCACGTCACAAGCTCATTGTTGCAAAGGTAAGAATTTGTATTCACATAAGCAAACATCCATTAAAACTTTTTTCACAAAACCATGATACCATGTTTCAAAAGGTGTTAAGAGTGTTTTATTTTGTTAGTACTTCGATAACTATAAAAAATCATAAAATAGGTGCTCTTATAATTTGTATAGCTATTTCTGAAAATTTTACAAATTTAAAATTCTCGTCTCAACCAATTCGCCCTGTATTTGACAAACCTAAGCACTATGTTTTATGAACACGAAGTAGCCGAAGTTCCAAATAACACAAACCGGTGTCTTTTTTTTCGTTAATAGGGTATCCTATTTGTAATCTGTTTTTTCATAAAGAATACGTTTCGCTTTCTTTGCCAAGAGGTCTCGTCCAACAATCGGTGTGCATATCCCCTCCCCTCGAGGGGAGGGGCTGGGTGGGGTCTTTGATTAAAAGTGATACAACAAATTGGACACCCTGTTTCATTAATCATCATCTTCAAATCCTTCATTGATGCTTTTGCTTACTCGTGTCCGTGATTTGTTTTGATAACATATAGCTTAACCACATTATTATATTATAGAGGCCAAAGCGACATCTTGCCGCGCCAGCATCACATTCGTTTTCTGCCAGTATGTGTGAACAACTAAAAAATTCGCCCCTTTTTTCTTAATAATCCATAAAAACTAAAGATTTTAGTTATATCGAACTATTTTTTTTAGTTACTTTGTGGTTGGATAAGATACAGACGCATTTGATGGATGTGAAACCAAAAGAAAACAAACAATGAAAAAACTGACTCGCAAAGAAAAGGAAATCATGGACCTGTATTGGCAGCATGGGCCGATGTTCGTCAAAGAACTGTTGGAGTACTATGACGAACCACGTCCACATTTCAATACGCTATCCACCACGGTGCGTATTCTGGAGAAAAAGGGAATGCTCGGCCACAAGCAGTTCGGCACGTCTTACCAATATTTCCCGACGGTGTCTGAGAAGGAATATGGACGTTCGAGCCTGGCAGGAGTCATCAAGAGTTATTTCGACGACTCCTATCTGGATGCTGTCAGCAGTTTTGTTAAGGACGAAAAGATTTCCCTGGAGGAACTGAAAGAATTGATTGAGCAAATAGAGAAATCATAAACTATGGATTCAGTATGATGGAATTTCTGAAATATGACTTGAAAGTCGCTGTGCTAATCGCGATATTCTACTTGTTTTATCGCCTGTTGCTCAGCCGCGACACGTTTCACCGCCTCAACCGCGTGGTGCTGCTCATCACGGCAGTGGCATCGTTCGTGTTGCCGTTTTGTGTCCTCACCTTCCATCATACCGTCGCCTTGCCTGTCAAGTCCAGCATTGCCATTGGACAACCGTTGGCGACAATCGTAGAACCTTCCCAGCCATGGTGGCAAAAGGTCGTTGTGGTCGTGTTCTTCTTGGGCGTATTCGTGGTTGTGGGCCATGTGGTTTGGTCTGTCGCGCAGGTGGTTCGTCTCATCATGCGCAGCCAACGCCACCCACAAGACGATGGCACCGTCATCGCCGTCACCGACAAGCCAGTGGCACCCTTCAGTTGGATGCGCTACATTGTACTCAACGTTTCTGATTTCAAGCAACAAGACCAGGCCATCATGGCCCACGAACGAGCCCACATACGTCAGCGGCACTCGCTCGACGTCCTCCTCGTTGATACGCTCACAGCACTGCAATGGTTCAATCCCGCCATATGGATGCTTCGCCAAGACCTGCGTGCCATCCATGAGTACGAAGCCGATGCTGCTGTTCTCTCTCAAGGCATCAATATGCGTCAGTATCTGTATCTGCTTATCCAAAAGGCCGTTGTCACTGGTGGGTACTCCATAGCCAACGGCATTACCCACAGTACCCTTAAAAACCGCATAAACATGATGCTTAACAATAAGAAATCCTATGGCAAGAGTTGGTTGAAACTCCTTGCACTCCTGCCCGTCTTGGGCACCGTCCTGGCACTCAACGCCGAAACCGTCACCGACTACATTTACCAAGAACCACAGAAGAAATTGATGAAGAAGGGCAAAAAAGCCGGCAAGGTGAATGTCAGCGGCAAGACCATCGAAGTGAAAGCCGACACGGCAGCCACTGCACCTATCAACATCCGTGGTGTTGCCGAAGATATGAAGGGAGATTTGGAAAATCCTCTCGTCCTTATCGATGGCAAGCGTTCGAGCATGGAGGAGATGCAGTCTCTTGACCCCAAAACCATCGACCATATCGACGTTTTGAAAGACAAGGCCTCCATCGATTTGTATGGAGAGGAAGGAAAGAATGGGGTCATTCTCATCACGACCAAGAACGCCGTTTCTTCAGGCGACAACACGGCTACAGGCACCTTTACCTCTGAAGATGGCAAAGACACTGAATTCATAAGAAACGTTGCTGTAGGTGGCGTTGAACCGGAAGCCTTCGATGTTGTGGAGAAGATGCCTGAATATCCTGGCGGCATGGAGGCCATGGTGACGTATCTCTCACAGAACATCCATTATCCGGAGGCCGCCTACAAAGCAGGCAAATTTGGAAGGGTGCTTGTCAACTTCATCATTGAGCCTGATGGCAGTATCAGCAATGCCCATGTGGTCCAAAAAGTCCACGACGACCTTGACGCCGAAGCTGTCCGTGTTGTCAATTCCATGCCGAAATGGACTCCTGGAATGCAGGATGGCAAAGTCGTGCGGGTGAAATTCACACTGCCCGTCACATTCCGGCTGAATTAGAAAGAACATTCGGAAAAAGCCACAGGTCAAACCTCTATGGGAGCGCGGGCGTCCTCGCCCGCATCGATAATATCGACAATCTGTTTTCGGGTGGGTCTTGTGCCCGCCCGAAAATCAATATGATACAGACTCTTTTCTAGACAGCGCTGTGCTGTCTTGTGTTTGTTTGACTTGAGTCGTACAATGTTGTTTGGTGTTGTCGCAGTTGTTTTCAAAATCCACAAAAGACATTTTCGTTGAATGGAATCATCGGTTCGCTGATTATTTTAGGTAATCCGAGTAGTCTGTCCTAATTTTGCACCAACAATTTATGATACTTATCAAAAAAAAGACAGACTATATGAAGAAGATACTGATTTTCATGATGCTTGCAGCCTCACCAAGCGTGTTGATGTGCTGCTCAGAGGAGGACTCATTTGAAAGAACAGAAGACGGGGGCACAGTCGGCAACAATCCCATTGGCAACGGCAGTTCGGCCACAACAGGTGAACTGGCCACATTCGACATTTTCCTCGACAAGACCACGCCGGAGCCAACAGAAGCAGCTGATGCTTGTTTCCCTGACGAAGAGGATATGTTGGACAACAACGTTTTTTCGACGGAGGTGACCATCGACATGTCAAATCCTGTGGCAAAGACGGAGAACGGTGTTGAAGTGACAGTCATCGGTGGTCATGTGACAGCCAATCATCAAGATACAAAGAATGTGTGCTACATAGTGAGCGGTGCGACAACGAACGGCTCGCTGACCATCCTCGGCGATAAGAAATATGCCGTCAGACTCAATGGGGTGAGCATCACCAACCCTGATTCAGCAGCGTTGAGCCTTCTTAGTGAAAAACGTGCCTTCGTCATTCTTGACGATGGGACAACCAACACGTTGACAGACGGCACAGGCGGCACTCAAAAGGGTGCACTCTACTGCAAGGGCAAGCTGCTCTTCAACGGCAGCGGATCGCTAAGCGTCACGGGAAACACCAACAATGGCATCCATTCTGCCGACTATGTCGTTTTCAACAAAGGAAATGACATCCAGGTGAAATCAACTGCCAATCACGGCATCAAGGCCAATGACGGCATCTTCATCAATGGCGGCATCCTGAATGTAGAGGTATCCGCAGCTGCGGCAAAGGGCATCAATAGCGAGAGCAACATCATCGTCAACGGTGGGCGCACAACTGTGCTGACCACTGGCGACGGCACTTATGACACGACAGAAAAAGAGGCAAAAGGTGCTGCCGGCATCAAGGCCGACTCTACGCTGACCGTCAATGGCGGCGAACTATATTTGAAAAGCACCGGCTCGGGCGGAAAGGGCATCAACGTGGATATGGACGTCAACTTCACCGGTGGCAGCGTGTATGTCATCACCACGGGTGGACAATACAGAAGTAACAATGACACCTCGTCGCCCAAGGGCATCAAGGCTGACGGAAACATCAACGTAAGTGGCGGCAGGACATGGGTGCGCACCAGCGGCTACAACGGCGAGGGCATCGAGACGAAGAAGGAACTCACCATCACGGGCGGTGAAGTGGCCAGCTACGCCTACGACGACGCCATCAACTCGAAGAGCACGATGACCATCAGCGGTGGCTATGTCTATGCCCAGGGGCAGCATAACGACGGTCTGGATGCCAACGGCAATTGCTACATCAAGGGCGGCACGATTTTCGCCGTCTGTTCCGGCCAACCCGAGGTGGCCATCGACGCCAACACCGAAGGCGGCTACAAACTATATGTCACCGGCGGCACCATCATCGCCGTGGGCGGTCTGGAGAACGGTTCGCAACTCACCCAGTCGTGTTATTCGGCATCGTCGTGGTCGGCCAATACTTGGTACACACTGACCGATGGCAAGGGCACCATCTCTTTCAAGACTCCTTCAAGCGGCGGCTCCGGCCTTGTGGTGTCTTCCGCCTCACAGCCTACGCTCAAGTCAGGAGTCAGCGTCAGTGGCGGAGACTCCTTCTTTGGCGGGATAACCATCAAGGACGGTACGATAGCCGGTGGTTCCTCCGTCTCACTATCCGGCTATTCTGGCGGCAACGGCATGGGAGGCGGTCCTGGAGGCCCAGGTGGATGGCATTGACATGCAATAATCATCATTCTCTTTACGTTATCATATATGGAAAAGACATATTGGATGAAGCAATCGCGACAGGAGAATCTGATTTACTTGGTGGTGTGGGGCATGCTTTTTTCAGCCCCGCTGCTAAGTCTGTATGTGCGCACCATCAGCGACCCCAATCTCACATTCGATTGGACGGAGGTGTTCATCGTCTGGAGAAAACTCGCAGTCTATCTTTTCCTTTTCCTCCTTCATAATTTCCTGTTGGCGCCGCTGCTGGTGTATAAGCGCAAACGCGTGGTGTATTTCACCTTCGTGGCTGTTTTGATGGCTGCTTTCACCATTTACCAGTGCAACAACCGACCAAGGGGATGGAATCAGAGAGGCGGCAAGCTGCACCATATGGAACTCCCCGGCCAACATAAGCCGCCGATGGATTTCGATGGCAACCGGCCTATGGCGAATTCCGATGGCACACGTCCTCCGGTGCCAGATGATGCACCACCACGGAAACTGCGTCATCGAATGCCACCACCCGTCATAGGCGAACACGACCTGTTGGCCATCGTGGTGCTCATCCTGATGTTTGGTGCCAACCTTGGCATCAAGGGCTATTTCCGAGGGCGTGAAGACAGGAGACGGCTTGCAGAGCTGGAGCACCAGAACTTGGAACAGCAGTTGGAGTATCTGCGCTACCAGATCAACCCACATTTCTTTATGAACACGCTTAACAACATCCACGCCCTCATTGACATCGACCCGTCGAAGGCTCAGGAAACCATTGTGGAGTTGTCGAAAATGATGCGTTTCATACTCTATGACGGCGACAAGAAGGGTGTGCCCCTTTCCAAGGAGATGGAGTTCATACGCACCTACGTCAAGCTGATGCAACTGCGCTATACCGACAAGGTGCGCATCACGCTCGACCTGCCCTCCGAGGTGCCCGACCGCACCATTCCGCCATTGATGCTCATCTCTTTCATCGAAAACGCCTTCAAGCATGGTGTCAGCTATCAGCACGAGTCTTTTATTGAAATGAAGATTGCGGTGGAAGGCGAAACACTGAGTTTCACATGCCACAACTCAAAGGCAGACAAGCCGAATGAGGAAAAGGGAGGCGTAGGGCTTGCCAATGTCAAGAAAAGGCTGGACTTGCTTTTCGAAGACCACTACACCCTGCACATCAAAGATGAGTCCAAAACATATACTGTCGAACTAAACATACCATTATCATGATACGCTGTCTCGCCATCGATGATGAGCCATTGGCTCTCCAACAACTCGTCTCATACATCAACAAGGTGCCATTCCTTGAACTTGCCGCACGTTGCCAAAGTGCATTGGAGGCTCGTTCTTTCCTGGAGAACGACACCGTTGACGCCATCTTCTGCGACATCAACATGCCCGACCTCAACGGCATGGACTTTGTGAAGTCGCTCACCGTGCCGCCACTTGTCGTCTTCACGACAGCATATTCGGAATATGCTGTCGAAGGCTTCCGGGTCAATGCGGTTGACTATCTGCTGAAGCCTTTCGGACTCCAAGACTTTCAGAGGGCGGCAAACAGGTTGAAAGAACGTCTCGATGCTGCACCTGCCAATCATTCTGCTTCCAACAACACCGACGCTGTCTTCCTCAAGACCGACTACCGCATCGTCAAGGTCAGCATCCCTGACATCCGTTACGTCGAGGCCATGAGCGAATATCTCAAGGTTTGGATTGAAAATGAACGCAAACCCATCATCACCTTGCTCTCCATGAAGAAGATGGAAGAACGACTGCCAAGCAATTTCATGCGCATCCATCGCTCCTACATCATCAACCTCGACAAAATCCAGGAGGTGAACAAAAACCGCGTCATCATGGATGCCGACACCTACCTGCCCATCGGCGATTCTTACAAGGATGCTTTCCAAGCCTATATGAGCACCAGGTTCCTGGGGAAATAGTTCCAATATGTCGAAACGAACGGATGGATGGTGGACATGGACTTGGAAGATGCCTTTCGCCGATATGCAACAGCTTTGCAAAGGTATGCTAATAGATTATAATTAGGGTGAAATAAATTGGTGCGCCAAGGGAAAACGATTACTTTTGCCCTTGATGAACCGTTTATTTCTTCTCGTGTGTTTGATGCTCTTGTCTGTTTCCGTGGCAGCACAGCGTCGATTGGTGGTGTGCGACGTGGAGACGTCAGACCCCATCAGCAAGGTGAGTGTGAGCAGCAGCGCCGGCACCACAATCTCAGATTCGTTGGGGTGTTTCTCTGTGCCTGACACCTGCAAGAGCATCAGCCTCTCACATCTCAATTACGAAAGCCGGCTGCTTCATCTCAGCGAGGTGCGCGACACGGTATACCTCGTGTCAAAGGATTTTGGCATGAACGAAGTCGTGGTCTTCGGCAAAGGCAAGGACGACGGGCTCAGGGATCGCATCAACAGCATGGTGGCAATCAACAAGACCGATGCGCAACTGCTTGCCATCGACCCCTCAAGCGGTGGCAATCTCTTAGGGCTTATAGGAACAGTCGTCGGAAAGCTGATTCCCAAGAAACACTCAAAGGCCAAAAGAAGGGAGAAAGCACGCGAAATCCTTGAAAATTACTGATTGTGTCCTTTGGGATAATTGCATATTCACGTGAAAAACACTATTTTTGCATTCGTGTTAACAAACTAAAATCCACAATGGAAAAGAACAAGTTTTTCTTGCTTTGGACCACGGCAACAACGATGTTTGTCGCCCTACCGTTGGAGTAGGACTTTTTCTATCGGCTTCCCCTTTTTTCGGCTTCGAGCATGTCGCGTCTCGACTTCGACTTCGTCACCATCCACACTCCGGCAAACACGAGCAGCACGGCCAAACCCTGGCTCCATTTCACTGCACCGATGCCCATGGCTAGACTGACGATGACGGCCACCAACGGCTGTACGTAATTGTAGATGGCAACGACAGTGGGACGCAGCACCTTCTGAGCATTGACGATGAGAATGTATCCCACGAAGGTCCCGAAGACCACCACGTAAGCCGTCTCCATCCACGTCGTGGCGTTCACGGAACCCCAATCTGTCTGTGCCACATGCCATCCGGTAAACGGCCAAACAATGATGGTGGCCCAAAGGAACATCCATTTGTTCACCGTGAAGATGGAATATTTCTTGATGAACTTGTTGAAAAGGGAGAGGAACAAGGCATAGGAAAACTGTGCTCCTAATACAAGGAGGTCGCCTCGTATGTCACCCACCTTGGCGTCAGAAGCCGAAAGGCTGGTGAGGATAAGCGTCACCGCCCCGCTGCATCCTATGGCCACTCCTCCTGCCTTTTTCCACGTGATTGGTTCATGGAGTATGAGAAATGAGAGAAGCATGGCAAAGATAGGCATAGACGTGGTGACAATGCTCGCGTTGACAGGCGAGGTGATGCTCAGTCCGATGGTGAAACAGCATTGGTTGAACACCAATCCGAAGAGGGCGGCTCCGGCAAAGATGAACTTGTCGCGAGTGGCCACGTGTTCTTTAGGTAGGAAGAGCGAGGTGAGCCAGAAGAGCAGCGCTCCTCCCGCCACCCGGAACGACACCATGACAATGCCATCGAGACCGTGTGTCATCGCATCTTTCCCTATGGGTGACATCAGTCCCCAAATGGCGCATGCCAGAAACATGCTCAAGTGTGCGTAAAGTGGTCGGTTGTTGTTATCCTTCATCCTTCGACGTTTGATTTTCTCCTCATTTTCATTTCAGCCTGCAAAATTAGGCAATATTTCCGATATTGAGGAATAAATTGATGATTATCCACTTTTCTCACGGCTGAAGGATTCGTAAAACTCGGTTGTTTGGGTTCGTTGTCAGAAGTACTTCGCGTTTTTTTCCGGAAAAACAACACCTTTTCATTCAAAATGTGTATCTTTGTGATGTATTATGAAATAATGAAACGACAACTCTCAAATCATAGTAAATGGCAACAATGATGAATAGGGCAATACTGACAATCATCCTGACCATTTCCGTCCATATGGCTCAGGCTGTGAACCTCACACAGGCTACAATCGTTTATCATCAGAAGGACAAACCATTGGTAGGACATATGGCGCAGGTGCTTTCGGATGATATCGAACGAGTATCGGGGGCAAGACCTTCCGTTGGTACGAAAAAGGGCAAAGGCCCCAATATCATCATTGGCACCGTTGAATGCTCAGGACTTCATCGCGAACTGCGTGGCACGTGGGAGCGATATGCCATCGACACCAAGGACGAGAACCTTTACATCACAGGCTCCGATGCCAGAGGCCTCGTCTATGGTGTCTTCCATGTGAGCGAGGCGATTGGCGTCAATCCATGGTATTGGTTTGCCGACGTGGTCGTTGACAAAGCCAACAAACGGGTTTTCGACTATTCGGAGAACTTTGTCAGCCAATCGCCGACCATCAAGTACCGCGGTGTATTCATCAATGATGAGGATTGGGGGTTGAAGACCTGGGCTTCCCTGAATTATGAGAAGGACTTGGGAGACATTGGCCCCAAGACTTACGACCGTGTATGCGAACTGGTTCTACGTCTGAAAGGCAATATGCTCGCACCTGCCATGCACACTTGCACGGGCGCGTTCTATAGTCATCCTGAGAGTCAGAAGATAGCCGACAAATGGGGAATCATGATCACCACCAGCCACTGTGAACCACTGCTCTTCAACAACGCCGCACCCTCGGAGTGGGACAAGGCACGTGATGGCGAGTGGAACTACGAAACCAACAGCACCACCATCCTCAAGAAACTCGACGACCGTATCCGCGAGACGGCACGGTATGACAATATCTATACGATGGGCATGCGTGGACTGCACGATGAGGCCATGCATGGCCCGTCGACCCCCAAAGACCGTGCCCTGACATTGGAGAAAGTCTTTGCCGAGCAGAGGGCCATCTTGACCAAATACAAGAAGACGAAGGTCGAGAAACTGCCTCAGATTTTCGTGCCCTACAAGGAGACACTCGACATCTACGATGCCGGCTTGCGCGTGCCTGATGACGTCACCATCGTCTGGCCTGATGACAACTACGGCTATATGAAGCGTGTCTCGAACGCTACCGAGAGGCAGCGCAAGGGGGGCAGTGGGGTCTATTACCATATCAGTTACCTTGGTACACCCCACGACTACCTCTGGCTTCCCAGTACCGCCCCGATGCTGATGTACTATGAGTTGAAGAAAGCTTATGAGGCGGGAGCCGACCGTTATTGGCTGCTCAACGTCGGCGACATCAAGCCCGGCGAACTGGAAACCCAGATGTTCATGGACATGGCCTATGATTTCAAGGCCTTCTCCTACGACAATGTCAACCGGTATCAGGCTGGATGGCTCGCACGTACGTTCAAGAGGAATCAAGAAGACTTGACCTCAAAGCTTCCGGACCTTGCCGCTCAGTTCCAATTCATCCTTGACAACTATTACCGCCTGGCCTGGGATCGCAAACCCGAATATATGGGCTATGAGTTCGAGTGGAGTGGCGATGCGCTCGATGCCTTGCACGACACCGACTTCTCGTTCGACGACGGAAGCGCGCAAAGAAGACTTATGGATTATGAGAACATCTGCAAAGCCTATGACATGATTGAACGCAACATCGCCCCGGAGCAACGCCCGGCCCTCTTTCAGATGCTGGGCTACGCTGTGCACTCCGCCTGCCAGATGAATCGCAAGTTCCTCTACGCACAGCGCAATCATGAGACCGGCAGCACCGTTTATGCCGGGATGGCTCTTGAAGCCAATGACAAGATTGAGCAGTTGCGAAAGCGGTACAGCGAACAACTCGACGGGAAGTGGGCCGAGATGATCAGCGAGGTTCCTCCCGGCTTTTGCGCCAAATACCAACAAATGCCGCAGGTCGGCGACAAGCCTACCAACGCCTACCGTCTGCCCGACAACCAGCGATACTTCGACCTCGAGAACAAAGTGGATTTCAGAAACTTAAAACTTGTCCCACCCTTCCGTCTTCTTGAAGGGATGGGCACAGACTGGGTCGGCTTGCAGCTCGGCGAACCTTCTGAAGCTGCCCTTGATGCCGTTGGCGGTGGTATTCCCACCAACGTCGACGATTTCGACCCAGGCAACCCGGCATTGCCACATATCGACATCCCCATCGAGAACGCTCTCCCCGTCATCGAGGTCAACATCTCCAGTATTCCCTTCTGGCCTCGCAAAGGCAATACAGTCTGTCGTTTTGCCGTGAGTTTCGACGGCGGCGACCCCGTCGTTTGCGTGCACTCCTGCGAGGAATGGAGCCACCCCTGGAAACTCCAAGTGCTGGAGAACCGCCGCGACTTCACCATCTCCTTTGCCAACAAGACGCACCAGAAACACCATACACTGACGATTATCATGGTAGAACCGGGACAAGTCATCCAGAAGATTACTTACGGGGAACCCCAACGTGACACCGGCGTTACTCACAAGTCCGAGACTTCGTCAAACCTCATCAGATAAGTGTCATACTGTTTCATAAACGGATGGAAGGGTGATGGCATGCCTGAGGGATGAAGAAACAGTTTGGGGAGACCAGTGATGCCGTCCTTGCCATTGATGCGATAGACGCGGAAGTTGCCTGCAAGGGTTCCCACGTCTTTCGATACAACGGGGAAGGCGGTGCGGGCGAATTTCGGGCCTTGACCCGAGACGGCGGCATTGACAGTGAGGACGATGCCGCGGTCGGTTTGTTCAAAGTTCAAGTTCAGGCTGTCTCCTACTATGAGCAGGCCATTGCCCAGACTGTCGCTGACATAGGCGGCATCCACGCCCATGCGGTTGCCCTCAAAATACAGGTCGTCCTTGTGCTTGGCCCAGAAGCCGTGGCGGTTGGCCTGACGGCGGCCGGGATAGGAAGGCAACGGTCCTTGTCCAATCCATTGCACACGGTCGAGACAGCTGTCGAGCAGGAAGGTAACGCCGAGTTCAGAGAGAAAACGTGAGGTGCTGTCGGGGGTCAGCTTGTAACTCACTCTCATTCCTGTTCCCTCTTGTGTCATGGCCACTTCAGCCTTGACATAAGGATTCTCCATAGGCTGAAGATACTTGTCGATGCGAGTGTCCTTCACCTTCAGCATTTCTGCCATCGTCGGCTTGCGTCCCACCCTGATGAGCGGCCCCTGCTGCATCAACTCCTTTGGGTCGCCGTTGCCCGTCCATTCCATAGCGGGTTTGTGGAGCACAAAACTCTGGTGGAGGAAAGTGTGTCCTTGGGCGTCTTCAATATCAAATTGAAGGAGGCTGAGGCCATTCTGCTTGGGCAAGTCCAAAGTATAGGCTGCTGATGAATGTGGCTGGCAGTCAGGACTGAAGGAACCGCGGAGAATGGTGTCGCGGTCGTTGGTCAATGTCCAATGGAAGGCGACGTTGTCCTTCAGATTCAGGAAATCATAGCGGTTGACGATGGTGAGCACGCCATCCTTGACTTCCTGCACAAAAGCACGGGCGTAGTTGTGCTGAAGTTCGTAGTAATTGGGCAGCGGGGTGCGGTCGGCATAGAGTAGTCCGTCGGTGCCTTTGTTGCCGAACATCTCGAAACCGCTGTCTGGCGAGGTGAAAACACGCTCCTCATAACCATAATGGTCTTTCATGGGGGCCTTGAACGGCATTCCCTGGTCTACCCATTCCCACACGGAGCCACCGGCGATGCCCGGCGTGCGCTCTATGATTTCCCACTGCCGGTCGTGATCCTCGAAGGAGATGCCCAACGAGTGACAATACTCCGTGAAGATGACGGGGCGGTCCAAGCCTTGGTAGAAACCGCCAATCTGTCCCGTGGTGGGGTAGTGGGGGGTGTAGATGGGTGCTCTGGAAGGAAATCCTTTCCCACCGCCCTCGAAAAAGCGGCGGAAGTAACTGCCCACCTGGGGATAGCAATAGGGGCGCGATGGGTCGAGTTTCGTGGAGACATAATCGCCCAGCCGGATGCAGATGTCGGTGAGAGGGTTTTCGTTGCCAAGGCTCCAGATAAGAACCGAAGGGTGGTTCTTGTCACGACGGATGGTGGCCTGCGCCCTTTGTTGAAGAACAGGATAGAATGTGCTGTCCGATAGGTTCTTGTCTCCAAAACCGAAGGGCACTTCGTCGATGATATAGAAGCCGAGGGAGTCGGCCAGTTCGTAGAAACGTGGTTCGCGGGGATAGTGCGAGGTGCGGATGTAGTTGACCGATGCCTCCTTCATCAGGTGCATGTCGCGCAGGATGCTGGCTTCGTCTACAACCTTCACGGTCAATGGGTCGGTGGAATGGCAGGTGACCCCGCGCAACTTGATGGGCTGGCCGTTCAGTTTCAACACGTTCCCGTCTATGGTCAGTTCACGGAAACCAAATTTGTGCTCAAAGACCTGGAGCGTCTTGCCTTTTTGCGCCAGTGTCGTGCGCAACGTATATAAATAAGGTGTCTCTGCTGTCCACAGATGTGGATGTGCCACTTTCGTCGTGCCTACGACCTGACTTTGGGCGTCCAGGATTTCGTGCCTGACGGTGGTGCCTTTCTTCGCGTTCGCTATCTCCGTGTCCACCTCCACTTCGCCATTCAGGCGGGCGTGGATGGTCAGGTCTTTCAAATGCGTCTCGGGCACGGCGAAGAGGGTCACGTCGCGGAAGATGCCGTTGGGAGCCCAGTCGTCGTTGTAGTCGAAGTCAGAGCCTCGGAATTGTGAGATGACGCGCAGGGCGAGTTGTTGCGACTGGCTCCATCCTTTACCTTTGGATTTCGAGAACGGGGGCGTGAGATGGTCGGTGATATCGAAAAGGGCTGTGTTGTAGCCCGACCTCCATTGTCCGACATATTGGTCGTTGACCCATAAGTCATAGCCATAGAGCACACCGTCGAGACGGAGGATGATGCGCTGGCCTTTCCATTCCTCAGGTACGGTGAATGTGGTGCGGTAGAACCCGGTCAGCGGGTTCGGGCTGTCGTACTTAGGCTTGCAGAGTCCATAGGCTTCCCAACAACCTGGCACGGGTATCTTGGTCCATGTGGAGTCTATGCGTGGAACAGGTGGATGAAGAACACCTTCCGCACTGACGATGCCCTCGGATACCTTCACGTCCCACACTCCGTTCAGGCTTCGCATCATCTGTTGGTCCGTCACAGGCAGTATGCCTTGAAAAGCATCCGTTACTTGTGCAGAGCAGAATGACAACTGAAAAACAACATACGCGAAAACGAGCAATATGCGTTTTATAACCACCACTTTCATGCTTATTGTTTCTTGTATATCAAATCAATCTTCGTATATTTCCGCTCCTGCTGGTTGTTCCAGTGCTCAAAGAGTCCGAGAGGCTGCGTCAGGGGTTGGCCGTCTTGCATGTAGACCGTGCCACTGGGAGTGTTGGGGATACTGGCGGCCTCGCGCAGGTATTCGTCGCAGTAGTTCAGACTGCCAAACTCCGGCCATTCGCCAATGATGATGTCCATCGCCACGGCATCGCATGCCACCTCGTCCTGCGAGACGATGATGGAGCAGGCCCAGTCGCCGTTGAAGGGCTCTTTCATCCACTTGGGGTTGGGTGCTCCATTCACATCACGCGAGCCGTATGTGCCGTCGATGAGGTATAGCAATGCCTTCTGCCCCATGTCCTTGTGCGACATCCAGTCAACGAAGGTCTTGTAGCCGGGCTTGCCGTTGCGCTTGTCCTGACTCACGTTGTTGTGTGCGTTCTGCCGCCACAATAGGTTGATGTCGGTCGCACCATACCAGTTTTTGGCGGTCAGTGTCACCCCAGGTCCCGAATGGGTTTTCAAGAGGGCGCTGTTGATGAGGTAGTCGGCATCTACGATGCACTTCGCCAGTCCGCGTGCCATCTTGCCGTTGTCTACCGAATAGGTAATCTGTTCGGGATAGTACTCGCACTTCTTACGTCCATCGCCCCCGATGTTGTCGACAAACCGAACCAAGGGAAACTCACGGTGTATCTTGTAGTAGATGCTGTCGGTGATGGCGCGGCTGGGTTCGCAGAGCACTATGTCTTGTTGCCTGATGCCGCCGTCATGCACCATCGAGCGCACCAGTGCCAGCGTGGTGAAGGGTGACGAGTTCAGCTCCACGGTGTCGCGGTGGGTGATGGCGTTGTTCATGTTCAGTTTCACGGCAATCGTCTCGCCTTTCTTATAACCTCGGTTGCCCCGGCCGTGTTCACGATTGAAATGTTTGAATAGTGCACGCCATGCTTTCTTCGCTGTTGGCTCACCTGTGAGTTGCATCACAGCCTCTGGTATCATGGCGTCGGCTCGGGACTGGTCGTTCCAACGGTCTTCCACCCAAAGTCCGGTATGCCCGTCCCATTTTGCCACACCAGGTGAGTGAATCCAAACCACACGGCCGGGATGGATGCCACGCCCGACACCTATCGGTTCGTTGGGGTCGACGAATAGTTTGGGTTGCCGACCGTTGAATTCACCGAAGAAAAGGCTCTCGCGTTTCACAGGGTCGCTAAGCAGTTGGATGGTGGTCGATGGGCCGAGGTCGGGATTTCTCCAAGTGCATAGCTGCCAGACCACCTTGCCGTCCTTGTCCACTTCAATGGCCTGGACAGGGGCGTTTGCCGTGTCCATCGGCTCCTTGTTCCATTCGTTATACCAGTTGTTGAACAAGTGTCCGCCATCTTTTAGACGAACGGTTTTTTGTGGCTGGGTCACACCGTATTCCGTCGTGTTCATCTCCCATACGGTCTGTCCCTGGCGGTTGATTTCCTGGATGTGCCCTTTGCGGCCCGTGACGAGCAGGTTGCCTTTGGGGAGTTCCTGTACTGACCAAGGAAGGAAACCATCCCATCGGTCCACCTCCTGGCCGTTGCTGTTGTACTCATGGATGCAGCCCAATGCCATGTTGGCGACAAGCAGGGTGCCGCGTTGGGTGAGCCTTGCATTGCGGAACTGTCCATGAACGGAACCCTTCTCGTTGGTGGGCAATTCAAATTCGCGAACGATATGGCACGAGGGAATTTCCATCACCACAGCCTTTGCCGGACGCCCGTTCTGCACAAACACCACGTGAGTCTTTCCGATGGGCTGTATGGTGTGAATCTCTGTACCCTCCGGTGCAGGATAGCTCCATACCGTCTGCTGGTCTTGTGTCACTTCGGCCACACCATACTGATGAGCCACCAATATGTGCCCGTCGCTCATCAGAACCGCGTCGCTGATTTCACCTCGTTTCAAACCATCTTGATACGCCCAACTCACCTGGCCGTCCTTGACGATGAACATCCGTCGCTGCTTGCTCTGGCCGGCATAAGTAATCGTTAAAAAATAAGTTGGTATTATTTATGTCCTCAGTTGCATTTGACAAGGTAGTTCCATTTTGGCAGGATTTCGTCCTTGATGATATGCT
>CADADN010000058.1 GCA_902786665.1 uncultured Prevotellaceae bacterium | reverse complement strand
ACAAGCATATCATCAAGGACGAAATCCTGCCAAAATGGAACTACCTTGTCAAATGCAACTGAGGACATAAATAATACCAACTTATTTTTTAACGATTACAAAATTTCGATTAAGCGAGCAAGAAAAGGAACTTGTTTCTTTTTTCGAGCGTGAGAAATTTATGAAATAAGCGAGAGAAAAGCCAAAAGTTTTTGAGTTTTTCCGAGCGTGAGTACCTTGGGCGAAGCCAAAGGTACAAAAATTTCGATTAAGCGAGCAAGAAAAGGAACTTGTTTCTTTTTTCGAGCGTGAGAAATTTATGAAAAAAAGCGATTAAGCGAAGAAGAAAGATGTCCAAAAAAGCAAATTCATTTGATTTTTGCTTACATCATCAGATTTTTTCATATCTTTGCAACTTATAAGCAAAACACCAGTTCATGAGAGGAAAAATAGACTGTTTTCTGCCATATGCCAACATGGATGCGGCAGAGATGACAGTGTCGCAGTTGAGAGAAGACAACACCATCAGGCACATTCATTTGCTCGTGGATGAAAAGCAGCCAATGCCCCAGGCATGCCCCGCGGGATGCACGATGCTTCCCATAGCACTGCCGTTCTCAACCAGCACGATGCTGGCCATCGAGCGAAATACGGTAGCACCCTATGTGATGCTTTTCACTCAACCCGAACCAGTCTTGATGGGGATGCATGCCACCGACAGGTTGCTACGTGTGGCTGAAGACTCGAGAGCGCCATGGGTATATGCCGACCATAGGTCGGTGGAGAACGGCGTGACAGTGGCGCATCCGCTGATTGACTACCAGATGGGCAGCATCAGGGACGACTTCGATTTCGGAGCCGTATTGCTCATCAAGGCCGATATGTTCCATGCATATGCCAAGCAGTCAAACCTGCCCGACTACAAGCACGCCGGCCTTTACGACCTCCGCCTGTTCGTCAGCCGCCAAGGACAACTGTTCCATCTCAACGAGTTCCTATACACCAAGGAAGAGATGGACCTCAGGGCAAGTGGAGAGAAGCAGTTCGACTATGTCAACCCGCGCAACAGGGAAGTGCAGGTGGAGATGGAACGTGCAGCAACGGCACACCTAAGGGAGCTGGGAGCATTGGTGGACACCACCGCCTACAAGTCACCAGACTTCAACGAGCAAGCCTTCGACCATGAGGCAACAGTGGTCATCCCTGTCTTCAACAGGGAGAAGACCATCTGCGACGCCGTGGACTCGGCACTGGCTCAGCAAACCAACTTCAAATACAATGTCATCGTGGTGGACAACCATTCCACCGACGGCACCACCGCCTTGCTGGAACAATACGACGACCCGAGGCTCATACACATCATACCTGAAAGAAAGGACCTGGGAATAGGAGGGTGCTGGAACGTCGCCATCATCGACGAAAGGTGCGGACGGTTTGCCGTGCAACTCGACAGCGACGACCTCTACTCTTCGAAAAACACGCTCCAGCGGATTGTCGACGCTTTCCATCAGCAAAAGGCGGCCATGGTCGTGGGGGCATACCGCATGTGCGACTTCCAACTCAACACGCTGCCGCCGGGACTCATCGACCACAAGGAATGGACTGATGACAACGGATCTAACAATGCCTTGAGAATCAATGGACTGGGGGCGCCAAGGGCTTTCTTCACACCACTATTGAGACATTTGCTCTTCCCCAACACCAGCTATGGAGAGGACTATGCCATGGGACTCGCATTCAGCAGACGGTACCGCATAGGACGAATCTACGACGAACTCTACTTGTGCAGGAGGTGGGGAGGAAACAGCGACGCTGCACTGAGCATCGACCGCATCAACGCAAACAACCTCTACAAGGATAGGTTGAGGACATTGGAAATCATGGCACGACGGCAAATGGCCGGCAAGAGGGAGGAGCATCCGGATGACAACTCTCTTGGACGATTCTTCAACAGGCAACTGGAACTATGGCCTGATGCGAGAAAGAGATACCGCGACCTGCACGACGTGAGAACAAGGCAGATGGACCATAGCGAGCACAGTGTGCCGCTTACCGTGCAGTGGAACCCGGCGCGCATAGCATCGACAGGGGCGAAGATGGACAAGCAGACCATTGAGAAAAGGCCATGCTTCCTCTGTGAACGAAACAGGCCTGAGGTGCAAGTGGCCAAGTCCTTTGATGGAAAACTTGACATACTGGTCAACCCCTTCCCCATACTGAACACACACTTCACCATCGCTGCAAAAAAGCACCAGCCCCAGCAGGTGAAAGACTGCTATTATGAAATACATAGGCTGCTCGAACAATACCCGAAACTCACCGTCTTCTACAACGGCCCAAGATGCGGGGCGTCGGCACCCGACCATTTGCACTTACAGGCGGGGACGTCGGGGATGACACCGCTGCAGACGGCATGGCAAAGACTGTCAAGGGACATGCAGCCACTGATGACCATCAACGACAACGAAGGAATCTATGCGCTGAAAAGTTATCCCTGCAACGCCTTGCTCGTCAAGAGCAGGAACAAGGAGACGGGGGAGGCGCTCTTCAGAAAACTCCTCGCCGCCCTCGACAGCGGGGTGGAGAACTCGGAAAGACAACAAGGAGAGGAACCCATGCTCAACATCCTGGCGTGGATACAAGACGGAGACGTGCTCAGCGTGGTGTTCCCAAGACGTTGCCACAGGCCTCAGTGCTATTATCAAACAGGTGACAGCCAGAGGATGGTCAGCCCGGGAGCACTCGACATGGCAGGACTTATCATCACCCCACGGGAGGAGGATTTCAACTCGCTCGACGCCGAGACGGCAACGGCCATACTCAAGGAGGTGGCCATCGGCGATGATGACATGCAAAGGGTCACCGACATCCTCAGGGGGGCGGTCAGGCAACCTGCCGTCAAGGCCATGGGGAAAGAACCACAGGTGACCGTAGGCATCGTTGCAGGGACTGACATCAGGTTCGCACTCAACAAGCCCTATGTGGCGAAAGGTGAGACCATCGAGGGGCAGCAGGAGGTGAAACTCGCCGAAGGATGCATACTCTGGAAGGGTAACCTTTACAGGGAACTGCTCTTCACCCCCAAGGCGGCGGATGCTTCCTTCTCGCTCTTCGACGTGACCATCGGGGTGGATTTCCATTGGGAGAGAAAAGAGACGCAAACCTTCCTCGGGGCACTCAAACTCGTCGTCGAGGCAGACAAGATACAAGCCATCAACCAACTGCCGGTGGAGGACTACCTCGCCAGCGTCATATCAAGCGAGATGAAGGCCACCTCGTCATTGGAACTGCTCAAGGCCCACGCCGTCATCTCACGCAGTTGGCTGCTCGCACAAATGGAGCACAGGAAGCAACGGAAAGACAGCGGAGACCATTTCTTCTCCTTCATCAAAAAGGAGGATGAGATTGTCAGATGGTACGACCGCGAGGACCACGCCATCTTCGATGTCTGCGCCGACGACCACTGTCAGCGCTACCAAGGCATCACCAGGGCCACGGAAAAAAAGGTGGTCGAGGCGGTGAAAGCCACAAGGGGGCAGGTGCTCTCCCACGGTGGTGAAATCTGCGACGCCAGGTTCAGCAAGTGCTGCGGAGGAGTGACAGAGGAATTCCAATATTGCTGGGACAACATCCCCAAGCCTTATCTCAGGGCGGTGGCGGACTCCGGCCACAAGGAGCTGCCCGACCTCAGGGTGGAGCAGACGGCAAGGAAATGGATTCTTGACCAACCGGAAGCCTACTGCAACACCACCGACCAAAAGGTGCTCAGGCAGGTGCTCAACGACTATGACACCGAGACCACCGACTTCTACAGGTGGAAGGTGGAATACTCCCAGGAAGAACTTGCCACTCTCATCGACAAGAAACTCAAGATGGACTTTGGGGGAATCAAGGCCCTCACACCCGTGGAAAGGGGGCGTAGCGGACGAATCGCCAGAATGAGGATAGAGGGCACCAAGCGCACACTCATCATCGGGAAGGAATTGGAAATCAGAAGGGCGCTCAGCAAGACACACCTGCTCAGTTCGGCTTTCGTCATCGACACCGAAGGGGAGAAAGACGGGCTGCCCCAGCGATTCATCCTGCACGGGGCAGGGTGGGGGCATGGGGTCGGACTATGCCAGATCGGTGCCGCCATGATGGGAGAGAATGGCGCTACATACAATGAGATACTCCTGCACTATTATCAAGACGCAGAAATAAAGAAACTATATAAATAAGCAAGATGGAAAAGAAAAGAAGCCCATGGGCTTGGATTCCAACACTGTACTTCGCCGAGGGATTGCCCAACGTGGTGGTGATGACCGTGGCCGTGGTGATGTATATGGAAATGGGGATGACCGACACCGAAATCGCCCTCTACACCAGTTGGCTGGGGTTGCCGTGGGTCATCAAACCGCTATGGAGCCCGTTTGTTGATTTGTTTAAGACCAAGCGTTGGTGGGTGCTCTCCATGCAGTTGCTCTTGGGAGCGGCCTTTGCCGGTGTGGCTTTCACAGTGAACACGGATTTCTGGTTCCAAGGCACCATGTTCTTCTTCTTCCTCATGGCCTTCTCCAGTGCCACGCACGACATTGCCGCCGACGGTTTCTACATGCTCGACCTGGACAGTCACGACCAGTCGTGGTTTGTCGGCATACGAAACACCTTCTACCGCGTAGCTGTCATCTTCGGACAAGGCGTGCTCGTATGGTTGGCTGGTGAGTTGCAGAAAGCATACCCTGACAGCAAGGCGTTTACGTGGAGCCTCATCTTCTTCGGACTTGCGGCAATCTTCATCGCCATCTGGCTTTATCACCGTTTTGCCATGCCAAAACCCGTTGACCGGAACAACGAAGGGCTGACGGCGAAAGATGTGGCGCATGGACTGTGGCAGATGCTCTCCTCGTTCTTCACCAAGGTGCCGGTCAAGCAAATCGTGTTCGTGTTGCTCTTCCTTTTGCTTTATCGCTTCCCTGAAGCCATGCTCACCAAAATGGCTAGTACGTTCCTGCTCCGCCCGATGGAAGAGGGGGGACTGGGACTTACCAAGGAGGCGTTTGGCGTGGCATACGGCACCGTAGGTCTCATAGGACTGCTCTTGGGCGGCATCGTGGGCGGCATGCTGGCTAGCCGTGACGGACTGAAACGTTGGCTTTGGCCGTTTGTCTGCGCCATCACCTTGCCCGACATCGTGTATGTGTATCTCAGTGCGGCTCTTCCCGACAACCTGTGGCTCGTCAGCACATGCCTTTTCATAGAGCAGTTTGGCTATGGATTGGGATTCACCGCACTTACGCTCTATATGCTCTATTACAGTCAGGGTGAGTTCAAGACATCTCATTATGCCATTTGCACCGGATTGTCCTATCTCGGGTTGATGCTCCCGGGAATGGTGTCGGGATGGATCAAGGACGCGGTAGGGTATAATACCTTCTTCATCTTGGTCATGTTCTTCTGCATCATCACCTTTGCCGTTACGGCCTTCATCAAGATTGACCCGGAGTTTGGAAAGAAAAAACAAGAATAGATGATAAGGAAAGGGCATTCTTCTGTCGCTGGAAGGGTGGTCACGCATAGAAGGGCGTGGCTATGGGCTTCGCTGCTGGGCTTCGCAAGAGGCATGGTGGTGGTGGCACTGATGTCTGTGGCGATGGTGATGCTGAAGAGACTGGGAATGAGCAACTCTTGGGCGGCGTGCGGGACAGCGTTGCTCGCCATTCCATTCGTGTTGCGACAGTTGCTCAGGCCTTTTGCATTGGCCCTGCCACGGCAGGCTTGGTGGATGGTGGCCATGGAGGTGCTCTTCGCCTTGTCGATGTTGGCGGTGGCATGGTTCTTGGAGCCGAAAGGTGGTGGGACTGCCGTATGGTATTGCTTGGCGGCAAGCGCACTGATAGGAGCTTTCCATGATGTCATGGCAGGAGACTTCTGCAATGCACTATGGGGAAGCCGGAAGCAAGGAAGAACGTCTGTGTCTGTAGCTTTGCCCATCCTGGCCACCGTTTTGGGAACAGGTGTCACCTTCGTCATCGCCGGCGACATGGAGGTGCTCACAAGAGACATCGTCGAGTCGTGGGCGTTGGCTTTCAAGGTGTTGGCGGCCATGGTCTTCTTCGTGGCTGTCGTCATGGCCATTTCATTGCCAAGATACGTGGAGTGCGGGAGACAGATGGGACTGTCGGCGGCTTGGAAGAAACAGATGAGAGAAGTGAGGAAATGGTGGAATTTCCCCAAGCAAGGGCCTTTTGTCTTGTTCATCATCCTCTTCTCGTTGCACGAATGCCTTATCATAAAAGGTGTCCAACTCTTCTTGGTCGACCCGGGGAGCATCGGAGGGCTATCGTTAGGACCACAGGAGGTGGCGTTCGCGCTAAGCACCGTGGCAGGAATGGCCATGTTGGTGGGATGCGTGATGGGATTCGAAGTCATGAAGAAAAAGGGCTTGAGAAAGTGGGTGTGGCCAATGGTGATGGCCATTACCGTGCCAGATGCGATGCTGCTGTACCTCGCTTATGCCATGCCGGCGGAACTGTCATACGTCACCCTTTGCCTTTCTGTCGAAAGCTTCGGGTGTGGATTCGGAATGGCTGGCTTCGTGCGATATCTGAGATATTATGGTCGAGGAAGGACTCTTCCTGCATATGGCGACTCCTGTCTTGCCATCTTGGCTTTTTCGGTTTTGTTGTCCGGGGTGGCAACGGGGTTCATGCAAGACTATTTCGGATACCGACGATTCTTCATCTGCGTCGTTTGCATGGCTGTCGTGGCCATCGCTTCACTATGGCTGCTGAGACATAAGAGGCACCATTAGCCAGGGATTTTTCCAAGGGGGCTGGTCTTTCCTGGTTTTCCTGGTTTTCCTGGTTTTCCTAGAATTTCCTAGCACTTCCTAGAATTTCCTAGAATTTCCTAGCACTTCCTAGCACTTCCTATTTCTCCTTTCCCCTTCCGGGGTCCACATACCTTTTCAGCAAATTTCCATATTCCTCTATTCTGCGGTCGCGGAAGAATGGCCACCAGCGTCGCACTTGCTCGCTGTGGTCCAGGTCGATGGTGATGACTGCCGTCTCTTCGGCATCGGCACTGGAGCGGTGGAGAAACTCGCCTTGAGGACCGACAACGAAACTGCTTCCCCAAAACTGTATGCCACGGGTCTGGCCGGAAGGGTCGGCTTCGTGGCCCACGCGGTTCACCGTCACCACTGGCAGGCCGTTGGCCACGGCATGGCCGCGCTGCACCGTTGTCCATGCCTCCCGCTGACGCTCTTGCTCTTCCGGTGTGTCGCTGCTCTCATAGCCGATGGCGGTGGGGTAGATGAGAAGGTCGGCGCCGGCAAGGGCCATCAGGCGTGCGGCCTCTGGGTACCATTGGTCCCAGCAGACAAGCACGCCAAGGCGCCCCACGCTGGTGTCGATGGGATGGAAGCCAAGGTCGCCGGGTGTGAAATAGAATTTCTCATAATAGGCTGGGTCGTCGGGGATGTGGGTCTTGCGGTAGATGCCGGCCATGCTGCCGTCGCGCTCCATCACTACGGCGGTGTTGTGATACAGGCCGGGGGCGCGGCGCTCGAAGAGGGAGGTGACAATCACCACGCCCAGTTCACGGGCAAGGGCACCGAAAAACTCGGTGGAAGGCCCGGGGATGGGTTCGGCCAAGTCGAAATGGTCGACCCGCTCCTCTTGGCAGAAGTAAAGGGAATTGTGCAACTCCTGAAGGACGACCAATTGGGCACCTTGACGGGAAAGGTCGATGATGCCGTCGCGGAGGCGGCGCATGTTGTCTTCGCGTGAGGCAACGTTGTGTTGCTGGATGATTCCTATCTTGATTTCTTTCATGATGTGAGAATGTGGGTTCAATAATACTGCATTGTCAGACAGTGGATGGAGCCATGCTGGCAGATGATTGTCCGGGCGTCCAAAGGCACCACGTCACGGTCGGGAAAGGCCTTGCCGATGGTCTCGCAGGCTAGTGCGTCGTTGTCGGGCTGGTCATAGGTCGGAACAACGACGGCACCGTTGAGAATGAGGAAGTTGGCATATGTGGCAGGCAGGCGCTCTCCGTCTTCCATGATGGCGTGAGGCATGGGGAGAGGGAGTAGCCGATAGGGACGTCCGTCGAGGGTGCGCAACTCGTGCAGTTGGCGCTCGAGGGCTTGGAAGTTGGCATGTTGCGCATCGGAAGGGTCGTCGCTGCACACATGGAGCAGGGTGTCGCCGGGGGCGCAGCGCACGATGGTGTCGATGTGCCCGTCGGTGTCGTCGCCTATCAGGCTGCCATGGTCGAGCCACACCACGCGGGCGGCATGCAGGCGACGTCTCAACTCGCGTTCCAGACCTTCGCGGTCAAGGTCGTTGCGGTGAGGCGCCAACAGGCACATGCTCGTCGTGAAAACCGTGCCTGCACCGTCGCTCTCCACGGAGCCGCCTTCAAGCACGAAGTCGTCATGGTCGTCAAGGGGACCAAGGATGCCGGATTGCGAGAGATGGCGGTTGATGGCATTGTCGAGCTCAGAGGGGAACTTCTCTCCCCAGCCGTTGAAACGGAAGTCGAGCAGCCGGGGGCTGGCGGTGCTGCCGGCAACAGGCAGAAGGGTGAGGGCGCCATGGTCTCGCGCCCATGTGTCGTTGGTGGCACACTGGAAGAAGGTGACGCGACGGAGAGCTTCCGGCGACAGACGTGACGCCAGGGTGGAATGGGTGGAGGCCGGGTCGGGAGTGACAACCAACAGCGGCTCGTGGCGAGTGATGACGGACGACAGTTCGACGAACGTCTTTGTGATGTCCGTCAGGCAGTCTGCCCAGTCAGTGCCGGCATGGGGCCACGTCAGTTGGATGCACCGCTGGCGCTCCCATTCAGCAGGGAAATACAGGTGGTCCATAGAGATGTTTGCATTTATGTTACAAAAATAGGAAAAACATTCCATTCGACCAACCTCTTGAATATGAAAACCTCAAAAAAAGCTTTTTTGTTTTGCCCATATCATTTTTTTTCTTATTTTTGCATCCATATTGATAGAATACAAAAATATGGAAAACAAACAAACAAAAAGGAAATCCAAAGGCTTGCTGACTTTCGTTACTGCATTGGTTGTATCGGCTGCATTGGTCCTGCTGATCGGATGTCCGGGGAAGAAGGGCGATGGCAAGTCTTACGTGGATACCAAAGGAAACAAAGTGGAACAGGGAAAGGCCGCGGAGGAGGCATTCCCGTATTCCGGGGATGAAATGGGGGAGAAGGTGGTTGAGTCGTATGGCAATAAAACCATAAGACTGGCGTCGGACGACAGCTTCAGCCATCCTGACAAGATGAAAAACAAAGAGAAATGTTTCATTGTCATGTCTAAAAAAGACTATTACCTCTATGTCTATGAGCCACAAGGTAAAGACACCGTGATGCTGGCAAGATATGACTGCTGTTTCGCTCTCAAAAAGGGTAACAAGGAAAGGGAGGGGGACATGAAAACACCTCATTGCACCATGGAAAACCCCTTCACAATAACTGAAATCGTAGATGCATCGGGATGGGAGCATGACTTCGGAGACGGAAGGGGAAGCATCCTCTCCTACGGAAGATATTTCCATCGCTTGGATACACATGGACACAAGGGCATTGGCATCCATGGAAGCACCAACAACGAGGAAAGTGTTCCGGGAAGGGCCAGCGAGGGATGCATCAGGCTGCACGACAAGGACATCAAGGACTTGGGAGACAACTACACCTACGTGGGGATGCCCGTGGTTATCAAGGCGGAGGACGTGGACGACCTCCCCTTTGAAATACATGCCATGAAAAAACAGAATATCAAGAGAAAGAGGCACCTCGACCCGGCAAAGGCGACTCAACAATAAAGACAATGACTGGCTCGTGATTCCTCAACCGCAATGCCATGAGTAAAGGAAAAGGAAGAAAAGGGAAAAAAGGTATTTTGGAAGGACTGGGGAAGATGGGAAGAAAGCCCGTATTCAAACTGCTGATGCTGGTTCTTCTCATCGCTCTTCTGGCACTCGGAAGATACTTTGGTGCTGGCTTCAGAAGTGACGGTGGCAATGAAAAGGGGAGTGAGGAAGGGGGCATCGTGCCCGGGTTGGTAGACCAAAGGTCTTCCGGGGAAAGCACCAGGTCTTCCGGGGAAAGCTCCACGAACAACGAGCGCAGGAGGAGGGAACAGAAAATGGAATATCCCGCCCCGCTCAAGAACACCAGCGAAATATTGCTCTTGAGAGAGGGGTACACCGTCTCTTACAACAAAGACAGGAAGGTGCCCAACTGGGTGGCATGGCATCTCACGGCGGCACATACCAAAGGACAGAATTACAGGGATGGGGTGGATTTCTATGAAGACATGGAGGTGCCGGCGCCAAGGGCTACGGCAGACGACTACTTCCGCTCCAAATACGACAGGGGGCACATGTGCCCCTCGGGCGACAATAAATGGAGCCCCAAAGCACAAAGGCAAACGTTCCTGTACTCCAACATGTGCCCGCAGAACCATGACCTGAACAAGGGAGACTGGAACGACTTGGAAATACAATGCCGCTATTGGGCGAAAGAGATGGGTGACATCTACATCGTCACAGGGCCGGTGTTCTACAACGGGGTGAGGCAAACCATAGGGAGTCATAAGGTGGCTGTGCCCGACGCTTTCTTCAAGGTGCTCCTCTCGGACAACAGAAAGACAAAGGCCATAGGATTCATCTATCCCAACAAGGGAGGGCACAAGGACATGAACGAGTATGTGGTGTCTGTCGATGAGGTGGAACGCATCACTGGAATGGACTTCTTCTCCATGCTCGACGACCGCCTGGAAGAGAGTGTGGAGTCGGCTGCTTACAACAGGATGATGGATGAATGGAAAATAGAAAAAGCAGTTTCCTATTTCAATGAACGCAACAACTGACAAGAAGATGGCGAAAATAGGAACGTAGAATCTTGTATATGAGTCCACTTTGAAAAGTGGACTCAGTTGTTTGTGATTTGTTGGCTTTTTATATTCAGTGGTCTTAAATATTTCATGCAAAGAAGCAAGAAAAAGTGATCCCGTTGGCTTTGCTTAAAAAAATGACAGTAAGCAAAAGGGTGGTGCGCATATCCTCGCCTCTTGCAGGGGAGGGGTGACTAACATCGCTATTTGCTCAAACTTTTTTTACAGAACGGAAATCTTTTGAGTGTTCAGATTGATGCAACCGCACAACACTAAATTCTTTAATATTTTAGCATTTTATGTTTTAGTGATATTCGCTGAACAGCCCATTCTTTCCTCCGAAACTTAAATGATGTTAAACTATGCCAATAAAATAGGTGTGTTTTGGCAAAAATCATTATTTTTGCATTTCAATCATATTAAAGCTGGAAAGCGTGAAAATAAAAGAAGTGCTGAATGCCCTTGAAAAGTTCGCGCCTCTGCCCCTGCAGGAAAGCTATGACAATGCCGGCCTGCAAGTGGGATTGACAGAGACGGAAGTGTCAGGGGCATTATTGTGTCTCGACGTCACCGAGCAAGTGGTGGACGAGGCAATAGAGAAAGGGTGCAACCTCATCGTGTCGCATCACCCTCTCATCTTCAGGGCACTCAAAAGGGTTTCCGATGCCAACATGGTGCAGCGATGCCTGATGAAAGCCATCCTCAACCATGTCGCCATCATATCCATGCACACCAACATCGACAACGCCGTCGGAGGGGTCAATTTCAAAATTGCTGAGAAAATGGGATTGGAAAACATCTCACTTCTCGCACCGAAAATGGTGGAGGGCGCGGAAGGCGGAAGCGGAGTGACAGGAGAATTGCCTGTGCCGATGGAGGCCGATGATTTCATAAAGATGGTCAAGGACACCTTCCAAGTGAAATGCGTCCAGGCCAACCAACTGCTCAAAAGGAAAGTCAAGAAAGTGGCCGTTTGCGGAGGCGCCGGAGCATTCCTCCTTGACGATGCCGTGAGGGCGGGAGCAGATGCTTTCGTCACCGGTGAGATGCACTACCATGAGTTTTTCGACCACGAGCAGCAAGTGCAGATATGTGTCATCGGGCACTACCAAAGCGAACAATTCACAAGCGAATTGTTCAAATCCATCATCGAGGAAGAATGCAAAGGAGTGAGGTGCTGCATCACAGAACTCAACACCAACCCCATCGTTTATCTATAACAGATTTTACACAACATATTTAATCAACATGGCAAAGAAAGATCCTACAGACTTGACCGTGGAGAAAAAACTGGAAACACTTTTCCAGTTGCAGACCACATTGTCGCAAATCGATGAGAAAAGAGCGCTCAGAGGCGAACTGCCCCTTGAGGTGCAGGACCTCGAAGACGAAATAGCTGGACTCAGAACACGTATCGACAAAATCAGCAACGAGATACAGGAGTTCAACACTGCTATCTCCCAGAAAAGGGGAGACATTGAAGAGGCTTTGAACATTGTGGCGCGATACAAGGAACAACTCAACGATGTGAAAAACAACAGAGAGTATGACATGCTTAACAAGGAAATCGTCTTCCAAGAACTGGAAGTCGAGCTTTGTAAAAAGAAAATCGGAGAAGCTGAGGTGAGAATCAAAGAGCGTGAAGAACAGCTCAAGCAAAGCCAAGAGCAGGTGGATTTGAAAATGCAGATGCTCGAGGAGAAGAAGAGTGAACTTGACTCCATCATGCAGGAAACACGAGAGGAGGAAGACAAACTCAAGGACAAGGCAAAGGTTCTCGAAGAGAAAATAGAGGAGAGACTCCTTTACAGTTTCAAACGCATAAGGAAAAATGCACGAAACGGACTTGGAGTGGTTTATGTGCAGAGAGACGCTTGTGGAGGATGCTTCAACAAAATACCGCCACAAAGGCAACTCGACATCAAAATGCACAAGAAAATCATCGTGTGCGAATATTGCGGAAGAATCCTCATCGACCCGGAACTTGCTGGCGTGAAACAAGACGCTCCTGTGGAGGAAAAACCCAAGAAAAGGGTCTCAAGAAGAAAGAAAACAGAGACAAGCGAAGACTGAATAGTCACATCATGACAACAACCGCGTGGCTGCGCCGACTCATTGGCGCTGCCACGCGGTTGTTGCATGCATTGGTGGGAGAAGACTGCTTCGCATACACTTTTTTCTTAAAAAATCTGAATAACTTGGTGCATAACAGTTTTTTTGCTACATTTGTAAGATTTTTCTTCAAAAGGGAAATTCAAGGAAAACACCCAATATTCATCTAACTAAAACAAAACCTTATGAAAGACCTAAAAATGTACATCAACGGCAAGTTCGTTGAAAGCAAGTCGGGAAAATGGATCGATGTGCTCAACCCTTCAACAGAGGAAGTCATCAGCAGACAGCCTGAGGGCACCGTGGAAGAAGTGGACGAGGCTCTTGATGCTGCCGTGGCGGCACAGAAGGAATGGGCTAAGACACCTGCCATCGAGAGAGCGGCATACCTCAAGAAAATGGCCGACGGAATACGCGCAAGGCACGAGGAGTTCGTCGACATCATCATGAGAGAGCAGGGAAAGACTAAGACATGGGCCTCCGTGGAGGTCGCCGTCACTGCCGACTATTTCGATTACATGGCTACATTCGCACGATCCATTGAAGGAGAAATCATCCCCAGCGACAGAAGGGGGGAAACCATCATGCTCTTCAAGGAACCCATCGGAGTGGTGGCTGGAATACTGCCGTGGAACTTCCCGTTCTTCCTCATTGCCAGAAAGGCCGGTGCGGCTCTCATCACAGGATGCACCATCGTCATCAAACCTTCCCAACTCACACCTGAGAACTGTTGCGAGTTTGCAAAAGTGGTGGATGAGACAGGCCTGCCTGCAGGGGTGTTCAACGTCGTCACCGGAAAAGGTTCCGTCGTGGGCAACGCTCTCGCTGCAAGCCCGAAGATTGGAATCGTCAGCATCACCGGAAGCGTCGGGGCTGGAGAAAGCATCATGAAGGCTGCCGCCGACAACATCACAAAGGTGTCGCTCGAATTGGGTGGAAAGGCTCCCGCCATCGTATTCCCGGATGCCGACCTTGAGGCTGCCGCACAGTGGGTGGTAGACTCACGCATCGGAAACAACGGACAGATCTGCAACAACGCAGAAAGGGTTTATGTGCACAAGGACATCAAAAAGGAATTCACCGACATCATCGTACGTAAGATGGAGGCCGTCAAGGTGGGAGACCCCTGCAAGGACGACAATGTAGACATGGGACCACTCGTGGAGAAACGTGCCCTGGAAAGCGTGGAGGCCAAGGTGGCCAACGCCATCAAGCAGGGGGCAAAATTACTCTGCGGAGGAAAGAGAGTGGGAGAGAAGGGATACTTCTACGCCGCTACTGTCCTCGACGATGTGAAGCAGGATTTCGACATCGTCCATGAGGAAACATTCGGCCCCGTGCTGCCTCTTGTCGAGTTCGACGACATCGACCAAGTCATCGCATGGGCCAACGACGTGGAGTATGGACTCGCCTCTTCTGTCTTCACCAAGAGCATCGACATTGCTGCAAAGGTGTCGAGAGAACTGGAATTCGGAGAGGTGTATATCAACCGCGAGCACTTCGAGGCCATGCAGGGATTCCATGCAGGAAAGAAGAAGAGCGGTATCGGTGGAGCTGATGGCAAACACGGCGTCGAGGAATACCTCTCGACCAAGGTCGTCTATCTGGATACTCATTACGAGTAAGCACAATTTCGCCGCATATGAAAAAGAGACATCCGGGGCATCTTGCATGGTGACCCGGATGTCTCTTTCTATTTCCAATTCCTATAGGCTTACAGCCCGCGAGCTTTCCAAATCTTCTCTTTGGCGGCGTTGATCTCTTGGAACTTCTTCTCTGCGGCACGACGCACATCCTCGCCAAGGGCGGAGACACGGTCGGGATGATGCTCGAGAGCAAGTTTGCGATAGGCTTTCTTCAATTCCTCGTCGGTGGCGTTTGGAGAGACACCGAGCACTTTGTATGCATCCTCGAGTGTCCCTTGGCTACTGCTGCTGCCTCCGTTGTTATAATTCATGCTGAGCATGGAGTCTACGTCGCTGGTTTGCAAACCAAGATTCCGGGCTACCTCGTAAAGGGCGGTAATCTCTGTGTCGGGGACGGAGCCGTCGGCCTTGGCCAACTCCACGAGGAACGCCAACAATTGAAGACGTGCGCTATAGTCCAGGTTGCGGGCTATCTGGGCACATATCTCCCGAATCTTCTTGCTGGCGACTCCGGAGCCTTGGGCGTTCCACTCTTTGAATTGGTCGAAGAGCTTGAGCATGATCTGATTGCCTTGCTGGGCTGCCGCCTCGCCGAAATTCTGCCTGAGGAACGCTCTGACGTATTCCATCTCGGAGTGCATCACCTTGCCATCGGCGCGGATGATGTAGGATGCCAACACAAGCATGGAGAACAAGAAACTGTTGCGCTGCCCTTGGTCTGTCCCGCCATAGGTGCCTTGGTTGTCATAACTGCTGCCATCACCGGAACCTTCGCTTATGGAGTCGATGATGCCACCGATGAATATGCCAACCAATGCCCCAAGGGGAGGGCACAGCATGAAACCCAATATGCCGCCAATCCATTTGAATATGCCCATAAATATAATTCTTATTTTGTTAAATGTTTTCGTAACTAGGAATACCTTCCAAGAATAAATATTTTTGATTGTCGTAATCCATCTTGCAACAGTAGTGAAGCAAGCCATTGCTCACTATGAGATAGTCCACATGGAGCAGGAGGTTGTAAACAGATATCTGGTCGAACACCTTCTGCGTCAGAGAAACGGTGGGGGCCTTGTACTCGATGATCATGCGTGGCTCGGCACGAAGACCGTAGAGGACGCTGTCGCAACGAAGGCGCTTCTGGCCGATGCTCAACTCTACCTCGTTGGCAAGCATCGATGAAGGATAGCCCATATGGACGGTCAGGTAGTTGACGAAATGCTGGCGAACCCACTCCTCGGGAGTCAGCGAAACGTATTTCCGACGGAGCTTGTCGAAAATCATACGCTTGCCATCACGACAAGTGACCTTGGCTGCGTAAGGAGGGAGATTCAGGACTTGCATGGGGAGCAGGGCTTCTGGCTTTACTTGTGTTTCTGGTTTCCTGGTGTTTCTAGTATTCCTAGTGTTTCTAATGTTTCTAGTGTTTCTAGTTTTCCTAGCCTTGGTAATAAAAATGAAAGGATTCATTTTGTATTCCGTTCAGCTTTCACTACCTTTGCACTGCAAAGATAATAAAATCCTGACATAGAACGAAAGGATTTTCACCTTTTTTCATTATCACACCTATGGCAGCAGCAAAGCACACCTACGACTCCATCATGCGCGACCTTGCCGCAAGGAAATACTATCCCATATACATCCTTATGGGAGATGAGCCTTATTATATAGATAAGGTGAGTGACTATATCGAAAACAATGTCATGGCTCCGGAGGAGCGCGACTTCAACCAGACCGTGGTTTATGGACTGGATACCAATGCTGCTCAGGTCATCGACATGGCCAAACGGTTCCCGATGATGGCGGAGCATCAGGTCGTCATTGTCAAGGAGGCACAGAATGTCAAGAGCTGGGACCGCCTCGATGCCTACCTGGAGAAACCTTTGATGTCCACCATCCTCGTCTTGTGCTACAAGCAGGGCACCATCGATGCCAGAAAGAAGTTCATGACAAAGGCGGCTGCGCTTGGGGTGGTGTTCAAAAGCGAAAAGATGAAAGACTACTTGGTGCCCACCTTTATTGACAACTACGTGAAGGAGAAAGGGGCCACCATAGAGGCAAAGGCGAAACAGATGGTGGCCGACTTCATCGGCAACGATCTGGCGAGGGTGGCGTCTGAAATCGACAAGACGCTCATCTCGCTGCCGGAAGACAACAGGGTGGTGACTTGTGAACTGGTGGAGCAGAAAATAGGCATCAGCAAGGAATACAACGCCTTCGAACTCAAAAACGCCCTGATCGAAAGGGATGTGGTGAAAGCCAACAGGATAGTAAATTATATTGACAAAAACCCAAAGACGGCTTCGCTGTACTCTTTCCTGCCTGCTCTCTTCACTTTCTTCCAAAACCTCATGGTCGCACATTATGCCAAAGACAAGAACTCGGAGAGGGGAGTGGCGATGGCTCTCGGAATGAAGTCGGAGTGGGCCGCGAAAGACTATGTCAAGGCCATCAAAACATACAATGCTGTCAAAACAATGCAAATCATCCATGAAATAAGGGAAACTGATGCGAAAAGCAAGGGTGTGGGCAACCCCAGCACCTCCCCAGGAGACCTTCTCAAGCAACTTGTCTACTTCATTTTGCACTAAAAACACCCTTTTTTTGCCCTTTCCCGCTTCTGGAACGCCCCTTTCCCATGGGGCGTTTTTCGTACCCTAAAATTCAAGGTTGCAACAATTTCGGCCCTTTTTGAGGGCTTCAAAACTCGCGTTTTTCCAATTTGTCTGAACGGTCGTGGGGAAAACAGGAAAAACGCGGATTTTTCCGTGTTTTCAGGGAGGTGACAAGGTGCTTTAATGATATTTAACGTTCACATTCCCGAAATTCGAAAACTCAAACTGAAATTTGACGTTTCAAAAGTCGAATTAATTTGAGTTTTAAAACTTGAAATCAAAATCAATTCGACTTTCAAAAGGCAAATTCGAATTTCAAAATTTTGAATTTCAAAACCCGAATGAATAAATATACAGACGAATAAGTTTGTTCTAAAGTGCATAAACTCAGTATTATATGTATGTGCGTTAAAGTAAAAGTAATGGAAAAACACCGTTTTTCGCCTGTTTTTGTCAGTTTTGCGGTGAATATGCTCTTTGTATATATAAGTAACTAATAGATACCCAATTAATTAACTAAAATGGTTCAAGTAAAGGATAGTTATGTTTTCAGACCTATTTATTTGGTGGTTCTGGTTTGGGCTATTTTGAGTTTTGAAATTAAAATTTTTGCACTATTTTAAATTTTGATATTCAAATTGCAATTGACGAATTTTTTTGCCAAAACGCTTGCATGTTTCAAAAAAAGTGTTTACCTTTGTAAAATCTTAGAAAAATAAGGGAAATACGACTTCTACCTATTAACAACAGCTATAATGAAGGATAGGATCAAGGCCATAATGAAGGATTTGAATATGAGCCAGGGGGACTTCGCAAAGTTTCTCGGTATATCTGCATCCATCCTGAGTAGCATTTTCAATGGTCGTACAAACCCTACCCTGAGCACCGTGGCGCTCATCAAGGAGAAAGTTCCCAATATCAGTTATAGTTGGCTGATCGACGGTGTCGGAGATATGTATGTAGATGATGCCAAAAGCCCAACTGGTGAGCAAGTTGGAACGCAGCCTAAAGGGGCTGAAGCCCCTGCCGAAGAGCGTGTAGCCGGTAATGATTCACAGGTTGCTCAAAGGGGAAAGAAAACTGTCGCATTGACCTTGGATGGTGAAGATGCTTCGAAAAATCCTGACAAAGCGAAATACAGGGTTCAAGTGGTCACCATTCTGTTTGATGACGGACACTATGAGACTTTCGTTCCAGGTAAATTGAAAATATAGCACACATATTCTATTAATATACATTTCCAATCAATCAATTATTTTTATTGGGCGTAAGTAGGCTTCGAGATTTAGCCTCAACGTCGATGTTTTCTAAATGGATAACATTTCTTCGGATTACGGGCCTCGCTTGCAGGTGAGCGCCCGTAGTTTTTTTGTGCCTGCTGGCGTGGCTTTCTCACTTTTTTTGATTACTTTTGCAACTGATGAAGAAATATATGTTAGACCTGAAGGTGGTGGCGGCTCAGCCGTTGGGAAACAGGTATGTACTGTTGCGTCTCACCGCCGATGAACAACTGCCCGACATGGTGCCTGGGCAGTTTGCTGAACTGAGGGTGGATGGCTCGCCTGACACTTTCCTAAGGCGACCCATTTCCATCAATTTCCTCGATAAGGAGCACAATGAGGTGTGGTTTCTCGTCGCGGTGGTTGGAAAGGGCACTTCCCGCTTGGCAACACTGCGAAGAGGGGATCTGCTCAACTGCATAATACCCCTGGGCAACGGTTTTTCCATTCCCCGGGATGCTGATGAGAAAGTGCTGCTCATCGGGGGCGGCGTTGGGGTCGCTCCTTTACTCTTCTTGGGTGAAAAATTGCTGGAAACGGGATGTGAGCCATCTTTCATACTAGGTGCCCGAACGGCTTCCGACCTGGTGATGCTCGACCATTTCAAACGCCTCGGAAGGGTGTTCGTCACCACCGAGGACGACACAGCCGGGGAGAAAGGGTTCGTCACGCAGCATTCCATACTTGAGAAGGAGCGGTTCGACCGTATTTGCACCTGCGGACCGAAACCTATGATGGTTGCGGTGGCGCGTTATGCCAAAAGCCATGGCATCGACTGCGAAGTGTCGCTGGAAAACATGATGGCCTGCGGACTGGGAGCATGCCTGTGCTGTGTGGAGGAAACCAAGGAGGGAAATATTTGTGTGTGCAAACAAGGACCGGTGTTAAATATTAATCAATTGTTATGGCCCATCTGAATGTAAAAATAAAATCATTGGAACTGAAGAACCCGGTGATGACGGCTTCCGGTACCTTCGGATATGGACTGGAGTTTGCTGATTTCATAGACCTCTCACTATTGGGGGGAATCATTGTCAAAGGGACCACCTTGAAGCCTCGTCAGGGGAATGCATACCCGAGGATGGCGGAGACTGCCATGGGGATGCTCAACTGCGTGGGACTGCAAAACAAGGGGGTGGACCATTTCTGCAACCATATCTACCCGCTGGTGCGCGACATCGACACGAATGTGATAGTCAATGTCAGCGGTTCCTCTCCTGAGGACTATGCGGAGTGTGCAGCACGTATCGATGCTTTGGAGCAAATCCCAGCCATCGAACTCAACATCTCCTGTCCCAATGTGCGGCAGGGAGGGATGGCTTTCGGAGTGACCACGGAGGGGGCGGCAACGGTGGTCAAAGCCGTCAGGGAACGATACCACAAGACCCTCATCGTCAAACTCTCGCCCAATGTCACGAACATCGCCGACATCGCAAGGGCGTGTGAGGCGGAAGGCGCCGACAGCGTCTCTCTCATCAACACGCTCATGGGAATGAGCATCGACATCGAGAAGAGAAAGTCCCGGCTCAGCATAGGGACAGGAGGACTGTCAGGGCCGGCGGTGAAACCTGTTGCCGTGAGGATGGTCTGGCAGGTGGCAAAGGCGGTGAGCATACCTGTGGTAGGCCTGGGCGGCATCTGTACGGCTGAGGATGCCATAGAATTCCTCATGGCGGGGGCTACGGCCATCGAGGTGGGGACGGCCAATTTCCTCGATCCTACAGTGACCGTGCGCATCCGCGACGGCATCAACCAATGGCTGGACGACCACGGCTGTAAAAGTGTCAAGGAAATTGTGGGGGTGGTATGAACATATGACCCTTTAACTCCCAAAAGTAAACATATGTCCCTTTAACTCCTTTTTAACTCCTTTTTAACTCCCCTTTAACTCCTCTTTAACTCCTTTTTAACTCCCCTTTAACTCCTCTTTAACTCCTGAAAAAACTCCCCTTTAACTCCTCTTTAACTCCTTTTTAACTCCCCTTTAACTCCTCTTTAACTCCAGAAAAAAACTCCCCTTTGACTCCTAAAAAAAATTTGAGGGCAGCAATCGCTGCCCTCAACCAACACAAAAACTAAACTAGACTTAACTAAACTAATCAGATTTTTCACAAAGTCCGATTAATCGATTGCAAATATATTAATTTCTTTCTCTTTCCTTTGCTCTTTTGTGAATTTTTTTCCTTACTTTTAGATTTGTTAACAATCGTAGGGGATGTTTGTAAACCTATCACTCACAAATTACGGTTTTTTGAAGCAAGTAGTGGTCGAGTATCACCATTGCTGCCATCGCTTCCACGATGGGCACCGCTCGGGGCAGCACGCAAGGGTCATGTCGACCGCGAGCTTTCATCGTGGTGGGATTGCCTTCAAGGTCGATGGTCGACTGCTCTTGAAGGATGGTCGCCACGGGTTTGAAAGCCACTCGGAAATAGATGTCCTGGCCGTTGCTCACGCCACCCTGGACACCACCGCTGTGGTTCGTCGTAGTCACCACCTTGCCCGTTTCGTACGCAAAAGGGTCGTTGAGTTCGCTGCCACGGCGCAATGCGCTGGAGAAGCCTTCGCCATATTCGAAGCCTTTCACCGCATTGATGCCGAGCATGGCACCTCCCAAGGCGGCATGCAACTTGTCGAACTCCGGCTCGCCCATCCCGGCGGGGCAACCGGTCACCACGCACGTGATGATGCCGCCGATGGTGTCGCCTGAAGACTTCACCTCGCGGATGAGACAGGCCATCTCCTCGGCCTTCTCTGGGTCGGGGCATCTCACGGCATTCTCCTCTGCCTTGTCAAGGTCGTAGAGGTGGTAGTCGGGCGAAAGGGCGATGTCGCCCACCTGGGAGGTGTAGGCGCGAACACGGATGCCGAGCTCATTCAGCACCAACTTTGCGAATGCCCCTCCTACGCAACGGGAAATGGTCGTTCGCGCTGATGTACGCCCACCTCCGCGATGGTCGCGAATACCATACTTTTTATGGTAGGTATAGTCGGCATGGGAGGGTCGGAAGAGGCATCTGAGGTTCTCGTAGTCTTGGGAATGATGGTTGGTGTTGCGCACGATGAAGCCGATGGGGGCGCCGGTGGTCTTTCCTTCGAACACGCCGCTCAGCAGTTCCACACGGTCTGCCTCTTGGCGAGAAGTGGTGAGGTCGCTTTGGCCGGGACGGCGGCGGTCCAACTCATGCTGGATGAAAGCCATGTCTACGGAAACGCCGGGGGGCATCCCGTCGATGACACCCCCCACGGCAAGGCCATGGCTTTCGCCAAACGTGGTCAAGGTGAAAATGTTTCCAAACGTGTTTCGCATCTCTCCACCTATTTAACTGCCACCACAACCGCCGCAGCCGCCTTCACCGCAGCCGCCATCGTTCTCTCCGCAGCCGCCGCAGCTTTCACAACCGCCACTGCCGCCGCAACCGCCACAGCCTCTGCTGAGAAATGCCACCACTTGGTCTATCTCTTTCTCCGTGGCGGGACGACTCTCCAGTACCTTCCCGACGAAGTGAAGGTCGAGGCCGGCCAACGGATGGTTGAGGGCCACCTTGACCGTCTGCTCGCCGATTTCCAATATCAGCGCGTTGAAGCGGTTGCCTTCGCCATTGCTCACGGGGATGACGGCTCCTATGTGGACGACAGACTCGTCCAACTTCCCATCGCTCATGAAGATGCTTTTGGGGAGGTCTACCTCGTTCTCCGGATGGTCTTCATTCTCTCCAAAGGCTTTGGCGATGACGAAGTCGAATGTGTCGCTTGTGTGCATGGACGAGAGTTCGGCGTCGAATTGCGGGAGGGCCATGCCCATGTCGCTGATGAACCAGAAGGGCTGGTCCTCGGGGGTGTCTTCCAACAGTTGGTGCTCGCCGTTGATGTCGGCATACATCTTGTACGCCGCCACGATGTACTTGTTCTTTTTCTCCATTTCGTGTCGTTTGATGGTGTCAGTATGCAAAATTACACTTCTTTGTCGGATTATACAAGTCAAAAAGGGCTTTCGTCGCCTTTTTTGGTACAAAAACAGCTTTTTTGCCCTTTTCCTCACATTGCCGCAAGAAAACACCAGGGGCCGACGCATTACGTCGGCCCCTGTATGGATGTGGATATTGCAACTCTGTTGGAATCACATGCCAAGGATGATTCCGACAATGGCTGTGACGTCGGTGATGATGACATGGCCATCCTCGTTGACGTCGGCATTGTAGAAGACGAAGCCATTCGACAGGTTGGTGAGGATGTGCTGCACGGTGATTGTCGCATCTGACACGTTCACTTCCCCGTCGCCGTTGGCATCGCCTACCAGGCGTTTCTTGCCATTGGGCACCTCCATGTACAGGTTGGCATAAGCCATGCCGCTGCTGTTGGTGTAGGTGGTGAAGCGTGGCGCCTGGATGTTGTAACGCAACGTGCCGTAAGAACCGTATTTCATGATGACACCATTGACTTGGTTCTCCATCGTCCAATCGGTGTCTGGCTTGTCATTGGAGAATATCAAACTCTTCGTGGCATTGGAATACAGATAGCCGTGGACACTGTTCTTGACAGACCATTTGTTGCCGCTTCCCTCAAGGGTGAACACCAGCACGTCGCTGCCTGCTTCGAGGGTGATGCTGTCGCCTTTCAACGTCACTGGCACTTGTGTCAGATAGCTGGCATTGCCACTCGTTTTCAATGGACCGGCGGCTGTATTGTAGTCTCCGGCAGCGATGATGTAACGCTTGCCGCTCTCCAACTCGTTGTATTTTTTCACAAGCTTGAAGGTGTTCGCCTCAGCACCTATCGTGTATTCGGCGGTCACCACTTCGCTTGGCTGGCCATTCGACACGGCGATGGCCTTCACGGTGGTGTTCTCCGTGATGTAGAAGGTATGGGTGTAGGGAGTGCTGCTGGTGGTGGGGGTGGTCCCGTCGGTGGTGTAGTAGATGGTGCCTGTCTCGCTGCTCATCTTGAGGAGTACAGGCTCGTCATACTGGCCTGGCTCTGGGGTGAAGGTGGGGGGAGCCACGTTGCTTAGACCTTTGAAATTGAATGAGATGGTGTGATTGCTGTTCTGGGTGATGTTCTCTATGGATGAGTCCATGTAATAAGAACCGCTTGCGGTCTTGTTGTAGAACTTGGCGGCAGGGGTGGTGCTTGCGCTGAAGGATTTGGCCGTACCATAGGGGAACGGGTCGTTGGCCATGCCTTCCTCCGTGAAATATTTGGTGCCATCATAGATAAAGTATTGGTATTCGTTGTCGGCGGGTATCCACGTCATGCGTTGGTGGCTGGGATCGTCATTGGGTCCGTTATTATTCCAAACGTTGGCGTTGTAGTCCGCGTGGATGATAAGGAGGCCCTTGCCGGGTAGGCTGGCGTCCCATCCAACCTTCTGGCGGTTCTCAAACATGAAATATTCGTTTCTGTTGCCGCTGTTGTAGATGATGTAGAACTCGCCGCCTTCCTGCAACGGCTTCATGCCTGTCACCGCTTGACTGTAGGTCAGTTCGATGGGTTCCTTCCATCCTGCCACCCAGCGCTCATAACCGGTGTAGCCGGCGGGTTGGTAGCCGTCGCCGTTGTAGGAGCCGCTGTCCATCAGGTCCCAGTTGCCCATGCCCTGGCCGCCGCTGTAGTCGGTGTCGTAGAAGTCGGGGTAGCCAAGGCAATGGCTGAACTCATGGCACATCGTGCCGGGACCCGCTACGGCGCCGGAACTTCCGTTCAACTCACCACCGCAGGCATAACTGTCTACCTTCTTTCCGTCAAGGGTCAGTATGCCGTCGCCGTCGCCATAGTAGCCCGCCGTCCCCAAGCTCCAGGCGTGGGGCCAGATGGTGTTGCTGGTGCCTCCGTCGGCCTCGCCCTTGCCGGCATACACCACATAGACTTGGTCGACATAACCGTCGTTGTCCCAGTCGTAGTCGGCATAGTTCACAGAGTCTTTGGCCAGTTTGCAAGCCTCGCAAACCATTTGGGCGGGGTGTATGTCATCGCCGTTGCTTTTGTTTCTGCCATAGTAGGAATAGTTCTGCGACACTGTGACTGGTCCCACCACGTCGAACGTCAGTTCAAATTTTCCGTCGCTCTGGGCGTAGAAGTAGTCATACATCGAACCCTTGAAGTTGCCGCTAACGTAGTTCTTCTTGTTGGCGATGTTTTCCCATTGAGCCTTTTTCGAACTGAAAGCGACGTCTTTGAAGTTGACCAGGATGATCAGTCCTTTCTTCTGGCCGGTGTAATTGCCCACCGAACCCACTTTCCGGGGTGCGGCAAGGCGCTTGGCGCGCTGGGCGTTGACCTGGCTGCGGCGAGCTGTGGCTTGGGCTTTCACTGTTGAGGCGTCGATGGCGTAATAACGTCCGGAGGCGTCGGCTTGGTAGGCCTTGCCGTCGTTGGCAAGCCAGTAATGACCGAACTCGTCTCCCACCAGGCGGGCGGTGACGGTGGTGCCGTCGACCAATTGTAGGGTGCGCATCAACCCCGGTTTGGCGGGCACGGCACTGACTGTCAAGGTGCCGCATGCCATGACGGCAAGTAGCAAACTCTTGCGTAAGACATTGTAAATATTCTTCTTTCTCATCTTATCTGCTTTTTTGATTAGGTTTTATATATAAAGGTGTATAAGCATGCAAAGTTAGGTATAAATGAGTAAAAATCAAAAAAAAATGCAAACCAATGAAAGGCAAATTTGTATGATTCAATAAATTTCGCTTATTTTGCAGAAAATATGTTTATTTCACAATTGAAAATGCGCAAGACTTTCTTTCTTTTGATGTGCCTTTGGTGTGCTACCACCGCTTATGCACAATATGCCGATTATGGCAAGATGTCATCGATGATACGCCAACTCACCCTGCAGCAGCGTGGGAGGGCGCGCCATCTCCCTGCCGGGGACGGAGGAGGCGAGGTGTGCGCCTTCGTACGTGTCGGCGGCGAGGGGGGCGAGGTGCTTCGTGCCATGGGGTGTCGTCCCTTGGCGCAGTGGGGCGACATCTACATCGCAAGCATCCCCGTTCGTTGCCTGCCTGCCCTATCCCTCCATCCTCAGGTGGACCGCATAGAGGCCCGTCGGTCCAACTCGCTGCTGATGGATACCACCACGGTGCTGATGGGGGGCGCTCGAGCACATCAAGGCGATTCTCTCCCTCATGCCTTCACCGGGAAGGGCGTGGTGGTGGGTGTCGAGGATATCGGCTTCGACCTCACGCATCCCAATTTCTACAACCGCGACCTCACCGAATACCGCATCAAGCGCTTCTGGGACTTCCTCTCCACCGACACCGTCGGCAGCAGCCTCTATGTGGGTGCCGACTATGTCACCGAGGAGGCGTTGAAGGCCTACGCCCATTCACGCGATGCCGGCATACAGTCGCATGGCACACACACACTCGGCTCTGCTGCGGGCAGCGGCTACGACACCGAATACCGGGGGATGGCGCCGGGGGCTGACATCTGCCTGGTGAGCAATGCCGTGACCGACGACCTCGTACTCATCGACTCCGCCGATGTCGATAAGTTCACCTACGCCACCGACTGCCTGGGATTCAAATACATCTTCGACTATGCTGACTCCGTGGGGAAGCCATGCGTGGTGTCGTTCAGCGAAGGGTCGTCGATGGACTTCAGGGGGGATGACGTGCTCTACTATGCCATCCTCGACAGCATCACGGGGCCGGGGCACATCCTCGTGGCGTCGGCAGGCAACTCCGGACAACTGACCACGCATGTCTGCAAGCCCGCAGGGATGCCTTCCACTTCCGTGACGCTCCTCTCTTCCGGAAGCACGGCTTATTTCTCCGCAAAGGGCAGTTCCGACAATTACACCCTCCTCTTCCGACTCCAAGGCACCGACAACATCTTTGAGGAAAGACCGGTCACGGTGGACTTGGTCTGCAGCATGCCCGACTCACTCCTCACCGACACGCTGCTCGTAGGTGAAAAGCCTTATTACATCACCGCGTCGTGCTATCCCTCGGCGTTCAACAGCAGGGAAAACGTCCTGGAGGTCATCCTCCAGACAGACAAGGACTTGGGGAGAGGCTACTTTACCGGAGTGGACATCAAGGGTGAGGAGTCGGAGGTGCACCTCTTCCGCGGGGTTGGTTACATGGTGCCGGAAGACAAGTCGCTGGGCGACAATGCCTATTCCCTGCACTCTCCCTCAAGCGCACCGTCGGTCATCAGCGTGGGAGCCACGGGCTATCGCACGGGGGTGGTCAACTACCTTGGGGAATACAAACCTTTCGACATGGGCACGTCGGGCGAGCGGAGCGCCTACTCGTCGGTGGGGCCGACTTTCGATGGCAGAATCAAACCCGACGTGATGGCACCGGGCACCAATGTCATCTCGTCGTACAGCAGTTATTACCTGGAGGCTGCGCCCGACGCCAACGACATCAAGTCGGACGTGGCACATTTCGACTTCCAGGGGAGAACCTATGCGTGGAACGCCAACAGCGGGACGTCCATGTCGACGCCCGTGGTGGCGGGTGCCATAGCACTGTGGTTGGAGGCCAAGCCCGACCTTTCGCCGGAGGAGGCGATGGAAGTCATCGCCAAAACCTCGAGACATTACGACCCATCGCTAGAATATCCCAACAACCTTTATGGCTACGGTGAAATCGACGCCTATGCCGGCTTGCTCTACATCCTGAGTTTTGACCGCATCGAGGGGGTGTCTTCCCATCAGCCGAAGGAGGTGGCTTTCTCGCTCCACGATGGCAGGCTCTCGCTCTCTTTCGAGCGTGAGATGTCGTCATTGGTTTCCGTGCGCGTATACGACACGGCGGGCGTATTGGTGATGCGTCACCAGGGCGTGCCGGAAGGCAATCGGCTCCATGTCGATCTCTCCCGTCTTCCCAAGAGGGTGTATGCCGTCCAGGTGGACGGCGCCGACGCTGCTTCCACAGGGTCCATGCTCGTCAGGGTGCCATAGTCCTATGATAACAACCTCGAGGGGGTGACAGACCATTCTGTCACCCCCTCGGAGTTCTTGCATAAAATGTATAAAAACATATGTCCCTTTACCTCGTCCCTTTACCTCCCCAAAAGTGAACATATGTCCCTTTACCTCCCCAAAAGTGAACATATGTCCCTTTACCTCCCCAAAAGTGAACATATGTCCCTTTAACACCCCTTTAACTCCTCTTTAACTCCTCTTTAACTCCTAAAAGAAAACATATGTCCCTTTAACTCCTCTAAAAGAAAACATACGTCCCTTTAACTCCCCTTTAACTCCCCTTTAACTCCCCTTTAACTCCTCTTTAACTCCTAAAAGAGAAACCTTATTCCTCAATCTTGATGTTCACGTTCTTCTGTGTGAGGTTCTTGTAGTTGTGGAACTCTGCGCCCTTCTTGGCAATGATTTGGATGTCGGTGAGTGAGATGCCGTCCATGGGCATTTCGGGCAGGCCGTTGAATTCCATGGCCCTGCCGGCGCCGTTGCAGATGACATTGCGGATGTCGATGTTCCGGAAGATGGGGGTCGTCTCGTCCACGGGTTTCACGTCGGTGTTGTTGGGTTGGTCGCCGTCGGCGAGCATCTCCGCCACCGACTTGCCGCCATAGTACATGTTGAAGGTGATGGCGTCGGTCTTGATGTCTGTCATCGAGATGCCGTCGATGAAGATGTTCTCCACGATGCCGCCACGGCCGCGTGTGCTTTTGAAACGCAGGCCCACGTCGGTGCCGAGGAACTGGCAGTTGCGCACCATGATGTTCCTTACGCCGCCGCTCATTTCCGAACCCACCACGAATCCGCCATGGCCGGCGAAGACGGTGCAGCCGTCCACCACGACGTTCTCGCACGGGATGCCGCGCTTGCGACCGTCGGCGTCCTTGCCGCTCTTGATGCAGATGCCATCGTCTCCGGCGTCGAACTTCGAGTCGATGATGAGCACGTTCTTGCACGACTCCAGGTCGAGGGCGTCGCCGTTCTGGGCGTATGCCGGGTTGCGGGCCAGCACGCGCTCGATGATGACGTTCTCACACATCAGCGGATGGAGGTTCCAGGCGGGGGAGTTTTGGAAAATCACGTCTTGCAGCAGCACGTTCTTGCAGCCCACGAGGCTCACCATCACCGGTCGGAGGAAGCGCTTGATGCTCTCCCATTCCTCGGGGGTGTTCAACCCTTCCGGCACGTTCATGTTGGCCGATGCCTCGCCTTTGGCATAACCTTCCGAGGGCACCCAGTAGTCTTTCTTCGTCACCACGCCCTTGCCGGTGGTGAACTCCTTCCATTGCGCGTCGGTCACCTTTGATTTCTTCAACGGGCGCCAGTAACGGCCGTTGCCGTCTATCACGCCTTGGCCGGTGATGGCCACGTCGTGCAGGTTGAAACCGCTTAGCGGCGATTGGCAGCGTCGGGTGTCAAGGCCTTCGAAAGAGGTGTCGATGAGAGGGTATAGGGTTTCGTCGGCGGCAAAGAGGATCACGGAGCCCATCTCCAGGTGCAGGTCGATGTTGCTCTTCAGGATGATGGGGCCGGTGTGCCAGATGCCGCGTGGCACGACGAGGCGGCCGCCGCCCTTCCTTGAAAGGTTGTCGATGGCCTTGGCGAAGGCTTCCGTGCAGAGGGTCTCTCCATCACCTACGGCTCCGAAGTCGGTGAGTTTCACCTCGTTGCCAGGGATGGAGGGTGCGGTCACCATGGGCATTCCGAATGGCAGTTGCTCTTGGTACTTGGCATAGTGGTTTTGCGCTGACATGCAGAGGGTAGCCAGGGTGAATGCAGCCAGCAGGATGGTTTTCTTTCTCATGAATGGTTAGGTTTGATGGTGTATGGGTTTTTATTTGATGATTTTCTTTCCGTCCACGATGTAGACGCCGGAGGGCAGGGTGGGGAGCAGCGAAGCGTCGGGGGTGAGCAGTCGCCCGTCGAGGCTGTAGACTCCCTTCTTTGTGAATGTGGATGTGGTTGCGGGTGCGGAGATGCCGTCCACTGCCTCGGGCGAGAGCGAACCGAAATAGCAGAGGCGGAAATGGTCGAATATCACCCAGTAGTAGCCGGGCATGCTGGTGCTGCGGATGCCTACCTTGAGTGATGCGCCGTCGTTGGCGACGCTGGTGGTGAGTCGGTTCTCATACAGTCCCTTGCCGAAGTAGATGCTGGCGGCCTGCATGTTGTTGGGGAAGTACTTGCCGCCGACATACGACTCGTTGCCGCCTTGTTTGGTGCTTTGCGCATCGCTGGTGATGTGGGCCAGGTTGGCGCTCTTGTCGCCGCCGTAGATGAAGGCGGTGGTGGCGCGGCCGGTACATTCCTCCGCCTTGCCGGGACGCTGGAAGGCGTTGCAGCGGAACTGGTAGGTTCCCGCGGGCAGGTGGCTCACCGTCTGGTTGAAGTCGAAGGTCTTCTCGTAGTATTCCGCGCAGGAATAGCTGATGGTGGGTGCGTCCGACCAGCCGTCGGTGCTGTCCATGTCGGGGTTGACGAGCATGTAGGTGAGGTCGAAGGGCTGCTCCATGCTCTTGGGGGTGACGTTGCCGAGGAAGTCGAAGGCGGCCTGCTCTGCCTCGCCGAGCAAGGCTTGCAGGTCGGCGGTGCTGGAGGCGCTGGCCATCCGTTCCTCGATGCTGCTGAGGGTGGCTTCCATCGTGGCGTCCACGCCGTTGATGTCTTCAGTGTGTGGCACGGCCATGAGGGCTTTGATTTGCGACAGCTTGCCGTTCACCTCTGCCAGCATGTCGGCCAGCAGCAGTTGGTTCAGCGAGCGCATCTCCTCCTCGTTGAGGATGAGCCATCGCTGCGTGGTGGCTTTGTTGGCGATGTTGAAGGTGGCAGCCGAGGTTCCTCCGTTGGCGTTGGCTTGGAGGCAGGCGGGGGTCCAGTTGCTGTTGGGGTGGATGATCCAGAATCCGCGCAAGCCTTTCTTGCCCACGTCGACACGTCCTTTCATCATCTGGAAGTCCTCGTTGCTGGAGGGTGTGGTGCGGGCCGTGGTGCGTATGCTGCTCGCGGTGTAGGTCATGTACTGCCCGGTGGCGGCGTTCTGCAACTGGTAGTATTGGTTGCCGGGGGTGAAGGTGACCAGCCAGGCGCAACTGTCGTTGGCTGCGGCCTCGTCGGGTGTCATGGCGCGCCAGGCGAGGGTGTTGGTGCTGGTGGGCGTGAGGTAGGAGGTGTAGAGTCCGCGCTCGCTGTCCTCGTTCTTGATGTAGTATTTCACGCCGTCTTGGTGCTCGAAGGCGTGGTAGGGCTCGGCGAAGAGACTGGAGGTGTGCTGTAGGCCGTCCTCGCCGAGGGCCTGGCATATGAGTGAGTTGCCGATGTACAGCACGTCGCTGCCATTGTCCTCCGAGGCACCGTTGATGCCGTAGGGCCACATATGCTGGTAGTCGCCGTTGAGTTGGGCGGTGGTGCTGTTGTCCCAGAAGCGGAGCACTTCGGTGACGCGGTCGCCGAGCCATAAGCCGGAGCCTGTGGCATAGCCGGCGGCGTTCGACGTGCCTGAGCGCAGGTTGAAGCGGCTCCATTCGGTGTCGGCCCAGGGGATGACGCCGATGCCGTGGAGCATCTCATGCATGATGGTGCCGGCTTTCTGGTACGACTGGTTGGAGCCCACGCTCATCCATCCGCCGTAGGAGCATTCTGCCGTGGGTACGCCGGCGTTGTAGCCGATGCTGGTAGAGAAACCTTTCATCTCCGTCAGGTTGTTCCACCAGCCGACGGCTTGTTCCGCTGCGGCGCGGATGCGGGCGTTGGCGCTCGAATTGTCGCTGTTGCGGATGGTGAAGGAGATTTGGCCTTTCGGGATGGTATAGAAACGGATGACGTCGCCATAGCCCACCTGTCGGCCCTTGGTGATGACATAGGCGCGCATGTAGTAGCAGGTGGCGGGGGTGAGGTCTTCCAGCCAGTAGATGCGCCCGTTGTTGGTCAGGAAGCGTGTGGTGCGGTGGTCGTCGATGGTGGGTTCGGGGGTCTCGCTCCAGCAGAAGCCTTGCTCCGACACTTGCGAGGCGGGTATGCCGGTGTACCCCATTCGTCCGAAGGCCATGGTGGCTCCGCGGGCGTAGCGTTGGTCGGTGGTCACGGTGGGTATGTCGCCCGTGGGGTTGGCCCACAGGTATTTGTCGAGGGCGGCGGTGAGCAGGACGATGGCTTCGTCCACCTGTTCGATGGTGGCGTTGTCGTCGCCCATCACGGCGTTGGCGGCGTCGATGGCGGCTTTCAGATCGCCGGCGTCGTTGCCGCTGCCGTCGCCATATGCCTTGACGGCTTCATCGATGACGGTCTGCAGCTTTTGCTTGTAGTGGTCCATTTCCTCCTTCCCGATGTCGGTGTCACGCAGCAGTTTCACGAAGTCGAGACAGGGTTTGGCGAAATTGGCCGACCCTTGCCCGGCATTGGCGTGGAAGCCTATCTGTATGCGTCCTTTCGTGGTCTTGGTGAGTTCGAAACGGATGGTGTCGGTGATCCATACGCCGGTGGGGAAGGACTCGAGGCTTGAGGTGACGGCGCTCTGTCCGTTGGGGAGCCATTCCACGCGGCTGCGGCCGGCCGTCTTGTCGGCGCTGTTGTAGAAGGCGCTCACCAGGGAGTATTTGCCTTCGGGGAGTTCCACCGTCTGGTAGAAGAGCATCGACTGGTTCCATCCGGTGCTCAGCGCGAGCACGCCGCCGTCGGTGGTGCCGTCTTGCCCGGTGGATGGGACGGAGGCGCCGTTGAAGGTCTTCTTCGTGCCTATTTGATAGACGCCGGTGATGGTGTAGTTGACGCTGATGTCTTTCGTCCAGCCATCTACGTCGAGGATTTCCTGTTCCACATTCCCTGTGTCGTCGATGGTGTAGTCGAAACGGCTGTCGAACCCTGCATTCTGAAGGTAAAGTTTGGTGAGGTCGTAGTCTTGCGCCATGGCGCCTGTCGCGCACAGGGCTGTCAGGCAGATGGCGAGTAGATGTTTTCTCATAGGTTTTAGGTTTGTTTGTTGATTGGTTTAAAGTCCTAACTTGTATCCGATGGTGAGGATGAAGGCGCTGTTCTTCATGTCGCCAATGAGTACATCCTCGTCGTTGGCTTTGGAAAGTCCTAGGCGGTAGCGCAGGTCGATGACGAGAGCAACATCTTTCTTGCTGACCTTGGGTTCGAAGGAAAGGCCGATGGGCAGTGAGAACTCGGTCTTCTCATAGGCTTCCTTTTGGTTGATGCCGCTCATCTTGGCTTTCCTGAGGAAGCCTATTTCCGGTCCTGCCTGGAGGGCGAGCCAAGGTGTGGCGTAATACTTGGCCATCGGTCCGAGGCTGAGGTATTCAAGGTTCAAATCCTTGTCGAGCGACTTGCTCTTGTAACCGAGTCGGTCGCGGTTGACGTCGAGGCTGAGGGCGAACTGGTTGGAGAAGCAGTAGTCGAAGCCGAAGCCGATGGTCCATCCCATCTTCTCCTTGGCGTCGTCGTTGCCGGTAAGCGTCGAGAGGTTGCCGCCTCCGCGGAAACGGAAATTGATGTCTCCTTGCGTCTGTGCGTTCATGGTCATTGCAGCCATCAAGGCGGCCATGGCCATGGTGATGATTTTCTTCATGATGGATTGGGGTTGGTTGGCGTTCTCTTGTTCCTATGCTCCTGGTGTTCCTTCACGGGTGAGTAGGTTGGGCATCATTGGTCGATGTCTATCAACACATACTTCTTCGAACCAAAGCCGATTTTCTCGGCATAGTCGGTGATGTATGTGCCATGCTGGCGGTTGATGCGCTGGATGAGGGGCTTGTTGTCATCACCGGGCTTGCCCTGGTAGTTGAACACCTTGTCGAGACAGGCTTGGTCCACGGCGACGGGGTCGAGGCTGGCCATGATGCCCATGTCCATCAACTCCGGTTTTGCGGGGTGTCCGTCGCAGTCGCAGTCGACAGACATGTTGTTCATCACATTGATGTATACCACGCGTCCGTTGAAATAGTTGTGTACGGCCTGTGCGGCGGCAGCCATCGACTCAAGGAACGAGTCTTGCGTCTTGCCAGCAGCCAGGTATTCCGGGGTCCATGCCTTTTTCGGGTCATCGGTCTTGCCGGCAGAATGGATGTAGCACTTGCCTGCGGTGGATGCCACGCCGATGGATGCATTCTTCATCACGCCTCCGAAGCCGCCCATGGCATGGCCTTTGAAGTGGGCGAGGTTCACCATGAAGTCGTAGTTGGCAAGATGCTCGCCTACGATGTCGTATTTCAAATGCGTCTTGTCCTGGATGGGAATGCGGATTTGCCCGAACTCATCCATAAGGTCTACGGCGAAAATGGAGTCGAAACCATGCTCGTGGATGGTTTCCCAGTGCTTCTTGGGGTCTTGGCGCGAACCACCGTAGGCAGTGCAGCATTCCACGATTGTGCCATTCACCTCCTCTACGAGGTTGCGTATCAGAGTCGGTTTCAGGTAGTGGTTGTTGCCGCCCTCGCCAGTCGAAATCTTCACGGCCACACGTCCGTTTGCCTCAACACCCAAAGCCTTGTAAATCTTCACCAACGACTCGGGAGTGATTTCTTTTGTGAAATACACCTTGGACTGTGCCATCATGGTGGTCGATAGCATCAATATGCCGACCAATGCGAATAATCTTGTCTTTTTCATCTTGTCATTTTTCTTTATGAATATTCATACATTTCAGGTGGGTTTCATCCTGGATGAACACCTCCTTGGTTCATATTGCAAAGATAAGACGAAAAAGTCAAATAATTGTCATATATTTAGAAAAATGTGACGATTTTCCCAGATTGTGAAAAAAGGCGTGTGTGATGCCGGGAATGGGGAGAGAAGTCTCCAAGTGGGTTTTGGCCCACTTGGAAAACTATTCATTGATGTGCATGCGCAGGCCGAACATGATGGAGGGTGCCAGGGGATGGTCTTTATAATAATGTTCGAAGGATGTGCCGTCGTCGAAATGGTAACCCAGGGCAGGCTCAAGGTAAAGGCCTGCCTGCTTGGTGATGGCATATTCCGCTCCTGCTCCGGCATTCACAGACCATTGCCAGGGTTTTTCGTTGAGGCATTTCTCCAGCATGGCACTTCCTGAGAGGTAGCATTGCAGGCGCTGATTGGACCACAACCGATAGGCCACGCCCACCGGGACACCCAAGTAGTGCAGGTGTTGGTCGGTTGTGGAGTTTCCCTTGATGAACTCCGAGTAGAGCCAGGTGTAGTTGATGCCGCTGAGCAACGCCAGGCGGTCGTTCAATTGGTATTGCAGGCTCATGCCGAAACGCACGGGCAGATGATGCTTGGAATGGGATGTCTCAGGTTTGGAGTTTGTGGCATATCCCATATCATATCCCATATAGGAAGCTGCTTCGATTAATGTTATCCCATTATAATTGTAATTTGCCGCCATGTAACTGCTGTTTTTGTTCATCGAACCATTGTGGTTGCCGGATGCCAGCAGTCCGCCCGACGCCTGCAAGCCCATGGTCCATTTGCCCTTGCTTGAGGGTTGGCGACGTACAGGTTCCATCGATGCCATTTCACTTTTCTCTGCCTTTTGTTTTATGGGTTGGGTATCGGCGGTGAGGTTCTGGTCGGTGGGAGAGGGTGGAGTAGGCGTCTTAGGCTCCTCGGCGGCGGGTTCTTGATGCTCCGACACCGTTATTGGGGGCGCTGCTTGTGTCTTGGCGGTGTTGGCCCACTTCTTCGTGAGCGTAGTCATCTTCTCGGTGAGCGGTTTTTCTGCAGTCGGAGTCATCTTCTCGTTGAGCGGCTTTTCTGCAGTCGGAGTCATCTTTTGGGTGAGTGGCTTTCCTGCAGTCGGAGTCTCAACCTCCGCCACGACTTTTGTTGGCTCCGTCTTTGGCGTGTCCTCCGTTTGCACGACAGTTGTGGCGGTCAGGGAGGAAGAGTCTTTGCCGTCGTGATGATAAAAGGTGAAAAAGCCTCCGATTAACAAGACGGCAGCTGCGGCAGCCCAATACCACCGTTTGGCAGCAGGATGGCTGGCAACGCCGGGATGCTTCGCCTCCTTGCCTGCTTCTTTCGGTTTGAAACCCATCTGCTCGCTGATGCCTTCCCACAGTCCCTCGGGAGGTGCCTTCCTGTGACCCTCCAGTTTGCGTCTCATCTCTTCCGTCCACTTCTCTTTCATCGCTTTCCTTTCATTAAATCCTTGATCTTCCTTGCCAATTTCTGCTTTGCATAAAAGAGTTGAGAGGCTGAGGTTCCTTCCTTGATGCCTAGCATTTCCGCTATGTTCTTATGGCTATAGCCTTCGAGGACATAGAGGTTCAGCACGGTGCGATAGCCATCGGGCAGTTCGCTGACCAGGCGATGCAACTCGTCTGGCGACACGCGTTCCACCTTTGGCTCTTCGTCATCTTCCAGTTGAAGTTTGGTGGTGTCAAGCGTCACCCAGTTCAGTCGCTTTCTTTCCCTCAGGAAATTCAGTGACTCGTTCACCACAACCTTGCGCATCCAGCCTTTGAAACTTGTCTCTCCACGATATTCCATGGTCGGTATCGACTTGAATATTTTCACGAAACTGTTTTGCAGCACGTCCTTCGCATCGTCATCCGCAGGCACATAGCGATGGCATACAGACGAGAGTTCCCCTACATACTGGAGGTAGAGTTGTTTCATCGCCTGCTGGTCCTTGTTACGTATGCGCTCTACGAGTTGTTCGACCATTTCTTCTTGCGTTCCTATCCTAATAATTACAAAATTCGGAAATCTTGTATGAATCACCATCTGTTTTACTTTCTTTAACACTCCGCCGGGCATATGGCTATGAGGAGAGACTCAGTTGGTGTTATATTTCATTGAGGAAAAGCATCTATTATATCAAACCATAATCAATGTTGTTAAAATAAAAGTGTTATGAAAAGATTTTTCTTGTTTGTTTCAAGGTTTATGATGGGAGTAATGATGTTTATTTCCTTCTTTGTGTTTGTGTTATTTATAAATGTAGTAATAGCTGACCCGGGATATGGGTGTGCTACATCATTGGGCATAGCTGGTTCCTTCTTTTTCCTCACATTTATGATTACGATGATTTGTTTTGGTTTTTGGAAAATAATGGAAAAGGTGTGTTCTGATGGTAAAAGAAAGAATGGTAAGAGAAAGAATGAAAAATCCAAAGTAAGCGTACCTGTCGTATATCTTATTCTAACTGTCCTTGTTTTCATATTTTCTCTTAGTAAAAATGAAGGACATCGCGATTTTAGACAATCATACGACCCGGAATCTTCTATGGAATTAGGCGAAGTGGTGGCGGCTGGACCTGAAGAAGCGGTGGCGGTGGAATATGAAAATGTTGCGGAGGCTGAACCTGTAACTGCGGTGGAGGTGGAACCTGAAAATGTTGCGGAGGGGCGTTGACCTCTTGACCTCTCCCGATTGAGCCGAAAAATGTGAGGTGATATGCACCCCAACGACTTTTGAGTAGAGACGGGAAAAATCACCGTCTCTACAAGTGCGCACCATGTTGGGAGGGGATATGCGCACCGGCCTTTTGCTCACGGCCTTTTGGCGGGGCGACGCTTCCAAGCGTCGCCCCCTAGGGCGCACCGGCCTCTTGGCGTTGTACGGACATATATGAAACAAGTCCTTTCGTGAGCACTGGTCATCCTTGGTGGCGTGAGCACACCCGGGGTGTTGAATAGGGGTCGACGCCTCCGAGTGTCGCCGTGGACAAGAGGCCAAATAATTGCCCATGAATGTGTCATAAACAGCCATTACAAAGACAATCAATGGATAATTCGTGGATTATTCGTGGCAATTCGTGTTAAAAACAAAAATCGTTGAACAGTTACGAAGAAAAATGTGTATTTTTGCGGAGAAGAAGAAACCTTGACAATCATTTTGTGATAATCATATAAATATCTCTATTTTTGCAAATAAGTAAATGATGGTAAAAAAGGGGCGATACCCTGATTGACGGTGCAGAGGAAGATAAAAAATGGTTATGAAGTGGGCATACGTTCCTTTAACTCATCCCCCTCTGCCTGAGAGGGGGGGGCCGCAGGGGGCGAGGGAGAACTCCCCTTTAACTCCCTTTTAACTCCAGTAAAAACAAGAATACCTACTTATATGAAAAAAGCATTTGCAACATTCGGGATGGCCGCATTGCTCGTCGTGGTGTCGGCCTGTGACCGACAGAACTGGTCGGAAAAGCAAGAAGGCTCTTTCGTGTTGGTGACACAAAGAGGTGGAGCCACATTAGGCTACTCCCCCGTGTCGGGTGTCAAACTGCTTACCGACGATGGGTATGCCTTCAAGGACTTGAATCGCAATGACACCCTCGACCCCTATGAAGATTGGCGACTCACCGCCCAGGAACGTGCCGCCAACCTGGCATCCCTGCTGTCTGTGGAAGAGATTGCAGGACTGATGCTTTATAGCAGCCACCAGTCTGTGCCGATGACAGCGAACATGGGGTTCGGTGCTTCGTTGTATAACGGCAAATCCTTTGAGGAAAGTGGGGCAAAGGCCTCCGACTTGTCCGACGACCAGAAGAAGTTCCTTCGTGACGACCATCTGCGCGCTGTCTTGGTCACAGGAGTGGAAAGTCCGATCGTGGCGGCGGTGTGGAACAACAACATGCAGGCTTTTGTGGAAGGGCTCGACCATGGCATACCCGCCAACACCAGTTCCGACCCACGCCACGAGGCAAAGGCCACGACGGAGTTCAATGCCGGTGCTGGAGGGCACATCTCCCAATGGCCCACCTCGCTCGGACTTGCTGCCACCTTCGACCCGCAAATGGTCCATCGTTTTGGCGAAATAGCCTCCGAGGAATACAGGGCGTTGGGCATAGCCACTGCCCTGTCGCCACAGGTGGACATTGCCACCGAACCACGATGGTTTCGTTTCGACGGGACCTTCGGCGAAGACCCCCAGCTCTCCACCGATATGGCACGTGCCTATTGCGATGCATTCCAGACCACTCCTGAAACCAAGGGATGGGGTATGAAGAGCGTGAACGCGATGGTGAAGCACTGGTATGGTTATGGTGCACAGGAGGGAGGGCGCGACTCCCATTTCGCCTCGGGAAAGTATGCCGTCTACCCCGGCGACAATCTCGCCATGCACAAGCGCTCGTTTGTGGAGGGGGCTTTCAAACTGCCTGGTGGGACGAAGATGGCCTCTGCCGTGATGCCCATCTACAGCATCTTGTGGAACCAAGACCCCTCGGGCGAGAACGTGGGCGGCAGTTTCAGCAAATGGATGATAGAGAAGCAACTCCGTGAGGATGCTAAGTTTGAAGGTGTGGTGTGCACCGACTGGGGCATCACCAAGGATATGAAGGTGCTCGACTCGCCTATCGGTGGCAAGCCGTGGGGTGTGGAGCAGCTGTCGGAAGTGGAGCGGCATTACAAAATTCTGCAGGCCGGCGTCGACCAGTTTGGAGGGAACAACGAGATAGGACCCATCGTCAAGGCGTATCAGATGTGGAGCAAGGAGTATGGAGAGGAAAGCGCCCGTGAGCGCTTTGAACTGTCGGCACGACGGCTCCTGCTCAACATGTTCCGTGTGGGGCTGTTTGAGAATCCCTATCTGAACCCTTCCGAGACAGGGAAAATCGTGGGCAACGCCAATTTCATGAAGGAAGGCTACGAAGCCCAACTGAAATCTGTCGTGATGCTCAAGAACCACGACCATTCATTGCCTGTGAGTGGGAAAAAGAAGGTCTATGTGCCCAAGCGCCATTTCCCCGCCATCCCTGGCATGTGGGGTGGCGTCTCTGAGGAGAAGACGGTGGAACCTATCGACCTGAGCCTCGTGGAGAAATATTTCGAGGTGGTGCAACAACCCGAACAGGCCGACTTCGCCATCTGCCTCATACAAGAGCCGAGTTCGGGAGTGGGCTATAGCAAGGATGACGCCGTGAAAGGTGGAAACGGCTATGTTCCCGTCAGCCTGCAGTACGAGGACTACACCGCTTCCGATGCACGTGCCGTCAGCATCGCCGGCGGTGACCCGATGGAGCGCACTACCAACCGCAGTTTCAAGGGAAAGAGTGTGAAAACCTATAATCGTGACGACATGCTCTTGGTGGCTGACACCAAGGAGAAGATGGGCGACAAACCCGTAGTGGTCGTCGTGGAGACGGGACGGCCGGTGGTGCTGGCCGAAATCGAACCTCATGCCGATGTCATACTCATCTCCTTCAAGGTGCAGCACCAGGTCTTGCTCGACATCATCAGCGGCAAGGCAGAACCCTCTGCGCTGCTGCCCATGCAGATGCCGGCCGACATGCAGACGGTGGAGGAACAGAAGGAGGATGTGCCGCGAGACATGCGCTGTTACAAGGATGCCGACGGCCATGCCTACGACTTCGCCTTCGGTTTGAACTGGAGGGGTGTCATTAACGATGAACGGGTGAAAAAATATGGGGCGCTCAAGTGAGTGCCCTTTTTTTCAGTGTCTCCCATGCCTCCCATGGTTCTCATAGGCCCCGTGTCTCCCCTGAATGCAAACGATTGCACGCCTGCCTTGCTTTTTTGTTTCCCCTAAGAGAACAACGGATTTGATTTTGTATTAAATTTGCATCGTTTTTCACACAAAATCAATAACATAATACATTCGATACTTATGAAAAGAAAACTACTGTCATTGCTCGTATGGTTCGTGCCAATGTGCATATTGGCCGATGGCTGGCCTGCCAACTATGGAGGAGTGATGCTCCAAGGTTTCTATTGGGATTCTTTCGAGGATGCCAAATGGACGAACTTGACGGCACAGGCCGATGAACTGTCTTCCTATTTCAGTTTGATATGGGTGCCCAACTCCGGGCAGACGAAGGAAGACCAATGGAACTCCCCCGGCAACTGGGGATATGAGAACATGGGTTACTCGCCCGTCTATTGGCTGAGGCATAACACCTGTTTCGGCACTCAAGCGGAATTGATGCAGATGATTCAAACCTTTAAGGCTAAAGGCACCGGCATCATCGAGGATGTGGTCATCAACCACAAGAACGGCCTTACAAACTGGGCCGACTTCCCCAATGAGACCGTCACGGGACCCACCACGGGAAAGACCTACACGCTGACATGGTGCGCCGACATGCAGAACCTCTGGGGCATCTGCAGCAACGACGAGGTGTTTGACGATGGTGGAAACCATGGAGGCGACATCACCTACGTCTGCAGCAGCGATGCGGCAGAGGACGAGGCTGATAATTTCGACGGTTGCCGCGACTTGGACCACACCGACGCAAGAGTTCAGCAAAACATCTGCAACTACCTTGACTTCCTGCTCGATGAATTAGGGTATGCGGGTTTCCGCTATGACATGGTGAAAGGCTACAAGGCGTATTATACCGGACTCTACAACCAACATGCCAAGCCGGAATTCTCCGTCGGTGAGTATTGGGACGGCAGTTATGAAAAAGTGGTGGGCTATTGGCTCAAGGAAACAGGCATCCCCGCCGATGGCGAGGTGCAGTCGGCGGCTTTCGACTTCCCCCTCAAATTCTCTATGAACAACGTGTTCAACAACGGGGCATGGACCGCCCTCTCCAACAAGGGAGTGGCAGGAGACCCCAATTGGAGCAGATACGCCGTCACTTTCGTCGACAACCATGACACCTACCGCAACGACGACAGGGTGAGTTCCAACGTCTTGGCAGCCAATGCCTTCATCCTCACCATGCCTGGCACGCCATGTGTTTTCCTCCCGCACTGGAAGCAGTACAAGCCTGAAATCAAGAAGATGATTGAGGCACGAAAGGCTGCAGGAATCACCAATGAAAGTCCCATCACCGCCCAATACGACGTGGATGGATTAGGTTATTACCTGAAGGTCACCGGAACCAAAGGTTCCATCATCCTCACGCTGGGAAACCTTATCGGGCATGATGTGGACACCAACGAGCACACTCTCGTGCTGAGCGGTGACAACTTCGCACTCTACCTTTGGGATGGTGTCTACGACGAGGATACCTACAAGCAAATCGACGCTGAGGCTGTGAAGGACATCACCGTGTATGTGAAAGACAACGGCCAGGGCAATCCCTATCTCTATGTATGGGATGGAGACAACCAAATCAATGGCGGGTGGCCCGGCAAGCAACTGACCGAGACGACCACGCTTGGCGACGGCACACAGTGGTACAAGCAGACCATCTCTGCCGCATCGTTCAATGCCATTGTCACTTACGACAACGGTAATCAGACCAGCAACATCGAACGCATCACAGAAGACACCTACATCTGCTATTGGGCCGATGACAATGATAAATATGCCAACTATACGCCGCTTTACAAAGGCGACGAGGCCTCTTCCAAGGTGCTGGCCTATTTCGACGCTCCTTCGGGATGGAATCATGCCTGGGCGTGGTGCTCCTTGTTCTATGACATAGAAAACAAGAATTACACCGGAGGTGAATGGCCGGGACATGAGATGACCAAGGTGGGCACGTCGAGCACGGGCAACGACATCTATTGCTGGAGCATCGACAAGAACTTTGGTGAAGGCGTGCCCGACCATATCATCTTCAGCGGAAACGGCCAGACCGGCAACCTCGACTTCATCAACGCTGCTTATTATGACACCAATGGGATTGCGGCAAAGGAACGGCTCGATTTCTATCCCACAGTCTTGCAGAACGCCACCATCGTGAACGGCACCAACTGGGACGGGGAGACTACATCCTTGGCACAGGCAGGTGGCAACACCACCTTGACCCATGCCCTCTACTACCCCGCAGGCGACTATACCGTGCAGGCCTATGTCAAGGGACCCGAGGGCGGACAGGTCAACCTCGTCGCAGGAACAGAGGGTGACGCCGGGAATACTTCAAAAGTGGGAACAGACAACGGATGGAAGAAAATCCAAGTGCGCTATGTGATGAAGAAGGATGGCGTGCTGAAGATGGCGCTCGACTCCAACTCTGACGAATGGCAGGTGGGGGCGATATCCATCATCAAGAACGTGGCCACTCTCATCGGCGACGTGAATGGAGACGGCGATGTCAACATCACCGATGTCACATTGCTGGTGAACCACATCCTGGGCAACGCCGATGACAATTTCATCATCGCCAATGCAGATATCAATGGCGACGGAAACGTGTCCATCACCGACGTGACAGGGTTGGTCAATGTCATCCTCCACTAAGATGCTCCTTCCAAGCTGGTGCTCGTTTTAGGAAAGAAAGGATGAAAAAATCCCCATCGGACAACAAGGCCGATGGGGTTTCCCAACAAAGGCCAAAAAACAAAACAGCCCGAATCCACCATGAAAGAGGATTCGGGCTGCATGCGTAAGTGAAGTCACGGCTGTCATGTTTACTCCACATATAGTCTTGCCTTGGCATCCAGTTCCGACAGACGGTCGAGGGCTGCCGTCAGTGTATCGTCTTTCTTGGCGAAATGGAACCGGATGAGGTGCCCCACGTCCTCTCGGAAGAAACAGCTGCCCGGGACGGCCCCCACGCCGACATGCTCTGCCAGCCACTCGCAGAAGCGCAGGTCATCCCGCACGCCGTATTCCGACACGTCGAGCAGCACGTAATAGGCACCCTGCGGTTCGGTGAAACGGAGGCCGAACTCTCGCAGGCCGTCGCAGAAGAGGTCACGCATGTGGGTGTAGTGGTTGTGCAACTCCTCGTAATAGCTGTTCGGGAAGCAGAGTCCCACTGTGGCGGCCTCCATCAAGGGTGCGGCGGCACCGACGGTCAGGAAGTCGTGCACCTTCTTCACCCGGTCGATGATGCGCTCCGGGGCAATGACATAGCCCAACCGCCATCCCGTGATGCTGTAGGTTTTCGACAGCGAACTGCATGAGATGGTCCGTTCCCACATGCCGGGAAGGGAGGAGACATAGACGTGGTGGTGGGGAGTGTAGACGATATGTTCATACACCTCGTCGGTGATGACATAGCCGTCGTGCCTGATGACGACGTCGGCTATCACCTCCAGTTCCTCCCGCGAAAAGACCTTGCCCGTGGGATTCGATGGGTTGCAGAGCACCAGTGCCTTGGCTCCCTGGCGGAAAGCGTCCTCCAGAATATTGGGGTCGAAGTCGAAGGTTGGCGGCACGAGCGGAACATAGATCGGTTCCGCTCCTGTCAGGATGGTGTCTGCCGTGTAGTTCTCGTAAAACGGTGAGAAGATGACCACCTTGTCGCCAGGGTTGACAACGGTCATCATCGCCGCCATCATCGCCTCGGTGGAGCCACATGTCACCACGATGTTCTGGTCTGGGTCGATGGGCAGACCCGTCCATCGGCTCTGCTTCCGGGCCAGTGCCTCGCGGAAGTTCTGCGCTCCCCAGGTGATGGCATACTGGTGAGGGCCGTGGGGAGCGATCTCAGCCAGCCTGTCGGCCAGTGCCCGTGGCGGGTCGAAGTCGGGGAATCCCTGCGAGAGGTTGATGGCTCCGTAGTGGTTGCTGATGCGTGTCATGCGGCGGATGACGGAGTCGGTGAATCCCGCCGTGCGGTCGGATAATGGTCTCATGTCAATTCCTTACTGCTTTAGGTCCTTTTCCTTTTTCATGCCCTGGTTCTTTGTGCCAAAGTTACTGCCAATGGAGAACACGTTGTAGTTCTTGATCGGGCATGACTTTTACAACCATTCATATATTCCAAAACGGGGTGATTTCGTATTGAAGCGCAAAAATAGTAAAAAACCATGAAAAAAGGGTATGAACAGGTGTTAAATGGCATCCTCTTCATACGAATATGGCAGAAAAGTCTCCGTAATCGCTATATGAAGAAATGGCAATAAGTGCTGATGGATGAAGTGATTTCAAGTTGTTTGTTTCCTACACCACTTTTTTTCCACGTTTTTTTTGCAAATAACACGTTTTTTTGTAAATTTGCATACCATACCATACAACTACTTGAAATGATGAAAAACAAGGTGATGAAAGTCCTTTGCCTGATGCTTCTGGTCTTGCTGCCAGCGGTGTCGGTCGATGCGGGAAAGCCCAAGAAAAAGGCAAAGATACAGACCGACCGTGAATATTGGTGCTCACTTGCCTACAATATGGCACAACCCGTCTTGCAGAACATGGCAAAAGGCGAGTTGCAGAAAAACATGGTGACCGAATACAGCCCGAGTTTCGACAACCGCAACCGCAAGGTGGTGTTCATGGAAACCTTCGGCAGGCTGATGGCTGGCATTGCACCCTGGCTCTCGCTGCCCGACGATGACACCCCGGAAGGCAAGCAGCGGAAGGAGTTGAGAGAATGGGCGCTCGCTAGTTACAAGAACGCCGTCGACCCGGAGTCGCCCGACTACCTGGTATGGAAAGGTGAAGGACAGGTGCTCGTGGATGCCGCATACCTGGCAGAGAGTTTCCTCCGTGCCTACGACCAGTTGTGGATGCCTCTCGACGAAACCACCAAGCAGCGTTACATCAAGGAGTTCACAAGCCTCAGGGGCATCGACCCGCCATACACCAACTGGTTCCTCTTTTCATCCGTCATCGAGAGTTTCCTCGCCAAAAGCGGAGCGCCTTATGACCAGTTCCGGGTCAACACCGCTTGCCGCAAGGTGGAGGAGTGGTATGTGGGCGACGGATGGTATGCCGACGGACCGGTCTTCGCCTTCGACTATTACACCAGTTATGTCTTCCACGCCATGTACCTCGAGACGCTGCAGGCCATGATCGACGCAAGGGCCAACACCCGCATAGACTACAAGAAATACCATGCACGCGCCTTGAAACGGGCACAGAAATTCTCCATCATCCTCGAACGATTCATCTCGCCGGAAGGCACCTTCCCGGTCATCGGGAGAAGCACGCCCTACAGGATGGCCGCCATGCAACCCCTTGCATTGATGGCTTGGTATCAGACACTGCCGCAGGAACTCTCCAACGGACAGGTGCGGGCGGCACTCACACAGGTATTCCATCGGATGTTCGATTACAACAACAACTACAACAGTGGAGGATTCCTCACCATCGGCTTCTGCGGCTCGCAACCAGAAACAGCCGATTGGTACACCAACAACGGAAGCCTCTATATGTCTTCACTCGCTTTCATGCCGCTGGGACTACCTGCCGACCACCCATTCTGGAAGGATGAGCCGCAGCCATGGACACAGGTGAAGGCGTGGGGTGGACAACCTTTCCCGAAAGACCACAGATGGGCCGACGACCCCAAGACACCTGACAAATGGTAAGAGAAATTGAAGATTGAAGATTGAAGATTGGCCTGCGGCCGAATGAAGATTGAAGATTGGCCTGCGGCCGAAGTTGCTCACGCTCGGCAGACTTCAAGCAAGCTTGGTCTGCCCTCGCTTAATCGCAACTTTGAAGATTGAAATCTTAACTTTCGTAAATAAATGATGGAATAAAATGGGATATATAAAAGATGGTGCAGAAGATGATTAAAAATGGTGATGAAGTGGACATACGTCCCTTTAACTCCTCCCCCTCTGCCTGAGAGGGGGTGGCCGCAGGCCGGGGGCGAGGGAGAACTCCCCTTTAACTCCTCTTTAACTCCTCTTTAACTCCAGCAAGTTCAAATTAAAATGAAAAAACTACTCACTATATGCATCCTGGCACTCTGCTGTGCCACCACGATGGCCGCCACGCACGGCAAGAAGGCGAAGAAAGTCATCGCCATCATCGACAAGGTGAACACCTACTGGCAAAGCAACAACAAGGCCGAGGTGCGCTCCTTCTGGGACAATGCCGCATACCACACCGGCAACATGGAAGCCTTCTTGCTCACCGGAGAGCAACGCTACCTCGACTACTCCATCCGATGGGCGGAGCACAACAACTGGAGCGGGGCGACAGAAAGCGACCCCGCCAAATGGGAATACAAGAACTATGGCGAGGACCAGCGCCACGTGCTCTTCGGCGACTGGCAAATATGCTTCCAAACCTACATCGACATCTACCAATTGGCCATGGGGAGGATGGCTCCCGTCAACGGCAAACTCGAACACGTGAACATCAGCGGAGGTCCCGACAAGTGTGTGGCAAGGGCGAAAGAGGTCATGGGTTACGAGGCACGTTCCAAGGCGAACGACTATTGGTGGTGGGCCGACGCACTCTACATGGTGATGCCGGTCATGACAAAGATGTACAAACTCACTGGAGACATCAGTTATCTCGACAAACTCTACGAAAACCTCCTCTACACCGACAGCATCATGCTCGACCAGGAGACAGGGCTCTATTTCAGGGACGGGAAGTATGTCTATCCCAAGCACAAGACGGAGAACGGCAAGAAAGATTTCTGGGCACGAGGCGACGGATGGGTGCTCGCCGGACTCGCCAAGGTGCTGCAGGACATGCCGCAGCAATACAAGCACAGGCAGTTCTTCGTCGACAAGTATGTGAGATTGGCAAAGGCCTTGGCCGCACTGCAGCAGAAAGAAGGATACTGGACGCGCTCGATGATGGATCCGCAGCAGGCTCCGGGACCCGAAACCAGCGGTACGGCGTTCTTCACCTACGGCATCCTGTGGGGCGTCAACCATGGATACCTCTCCAAAAAAGAGTTCAAACCCGTCATCAAGAAAGCATGGAAATACCTCACGGAAACTGCACTGCAGGCCGACGGTAAGTTGGGATACGTGCAACCCATCGGAGAGAAAGCCATACCGGGACAAGTCGTGGACGCCAACAGCCAGGCCAATTTTGGAGTGGGGGCCTTCCTGCTCGCTGCTTGCGAATACGTGAGATACATTGACAACAACAACACAACATATTTGGGATTATGATCAAACAATTGACAGCCCTCGCATTCTGCGCCTGGGCTTTTGCGCCCGTGGCAGCATTGGCTGACAACGAGCCCACTTTCACCGAGTGGCATGACCTGCAGGTGAACGACATCAACCGTTTCAAACCTCACACGTGGTTCTTCGCCTACGAAAACCAACAGAAGGCTAAGGGAGGAGACATGAAAGCTTCTGCCAACTACTTGTCTCTGGAGGGTACATGGGATTTCAAATGGGTGGAGCACGCCCATGAAAGACCAACCGACTTCTACAAAACCGACTATGACGCAACAGGCTGGGGAAAAATGAAGGTTCCAGGCATGTGGGAACTCAACGGATATGGAGACCCCATCTATGTCAACATAGGTTTCCCATGGAGAGGGCATTTCGACAGCAAACCGCCATTGGTGCCTACCAGGGACAACCATATCGGTAGTTACAGGAAGATGATCGACATACCGGCATCATGGGACGGAAGGCAGGTCATCGCGCATTTCGGCTCTGTCACCTCTAACATGTACCTCTGGGTCAACGGCGAATTCGTCGGATACACCGAGGACAGCAAGATGGCTGCGGAGTTCGACATCACACCATACCTGCAGAAAGGAAGGAACCTCATCGCATTCCAATCATTCAGATGGTGCGATGGGACATACTGCGAGGACCAGGACTTCTGGAGGTTCTCTGGGGTGGCACGCGACTGCTTCCTCTATTCACGTGACATGAACGTCCATGTGGACGATGTGAGAATCACGCCAGACCTCGTCAACGACTATCGGGATGGAGTGCTCAATGTCTGCACGGAGGTCAAGGGAAGGTGCAACCTATACCTGCAACTCCTTGATGCCAATGGAAACACCGTGGCGGACAAGATGCTCAACGGCGTGGATGGAAAAGTCGAAACAAAACTGGAACTCAACAACCCCAGGAAATGGTCGGCTGAGACACCTTATTTATATACGCTTCTCGTATGCCCTACAAGCGAGAGCAACAGAAACGACTTCTATGAGGTCATTCCCCAAAAGGTGGGGTTCAGAAAGGTGGAGATTAGAAACGCCATGCTGCTTGTCAACGATGAGGCTGTCTTCATCAAGGGAGCCGACAGGCACGAACTCGACCCCGATGGAGGATACGTGGTCTCAAGGGAGAGGATGATCGAGGACATCAAGATCATGAAACGCTTCAACATCAATGCCGTGCGCACATGCCACTATCCCGACGACCCTGTCTGGTATGACTTGTGTGATGAATATGGAATATATGTCTGTGCGGAGGCCAACCAGGAGTCGCATGGATTCGGATACAGGGATGATTCGGAAGCCAAGAAACCACAATTCGCACTGCAAATCCTGCAGCGAAACCAGCATAATGTCTGCGTCAATTTCAACCACCCAAGCGTCATCATATGGTCGATGGGCAACGAGACGGTCAACGGTCCGAACTTCGACGCCACATACGACTGGATCAAAAGCCAGGACACCAGCCGACCCGTACACTTCGAACAAGCAGGAGGGGGGAGGAACACCGACATACGTTGCCCCATGTATGCCAGCCAGGAATGGTGCGAGCGCTATGCCAAGAGCGAAAGGCCCGAAGACCAGAAACCTCTCATACAATGCGAATACAGCCATGCCATGGGAAACTCATGCGGAGGATTCAAGGAATACTGGGACCTCGTGAGAAGACATTACAAGTTCCAAGGCGGGTTCATCTGGGACTTTGTCGACCAGGCTCTACACGGCACCGACGCTGAGGGAAGGAAAATCTACACCTACGGCGGCGACTACAACACCTACGACGCCAGTGACAACAACTTCAACTGCAACGGACTCATCAGCCCCGACAGGGTGCCCAACCCGCACATGTATGAAGTGGGGTATTATTACCAAAACATATGGCCCGTACTCGTGGAGACTGAGGATGAGCAAACAAAGGTGAGGGTAAGGAACGAGTTCTTCTTCAGAGACCTCTCCAACGTCAAGATGGAATGGGAACTCATGGTGGGGGGAAAGGTGACGAAGAAAGGTGTCGTCGAAAACCTCGACATCCCGCCACACGAGCGTAGGGAATACCTCTTGCCTTTCGACATCACGGCGCCATACGAGGCAGAACCCATCATCAACATCAACTTCAAGTTGAAAAACGCCGAACCGCTCATGGAGGCCGGGCAAATCATCGCCTACGACCAACTCAGACTCTATGAGTACAGTTATGAGACGGAGGATGTCTTCCCGCTGTTTAGAGGCATCAAGGTCAGCGATAACAAGAAGTTGCCTGTCATCACACTCAGCAGCGACAATATGGAAGTCGCATTTGACAAGACAACCGGTCTGCTCACCACCTACAAGGTGGGAGGACAGAACTTCCTGGGAGACGGTGGGACCCTGAAACCCAACTTCTGGAGGGCTGTCACCGACAACGACATGGGAGCCGGGCTCCAGCGCAGATATGCCGCTTGGAGAAATCCCAAGATGAACCTGCAGAGCTTGAAGACCGCAAAGGTCACCACGACTCATGGCAAACTGACGAGCAGGGATGTGTTGGTGACTGCTGTGTATGACATGCCAGACGTGAAGTCTACCCTCACTCTCGAATACCTGGTCGATGCACAAGGCAAAATCACGGTGACCGAGAAACTCGACACGCAAGAGGGTGCAGAGGTGAGCAACATGTTCCGATTCGGAATGGTCATGCAGATGCCATACGACTTCGACCGTAGCGAATATTATGGAAGAGGACCGGTGGAAAACTATGCCGACAGGAAGTACTCACAGCGCATAGGCATTTATCAGCAAACGGCTGATGAGCAGTTCTTCCCCTACATACGTCCGCAGGAGACGGGAACCAAGAGCGACATGCGATGGTGGAGACAGAAAGATGCCTCGGGAGCAGGCTTCTTGGTGCAAGCCGACGAACCTTTCTGTGCCAGCGCATTGCATTACGACATCGAGACGCTTGATGACGGAAACGACAAGGAGCAGAGACACTCACCGCAAATGCCCAAGTCGAAGTATACCAACCTTTTCATCGACGCTCAGCATGCCGGTGTGGGAGGCGTCGACTCCTGGAGCCGCAATGCGGAGGCTCTCAGCCCATACAGGGTAATCTATGAAGACAAGACTTTCGTCTTCTCCATCACACCACAAAAATGATTCTTCGTTATTCACATTAATAGATATAAGACAATGAGAAAACTACAGTTTTTGGCCATCATGGCCTTGGCAGCCGCTTTGGCCTTGCCCGCCAATGCACAAAGAAAACTCACTGTACAGACCAAGAAACTGGGTGCCGTCATACAACCCACCATGTATGGCATCTTTTTCGAGGACATCAATTTCGGCGCCGACGGCGGATTGTATGCCGAGATGGTGCAGAACCGCTCCTTCGAGTTCCCAAGCCGCCTCATGGGATGGGATGTCTTCGGCAACGTGGAACTGCGTGACGACCGTCCCGCCTTCCCCAACAACCCACACTATGTGGCCATCACCGACCCCAAGCACGCACACAAGCGCTCTGGAATAGAGAACAGGGGGTTCTTCGGCATGGGATTCAAGAAAGACCTCAGGTATGACTTCTCCGTCTATGCCAGACTACACGACGCAGGAAGCAAACCCGCAAGAATCAGGGTGGAACTCGTCAACTCGCGCAACGGCATCATCAAAGATGAGAAAATCACCATCGACAGCAGGGATTGGAAGAAATACACCTGCTCCATCACGCCGAACATCACCGACCCGAAGGGACTGATGCGCATCTTCCTCGAGTCGGCAGAAGGCGTGGACCTCGACCACGTCTCGCTCTTCCCATCCGACAACTGGAACGGGCTGAGGGCCGACCTCGTCAAGGACCTGGAAGAACTACATCCTGGCATCTTCCGCTTCCCCGGCGGATGCATCGTCGAGGGCACCGACCTCGCTACAAGGTACCAGTGGAAAAACTCCGTCGGACAGGTGGAGAACAGGCCTCTCAACGAAAACAGGTGGAACTACACCTTCCCGCACCGCATGTATCCCAACTATTTCCAGACCTACGGCATGGGATTCTATGAGTTCTTCCTCCTCTCCGAGAAAATCGGCGCTGAGCCACTTCCCGTCGTCAGTTGCGGACTGGCCTGCCAGTTCCAGAACGACGACATCAAGGCACACGTGGCACTCGACCAGATGCAGCCCTACATCGACGACGCACTCGACCTCATCGAGTTTGCCAACGGCGGCACCGACACCAAATGGGGAAAACTGAGGGCCGACATGGGGCATCCCGCTCCCTTCAATCTCAAGCAAATCGGCGTGGGCAACGAGCAATGGGGCGAACTCTACCCGGAACGCCTCGAACTCTTTATCAATGCCATCAGGAGCAAATACCCCAAGATGCTCATTTGCGGCAGCAGCGGTCCATCGGCTGATGGCAAAGACTTCGACTATGGATGGAAGGAGATGAAACGGCTCAAGGTGGACCTCGTGGACGAGCATTACTACAAGCCGCCGCAGTGGTTCTTCGAGAATGCCGGACGATATGACAACTACGACCGCAAGGGACCAAAGGTCTTCGCCGGGGAATACGCTGCCCATGGCAGGGGAGCACGCGAGGTGAACAACTGGGAGGCCGCTCTCTCAGAGGCTGCTTTCATGACGGGTCTGGAGCGCAACGCCGACGTGGTATACCAAGCCACCTATGCACCACTCTTCGCTCACGTCGAGGGATGGCAGTGGAAACCCGACCTCATCTGGTTTGACAACCTCACTTCCGCACGCACCCCCAACTGGTATGTGCAGATGCTCTACGGCACCAACAAGGGAACCAACGTGCTCAGCCTCACCGAGGACAAGAAACCCGTGGAAGGAAAAGACGGACTCTATGCTTCCGCAGCATACGACAAGGACACCAAGGAGTATATCGTGAAAATCGCCAACTCTTCCGACAACAACCAACAGGTGGAAATCACCTTCAAGGGACTCAAGAGCATCGGCCAGGCAAAGGGCACCATCCTCACAGGAAACCTCGACATGGAGAACCTCGTGGGAAGGCCTGAAACCATCAAGCCGACCACCGTCAACCTGCAGGGCAACAAGGACGTGCTCCCCGTGAATGTTCCCGGCAAGGCTTTTATGGTCATCAGGTTCTAAAGACGTGGCTAATGCTTGATTTCATCTTTCCATCAACAAACTTCTGAATATGGAAAACCAAAGCATCATCATCATGGTTCTCCGATTGCTCGGGTCGCTCGCACTCCTCGTCTTCGGCATGAAGACCATGAGCGACTCCTTGCAGAAAATGGCAGGACCGCAGTTGAGGCATATCCTTGGCCGCATGACAACCAATCGCTTCACCGGCATGCTCACCGGCGTGCTCGTCACGGCGGCTGTGCAAAGTTCCACCGCAACGACGGTGATGACGGTATCCTTCGTCAATGCCGAATTGCTCTCCCTGGCACAAGCCATCAGCGTCATCATGGGGGCCAACATCGGAACGACGCTCACCGCGTGGATCATGACCGTGGGAGTGGCATTCAAAATCTCCGACTTCGTGTGGCCCGTGTTCGTCATCGCCCTCTTGCTCATCTATCGCAAGAAGCATGAGAACGTGGGTGGATTCCTCTTCGGACTCGCCTTCCTCTTGCTCGGACTCGGTACGCTGCGCGACACCGGAGAGGCCATGAAACTAGGTGAGCAACCCGCCATACTCAATTTCTTCCAGGCTTTCGACCCCTCCAGCTTCTCCACAACGCTCATCTTCCTGCTCATAGGAAGTATTCTCACCATGTGCGTGCAGTCATCCGCAGCAGTGATGGCCATCACCATGATCTTGTGCTCCAGCGGTGCTCTGCCCATCTACCAAGGCATCGCATTGGTCATGGGTGAGAATATCGGCACCACCGTCACCTCAAACCTGGCGGCCATGACGGCTTCCACGCAGGCGAGGAGGACTGCGTTGTCGCACATGTTCTTCAACCTCTTCGGCGTGTGCTGGATACTCATCATTCTACACCCCTTCATCGACTGGGTGTGCTCGCTGGTGGGCTATGATACCACCATGGTGAAAGATGTGGTAGGCAATGAAGCCTTCCTCGCCAATGCCGCAAAACTGAGCGTCGTGCTCGCCACATTCCACACATGTTTCAACGTGGCCAACACCTTCATCCTCATATGGTTCATACCGCAAATCGAGAAAATCGTGTGCGCTGTCATCAAGGGGAAGAAGAAGGCTGAAAACGAGGAGGACGAACCGCTGAAACTGAAGTACATCGGAGCCGGCCTGATGAAAACTCCGGAAATCGCCGTGCTGCAGGCTCAGAAGGAAATCACACACTTCGCAACGAGGATGCACCGCATGTTTGGAATGGTGCGCGAACTCTTGGAAGAGCATGATGACGAGAAATTCGGCAAACTCTTCGAGCGCATCAGGAAATACGAGGACATCTCCGACAACATGGAGATAGAAATCGCCAAATACCTCGAAGAGGTGAGCAACGCACACCTGAGTGACGAGACGAAGCAGAAGATACGGTCCATGCTCAGGCAAATCAGCGAAATCGAGAGCATCGGCGACGCTTGTTACAACCTCGGGCGTTCCATCAACCGCCTACATGAGTCGGGGAAGGATTTCCCCGAGCACCTGAAGGATGAAATACACAAGATGATGGAGGTCACCGACAAGTCGCTCGTGCAGATGGACAACGTGATGAATTCGAGGCGTGAGGATGTCAACCTCGACGACACCCTGCGCATAGAAATCGAAATCAATTCCATGCGTGACGAATTGAAGAAAGAGAACATCACTTCTGTCAACGACCATCAGTATGACTATGCCATGGGTACCATGTTCACCGACATCGTCAGCGAATGTGAGAAACTCGGCGACTACGTGGTCAACGTGGTGGAGGCCAGGCTGGGCAAATAAAGCCTGACTGACGCATAATCGGAAAAATCGGAGTGGTCGGACAATTCCGACCACTCCGATTTTTCCGATTATTCCGATTACTCCGATACTCCGATCACTCCGATTATTCCAATCACTCCGATTACTCCGATTACTCCGATTACTCCGATTATTCCGACATTTATTATCAACAAGCCCCTTTTCAGAACCTGACGCCCAAAGAGGCGTTGGCATACCAGTCTACCAGTCGGAGGCTGTTGTTGTCATGCTTATATCCATAGCTGCTGACTTGTCCGGTTGCCGTGACAAAGAACTGTTTGTGGTTGTAAACCACTCCGGCTCGGGCCACTCCACCAGGCATGATGCGGCTTTTCTTTGTCTCAACCTTGTCAGGAATGAGCATGATGGGTGAATACTCGCCATCTTCTGGCTCCACCGTGTCGGATTCAACCAATTTGTATTCCCATGTTTTGATGCGGTTGAGGAGCGTGAGCATGGGCAAAGCCTGAATGCCCAACAGCCAATTGCGCCGTGGCACCCAGTTGTATGCATAGCCTGCTCCCATCGCGAATTGCCATTGCTTTGTTTGCCCCACATTGTTCATAAGGTCGACTAAAATGGCATTCTTCTGATTGGAATGCTCCACCGACGACTTGAACCAGGTGAAGCCCACCATTAGCGAACCAGCCGACTTCACTTGTTGCACGCTTTGGTCGAAAACAGCGGTGTTGGAGTAGTGTTTTCCATTAAAAAGGTAATACCCTTCGACAAACAAGGTCTTATAAGAGATGGGGGACTCAAGTTCCAGGTTTTCACCATCCTCAACATATCGGAGCTCGGAGTTCTCCTCATTTGGGAAACTGGCCTCAAAGTGCAAGTCCATCTTCGATGCTTCATAATGCCGCAGACGGACGTTCAGTCCGTATTTGCTGCCACAGGCGCTCAGCCCGAAATTGTAGTCATCGTTTTTGCTTATCGACTTCTGAAACCCCAGGCCATAGCCCCTGTATCCCAACCACAGTCCCGTAGACCAACCCACTCCTGTGGTCAGGGTGGGTTCAAAATCCATCCGATATTCTATCTTTTCAGGGTCGTTGACCAATACCGCGTCCATATGATACGTGGTCTGGTTGACATTGGTTCGTGAAATCAACTGCCATGGTTTTTGGGGTACGATGATATAGGTGGAGTCTATGCCCCTCCAAGTGGCATTGTCTATGATAGTCCCCAGCTTTTTAATCAGATTCACGACCCCACCACCTGCGAAAGCCAGTTGGCAGAGACATTGAAGCAAAAGAAGCAAGTAGAATCGTTTCATCATTTAGCTTTAAAGATACCTTTTGACGTCTTGCCCGCATCGAAGCACCCTTGGCATTTCCTCGTCCCTTGTTACAACTCTGCACCAATGAACGAGGGAAAAACTTATGTCATTTTTTTTATAAAGTACAAAGGTACTTCATTTTCCGCAAACAGCATTGGCTTTTGTTCGCTTTTTTCGAAAATATCCGTATTGCCATACTTCCCGTGCACACTATAAAGACGGGAAGTATCCCGTCTCCCTTGCGGAATGTCCCCCGAAGTCGTTGGGGCGGGTCTTGTCCCCGCCCGAACGCCCAAAGGACCATTTGTCTCACGACCATTTTGGCTTGTAACACGAATTGTCATAAATTATCCATTAATGCGAGCATCAATTAATGATTAATTACATGATAATTATATGTTGAAAAACAAGTCAATTATATGTTGAAACCATGTCAATTATATGTTGAAAAACAAGTTTATATGCATTTTTTATGTTAAGGCTCATGACCACTCTGGCACTCCGATTTACTCCCGCATCCCCAAAATGAAAGCCAAGAAGAAAAAAAACTCCCGAAAAATTTGGAAGTCACATGAATATTCAATAAATTTGCGTACCTTTTAGGAAAACATATTATAACCTGTAAAACGAGTTACTATGGAAGTTGAGAAAATCATGAGTGCCTTGGAGCAGAAACATCCAGGCGAGTCGGAATATCTCCAGGCGGTGAGAGAAGTGTTGCTCTCCGTGGAGGAGGTTTACAACCAGCATCCTGAGTTTGAGAAAGCCAAAATCATCGAGCGTATCGTGGAGCCGGAGCGCATCATCACGTTCCGTGTGCCATGGGTCGACGACAAGGGCGAAGTGCATGTCAACCTCGGATACCGCGTGCAATACAACAGCGCCATCGGGCCATACAAGGGAGGACTGAGGTTCCACTCTTCCGTCAACCTCTCCATCCTGAAGTTCCTCGGCTTTGAGCAGACCTTCAAGAACGCGCTCACCACGCTCCCCATGGGAGGCGGCAAGGGTGGCAGCGACTTCTCCATCCGTGGACGCAGCGACGCGGAGGTGATGCGCTTCTGCCAGGCGTTCATGCTCGAACTGCACAAGGTCATAGGTCCCGACATGGACGTGCCGGCAGGCGACATCGGCGTGGGAGGACGAGAAATAGGATACCTCTTCGGCATGTACAAGAAACTGACCCACCAATACCAGGGTGTGCTCACCGGCAAGGGACTGGAATGGGGAGGCTCCATCCTCAGACCCGAGGCTACTGGCTATGGAGCCTTGTATTTCGTACACCAGATGCTGGAAACACACGGCATTGACATCAAGGGAAAGACCGTGGCCATCAGCGGATTCGGAAACGTGGCATGGGGTGCTGCCAAGAAGGCTACCGAACTGGGTGCCAAGGTGGTGACCATCTCGGGACCGGACGGATACATCTACGACCCCGCCGGACTTGACGACGAGAAAATAGAATATTTGCTCGAACTGAGGGCCAGCGGCAACGACGTCTGCGAACCTTATGCCGAGGAATTCCCCGGCTCCACCTTCTACGAGGGCAAGAAGCCGTGGGAGGTGAAGGTGGACATCGCCCTGCCTTGCGCCACACAAAACGAACTTAATGGCGACGATGCCGACATGCTCCTGGCCAACAAGACGCTATGCGTAGCAGAGGTCTCCAATATGGGATGCACGGCAGAGGCTGTCGACAAGTTCATCGCCGCAGGGCAACTCTTCGCACCGGGCAAGGCTGTAAACGCCGGCGGCGTGGCTACCTCCGGACTGGAGATGACGCAGAACTCCATGCGCATCTCCTGGAGCAGGGACGAGGTAGACCAGAAGCTCCACACCATCATGGCCAACATCCATGAGCAGTGTGTGAAGTACGGTACCGAGAAGAACGGATACATCAACTATGTGAAGGGCGCCAACATCGCCGGGTTCATGAAGGTGGCCAACGCCATGATGGCACAGGGCATCGTATAAGAATAGCCCGCCGCGACAATGCGTCTCTCGCAATAGTCTCTCAAAAGCAAGCAGGCCGGAAATTCTTTTTCCGGCCTGCTTTACTATTATCTCCTAAAATCTCTCAAGACCTCATGGGTTGTTGAGGATGATGTTGACGATCATGGTGACATCGGAGATGTTGTATTTCTCGTCTTTGTTGACATCGGCGTTCTGGAACACGATGTCGTTGGTCTTTTGGAGCACGTAGTTCACCATGAGTGTGATGTCGGATATTGTGACCGTGCCGTCGCCGTTGACGTCGCCGAGCAGCGGTTTCGCCTGGATGGGGATGTTGGCGGGGCGTCCTTCCTCATACTTCGCATTCATATAGGCGCGGAACGGCGGAACGGTGGCCTGGGACTTCAAGGTGAACTTTGTGCCGTCTGCCGACACCATGTAGACATTTCTCTTGGCTAGCGACACCATGGTGCCGATGAGATTGTAATACTGTGAGCCGCTGACCAGTTTGCTGTCGCTGATCAAGGTGGCATCAGTACCCTCGAAGACCACATCCTTGCCGGCCAGCGTGGAGGAGAAGCCGATGAGGTAGGGCACGTATGCCTCCATTTTCTTCGGGATGCCGAAGTAGATGTCCTTGCCTTCGTATTCGTTGAACTCCTTCACCCAGAATTCCTTGCCCTGGTCGGAGAGGGAATGGTGGTAGTCAATCTCCCGACCGGAGACTGTCACCCTTCCCACCTCGAAAGGCAGGGCGATGGTTTCCCATTTGTCACCGTCGGACACGAGGGCGGGTCGCCTGCTGTAGGTGACATGGTCGGCCGTGAAGGTGATGGGGATGTAGAAATCGTGGTTGTCGACAAGTGTGATGGAGGTGGATGCCGTCCCATACACGATGTTGTTGACGTTGGCAGTGAACTTGCTCGCGAGCGTGGAACCTTCAGAGAGGTAGTAGAGGGTGTTGGGATTGCCATTGGGCGTGATGGAGGTGATGGCGTCTTCCGTGATGCCGTTGAAATCGACGGCAACCACGTCGTCGCCGATGGTGATGGCACCGGTGGCTGGTGCGCCATTCACCGTTCCGTCGGCTTTGTAGGTCACATAACCGCGCAGCAATTGGTATGTTCCGCTGGTTCCCACCTCGTGATAGGTTCTCATGTATTTCATCCCGATGATGTAGTAGTCGCCATAGACGCCGGTGTACTCAAATGGCAGGCCCACGCTCTCACCAGGCTGCAGCACCTCGGAATAGTCGATGTATTGCACGGAATAATAGGTGCCGCTGCCGCCGTTGTCGTTATGGTAGATGAAGAAGCGCAGCCGTCCCGACCAGGTGGTCTCGGTGGGGTTGGTTATGGTGTAGACACCCTTGATTTTGTTGCCGTAGATTTTCCTTCCCGTGGTGTTCTCCAGGGTGACTTTCGTGGTGAGTATCTCGTCGGTGGTGTAACTGCCTTCCGTGATATAGACGCTTGAGGTGGCTATGATGTCGTTGCCGGCGGCGTCGGTGGCCAGTGCGATGTCATAGTTGCCTACAGCCGAAGGTGTGAAACCGACCCGTGCGTTGGTGCTCTTTCCGGGTATCAGTTGGATGTTGAAGGAGGACTTTGACGAGAAGTCCGCCTCACTGTTGGTGGCGAAGAAATACAGGTTGCCCGTGTATTCCTCTCCAATGTTCTTGATGGCGATGTCCACTTTCTGCGGCACGCCCACGAACTTGGGTTCTGAGTAGGCGAAGGTGGCCTCGAGGGCCTTGATGGGATGCCAGATGAGGGTCCTCGTGCCATCCTCATCGACGATGACTTCGATGTAATTGACGTTGTGTGGCATGGGAACCCATTCTTCCGTGCCATAGACCTTGCTCATGGGGAAGACGATGTATCGTCCCGGTTGCGTGATTCTCACATCGAGGTCGAAATACCAATAATAGCCAGAGGGTAGGTTGTTGCCATAGAGGCCGGAGCATGTTTGCAGTTCTCCGGCTTCGTCATAGTAGCCAAGGGTGTATAGGAAGGTTTTCTGCTCACCGGTGTAGTTATGGTATCTGCCAGAGATGGTGTCGCCCACGATTTTGTCGATGTCGAACGTCAGTTGCAACGGTGTCTCGTCGTCGGGCGTGGTGCTTTGGCCTCCGGTGGATGGCTGTATGCCTATCACGGCTTCCTGGTCGAGATTGTAGCCCGACCCCGTGGAACTGGCGCCGGTGCCCGAGTTGTCGTTGGGGTTGAGGACGGAGAGGAGGAAATATCCGTCGGTGCCGTTGTTCCAACCCCAGTTGACGTGGAAGAGTTCCTCGCCGTCGTAACCGTCGATGACAAAGGCGTGACCACCGCCGCCCGACTGTCCTCCGTAGGCCACGGGGCGCCCTTCCGACAGTTCCTTGTAGAGCATCTGCATCCATGCGTCGTAACCATAGTTCTCCCTTTTCTTGTGCTCCACCTTGCTGTCGTAGCCGAAATAGGTTGTCAAGGCATGGGGATAGTCGGAGAGCGAACTGGAGGATCCGCCTTGGGCGTATCTCATCTTCAGGGCGACACCGCAGCACCGCGACAACACCGCCACGGCGTTGTTTTGGGCATCTGTCTCACGACCGCCATAGACGTCTTTCATGTTCGCCCAGTCGAAGGTCTGTCCGGCGGGAATGGTATCGAAAGAAATCTCGTCGTAATTGCTGTACTGGACAGTGTTCTTGTAGCCGGGGATGTCGGCGATGGTGGCCTGGGGCCATTGGTGGTAATACATCACCTGCGCCATGGCGGTGGCGCCGCACCCTACGGGAAGGTGGCTGCCACTGATGACGGGCAGCAGGTTGGAGAAAGGAGTGTCTTGCGTCCAGCGGGATTTCAGCAGGGGGTTGATGGCCCGCATGGTGGGCGACTTCATCCTGCCGGTCTGGGAGGTCTGGATGTCGGCTTCGTCGAGGTAGGCAATCTGGTCGGCATAGCCTTTCAGCCATTCCGCCATGTTCTCAGGGATGTTGGCGGGGTCGAAAGACCCTTCATCGGAATAGCCGAGGATGGTGGCGGTGCGGCTGTCGCCGGAGACGATGACGAAGCCACCTTCCTCCTTGTTGTTGAACACATAGTAGGCGGGGTGGGGTGGTGTGGTGCCTGGCATGCGGTGTGCTCGGGTGCTTGTGCCTTTGTATGCCAGCGACATCCTATCCACCTTTTTCTTTCCGCGTTGTGCCATGAAGGTCTTGGCCGATTGCTTTGCTGCCTCCTGGTCCACGGGGGCGGCTGATATTCCTGTCGCCAACAGTAGCAGGAAGAACAAGAGGATTTGTTGTTTCATATGGTTTGGTGATTTTGATGGTTTTCTTGGTCATTCCAGGATTTTTCGCAGTGTCTCGATGTCCTTCTCCGTCGTCGCCCAACTGGTGACGAAGCGGCAGACGGTGCTATGGGTGTCGTAGGGCTCCCATTGGATGAACTGCACCTGTCGCTCCAGGCGATGCATCAGTTCGTTGGGGAGGATGACAAATTGCTGGTTGGTGGGTGAGTCGATATGGAAGCGAATGCCGGCATCGGCCAGCACCTTGCGGAGCAATGTGGCCATCTCGATGGCATGGCGTGAGATGCGGAAATAGAGGGCGTCGGTGAAGAGGGCGTCGAACTGCACCCCTGCCAACCGCCCCTTGGCGAGCAGTGCTCCATGGCGCTTGACGATGCTGAAGAAACCGCGGGGAGTGTTGCCATGGGTGAACACCACCGCTTCTCCGCAGAGGGCACCCACCTTCGTGCCGCCGATATAAAAGGCGTCGCAGTGTGAGGCGAGGAAAGGCAGCGTGACATCGTTGCCTTCGGCCATCAGGCCATAGCCCATGCGGGCGCCGTCGACAAACAGCTGCAGGTCGTGGCGATGGCACGTCTCCTCCAAGGCCTGCAGTTCGGCTGCCGTGTAGAGCGTGCCCATCTCCGTGGGGAAGCTGATATATACCATGCCGGGTTGCGCCACATGGTCGCGACTCTCGTCGTGTTCGAAAACGTCCATGAAATGTTCCAAAGTCTCCGCCGCCAATTTCCCGTTGTCCTGGGGCAGGTCGACGACCTTGTGACCGAAGGCTTCGACAGCACCGGCCTCGTGCACGCTGATGTGGGCTGTGGAGGGGCACATCACGGCCTCGTAGGAACGGAGCATCGCGTCGATTACCGTGGCATTGGTCTGTGTGCCACCGGTGAGCAGGAACACTTCCGCATCCTCTCTCTGGCACGCAGCCTTGATTTTGGCTTTCGCTTGCTCGCTGTATCGGTCAAAGCCATAGGTGAGGGTGCGTTCATCATTGGTCTCCACAAGGTGACGCAGCACTTCAGGGTGCGCACCATTGTCATAGTCGGATTCAAAGGATATCATTCTTGTTCGGGAGTTAAGGAGGAGTATTCTATTTTTAGGAGTTAAAGGGGAGTTAAAGGGGAGTTAAAGGGGAGTTAAAGGGGAGTTAAAGGGACGTATGTATGCTTCGAGGGGGGTAAAGGGGGAGTTCTCCATCGCCCCGGCCTGCGGCCACCCCCCCCTCGGGCAGAGGGGGAGTAGTTAAAGGGGCATATGTATGCTTCTAAGGGGAGTCATAAGGGGATGTTGCCAACACGTAAGGTTGGCAACAGACATTGATAGTTTAAGAGTGAGAGACAAATTCAGAAGCAAGGTGATTCGGTGACGATGATTTTACTGGCACTCATGTAACCGCGGAAAACGCCCGTCTGCGTATAGACCTTAAACCATCCATCGCCGTAGTCGCCGCTGCATAGGATGCAACTGCCATCGCGCACTTTGCCCACAATGGCATAGCGTGTGCCGGGGCCTTTGCGGATGTTGGTATATCCACCTTCGTCCAGCACTAAGCAGACAGTCTTGCATACGCCTTGGCGTTTGGGAACCACCACTTTGCTGGAGTGGATGTAGCCAATCAATTCTTGTGGGGAATCATCGGTATAGGTGGTGTATACCTTGTACCAACTGCCGGTTCCGGTACTGAAACTGATGAACATGCCGTCTTGCACTTGATCCACAACGGCATAATTGGTGCCCGGTCCCTTGCGGATGTTGGTGTAGCCACCTTCATCTTTTACCAATCCGAAACGTTGGGCAGCGCATGGTAGTATGAACATGGCTGCCAAAATCATTAACAAAAACTTCTTCATATTCGTAAGTTTATAATTCATGTTCCTCATTCGCTCATAAAATCGTGCATTGCCTATCCTTCTGATTGCACCACAAAGATAAGGAATCCTTTCGAAACAACAATGGAAAACCTGCAAAAATCGCTTGTCCCTGTTGCCTTTTCCAAAAGTATGTCGCGACGTCCGAGGCTGTCAAGCTCTTGGCTGGGCAAGTCGGGATGAGGATTTGCAACATCCCTGGTGGAAAATGGTTTTTCCCTGCCTTATGTTGGCAATGTCAAAGTTGCTTTGTAACTTTGCAACCCGAAAACGAATGATGACATGAAGAGACTTTGCAAATTGATATCCGACTATCTGGGTGTGCTGGTGTTGCTGGCAGCTGTGTTGGCGTTGTTGTGTCCAAAAACGATGGGGGTGTTGAAACCCTCGGTCATCACACCGCTGTTGGGCGTGATCATGTTCGGCATGGGTCTGACTTTGAAGGCAGATGACTTCCGCGTGGTGTTCAGCCGGCCGAAGGATGTCATCATCGGTTGCCTGGCACAGTTCACCGTGATGCCCCTGTTGGCGTGGCTGCTTTCCTGGCTTTTCGCCCTCGACGAGGCGTTGGCCATCGGCGTGGTGCTCGTGGGTTGCTGTCCTGGAGGCACGGCATCCAACGTCATCACCTATCTCTCGAAGGGCGACCTCGCCTTGTCGGTTGGCATGACGGGTGTCTCCACGCTGTTGGCTCCGCTGATGACGCCGCTGCTCGTATGGCTCTTGGCGGGAAAGGCCGTCGATGTCGATGTGGCGGGCATGTTCCTCAGCATCCTGTGGGTCGTCATCCTGCCTATCGTGGCAGGCCTCATCGTCAAGAGGATATGGCCGAAGCAGACGGAGAAGGCCACGGCATACCTGCCTGCCATCTCGTCCCTCGCCATCGCCACCATCGTAGTGATAGTAATCGCCGCCAGTGCGGAAAAACTGTATTCATGCGGCTTGGTCATCGTCTTGGTGGTTGTCCTTCACAACGTCTGCGGACTCTCCATAGGCTATCTCATAGGGAGGCTCCTCCGTCTCTCTTCACCCAAGCGCAAGGCGGTAAGCATCGAGGTGGGCATGCAAAACAGCGGACTGGCCTCATCGCTCGCCGCACAGCATTTCGCTGCTTATCCCATGGCCATCATCCCAGGCGCCGTCTTCAGCGTATGGCACAACATCAGCGGTGCACTCGTCGCAAGGCTGTATGCCAGGAATGCCAAGAAGGAATAGCAAGGGGTGTCGTTGACGAGTACGCCGTGGTCATCAACACGAAGAATCCCACATAACCGGTTGTTTACCTCCGTGTGGGATACGACATAGGATATGCCCAGGAGGTTGCTGCGCAAATCCATGAAACATTGAGGACTTCTGCGCCACCAAATATGAAATAGAACAATCGGTGATGGTCACCAACTCCAAAATGATAACTTCTTCTGCTTCCTCAACGGCCACAAGTTCTACAAAGACGGCTCTTGGAACACGCTTTGCCTGCCGTTCGCGCTCAGCAACTTCACTGGCACGCCTTTGGAAGGAGCGATAGTGAAGGAACTCTCTTCCTCTTTGTTTGAAGACGGCACTCTGACTCTCAATTTCTCTGATGATCTTGCCAGCATCCAAGCCGGGAAACCCTACATCGTGAAGTGGAATGGCGGCAGCGACATTAACGGGCCTGTCTTTGAGAACGTTACTATCAACTATGTCACTGCAAAAACCGAAACCACATACGTTGACTTTATAGGCAACTTCAGTCCCGAATATCTCGAAGCCGGTGACCAAAGTAAATTATACCTCGGTGGCAACAACACGCTATACTATCCTGATGCAGCCATGACAATCAATGCCTGCCGTGCATATTTCCAACTCAAAGGTCTCATGGCGGGCGGCTCAGCCAGCGGCATCAACAACTTTGTGTTGCACTTCGGAGATGAGAGCACGGGTATCCGGGAAATTTCTGACCAGTCTGACTCCAATGTCGATGCCGCCCTCTCCGGCTCATGGTTTACCCTCAGCGGGCATCAACTCGGCAGCAAACCCACCGCTAAGGGCGTCTACATTCGCAATGGGAAAAAACTTGTCATCAAGTAAGAGAAAAGTTCAATCAATTAAGGTGCTCCAAAGAGAGCACCTTAATTGATCCGCCTTGCTTGAAGTCTGCCGAGCGTGAGCAACTTCGGCCGCAGGCCAATTTTCAATCTTCAAAGTCTTCTATTTGACGACCTTCCTGCCATTCACAATATATATTCCCTTGGCGGTGGGGGTGGCGATTTTGCGTCCGAACAAGTCGTAATACACGTTGGTGTCGTCACTGTTGGTGATGCTTGCGATGGCCGTAGGATTCAGCGTCTTGCCTCTGAAGATTTCATTGATGAAATCAACGTCATAGAATGCGGAATAGTCGCCCGAAGATACGTCGATGACATAGTTGGGCTCCACGCCGTTGTCGATAATCTCCCACTTGTCGTTGGTCAGGCGGGCGCGGGCAGACGATATCTGGTACTGCATTCCCTCAGGCGTGACGTATTGCTGTACTGCACACGCACCGCCGCCACTCCGCTCACCGATGATGGGGAATCCCATGTCTTTCATCAGCGAGGGGAAGAGGTTGGCGCAAGAGAAAGATAGTTCGGAAATGAGCACGGCGATGTTTAGGTCGTACTTCACATCCTTGTCCCTTTCGTCAAAAACGCCGTCGAAATTGCAGTCCACGTCATAGTAGATTTCCTGTCGTTGTCCGGTCAGGACGTTCTCACTGTAGAAATGGCTCTGTCCACCCATGAGTGCCGTCATTGCCATCACCACGTCGAGTGTTCCGCCGGGGTTGCTCGCCAAGTCGACCACCAAGTTCTTTACCTCTGGGTCTTCAGCCGCCTGTTTCAGCGCATCGAGCACCACGTTCAAGTCACCCAAGTAATCTTCGTTGATGCCAGGCGTCTCTCCCATGCAGCCACCGTCGTAGTAGTCATCCCATGCCTCTTTGCAAATAGGACCAAACGATTCGAGCATCAAAAAAGCCGTATTGCCTCTCTTGTAATAGGTTTCTTTGGACGGACGGGCGTTGGCGATATCTTGCTCCTTGGGATTTTTCAAATGATTGAGATAGTCCATCAGTGGATAGTACAGGTCGGGATATGTATCCTCTATTGTTTTATTCCCAGCCTTCCAAGTTTCAAAATTCTCTCCTTCCTCTCTTACAACACTGAAGAGATTCATATCAACCATAAGGTTGGTGTGTCCATCTTGGAGCAGTACTTGCAGGCTTTTCATTCCGATGAAGTACTCCTGCATGTTGGTGCTCTTGAGCAGTTGTTTGATGAGTGCTCCATTGGCAGCAGTGTCGAGCACCTTGTCCAGTCCGTCGCTGCGGATGCCACTCTCCAAAGGTGAGCGCCCGGGCATGCCATAGAAGTGGTCGATGACGAAGCACAACTCTGCGTAGCAGAAATTCGCCATGTCTTCATTGCGATTCTCGGTCTTATACAATTTCTTGGCATTCTCCAACTCCAATTCGGCAACCTCTCCGTTCCTATAGTCTGTCACCAGGACCACTTTCTCTCCGTTATAGCTGGCAATGTGGAAAAAGAGGTCGCTGTAGAGGTCTGAGATGGTGGCGAATGGGAAATACACGGCTGTATCGTCGCCACGAAGGTTGATGCCGTATTTCTTGAAGTCGAAAGTGACCGTTGCCGAGGTTGGTGTCAACTCCTGATGGTTGTAGCGCACGAAGGGCGCACCACCGTAACTGACATTGTCCATTCCCTCTTGCACCAGCCCCATCAGGTTGGTGAAGGCCATGTAGTCGTCTGAAGAGAACTGCTCGCTGGTGGTGTTCACCGAGGCCTGGGCAAATGGCCCCTCGAGAAGATATTCCCCCCTGCCTGTCTTGGTGACTTTTATAGTGGTGCCAGGGAGCATCAGTTGCTGGAAATCCGCCACGGAGATGTAGGGGACAGATGGCATGTCGGAATAAAAACGCAAAGTGACCGTGCCGTCTTCCTCCCCGCCACGGTTGACGGGCACCTCTCGGGTCTCAAACGAAATCCCTCCTTCGGCAAGCGCACGAAGCGACAGCAGAAGGATTAATTGGAGTAAAAGAATCTTTTTCATTGACTTGAATTCTGCAGCATTTCATTAAACTTTTTTTGTAAGTCCCTGAGCAACAAAAATTGCTCGGGATTTTGCCATATCCGATTTTTCACTTGCCTCAGTGCTGCAATTCAAGACAAGTGAAATCTTCTATGACATGGCAAATGTAAGCACTAAAAGCCCAAATTAAGTGGAAACGCAGTCATGTGCTTACTACTTGTAACGCTATCAAGATGCCTGTAAGGATTGCCGCTTGTAAATTACCCCAAAACAGGGCAAATATGGCGTTAACATTCTTTAGTCCTTTTATCACCACACAGAAGCATAAAATCTCAGAAAACATCCCTTTGGGTGGTATTTTTTCACGTGATGGAGAAATATGTCCGTTGCATCAGCCCTATTGTCGACGGCGAGCTGGGGCCATCATATACCCGGCGCCGCCTTCTGCGTATGGCACAACATCGGCGGTGCGCTCATCGCAAAGTTGTATGCCAGGAATGCCAAGGAGGAATAGCATCATTGGCAAAACCTCTTGTTTCTTGTCGACATGGATAAATAGGCCTATGCAAAAAAAGAAAGTGAGAGTTTGAAAAAACTCTCACTTTCCTTGCGAGTGCTCCTTTGGTCAAGAGTCACCAATACCAATCATCTTCAAAGGGGGGCATGAAATTAACAGGGATTCCATCCCTTCTCATTTGCTCCATCAACTTTATGATCTCCTTGTAGCGTTGAGAGTCCACCATGCCGTTTTCATCACACATATCGCAATAAGGGTTCTGGCAGAGGATGTCTGTGCTTCTTCCTCCCTGTTGTTTCGTTCCGAAACACATGGGGCATTCAAAATACACCTTCTCCACGTATGGCCATTCGCTTTCTTCCATGGAAGCCAGCCTTTTGTATTCGCTTTCACGCACAAGACCTACGCGCTGACAGCCGAAACACTTTTTAAACACGTCTCTTGGGTCTGTCCCACAACCTTTGCAGATAGGGCACTCCACCATCTTTTCTTTTTTGGCAGGACGTTCTCCTTCTTTTTTGGAAACGTTTACCAAACCCTCGTTTGGCTTGACATTCGTTTTCGGCTTTTCGCCTATTCCTTCAGGCAAGACGTTTTCTTGCTCTGCATCACTTTTGCCTGTGGAACTGTTGCCTTTCATGGCATTGATGTTCATGCCTAACAAGAAAGCCACAGCTACCAGCAATGCTATCACCAGCATGTTTGAATTGTTCTTGTCCATAATCGTTCAATTTATAGTGTGTTTGTTTATTGTCTTATAAATCAGGTGGGTTTTATTGCAGGAAATATGTCATTGGTTTTTGTCTATTTTTGATTCTCCCTTTTTTTGCCGGTTTTGATTACTTACTCAACTTTCGCAAGTAAGGGAAAATAAAACGTGGAGAGGGTTTTGAAAAAGTATGGGGTGATCATTTCCTCCCAAAATAGCTGTATAAGTGGGCATCTGAGCTTCGCTCGATTGTTGGCTGCGTCTCGGCAGAGCAAGTATGCTTGACTTTGCACTCGATTTGCATAACAATTGTCCCTTTAACTCCTTTTTGACTCCCCTTTAACTTCCCTTTGACTCCAGAAAGTTGAGCGAATGCGAAAATTGAGTTACTTGTTATTAGAGGTGGACCATCCGAGACTCAAACTCGGAATCTCCTGATTGCAAGTCAGGTGCTTTATTCATCTAAGCTAATGGCCCATTTGAAACATTGGTTTTCATACCCGAAAATGTCGTTGCTGATGATTCTTGGCACAATGGTGCTGACGAAATGGCGTTGCCTTGTCGTTGATGGAAGTCTTTCAAAGATCACTTTCAAATTTCTGATGCAAAGGTAAGCCTCAAGTGCGCAGGTTTTATGCGCACTTGGTTTTTTTTGCCTGTACGGTTGAAAATAAACACGAAACTATCTTAAACAACCGACATTGAACACGAAATAACCGCACCGATTGAAACATCATTCAACGATGATTTTTTATGCAATAACCAATTCGGGTCACTTGCATGGTAAAGGATGTAATAGGAAGGGGCATGGTTCATCCCATACATCAAATGACGAAATTAAAATCTTTTTCAGAAATGCTGATAGTTTTTTTTGATTTATTGCTCTTTAATAACAAAGAATCAAAATTATTAACTAAAAAACGTACAACAATGAAAAGAGCAAGACAATTTTTCGCAATCACACTTATCTTAGTCGTGGCAAATGTTCAGTATGCATTAGCAGGAGGTGTCAGCAATTTCCTTTCTAATAATGGATACGACTTCTTCAAGACCGTGAGCTTGGTCGCTCACCCGGGCAACAATTTCCAAAGGGCAACCTATAACGTTGACGGGGACTGCATCCATGCTACAATCTATTCTACAGGAAAATGGTCAGGATGGAGCTATACGATGAAGGTGAACATTTACAAATCGGGATACAAGTTCAACTATCTTGAAGTAGTAGACGACAATGACATTGCAACAGCATTCGAGGCCGCGAATAGGGCAAAGGGCATTATCAACGATTTATTTCAGTACAACCACTCCGAACTCCTTTCTTTCGCAGAGAATATGTATGGGGAGCGCCTTTACGATATGAATGCCAAAAGAATGTGCCTTGCGTGCCTCTCATTTATGTACTGGCTGAACTGATTGTCAACACATCCAGCTATTGGGGGTGTTCTTGGAATATTAAAAGCCGAAATAGACAACATCCGTGAACCGAACTATAGGAATGCTTCACAAGAAAGATACTTGAGCCCAAGGAGATGATGGCCAGATTTGTTATTTGATATGTTTTGATGCTTGGATAAGCAGATGATAATCAAGTTAAGACAATAGTTGGGGCTTGTGAGTCTGTTCAAATCAGGTTTTTCCACAGGAATCGGTAAACACGGGAGTAGGAGGCAAACACTATTTGCAAGTGTTTGCCTCCTACTCGATTAGTGGAAAATGGTTGGGCGCAACTTCAAAAAAGTGATGTGGCAGTTTCCTTGTTCTTTCCTGTCTTTTCACTCAAGAGCGATAGCCTCTCTGTTCCCAGGTCTTCGTATGTGAGAGGATGATACGATGAAACCGTCTGTTAAAGTCAGTGACCATGAAGGGGAGCACCTCGCCCTCTTCTGCTAAAGAGCCGTCTTCCTTGCACAGGTCCTTCGGTGTGGCAAACCCCGCTCCTCCCTTGTTGAGAGCAACTACGGCACCCTTGTCCATAGCCTCGATTATTGTTCCCAGGTGGATTGAGTTGATGGTGTAGATCTTCTCATAGGTGAACCACGGATTCTTTTCGAGTTGCTTGTGTCCAAGTCTCATCCAGTGGCGTTCCTTGTCGATTTCAAGCACCTTGACCTCGATTGTTAAGCCCTTGTGGATGACCTCCGCAGCTTTGCTGTTTAATATGGTCCATGAAAGGTCGTTGTTATCTAATATGCCCTCAATCCCTTTCTCAAGTTCGACGTAGATGTTGCTGTTGTTGCTGTCAATGTCGAGAACCTTGGCGGTATGTCTCGAACCTACGGGATACCGCTTTTCTACGTTGTCCCATTGGGCATTCTTCAGTTGCTTGATTCCGAGGTCCATCTCGTGCGTGGCGCGGTTTAAGGCGAGGATTTTTACTTTCACTTTCTCGCCCAATTGAACATATTCCCTGGCCGAATGCGAAAACGGGCACGGACTCCATGTAATATTTGTGATGTCGACTATGCCTTCTATGCCCGGTGCTATCTCCACATATGCGATATGGTCGGTTATCCTGACCACCTTGCCCTTTACCTTGTCACCTGTCTTCAGGTCCTTTTTGAGAGAGTCCCAGGGATGGGGTGTGAGTTGCTTATGCCCAAGCATGACGACCTTTCTGTCCCTGTCGATTTTCAGTACCTGAGCTTCAATGGATTCGTCTTTCTTGATGATCTCCTTGGGGTTGAGTTTTCTCCAGGAGAGTTCGTTTCTGCTTATCAAGCCTGTGACTCCCCCTTCCAATGTCACGGTGACGCATTTTTCCGTCACTTTTTTCACCTTGGCGATTAGTTTGGTGCCGATGGGCCAGCGTTCTTCAATGATGGCCCACGAAGGCGTTTCTTGTTCTTTCATACAATTGTTGGTATGGTGGTGGCAGAGCTTCCTTGCTCGTGATTTCTGCTTTTCCTACTCACGTTGCTTTTCCTTTTTTATTTTGAACCGGCTGAGTTCTGACCAATTCCCACCGCTTTTTTCGTTCCTTTCGGCTCTTAGACACACCCATGTTTCCATAGGTAAGCGGCATACGGACAGGTTTGAAAACCTGCAAACACTACTCCCATGCTATGTAAAGTACTCCTTTCACCCTTGGCTCTTGCGGATGCAGAGGCTGCCGCCTCTTACCAATTGGTTACTCGTTTCGTTTTGGCGCTTTCCTTGCGGTACTAACTCCATCCACGTATTGCAGTGGAACAACCGTATTTTCGTACGGGAGTGCACAACACTTTTGCTTGCACGAAATTGAAAAATGGATGTAAGAGGGTCCACCTTCCCGTTTGTCTCTGTAGGAGATGCGGTTGTGCTTGTGTCCTTCGTACCTTTTGAGTACCTTAGAACCAACACCCCCTTGCCCTCGGCTGCCACGCCTACTGACTTCACATGCCCCGTGTATCCCACTGTTTCCAGATCGTGCTGCCACACACAATCAACCCTGGGCGGGTTATGGGATAAGGACCGGTGATTATCCACTCTCTAAGACTGGCAATCTTCGGGAGTCGATTTCACCCCGTACGTTGTCGATGTTGCCATCCAAGTTGACTTGACAAGAGCCAACGCATCCCGCTTTGGGGTCTGCCCGACCTTAGTCCGAAGGATGCTCGTACGAGATGGCTTTCCGGTGAACAGGTGTTCCCTGCGCAACCTCCTTCTTCAGGAAAGGTTGAAGGTCACTTTATAGCATTACTGCTTTATTCTGACGACGCGAAGCCCGCCGGTTGGTTTTATCAGTAAGAAGCCAACAAAGATTTTGCATAGAGAATCAGATTCTCTTATGAATTTTCCATGACCTTGTACTGTCTGCGTCGTTGGTACTTCACACCAGCCTCCGTCATGTTTTTTTGATGTTTGCAACAGTCTTTCAAAGAACGCTTTCGTTAAGCCAGATGAGCAATGCCAAGCATGCTTGAGCTTTGCCATGGCGTAGAACTGAATGAGCAGCGAGAGCAGAGTCATGCTTGCATGAACTATGCAGAGTCGCGAATGAGGTAGAATATCATTCAAAGGGTCGGATGTAATCCAGCACTTTCAAATTTCTGATGCAAAGGTATAACGCAAATACGCAGTCTTACTGCGCACTTGGATTTTTTTTGATGCTTTACCCCAAAACGCGTTTGCATCGCCGCCATTTCTGCTCTTGAAATGCCGTTTTTCTCTCCGGGGTTATATCATTCCATAAAGTCTTTGTTGCATCTGGTAACCCACAAAAATCATTATTGGTGGGTTCCATTAATTATGTCGAGGCGATTTTTGTCTTTTAGTTGAGGGCAAAGTGGAAGTTGAAGAGGGAGTGTGGCGGGCTACACGACCGATGAGATTTGACACTTTGCACCGAATAAAAGCGAAAAGCAACCGAAATGTAATTCGTGGAAATGTCACCTCATAAAAATCAGAATTAATAGAACACACCTATTCTTGTTCTTGTTCTTGATTGTAAATGATACCTTTGTATAATTCCTCTCCTGTAAGATGATGCATTTCGGAAGAACCTGAACTGTGTTCTTCTCTCCGAACAGCAAAAGGGTTCTTGTTTTCGTTAAAATTCCTGGTTTTCACAATCGTGTCTGCCTTGTAATCCAGAACAAAGACATTTGCCATTTCTGTAAGACTTGTATTGTTTCCCTGATAAAAATCAGTATGCCAATAGGGTAATATGACAATCACATAGTCAAGAGAATCAGGATAGGTTGTGTATTTGTCATTCTTCTTTAGCTCGTCATTCAAGCGGTAGTCCAATATTGTTTCATTCTTTTCATCGTCGAGTATCACAGCAATCATTTTCCCTGTGAGTGGATTGCTATATTCCTTATGGATTGAATCGGCAGAAACATAAGACAAATCTTTAGTTTTTTCTACGAAATACTTTTTCAAACCTTCATCAATTTCAGCCCATTCCTTTTGTTGCAGATAGGTTTCATGGTTGATAAACCATGCAAAAGCCAGGATTACAGCACCTACGATAATGATCCACTTGGGAAATTTTATTTAATGATTATCCGCTTGTATCCGAAGGGCGGCCTGAAAGGCCTGCAAGCACATAGCCCAAGGCAACGCCTTGGGTGTCAAGATGTTCATAGTCGCCC
>CADADN010000057.1 GCA_902786665.1 uncultured Prevotellaceae bacterium | reverse complement strand
GCAGATCACCTCGTCACCTTTACCAATCCCCAATGCCACCATGGCAAGATGCACGGCGGCGGTCCCGGAGGCAAGGGCCACGACTTTCTTTCCCTCTCCAGCAAATTTTTCCAATTCAGCCTCAAAAGCATCCACATTAGGACCAAGAGGGACCACCCAGTTGGTGTCGAACGCCTCTTTGATGTATTTCATCTCGTTGCCGCTCATGTGCGCAAGACAAAGGTAAACTCTATCCATTTTGTTGATGTTATGCAAATTAGACATTACTTTCATGCACGAAGATTGCCTGCCTACGGGCAACCGCGGCATTTTGCGACTGCAAAGATACGAAAATAAAGTGAACTTGATAGAATTTCCATTCAAAAAAAATGGTTTTTGTTCTCTTAATTCGAGGTTAAATATTTGACCCAAAAATCAAGTGATCCACGAGAATGGTTTTTCGATCATACTTCAGTTACTGTTGGTCTAGATTTGAAAAGTAAAAGCTGCCATCTTCCCCTACAGCAGCATAAACCATAATTTCCCCAAGTGGCTTCATCACTAAAAAGGCAATGCGACAATACCATACAAGCTATTGAACTTATTATCGTGGATTCATCTTGAGGAAGGAGCAAGCCAAGGGTGGGATGCCCTCAAATCTTATACATCATATCATAGTATTTCAGATAGTCGCCGCTTGTGACATTGTCGAGCCACTCTTGATTGTCAAGATACCAGCGTACGGTCTTCTCTATGCCTTCCTCAAACTGCAGGCTGGGCTCCCAGCCCAATTCCTTCTGGAGCTTGGTGGAGTCGATGGCATAGCGGAGGTCGTGGCCTGCCCTGTCGGTGACATAGGTGATGAGCGACAAATCCTCACCTTCCTTACGTCCCAGAAGTCGGTCGACGGTCTTGATGAGGACTTTGATGAGGTCGATGTTCTTCCACTCATTGAAGCCTCCGATGTTATAGGTTTCGGCTATCTTTCCTTGATGGAAAATGAGGTCTATGGCGCGTGCATGGTCCTCGACGTAGAGCCAATCCCTCACATTCTCCCCTTTCCCATAGACGGGAAGGGGCTTTTTGTGGCGTATGTTGTTGATGAACAACGGGATGAGTTTCTCAGGGAATTGGTAGGGTCCATAGTTGTTGGAGCAGTTGGTGACGACGACGGGCATCCCATAGGTGTCATGGAAAGCGCGCACGAAATGGTCGCTCGATGCCTTGGCGGCGCTGTAGGGTGAATGGGGGTTGTATTTCGTCGTTTCGAGGAAGAAGCGGTCGCCATAAGCTAGATGATGCTTCGCACTGGAGGCGGTGGTGGTAAACGGTGGCTGGATGCCCTCGGGGTGATTGAGTTCTAGCGCTCCATACACCTCATCTGTCGAAATGTGGTAGAATCGTTTGCCATCATATTTTTCCGGCAGCGACTCCCAATAGAGCTTGGCTGCTTGGAGCAACGACAATGTACCCATGACGTTGGTCTGTGCGAAGGTGAAGGGGTCCTTGATGCTTCTGTCGACATGGCTCTCGGCGGCGAGGTGTATGATGCCATCGACCTTCTTGTCCTGCATCAGCTGATAGAAGGCGTGGAAGTCGCAGATGTCCATCTTCACGAACTCATAATTGGGGCGCCCCTCGATGTCCTTGAGATTGGCCAAATTGCCCGCGTATGTCAACTTATCCAGATTAATGATATGGTAGTCAGGATATTTGTTAACAAAAAGTCGTACCACATGGGAGCCTATGAACCCTGCTCCTCCTGTTATCACTATTGTCTTCATCGTGCAAAATATTTATTTGAAAACTTAAATATTGGGATTTCCCGTACGTTGAACTTCTTCAATGACTTGAAGGAGATATTGTCCGTACTGGTTTTTCAACATAGGCTGGGCAATCTGTCGCATCTTGCTCTCATCAATCCACCCCTTGCGAAATGCTATACCTTCAAGGCAAGCCACTTTCAACCCCTGCCGTTTCTCAATGACCTCAATATAAGTTGAAGCCTCAGCAAGGGAGTCGTGTGTTCCTGTATCAAGCCATGCGAAACCACGCCCAAGGGTCTGCACTTTCAGGCTGCCCTCTTCCAAGAAAGCTTGATTGACAGACGTGATTTCCAACTCACCTCGTGCAGACGGTTTGATGTTCTTTGCCACTTCCACCACCTTGTTGGGGTAAAAATATAAACCTACTACGGCATAGTTGCTCTTGGGATGAGCCGGCTTTTCCTCAATGCTTAGGCAATTGCCATCCTTGTCAAAATCAGCCACCCCATAGCGTTCAGGATCACTCACCCAGTAGCCAAATACGGTTGCCTTTTCATTCTGCTCGACATCCTCAACCGCCTTCCTCAGCAATGTTGTAAATCCATTTCCGTTGAAAATGTTGTCGCCAAGAACCAAACAAACAGAATCGTCACCTATGAACTGCTGCCCTATGATGAAAGCTTGAGCAATACCATCCGGCGAAGGCTGCTCTGCATATTCAAAACGGCATCCATAATCGGAACCATCTCCCAACAGGCGTCTGAAGGAGGGAAGGTCATTGGGTGTGGAAATAATCAATATCTCACGAATATCAGCCAACATCAAGACAGATATTGGATAATAAATCATGGGCTTGTCAAATATAGGAATCAACTGTTTCGAGATTCCCTTTGTAAGAGGGTAAAGGCGAGTCCCGCTACCGCCTGCCAAAACTATTCCTTTCATATTATTCCTAATCTAAAAGAATGAAAAAAGTCACTATTCTCATATTGGAACAAGAGGGAGCCAATCTACTTGGATGGGAAAGAATACTCCAAAAAGTCGAACGGAGAGTCAAAATCCTTCAAAAGGGCATGCTTCATGTCTTTTTCAGAGAGGATGGAATGTTCCTTGATTTGCCAATCAACACCTAAACTGTCGTCAAGAATACTTATACCATCATCTGCTTCTGGGTGATAGAACTCATCGCATTTATATTGAAAAACAGCAACGTCGGACAAGACAGCAAAACCGTGAGCGAATCCTTTAGGTATGAAAAACTGACGATGGTTTTCCTCTGTCAGTTCGACGGCCACATGCCTGCCATAGGTTGGAGACCCTTTACGGATATCCAATGCAACATCAAGCACAGCCCCCCGCACACAGCGCACCAATTTGCTCTGTGAGAAAGGTGGACGCTGAAAATGCATTCCTCGCATCACACCATAAGATGATTTGCTTTCATTATCTTGAACAAACGTTATAGGACATATCTTTTCGTCAAACTCTCGTTGAGAAAATGACTCAAAAAAATAGCCTCTTGCATCCTCGAAAATACGAGGCTCAATGATGAAAACTCCATCAATATCTGTCCTTATTACTTCCACAAATATGTTTCAGATTGTTATTCATTATCAAAAAGGTCATCTTCACAAAAGGAGAATTTCCTTTGTAACAATATTTCTATACGACCATTGTCTATCAACTAATCAACATCTAAATTCTCCACTTGTTTTTTCTTTTGTAGGACAAAATCCCAAACAAGCCTCATTCGTGCAAAAATAGTCATTTTTTTGTATACAGCCAAAAATATCAGTGAAAATTCATTTTTGCTGTTATATAATCCTAACTATTCGGGACGACCATATGATTTTCGGGCGGGCACAAGACCCGCCCCTACGACTTCGGGGGAGGATTGCCAATGGCGGTGTGGCAAACAGTGCAGCTGAAGGGGGAGGATTGCCAATGGCGGTGTGGCAAACAGTGTAGCTGTAGGGAGGCGTTCCACGAGGGAGACGGGAAGAATCCCGTCTCTACAAGTGCGCACCAAAGAACAAACGGAGTATTGTCGTTGATTTCGAACGAAGCGATAACTTCAATAATTTCGTCAACTACTTTAACAAGAGAACTTCATCAATTACGCCAAACGGCACAAAAAAACTCCACACCCTTGCTTTCAGGGTGTGGAGAATTCTTTTATGCAATGCCCATTATTATTTCATCTTCAGCGATTCCATCACCTTCAGCACGGTCTCGTTGTCGGCTGTCTTCACGTTGGAGGAGCTTACCTTGATGATACCGTTCTCGCCGTCGCCAATCTTCAGGATGGCAGAGAAGGAATCGCCCGAATCTTGTTTCCAGAGGAAGGTGGCATAAGTGTTGTTGCCAAGGGTCTTTTCTCCAAGGTCTTCCATGCCTTTGATATCCATCTCTATCTTTTGCGACTGCTTGTAGTTGGCATACTGGTCATAAACGAAATTCAAGCCCTCCTTGTATTCCTGGCCGGCACCGATTTCGTTTTCCTTGATTACACGAACCTCCCATCCCTCAGGGATGTCGATGCTGAACTTATCGCAGGAGACGGTGCACGGGCCTTTGCTGCCCTCTTTCACCTCATTGGCTGCCTCGGCGGTTTGCTCTGTTGACGTACCTTCGGCATTTTCGCCTTCTTGTGTTGTCTTGTTGCCACATGCTGTGAAAGCGATGGCTGCCACGATCATGATCGCGATTTGATAAACTTTTTTCATTGACTAAGATTTTAAAGAGTTAATATGTAAATGTTTTATTAAGTAGGTATTCAAAATTATCTATATATATCCTATTTGTAGGTGCAGATAGTCTTTTATGTCTCTTTGGCGCATATTTTCCTCTCATCCTCAGTCACATAGCCCGCTATGCTCCTTCATCTGAAAGCAAAATTGCGAGTCAGCGAGTGCCATACAAGCTTGCTTGCGAATGGCCGAGCGTGAGCAATTTATGCAAAATCTGCATCCAAATAGATCATAAAATACTATTATCTATTTTTGAGCACCTACTTATTCACTGGGTGACTCTTATAAGTCGGGGATGCCAAGCTCCTCCATGGTGGTTTTAACCCATTCGTCGCTGATACCCTTGCCACCTTCGGCTTGCTTGGCGATTTTTGCAAACTCCTCCATCAACGAGGGGACGTCGGCATATTTCTTTATGACTCCTTCCAAGTCCGCGGGCTGGGCCTTGTCCATCGCCACAGCGAAAGGTTTGTAGGCCTTCAAGGCTGTTTTGTACTGCTCTTTCCACTCGTCAGCACTCCATTTGGCCCCTTCGGCCTTGGCTTTTGCCACGATGTCGGCAAGCGATGCCGGCTGTTCCTTCTCTGCTGCGGGAGCCTCTTCAGCCACCTGCTCTGTCTGTTCTTTCTGTTCTGTCTGTCCTGCCTCAGTGCCTGGTTCTGCACTCTTGCTGCCGCATGAAGCTACAAACAGACCTGCAGCAACAATGGCGAAACTGAATAATACCTTTTTCATAAATATAATGGTTTAAAATGATTAATGATGTTGTTCGTTGGTCGTTCTTTCTTGGATTTTTTTGTCTATCAGTTCTTCAATGTAAGATGACAGTTCCTGCCACTTGCGTTCCAGAATCCGTTCCACCAGGTTCTCTTGGTCGAACAGATAACGGCTGTAGTCCGAAGCCAGCTTCCGGGCAGCTCTTTGCTTGTCTGTCATTTCTTTCATCGACTTGTGTTTGATGTCGGTGCAAAGGTAAGACAAAAAACGCTTGTCGTAGTTGATAAAATCTACCAAAATGGGCGGAAAATTTGTCTTTTTCTTCCAAAATGCGTAAAAGCAGGTGAAATTAGGGGGGACCGAAAGTCACTTGTTTGACTCTCGGTAAATGGATGGGGAGCAACCATAGATACGCTTGAATGAATGGCCGAAGCTGCTGGTCTCCTCAAAACCACATAGGTTCGCCACCTTCGAGATAGGCATATCGGGACTGCCGACAAGCAAGGTTGCCGCCCTTTCCATTTGGATGGCAGAGATGTAGGACTTGGGCGATTCCCCGGCGGCTGCCATCAGTCGGCGTCGGAAAGTCTGCACGCTCATGTTCAGTTCCGAAGCTATCGTCTCCACGCCGAAATTGCCGGAAGGCATGGCCATGTTCACGGTCTCGATGACCCGCATCAGGAACAGGCGGTCTTCTTCGTTTTTCACCTCCGGTTGGGTATTTTCTTTCTTCTCCTCCACTGTGGGAGCCATCTCCTGACCGTCTTTTCTCAAATGTTCTATCTCACGGATGAGGTCCTGCATCACCTGTTGGTGGTTGCGACGGATTCTTCGGATGATGAGCCATGCGCCAACAGCCATCAGGAGAATGAAGAAGACGGACAAAAGGATGGTGCGCTTATGTGCCTTCCGCACCTCCTCGTTTTCTTTCTGCAACTGGTCGTTGCCAAACTCGGCATTGTATCGCGACAAGGCTTCCGCCGTGGAATGCATGTAAAGGGAGTCTTTCAACAAATCGAAATAGTCGAGTTCTATCTTCGCAGAGTCAGGATTGAGGTTCCAATAGCTTTCATAAAGCCCGCGATGGGAATGAATCTCGTTGTAAAGGTCCCCCATCTTGGAGAACAGCCCTGCAGCTTCCTTGAAATAGGGGATGGCATCGGCCTGACGCTCCTGGCAGAGCAGCGACATCCCCAGTCGATTGAGGGCGATGGCATAAGAATGGTAGTCGCCCGCCTCCTTCAAGTCGGGGAGTATCTGACGAAAGATTTCCTCCGTTTCCTTGTAGCGATGGAGACCCAGGAGCGCCGACCCTTTCTGCGACAAGCGAATGGCCAACTTCTGCTTCCTGCCCAACGTCTTCTCTATCTCTATGGCCTGCTCGGCGTAGGAAAGAGCCTTGGCGTCGTCGCCCAAGGTGTGGTATATTTCTGAAGCCATGCCCTGGATGATGGCTTTGCGCCCGGGATTGTCCACCTTGTTGGCATGTTCCAATGCCTGCAGAATGATTTGCTCCGCCTCTTTCGCTTGATAGCCAGCCATATAGATGCCCGCCAGGGTGTTCAGGCTCGATGATATGCGGTCGTGATCGCCCCCCTTCATCTCTATCTCCACACTTTGCTTGGCATAGAGGGCCGCATTCTTGAAGTCGCTGAGTCTGACGTAGATGCAACCGAGGGTGTTGAGGCAATCGGCCTTCTCAGGATTGGAGGGGTGGTATTTCTGCAACGCTTTCAAGGCATACTGTTCCGCCTTATCGTATTGCTGATGGTCGTACAGCCATTCGGCGGCCCAGTACCACACCTGTTGTTTCAGGGAGTCGGTCGGTGTCGAAGCATCAAAAGTGATTGTGTCGTCGGTGAATTCCTCTTTCGACAATTCGTTGAAGAAAAGGTTGGCGGCAGTGACATCCTGTTGTTTGTCAAACTGCTGCAACAACGGCTCTACTTGGTCCTGTGCCCATGCGTTAGCGTTCACGACCAATGCAAGCAAGGCAATAGCGACCCTGTCCTTTATCTGGAAACATCCAAGGATGCTGTTTGGTTTCTTTTTCGTATCATTCCCCATATGACTATTTTACGTTGGTGCATAGTTTCGTGGTTGTCACCAGTATCGGCTTATAAAAATGCGGATACAAATTTACTTTTTTTATTTGAATTGCCCAAACATAACATGCAGAAGATTTTTCGGGAAGGCACAAAATCCACCCATACGACTTTTAGGGATGGCTTGGCGTTATTCATCGTTTACGGACCATAAGGACTAAAAGGACATATTCTCTAATTCTCTAATTCGGGACGACAATATGATTTTCGGGCATTTTACGATAAAAAGTCACAAAAATTAGGGAAAAATTCACTTTTTACAAGAAAAAGTAGTAATTTTGCAGCAATTTGTCAATAATTCGGTTAAAACATCATCATTTTCAGGGTGGAGACCCTTCAAAAGAAGACGAAACAAACCTTCAAAAGTAGACAGGAAAAGAATCAAACAATAGGTTGAGAACCCAACAATAACAAGGTAAAATGGTAAAGATTACGAAAGAGGCCGCATTGGAATACCATAAGAGCGGCCGTCCCGGCAAGATTGAAGTCACCCCAACAAAACCCTACCGCACGCAGACCGACCTGAGTCTGGCATATTCTCCCGGCGTGGCCTTCCCCTGCCTGGAGATTCAAGAGCATCCCGACGATGCCTACAAATACACCGACAAAGGCAACCTCGTGGCGGTCATCAGCAACGGCACGGCTGTGCTCGGACTCGGCGACATCGGCGCGCTGAGCGGAAAACCCGTGATGGAAGGCAAGGGCCTGCTGTTCAAAATCTACGGCGGCATCGACGTCTTCGACATCGAGGTGGCAGAGAAAGACCCGGAGAAATTCTGCGAGGCCGTGGAGAAAATCGCTCCCACCTTCGGCGGCATCAACCTTGAGGACATCAAGGCGCCCGAATGTTTCTATATCGAGGAGCGACTGAAACGCACCCTCGACATCCCCGTGATGCACGACGACCAACACGGCACCGCCATCATCTCAGCCGCAGGTCTGAAAAACGCCCTCGAGGTGAACGGCAAGGACATCTCGAAGGTGAGCATCGTGGTGAACGGCGCCGGAGCAGCAGCCATCTCATGCACCAAACTCTACATGGCCCTCGGTGCTCGGAAAGAGAACATCCTCATGCTCGACTCCAAAGGGGTCATCACCAGCGACCGGGAAAACCTCAACGAACAGAAACGTTTCTTCGCCACCGACCGCACCGACGTTCACACGTTGGAAGAGGCGGTGAAGGGTGCCGACGTCTTCGTGGGACTCTCCAAAGGCAACGTGCTCACCAAGGACATGGTGCGCTCCATGGCAAAAGACCCCATCGTCTTCGCACTCGCCAACCCCGTGCCGGAAATCTCTTACGAGGATGCCATGGATTCCCGACCCGACGTGCTCATGGCCACCGGACGCTCCGACTATCCCAACCAAATCAACAACGTCATCGGCTTCCCATACATCTTCCGAGGAGCACTCGACGTGCACGCCACCGCCATCAACGAAGAAATGAAGATGGCTGCCGTCCACGCCATCGCCGACCTGGCCAAGCAACCCGTGCCCGACGTGGTGAACGATGTCTACAAGGTGAACAACCTCACCTTCGGACCTTCCTATTTCATCCCGAAACCCGTGGACCCACGACTCATCACCGAGGTCTCCGCCGCCGTGGCGAAGGCTGCCATCGACAGCGGAGTGGCACGACACATCATCACCGACTGGGAGGAATACAAGAACAACCTGCGCCAGATGCTCGGCCTCCAGACGAAAGTGACACGCAAACTCTACGACACCGCCCGCGCACACCCGCAACGCGTGGTCTTCGCCGAAGGCATACACCCCACCATGCTCAAGGCGGCAGTGCAAGCCAAGGCAGAGGGCATCTGCCAACCCATCCTCTTGGGCAACGACGAGCGCATAGCAAAACTCGCCGACCAACTGGACCTCTCACTTGAAGGTATAGAGGTGGTCAACCTGCGACACGACCGCGAGGCGGAACGCCGCGAGCGCTACGCACGCATCCTCACGGAGAAACGCCAGCGCGACGGTTACACCTTCGAGGAGGCCAATGACAAGATGTTCGAGCGCAACTACTTCGGAATGATGATGGTGGAGACCGGAGACGCCGACGCATTCATCACAGGCCTCTACACCAAATACTCCAACACGCTGAAGGTGGTGAGGGAAATCATAGGCGTGAGACCCGAATACCAGAATTTCGGCACCATGCACATCATCAACTCCCAACGCGGAACCCTCTTCGTGGCCGACACGCTCATCAACAACAACCCCAACACCGACCAACTGGTGGACATCGCCAAACTGGCCTCCACCGCCGTGAGGTTCTTCAACGAACAGCCGCGCATAGCACTCATCAGCCACTCCAACTTCGGCAGCGACCAGTCCGTGGGCTCCAGGAAGGTGCGCGAGGCGGTGGCGAAAATACACGAGCAAGCCCCCGACCTCCCCATCGACGGAGAGATGCAAATCAGCACGGCCCTCGACCGCGAGTTGCGCGACACCCTCTACCCCTTCAACCGACTGAAAGGGATGGATGTGAACACGCTCATCTTCCCCAACCTCACCAGTGCCCGCTCATCCTACAAGATGATACAAGCCCTGGAACCCAACATCGAAATCATCGGCCCCATACAGATGGGCCTGAACAAACCCATCCACTTCGCCGACTATGGCAGCAGCGTGCGCGACGTAGTGAGCATCACCGCCGTCGCCGTCATCGATGCCTATGTCGACAAAATCAAAAGGAGCTTCGCGGTAAAATAGAGACTATAGAAACTATAGAAACCATAGAAACTATAGAAACCATAGAAACCATAGAAGCCATAAAAGCCGCCCCTTTGCAGGGGCGGCTTTTTATCATTTTACTATTTTCATCATTATCCGAAGTTGTCGAACATGATGCTTTCAGGCTCCACACCGAGGGAGTCGAGCATTCCCTGCACGGCCTTCGACATGGGGCCGGGACCGCACATGTAGTACTCGATGTCCTCAGGTGCCTCGTGGTCCTTGAGATAAGTCTCATACATCACCTGATGCACGAAGCCGGCGGTGTATTTCACCCCTGCGGCATCGGCGGCGGGGTCGGGACGGTCGAGGGCGAGGTGGAAATGGAAATTGGGGAACTCCTTCTCCAGCTCCAGAAAATCGTCGATGAAGAAAGCCTCGACCAACGCGCGTGCACCATAGAAGAAATGCATCTCGCGGTCGCGGGTCTTCAACGTCTTCGTCATATGCATGATTTGTGCACGGAGAGGAGCCATGCCGGCGCCACCGCCCACCCATATCATCTCCTTCTTGGAGTCGAAGATGGGATGGAAGTCGCCGTAAGGACCACTCATGATCACCTTGTCGCCTGGCTTGCGCGAGAAGATGTAGGACGAGGCGATGCCCGTAGGCACATCCATGAATCCCACCTCTGGCTTGGGTTTGAACGGCGTGGTGGCGATACGCACCGTCAAAGTGATGCGGTCGCCCTCTGCCGGATAGTTGGCCATGGAGTAGGCGCGGATGGTGGCCTCCGGGTTGTGGGCCTTGAGCGAGAAGATGTTGAACCTCTCCCAAGAGCCAATGTATTCCTCGCCGATATCGTCCTTGTCGAAGTCCTTGTCGTAGTCGATGCAGTCGTATGCAGGAATCTTGATTTGGGCGTAAGAGCCGGGGACGAAGTCCATATGCTCTCCGGGAGGCAGTGCCACGATGAACTCCTTGATGAACGACGACACGTTCTTGTTGGAGATGACCGTGCACTCCCATTCCTTCACGCCCATGACGCTCTCGGGCACCTTGATCTTGAGGTCGCCCTTCACCTTGCACTGGCAACCCAGTCGCCAGTGGTCCTTGATTTCCTTGCGGGTGAAGTGAGGACGCTCGGAGTCGAGAATTTCTCCCCCACCCTCCAAGACCTGCACCTTGCACTGGCCACAGGAAGCCTTGCCGCCACAAGCCGACGGCAGGAAGATGCCATTCTCGTTGAGCGTGGTCATCAGGCTGCTGCCCTGACCCACCGTGATGGTCTTTTCGCCATTGATTTCAATATTCACGTCACCGCTGGGCGAGAGATAACTTTTCGCCACGAGCAGGATGACGACCAAAAGGAGAATCGTCACGAGGAAAACTCCTATACTTGCTAAAATGAAACTCATATGCGTATCCTCCTTTTTTAGATGTTAAGTCCTGAGAAGCACATCATGGCCATTGCCATGAGTCCCACGGTGATGAAAGTGATGCCCAATCCCTTGAGCGGCTCGGGCACGTCGCTGTATTCCATCTTCTCCCTGATGGCTCCCATGGCCACGATGGCCAATGTCCAACCGATGCCGCTGCCTAAGGCATAGACGATGGCATCGACGACCGAACCGATATATTGAGAGTTGGACGGGTCGAGGTTGATGCGCTGCTGCATGAAGAGCGAGGCACCCATGATGGCGCAGTTGACGGCGATGAGCGGCAGGAAGATGCCCAGTGCCGCATAGAGCGAAGGAGAATATTTCTCCACCGTCATCTCCACGAGTTGCACCATGCCGGCGATGACTGCGATGAACAAGATGAAGCTGAGATAGGAAAGGTCGACGCCTTCTACAAGGCAGTCGGGACCCAGCACCTTCGTCTGCAGGAGATAGTCGACGGGGACGGTGACGAGCAGCACGAAAGTGACCGCCATGCCCAATCCAAGAGACGTTTTCACATTCTTCGACACAGCCAGGAACGAGCACATTCCCAGGAAGAATGCGAAGATCATGTTGTCGATGAAAATCGACCTGAAAAACAAACTAACCAGATGTTCCATCACTTCTCCTCCTTATAAAAATATGCCCTGTGTATCCAGATGACGCATCCCAGGAGGATGAGCGCCATGGCAGGCATCGTCATCATGCCATTGTTGATATATCCTGCCTCGTATGCTCCCTGCGGGATGATTTGGAATCCCAGCAGCGAACCTCTTCCGAAGAATTCCCTCACCGCGCCGACGATGACGAGGATGAGCGCGTAGCTCAGTCCGTTGGACACGCCGTCGAGGAAACTCGGCCAGGGCTTGTTCATCATGGCGAAAGCCTCCAAGCGTCCCATGAGGATGCAGTTGGTGATGATAAGACCCACATAGACCGAGAGTTGCACGCTGACATCATAGGCGAAGGCCTTGAGCACCTGGCTGACGATGGTGACGAGCGTCGCCACGACCACGAGTTGCACGATGATGCGAATGCGGTTGGGAATGGTGTTGCGTATGACCGAAATGATCACGTTGGAGAATGCCGTGATGATGGTGACGGCGAGTCCCATGACGATGGCCGGCTTCAGTTGTGAAGTGACAGCCAAGGCGGAGCAGATGCCCAGCACCTGCACAAGAATGGGATGGTCAAGGTTCAACGGCTTTGCAAAAGCCTCCTTGTTCTCCTTGGAAAACAGTTTGCTCATATCTTAGTTTCCTCCTTTGTTTTGTTTTGACTTGAAAAAACCGACGTATTTCCCCAGACCTTCCTTGAGCATGTCTCTCACGCCATTGGAAGTCAGCGTGGCACCGGTGACGGCATCCACCTGGGATTCTGGCTTGTCCACATTCTTCTCCACGGAGAGGGCGATGTCGTCGGAACCCTCGGCGAAGAGTTTCTTGCCCTTGAACTTCTCCTGCCAGGACTGGTCATCCTTGATTTCAGCACCCAGACCGGCTGTCTCAGAGTCATGGTTGAAATAGGCACCGAAGACTGTCTGACAGTCGCTGTCAAGGGCGATGTAACCACTGATGGGTCCCCAAAGTCCCATGCCATAGACAGGGATGACATACTTCGTGTCCTCGCCTATCTTGCAAGTGTAGACAGCCAACTTGCCTTCCTTGTAGTCGGCGCTGCCCAACTTGAAGCCGTTGCTCTCGTTGTCTTTGCCATCAAACGGAGCGACTTCCCCGTTTTCGGCGAGGATGTCATCGCTGACGACGACTTCCTTGTATTTAGCAGCCGCATCCTCATCATTCAGACCGCGTATGTTGAGCGCATAGAGGATTTGCTTCTTCTTGTCGAGTGCCACGTTGGCATCCTGCCTGTCCTTCAGCGTCTTATAGACGAAAGCGAGGAGGAAGGCCACGATGATGACCATGATGGCCGAATAGATGATGGTGTATGAATTCGAATTGGTATTCAACCCCTTTTTTGTTTCATTTGCCATGGCCTTGTCATTTAGAGGTGAGACGTTTCATTCGCTTCGACACGTTGCGCTGCACGACGCAGTGGTCGATGAGCGGTGCAAACATATTCATCAGAAGTATGGCCAGCATCATGCCCTCCGGGTAGCCGGGGTTCATCACACGGATGATGATGGCCATGGCGCCCACGAGGAGTCCGAAAATCCATTTGCCGCCCTCTGTGCGAGCACTGGTGACGGGGTCGGTTGCCATGAAGACAGCACCAAAGGCGAAACCGCCCAGTACGAGGTGCTCATAGAATGGTATGGGCGTCTTGCCTACAGCCTGGAAGATGAGCGCCATGACAGAGCCTCCAACGAAGACGCTGAGCATGGTCTTCCAAGATGCGATGCCCGTCCACAACAGGATGACAGCACCAAGTGCGATGGCGATGACACTGGTCTCGCCGATGCTACCGGGGATGAGTCCCGTCACCATGTCGCAAAACTCTGTCATCGTCGCCCCGTCCTGCCCTATCTGTGCCAGCGGTGTGGCGGCGGTGTAGCCGTCAGGCAGGGTGTATCCCAGTCCGAGAATCTTGTCGGATGCCACCCACACGGTGTCGCCGCTCATCTTCTGCGGATAGGAGAAGAAGAGGAATGCACGTGTGACCAGAGCCACATTGAAGATGTTCATTCCCGTGCCGCCGAAAATCTCCTTGGCGAAAATCACGGCGAAAGCGCAGGCGATGGCCAGTATCCACAACGGACAGTCTACAGGTATGATCAGCGGGATGAGGATGCCCGACACGAGGTAACCCTCCTGGATTTCCTCACCTTTCCACTGCGCCCAGGCGAATTCGATGCCCAGACCGACGATGTAGCTGACCAGGATTTTGGGCAGCACGGCGAAGAAACCGTAGAAGAAGATGCTGAAGAAGGTGGCGTCGGCCGGTTTTCCGGCTGCCAGGAAGTTCTGGTATCCCACATTGTACATGCCGAACAGCATGGCCGGCATGAGGGCGATGACCACCATGCTCATGATACGCTTGGAGTCGATGGCGTCGTGGATGTGCGCCCCGCTCTTCGCGGTGGTGTTGGGCACATAGAGGAACGTCTCGAACCCATCGAACACGCTTCTGAAAGCGTGCAGCTTGCCTCCTTCCTCGAAGGAAGGCTTGATTTTATTCAGATAATTTCTCAGTGACATAGTCTAACGCTTTTAGGGGTTACGCATTCTCCTTCCTGAGCATGTCGAGTCCCTCGCGCACGATGCGCTGCAACTCGAGTTTGGAAGAGTCAACGAATTCTGCCAATGCGAAATCCTCGGGTGCCACCTCGTAGATGCCCAACTGCTCCATCTTGTCGATGTTGCCGGCGATGATGGCCTTGACGAGGTATTCGGGGAAGATGTCCATTGGAATCACGCTGTCGTATTCACCGCTCATGATCATGTGTCGCTCACCTCCCTTGACACGGGCGTCGAGGGTGTATTCCCTGCTCTTGCCCAACAGCCAAGAGAAATAGCTGCGGTTGGCGGAGAACTCCTTGAAGCGCGGCATGATCCATCCGAGCATCTCGTCGCGGTCGTCGCCCTCGGGGATGGCGGTGATTTCAGAGGTATGCCCTCCCACAAATCCATCGAGCGTGGCGAGTGTTCCAGTGAGGGGGTTGCCATTGATGAGCCGCACGTGCTTGCCGGCATCGATGCGCTGCTCCACCAGAGGCTTGATGGGATATCCCACGCACACATCGACATAACAAGGGTCGCTCATCTCGCTGCCAGCGAGGGCCACCGTCCTTCTCAGGTCCACCTTGCCGTCGAGGAACAACCTGCCGATGAAAATCACGGCAGATGGGTCCACCGTCCATACCACCTCGCCCTTGTTCACGGGGTCGAGATGATTGACCTGCACGCCCACGTTGCCTGCTGGACAGGGTCCGTCGAAGATGTTGGTTTCCACATCCTTCATGGCAGCGAGTGCTCCGGAAGCCTGTGAGGGACTGATGCCGAGATAAGTCTTGGCGATGCGCGAGAGGGCGGTCAGTCCGGCCTGGAATGCCTTTTCGTTGCCCTCCAGTTCCACATCGACATCACCTGCGAGCGGCATGTCACGGAATGCACTGATAAAGATGGCTTTGGGGTCGGCATCAGGTGTGGCGGAGACAGCGTAAGGAAGCTGGTTGATGTAACCGAACAATCCTGCGTCGAGCAAAGCACTCACCACGGCCTTCGCATCGAGGGAGGCAGGGTCTTTGGCGTCGAATTTCCGGTATTCCTGCTTGCTGTCGGCCTTCACCTTGACACAAAGCAATTTCCTGCGTTCACCCCTGACCACTTCGGCAACAGTGCCGCTGACAGGGGAGGCGAAGCCTACTTCAGGGAATTTCTTGTTGACAAACAAGGCATCCCCGGCCTTGACAACATCCCCTTCACGTACGACCACCTTTGGAACGACACCTGTGAAATCCGCGGGAACCAAAGCGTATTCCCCGGCGGGTTTCACGTCGACCCTTTTCCTGGCGGCCTTACCCTTGAGGTTGATGTCTAAGCCTTTTCGTAACTTAATAACATTTGCCATATATTAGAAAAAGTTGATGAATAAGCCCTATATTGACAAGTTTTGGCAAAGTTAACATTTTTTTTCGGATAACGGTTTGAAAATGTCACTTATTTTTCCTCACCTGCAGTTTTGGTATCATATATTTCTGTCCTGGTTGCGGATTGTCGTTCCCGTTGTTGAGTACTACAAGGTATCCCGTGTAATCCGAACCAAAATAACGTCTCGCAATGTCCTTCACCGTAAGCCCGGGGGTGACGGTGATGGTGCTGGCCACTCCTACGATGTCATAACCGACGTAAGGCAACTGTGCGTTCATCTTGGCGAAGTCGAGTTGCGACTCTTCGGCAGAAGACGGAGCGGTGACTTCATTTCCAGCAGCCTGGCCGACCCCTTCGGCGGCGACGCCTGCAAGAACATCTGTCTTGCTTGCCTCAGAAGGCTGGTCTTCGGCATTGCGGTTCTCCACCACGGCGCCGGAATCCTTTTCTGCTGGGTTTTCCTTTTCACCCTTCCCCCTCATCAGGAAGAAAGCCGTCACGCAGGCTAGCAACACCAGCGATGCCACGGCATATTTCCACCAGCGGGCGAAGGGGGAAGAACCCTCTGGGTCATCAGAGAGGCTGGTGGCTTCAGTAGGTTCGGCAGGAGTGGTGGCGGCAGAGCCGCCGCTTGCGGAGAAGCGCCGAGAGGACCCATCAGCCCCATCAGGCCCATCAGTCCCATCAAGCCCATCAGTCCCATCAAGCCCATCAGTCCCATCAAGCCCATCAAGCCCATCAGCCCCATCAAGCCCATCAGCCCCATCAGACCCATCAAGCCCATCATCTGGTGCTTCCTCCTTGAAAATCAGGAAGACCTGCTCGCCCTTGTCGTCCTGTGGGCGGTGAGTGGTCGTCTCGACATCCTCAAACTCCACGCCCTCATTCACTTCCACTGGCTGGAAATAAGAGAAGGGACGGTTGATGTCGGCCAACAAACTCTCATCAGGCGTGAACGACACCTTGCCGTAGATGGCATCGTCCACCTTCATCTTGGTGAGAAGGAAAGAGCCTAATCCCTCCACCTTTACCGGGCTGCCTTCCTCCATGGCATCCAGGATGGTCTTGAAAAACATGACTGCATACTTCCTTGCAGTGATTTGCTTTTCCTTGTGTTGCCGTTCGATGACATCGGCAATGACAGGGATGACCTTTCCCTTGTCCCTCTCGTCTTCCTCCAGCAAAGTGGCTGGGATGTATTTGACGGAGAGCCTGGGTGGCACAAGCCATCTTTTCTTGGTGGCGACATCAAGGTAAACATACTCCATATGCTTCTCCACCAAGAATTTACCAAAATTGTTGACTACAAGGCACCCTTCTTCAGAGACTTGGCGTGCGACCCATTTGACAATCGTGTCAGCATACTGTCGCGCCGTCTCTTTCGTTCCTCCGGCATTCCTCGCCAAATCTGATATGAGTATGTCGTATTCCATTACACTTCTATCTATTTCACTATCCCATAGAGGTCGAACTCTTCTGAATCAGTGATGCACACCTCATAGAAACCTCCTCTTCTCAAGGTCTTCCCTTGAACAGGTATGAGCACCTCCGGGTCCACTTCTGGCGACGAATATTGTGTCCTTCCCACGTAGTAATCACCCTCTTTCCTGTCGACGACCACCTTCATGGTTTTCCCCACTGCTGTCGCCTCAATCTCACTGCTGATGTCCTGTTGCAAAGCCATCAGGTGGTTCAACCGCTTCAGTTTCAAGTCATAAGGCACGTCGTCCTGGAAATGAGTGGCACTATAGGTGCCCTCCTCTTCCGAGTAGGCGAAAGCGCCAAGCCTTTCAAACCTCGCCCACTCCACGAATTCCATCAGTTGGGCGAAGTCCTCCTCCGTCTCGCCAGGGAAGCCCACCATCATGGTGGTTCGAAGGGCGATGCCGGGCACTTTCTCCCTGACATCTCTTACGAATTGGTAGGTCTGTTCCTTGGTGAAGTTCCTCCCCATCCTTTTGAGCATGTTGTCTGAGACGTGCTGAAGGGCGACGTCGAGATATTTGCATACATTGTCACGCCTGCTGATGACATCCAACAGGTCATAAGGGAATTGCGTGGGATAGGCATAATGCAACCTTATCCATTCCACGCCCTTGACATCGGCTATCCTGTCGACCAACTCGGCGATGCACCTCTTCCCATAAAGGTCCACGCCGTAATAAGTGAGTTCCTGGGCGATGACCTGCAACTCTTTCACCCCTTTGGCGACCAAAGCCTCCACTTCGGAGATGATTTCCTCCATGGGACGGCTCCTATGCCTCCCCGTCATCATCGGTATGGCGCAATAGGCGCAATGCCTGTCGCACCCCTCGCTGATTTTCAAGTAGGCGTAGTGCTTGGGGGTGGTGATGCAACGCATGGCCTCAGGCATGCCCAAGACAGGCTTCCCAAGGTCGGCTATCAATTGGTTGTAGTCGAATTTCCCATAGTATTTGTCCACGGCAGGAATTTCCTTCTCCAATTCCTCCTTGTATCTTTGCGAGAGGCATCCCATGACAAAGAGTTTGGCGATGCGCCCCTCCTCCTTTGCCTGGGCGAATTCAAGAATGGTGTTGATGCTCTCCTCCTTGGCATCTTGGATGAAACCGCAAGTGTTGATGACGATGATTTCTCCTTTCGGGTTCCTGCTATCGTGTTTGCAAACATAGCCATTCGCCAAGAACTGCCCCATCAAAGCCTCGCTGTCGACGAGGTTTTTAGAGCAGCCCATGGTGATGATGTCAACACGGTTCTTGATCATATGACCGTTATCATTTCTTCCTGTCGCCAAACAGGGAATCAACAAACTGTCTTCTGTTGAAGAGTTGGAGGTCTTCCATCCCTTCTCCCAGTCCGATGTACTTCACGGGGACTTTCAGCTGGTCGCTGATGCCGATGACGACACCTCCCTTGGCCGTGCCATCGAGTTTGGTGACCGCCATAGAGGTGATGTTGGTGACGGCGGAGAATTGCTTGGCTTGCTCGAAAGCGTTCTGCCCCGTGCTGCCGTCGAGGATGAGCAACACCTCGTCGGGAGCCTCAGGCAACACCTTCTTCATCACATCCTTGATTTTCTTCAACTCGTTCATCAACCCCACCTTGTTGTGCAATCTGCCGGCAGTATCTACAATGACGACGTCGGCGTTGTTGGCCTTGGCAGAGCACAAGGTGTCGTAGGCCACCGATGCGGGGTCGGCACCCATCTGCTGCTTGATGACAGGCACGCCCACTCTCTCACCCCAGATGCAGAGTTGGTCCACAGCGGCGGCCCTGAAAGTGTCGGCGGCACCGAGATAGACCTTTTTCCCCGCGTTCTTGAACTGGTAAGCGAGTTTCCCTATGGTGGTGGTCTTCCCCACCCCGTTGACACCTACCACCAAGATGACATATGGCTTGTGGTCGGTGGGCAGGTCCCAATCATCGTTGTCAGAGCTGTTGTTCTCTGTCAGCAAGGAGGCTATCTCGTCCCTGAGGAGGTTGTTGAGTTCAGAGGTGGACACATATTTGTCCCTCGCCACTCTCGCCTCGATGCGCTCGATGATTTTCAACGTTGTCTCCACGCCAACGTCGGAAGTGATGAGGACCTCCTCGAGGTTGTCGAGCACCTCGTCGTCCACCTTCGACTTTCCCGCGATGGCTTTGGTTATTTTAGAGAAAATGCTTTGAGAAGACCTTTCAAGCCCTTGGTCGAGTGTCTCCTTCTTTTTCTTTCCGAAAATGCCGAATAATCCCATGGTTTTATATTTTTAGCAAAGGAAGTGGCAACCGCCACCTTCCTTCGACATTCAAGTGCAAAGGTAGCAAAAAAAAATGTCATATGAACAAGATATGACGTTTTTTTTCAATAGCAAAAGAGGATGCGCGAAGCGCACCCTCCTATTGCCATATGTTTCACCAATTGTTATTTCTTGAAGAAATCGTCTACTGCCTCGTTGGGCACCATTTGCTCATCGAAGATGTAAGCACCGGTCTTCGGGCTTTTCACCATCTTGATCACCTTGGTATATGCGCGTCCTTCCGTCGAACCTTCGTGGAGGGAGGCCACAGTTTTCTTTGCCATATTCTAAATATTATTTGATTTCTTTGTGAACGGTCATTTTCTTCAGGATGGGGTTGTATTTCTTCAACTCCATACGCTCCGGCGTGTTTTTACGGTTCTTTGTGGTAACATATCTGCTTGTACCAGGAAGGCCGCTGTTCTTCATCTCAGTGCATTCGAGGATGACCTGCACTCTATTGCCTTTAGCTTTCTTTGATGCCATTTGTATTAATCTCCTATCACTTTAATGTCCTTCCAATCGATAAAGCCTTTGGCAACAGCCTGCTTAATGGCGGCGTCAAGCCCCACCTTGTTGATCTGGCGCAATCCAGCTGCGCTGATTTTAAGACTGATCCAGCAGTCCTCTTCCACGTAGTAGAATTTCTTTGTGAACAAGTTCACGTCGAAAGTCCTCTTCGTGCGATGCTTCGAGTGGGAAACATTGTTGCCAACTTGTGCTTTTTTCCCTGTAATCTGACAAATCTTCGACATTTCTATCTAAATTTTTGTTTTCGTTTTTTGATACCTATTCCAAACAGGGTGCAAAATTACGAATAATTTTATATAAAACAAAATTTATTTGCCTTTTATTCTTCCATTTAAAGATTTTTTTGTTTTTAAGATACAATATCGAAAAGGAAATTCCTATTTCTTGAGGAAAAAGCAACAAATCGGACAACCTTTCACCCAATCTTCAATCTCAAATCTCAATTCTCAAATCTCAAATCTCAATTCTCAATTCTCAATTCTCAATTCTCAAATCTCAAATCTCAATTCTCAATTCTTCCTCATCTTCTCCGTCTCTTCCCTCTTCCACTTGTAGAAGCGGTCCACGAAGTCGATTTGTTCGCGGTTGGGGACCATAATGAGCGATGCACCATTGGAGAACTGCATCGTGGTGGGTTTCGACTCGTCGAACGAAGGCCAATAGGGCAATCCTGCGCCATTGGGGTTGCCTGTCTTGGCGAAGTTGATCCAGTAGCGCTGCATGATTTCCGCCACGGCGGCCTCTGCAGGATACTTGTCGGGCTGTGTGAGGAACGTGCCATTGAGATAGAGGATGTCGTCGGCATGCGACACTCCGCGACGCTTCGGGTTTGGGGAAAAGCTCACCGTGGAGGGCTGGGCGAGGAAGGCGGCGTAGGCAGGACTTTTCCCTGTCTTGGCCTGCAGGCTGGCCCATGCGAAGGAGGGCCATGCGAAGCCCATATCGCGGAAAGCGTCGCCATTGGCGTGGAAGGCCTCGTCGGGCGTGTTGCCCGGATAGACCTTCATCGCCTCGTCGGCAAAGGGGCCGAAGATACCCTTTGCTGCATTCTTATAGTCTTCCGGCGAGACGTTTCCTGTGAAGAGCACACCCTCGTCGCTGTTTGTCATCACGATGGCCGGCACGTCGTTGTATTCACCACGCTCATAGAGCCGGTAGAGGTCGTCGGTGATCACATAGCCGTCGACACAAGGCCAGAAACCGCCAAACCCGACATTGTCGCCACAGAGTTGAAGGGCGTCCATCTTCCGCATCTGCTTGACAGACTTTTTCCCGAGATGTTTTTGGAAGGCCACCCCCTGTTGCTCAGCACCTTTCTGCGAGGCATTGACGGCAAGCGACCGGGGTTGGTCGCTCCAGGGTGCGAACGACCCGCCGCTCTGGCTGATGACCCTATGGAAAAGGCCCTTGGCCAATGGCGAGGCGCACAATATGCTGCAACTGATGGCACCGGCACTCTCGCCGAAGATGGTCACATTCGAGGGGTCGCCTCCGAAGTTGGAAATGTTTCTCTGCACCCATTGCAGGGCGTAGATCTGGTCGAGCAGACCGTAGTTGCCAGAATGGCCGTCTTTCGACTCCTTGGTCAGCTCCGGATGTGCCATGAATCCCAGTGCCCCCGTGCGATACTCCACGCTGACGATGACCACGCCGCGTCGTGCGAGATGCACCCAGAGGTCGCCGCCATAATGCTCGGTGGCGAAACCTCCGCCATGAATCCACACCATCACCGGCAGGCGGTCGTCGACAGAGGTGGCAGGCGTGGCGATGCCCAGATAGAGGCAGTCCTCGCTCATTTTCGGATGCGACCCGTCGCGTCTCGACGGCTGGGGCGGCCACGGTCCGAATTCCTCGGCTTTCAACACGCCGTCCCACGGCTTTGCGGGCTGAGGAGGCCGCCATCTCAGTTCACCCACGGGTGGTGCGGCATAAGGTATGGCTTTGTAGATGGCCAGGTCGCTGCCGTTCATTACGGCTTCCAAGTCGCCTGTCTCAACATGGGTCCTCACAAGGGGCTGCCCTTGGACGGTGGCCATACCAAGCAGCCCGGTGACTAATAGCAAGAATATCCTTCTCATATCATTTCTCTATTGGTTGAATCATTATCAATGCAAATGCCGAAGGAAGTCATTACAACCCACGGGCCTTGAGCAAGGACGATGGGTCGGGAGCCTTCATCCCTGTGAAATCGGTGAACATCTCCATCAGGTCCTTGGTGTTGCCTCGGCTGAGAATCTTGTCGCGCAACGCCTGGCCCACCTCGGGATTGAGCGGCCCATGAGCCTTGAAATAGTCGGCAATGTTGTCGGCCAGCACCTCCGTCCAAAGATAGCTGTAGTAGCCGGCGGCGTATCCCCCACCCCACACATGGTTGAAATAAGAGGTGGAATAGCGAGGTGGTATCTGTGGATTGAGCAACCCTATCTTCCTCAACGCCTCGGTCTCGAATGCGGGTGCCTCGGCGGCTGTGGGAATCTCGTTGCTTGGCAGCATGTGCCAGGCCATGTCGAGGCACGACGCCGTCAGGTTCTCACCCAACCCGTATGCGGAATGGAAATTGATGGAGTTGAGCATCTTTTCCTTCAATGCTGCCGGCATGGGCTCTCCCGTGTCGGTGTGCTTGGCGTAATGGTCGAAAATCTCTGGCACGGATGCAAAGAACTCGTTGAACTGTGACGGCATCTCCACGAAGTCGCGAGCCACCGCCGTTCCACTGAGGGTGTTGTACTTGCAGTTGGAAAGGATGCCATGGATGGCGTGTCCGAACTCATGGAAAAGCGTGGTCACCTCGTCCCATGAGATGAGGGAGGGTTGACCATCCGGCGCCTTGGCGTTGTTGCACACATTATATATTAATGGTATCTGCTGGCGCAACCCGCTCTGTTTGGCGAAACTGCTCATCCAGGCTCCACCCCTCTTTGTGGGCCGACGGAAATAGTCGTTGTAGAAAATGGCCAAGGTCTTGCCGTCCTTGTCTGTCACCTCCCATACCTTCATGTCGGGATGATAGGTGGGGATGTCTTTCCTCTCCTTGAAAGACAGGCCGTAAACCCTGTTGGCGGCATAGAAGACACCGTTGACCAACACGCTGTCGATGTTGAAATAAGGTTTCACATCGTCCTCGGAGAAATTGCATTCCTCTTTCTTCATCTTGGCGGAGAAGTAGAAACGGTCGTAGGGCTGGAGTTGGAAGTCGCTACCCATGGTCTTGCGTGCATAAGCCTCGATGGCCTTGGTCTCGGCATCGGCCTTTGACTCATATTCGCTCACGAGCCTCTGAAGGAAGGAGTAAACCTGCTCGGGTTTCTTGGCCATGGTCTTTTCCAACGAGAGTGAGGCATAGTTGTCGTAACCCATCAGTTCGGCCTTCTCGGCACGGAGTTTGGCTATCTCCACCACGATGGGGAAGGTGTTGAACGACCTTTCCCCGTCGGCGCGGTGCCTGGAAGCCTCATAGACTCGTTTTCTCAACTGCCTGTTGTCAAGGCTGGCGAGGATGGGTTGCTGCGTGGTGTTGATGATGACGATGCAATAGGGAGTCTTGCCGCCACGGCTCTCGGCGTCTTTCTTGCACTGCGCGATGTCGGCATCGCTCAGTCCGGCCAGCTCCTCCACATTGTTCACCCAGATGACGGAGTTGTTGGTGGCGCTGGGGAGCAAGTCTCCCCATTGTTGTTGCAGTTCCGCTATGCGGAGGTTGATGGCTTTCATCCTCTCCATCTTGTCCGGGGGAAGCAGGGCTCCCGACCTTACGAAACTCTTGTAGGTCTCTTCCAACAGTTTCTTGTCTTCTCCTTTCAACGACTTGTATTGATGGTCGTAAACGTATTTGACTCTTTGGAACAATTCCGGGTTGAAAGTGATGTCGTTCTCCAATTCCGTCAGCATCGGCATCACCTTGCGCTCGGTCTCCGCTATTTCCGGAGTCTTGTCGGCACTGACAAGGCCGAAGAAGATGCTGGTCACCCTGTCAAGCAGCACGCCGCTTTTCTCCAAGGCGAGGATGGTGTTCTCGAAAGTGGGCTTTTTCTTGTTGGCCAGGATGGCGTTGATTTCCTCACGCTGCTGCTGGATGGCTGTTTGGATGGCGGGCAGGTAGTCGGAGGATTTGATCTTGCTGAAGTCAGGTGCTCCGTAAGGGAGTGTACTTTGTTGCAACAACGGGTTGACAGGGTCGTCGGGCCCCATCATATTAATGGTGGCTGCGGGGGACTGCAGCATCATGGATGCCAGTCCCATGGTCATCAGTGTTCTTGTGATTCTCATATGATGTGTTTTTGATGATTTCTTCTTTCAATTTTCTGTCTGCCAAACTTTTCCCTACCGTGATGTTTCACTCCTTCAACGAGGTTTCCTCACACTTTTCGGTCTGTTGGCACATATCGGGGTGCATTGGTGTATTTCTCCTCCGTGACGAGAGAGAGCCACGCAACCGGGCACCAAGAAGATGTTGGGAAACTATAATGCAAGACGCAACCCAATGAAGGAGTAGCGGTTGTCGGGAAACCAATAGTACCGATTCGACACGCGGTGGTCCTTGGACTTGTCAAACCAGCAGCCACCACGACAAACGCGGAAGCTTCCCTTTGTGGCGCCGGCAGGATCTTTCTGGGCTGATGGTGCATAGTCACCATACAAGTCGCTGCACCACTCCCACACATTGCCCGACATGTCGTAAAGGCCCAATTCATTGGGCTTTTTCTGACCGCCGGGGTGAGTGCCGTAATTGTTGTTCGACCAACGTCTGCCGTAGGCATTCTTTTCATACCACGCCACGGAGTCGAGGTCGTTGCCGCCGGCATAACTGTAACCCTTGCTCTTGTTGCCACCACGTGCGGCATACTCCCACTCTGCCTCCGTCGGCAAGCGGAATTGCTTACCCGTCATGGCATTCAGTTTTGAAATAAATACCTGGCAATCCTCCCAAGAGACACATTCCACGGGAAGGGAGCCATTCTTGAAATAAGAGGGGGTATCACCCATCACGGCCTCCCACTCATCCTGCGTCACCTCGTAACGACCAATGGAGAAGGAGGAAATCGTCACCTGATGGACGGGGCTTTCATCGTCATCTACTTTATCCTCTTTCTTACCTTTGGGGGCTTCTTTTTCCATTTTGTCCTTATCGGGGTCGGCGAGGGCACCCATGGTGAAAGTGCCACCTTCCACAGGAACCATGTTTTTCACCAATTTTTCAATGGCGCTGGCCGACTGTTCCGGGGTCATCGCTTCTTTCTGATGCTCACAGCCCATGGTGGTGAGCAACACAATCAAGGCGGAGGATAAGACCTTCAGTTTCTTCAAGTTCATATGGACAAATCGTAATTTGTCACAAAGATACGGATTATTATCGGAATGGCAAAAGATGGGCGTGTTTTTTTGAGGATGGCGCATAAAAAAATCGGATGTCTCACGACGTCCGATTTTCAAAAACAAACTACTTAAAAACTAATCTACTAAAACAAATCAAAAAAATATTCTTAACAATGATGTATCTATGTAATTTGGTTGCAAAATTAATGACTTTTGTTGAGCAGACAAAAATTTTGGGTAAAAAAAACACTTATTTTTACTTTTTTTGTGAAGGAGAGGGCAAAAAACACCTGCCCTCTCCTTATTTTGTCATGTCAACGTGTCAAAAATTACATCATGCCACCCATTCCCGGTGCGCCTCCCATGGGCATGGCAGGTTTCTCTTCCGGCTTGTCCACTATGAGGCATTCCGTGGTGAGGAACATGCCTGCGATGGAGGCTGCATTCTGCAATGCCACACGAGCAACCTTTGCCGGGTCGATGACACCGCTCTGGCGGAGGTCCTCATAGGTGTTGGAATAGGCATTGTAACCATAATCGCCCTGGCCTTCGCGCACCTTCTGCACCACTACGGCTCCCTCGCCACCGGCATTGAAGACAATCTGGCGAAGCGGCTCCTCGATGGCACGTGCCACGATGTTGATGCCGGTCTGCTCGTCGGCGTTACTGCCCTTCAGGGCCTCAAGGGCGTCGAGGGCACGGATGTAAGTGGTGCCACCACCGGCCACGACACCTTCCTCGATGGCGGCACGGGTGGCGCAGAGTGCATCGTCCACGCGGTCTTTCTTCTCCTTCATCTCCACCTCGCTGTTGGCGCCAACGTAAAGCACGGCGACACCACCGGAGAGCTTGGCAAGACGCTCCTGCAACTTCTCCTTGTCATAGGAACTGTTGGTGTTGGCAATCTCGCTCTTGATGGCTGCAACACGGTTGGCGATGTCTTCCTTGGTGCCGGCACCGCCCACGATGGTGGTGTTGTCCTTGGAGATGGTCACCTTGTCGCAAGTGCCGAGCATGTCGAGTGTGGCATCTTCCAACTTGTCGCCCTTCTCCTCGCTGATGACTTTGCCACCGGTGAGCACGGCGATGTCCTCGAGCATGGCCTTGCGGCGGTCGCCGAAACCTGGGGCCTTGACGGCACAAATCTTCAAGCCACCGCGCAAACGGTTGACAACAAGCGTGGTAAGGGCCTCGGAGTCAACATCCTCTGCGATGACGAGCAACGGCTTGCCACTCTCTGCAGCCGACTGCAGGATGGGGAGGAACTCCTTGATGTTGCTGATTTTCTTGTCGTAGATGAGGATGAGCGGACGCTCATAGACACACTCGAGCTTGTCGGGGTCGGTGACGAAATAGCCACTGAGATAACCCCTGTCAAACTGCATGCCTTCCACCACGTCGATATAGGTGTCGCGGCTCTTGCTCTCCTCGATGGAGATGACGCCGTCCTTGGAAACCTTGCGCATGGCATCGGCGAGCAGTTTTCCGATGGACTCCTCGTTGTTGGCCGACACGGTGGCCACTTGCTGAATCTTGTCATAGTTGTCGTCCACCTTCTCTGCGGTGGCGGCGATATAGTCGACAACGGCGTCTACGGCCTTGTCGATGCCGCGCTTGAGGTCCATGGGGTTGGCACCGGCAGTCACGTTCTTCAGGCCTTCGTTGATGATGGACTGTGCAAGCAAGGTAGCGGTCGTGGTACCGTCGCCGGCATCGTCGCCGGTCTTTGAAGCCACACTCTTGACGAGTTGGGCACCGGTGTTCTCAAACGGGTCTTCGAATTCGATTTCCTTGGCTACGGTGACACCGTCCTTGGTGATTTGTGGTGCGCCGAATTTCTTCTCCACCACCACGTTGCGGCCTTTGGGACCTAAGGTCACCTTTACAGCATTGGCCAGTTGGTCTACACCGTTCTTGAGGAGGTCGCGTGCCTCGATATTGAATTTGATTTCTTTTGCCATGATGTTGAATGTTTAAGAATGATTACTCTTCGATGATGGCGAGCACGTCGCTCTGCCGCATGATGAGGTATTTCTCTCCGTCGAGCTCCACCTCGGTTCCTGCATACTTGCCATAAAGCACGATGTCGCCCTCTTCGAGCACCATCTCTTCGTCCTTCGTTCCGTCACCGGCGGCGACGACAGTACCCTTGAGGGGCTTCTCTTTAGCGGTGTCGGGGATGATGATACCGCCGACTTTCTGTTCTGCTGGCATGGGGCGAACGAGCACCCTGTCTGCCAATGGTCTGATGTTCATTTTCTTAAAGATTTTATTTGTTGATAAATCATTTTCCTCCCATCTTATAGCGAAAATCGTGCCAAAATGACTTTGACACGATTCATACGGTCGGAAATGTCACTTTTGTCAGTGGTGTGACAGCATTCCCTTTCGAAGGTTTACAGACATGCTATAGGGTCTTGCTTCATGCATGTCCGATTAGACAATCAAACAGCGTAAATGGTCTCAACATATAATTCCCATTTAGTAAAAGTAAAAAAATAACTTGGTATTTTTTTAACATATAATTCTTGGACGAGCCAAGCGGCAGAGTCGAGCGCCTGTTCATTGTCTGTTGTTTAAGATTACTTCGTGTTCGTTGTCAACAGCAGGTTGAAATTATTTCGACCTGTAAGGTTGAAATTTGATGAACAACCTTCGCCAAAAGACCATGCCCACACCCAGGGATACTCACTCGGAGTGCAACATCCCCGCCCCTCAAGGGGTGGGGTCTGTAACTTCAACGCCAAGAGACTATGTCCACCCGGGCGCTGAAAACGTCATATTGGAAAAACGCAAGAATAACCTTTGGGTCAAATACCATTGAACATTCTTGGCGTTTGACTCATTGAGCATTTTTGTTTTTTTACAGAATGGAACTATTTTGAAAATACTTCCGATTGATGCAACCGCACAGGTCGAATTATTTCTACTATTTACAGAGTAATGTCTTTAACTTCGAGCGAAGCGATAACTTCGTTAACTTCTTTATCTTCTTCAACCTCGATAATTATGCCAACTTCCGTATCACGAAACTATTCCTCGGTCATATAATAATAATACCAATAGGTCTTGCCAAACTCCCTTTTAAGCTGCAAGGCCACTCCCGGCTTGTCCTTCTTTTCCTTCATTTTCAAAAATCCGTCGAGACGCAGCAACATAGGGTCGGGGGCAGGCTCCACCACGACTTCCTCCTTTTTTTCCTTCTTTTTCTTCCCTTTCTTGGAATCCTTCTCCTCCTCTTTCGGTGGTGGTGGAGGCGCATTCTTCTTGTATATGGCCAACGCCTCGGCGTAGTGTTTCGGCATGATGGAGTCGGGGTACGCCTTTTGCACGGTGGAGGCAAAGCCGTCGATATCCCGGTCGATGAGCATGTCGATGAGTTTGTAGTCGAGCCTTGCCCTCGACGACTTGACCACGGTGGCCAGGATGCTGTCGTTCAAGAGGATGGTACGGTTGCCGATGGTGTCGTGCATCAATGTCTTCCCTTCTCTGACGAATGGGTATTCGAAGAAATGCTCCCCCATAAGCCCCTTTTTCGACAAGGCGAAGGCCCTGAGCATGGTGATTTGCGGGTCGGCGACCTGTGAATTCCTCCCCACCTTGATGGCCTGCGCATATTTTCCTTTTGCTATAAGCCTCTCCATCTTCATACGTTGGTGGAACGCCTCGTCGCCGTTGCTGAAGATGCCCGTCAGCACCATCATCACCAACAGGCCGACGAGGTTGATCCAGATGGTACGCGAGGTGATTCCCGGACTTGCCGGCTCCGGTTCAAAGGGCTCCATCTGCCTGGCGCCCCACACGGTGCCGGCAAAGAGCAACAACAATATCGGCACCGCCACATACCACCCCCCGAAAGAGAACCCCTGGTCGATGCTTGAACTCACATCCGTGATGATGGTGAGGATGAGCATGGAAGGGAAATAAGTGAGGAAATGGGCGCGTTTTGACAATTTGGTGAACATGAACACCACCCGTTGCAGGAGGAATAGCGTAAGGGTGATGAGTACTGCACCAACCCATCCTACATAATGTGTCTTCCCCTCCGAAAGCACATGCTGACCCGCCACAAGAACGTCGGTCTGGTAGAAAAGGAGGTAGCAGAACGAGAAGAGGCAGAACGCGCAGGAACATGCCACCACCGTGTACCGCTTCGTTGCAGGCCATTGTTGGCTGTTGAAGAAGAGGAAAGGCATCTTTTTTCGTACTTGTATGCATCAAAGGCGTGAGGCAGGTATGCCTCACGCACAACAATTATTATTTTCTATCGAAGTTTAAGAAGTTTAAGAAGTTTAAGAAGTTTAAGAAGTTAAAGACATTACCTTTGCCAATGGCAGTGTGCACGGACTATTGTCGCTAACTTCGAGCGAAGCGATAACTTCGTTAACTTCTTTAACTTCGTCTCCTATCATCCTTCAATTCTTCCTCAGCACCACAGCCGACCTTGCAGGGATGTAGAGTTTGAGCCACTCCTTATGGTCCTCCACATACAAGGGGTCGAAGTTGGTGAAATGCGTCATCGTGTCGTCGGCGAAGCCGTTGCCACCAAACTCCTTGGCGTCGGTGTTGAGCACCACTTCGTAAGAGCCGGTGGGGACGAGGAAGCCGTAGTCGGTGAACGAACGGGTGGGACTGAAGTTGAAGACGAAGACAAGGTCGCCACGCATAAAAGCGAGCACCTGGTCGCCATCGTTGTGCCAGATTTCCTGCACGGGGGTCTTCTGGAAATTCTTCTGACTCTTGATGACACTGATCATCTTCTTGTCAAAGTCTCCAAGCCAATGGTAGCACAACTCCTTGTTGTCGACAAGGTTCCACTGCCTCCTGGCATACTTGTAACTCCATCCGTTGCCCTCCCTGGGGAAGTCTATCCACTCAGGATGGCCGAACTCGTTGCCCATGAAGTTGAGATAACCACCATTGATGGCTGCCGCTGTGACAAGCCTGATCATCTTGTGAAGGGCGATGCCCCTGTTGGCCATCTCGTTCTCGTCACCTTTCTTGAAGTGCCAGTACATGTCTGCATCGATGAGCCTGAACACAATGGTCTTGTCACCCACGAGGGCTTGGTCGTGACTCTCGCAGTAGCTGATGGTCTTCTCGTCGGGTCTTCTGTTCTTCACCTCCCAGAAGATGGAACTTGGCTTCCAGTTCTCGTCGCTGAGTTCCTTGATGGTCTTGATCCAGTAGTCGGGAATGTTCATCGCCATGCGGTAGTCGAAGCCATAGCCTCCTTGTTCGAATTTGGCTGCCAGTCCAGGCATTCCGCTCACCTCCTCGGCGATGGTGATGGCATTGGGATTGACCTCATGGATGAGTTGGTTGGCCAATGTAAGGTAGCAGATGGCATTGTCGTCCTCATGGCCGTTGAAATAGTCGCCATAGTTGCAGAACGCCTCTCCCAACCCATGGCTGTAATAGAGCATGGAGGTGACGCCGTCGAACCTGAAGCCGTCGAAATGATACTCCTCAAGCCAGTACTTGCAGTTGGACAGGAGGAAATGGATGACGTCGTCCTTGCCGTAGTCGAAACACAAGGAGTCCCAGGCGGGATGCTCATGCTTCTCACCGGGGTAGAAGAACTGGTTGGGGTCTCCGGCGAGGTTGCCCAAACCCTCCACCTCGTTCTTCACGGCGTGGGAGTGCACGATGTCCATGATGACGGCGACGCCGTGCTGGTGGGCGGTGTCGATGAGTTCCTTGAGTTCCTCTGGCGTGCCAAACCTGCTTGAAGCAGCGAAGAACGAACTGACATGGTAGCCGAAGGAGCCGTAATACGGATGCTCCTGGATGGCCATGATCTGGATGCAGTTGTAACCATCCTCGATGATTCTCGGAAGCACGTTGTCCTTGAACTCGGTGTAACTACCCACTTTCTCTGCATCCTGCGACATGCCGATGTGGCATTCGTAGATGAGGAGCGGGTTGACGTTGGGTTTGAACTTGGTCTTCTTCCACTCGTAAGGTGTCTTGGGGTTCCACACCTGGGCGGAGAAGATCTTGGTGCTCTCGTCCTGGACCACCCTCTGTGCCCATGCGGGAATACGCTCCCCTTCTCCACCGTTCCAGTGCACATGCATCTTGTAGAGGTCGCCATGTTTCATGGCCTTCGATGGAAGCTTGAGTTCCCAGTTGTCTGTTCCCTTGACACGTGTGGCACGGTATTTTTCACTCTCCTGCCAGCCGTTGAAATCGCCCACGAGGTAGATGTCTGTAGCATTGGGCGCCCACTCACGGAACACCCATCCCCTCGCTGTTTTATGCAGTCCGTAATAGTCGTAACCCGACGCAAAGTCGCGCAGGGTGGTTTTACCATTCCTAGTGAGTTGGTTGATTTTCCATAACGCATGGTCATGGCGTCCTTTTATGGCATCTTCATAAGGTTCAAGATAGGGATCTTTGGCCACCAGGCCGATATGTTTTGGTGTCCTTGGTTTCCTGGGCTTGACCTCTTTGGTTGCCACTTTTTGCTTGTCCACGCTTTTGGTTGTCTTTTTCTCTGCCATAATATGTTTATTTTCAATTATCTGTTTTCTATTGGAAGGTGGTGAAGGTAGAAGTTAGAGAAGTTTGAGAAGTTAAAGAAGTTAAAGACAATTGTTCTTTGTCGAAGTTTGAGAAGATGGTGAAGTTAGAAGTTTGAGAAGTTAGAGAAGTTAGAGAAGTTAAAGACAATTGTTCTTTGTCGAAGTTTGAGAAATTAGATGTTAGAGAAGTTAACGACAAAGTTATGCCAATAACATGGAGGTACGGACTATTGTCCCTTTAACTCCCTTTTAACTCCTTTTTAACTCCCATACAAATCCCATACAACTCCCTTTTAACTCCTTTTTAACTCCCTTTTAACTCCCTTTTAACTCCTTTTTAACTCCTATACTACTCCCTTCTCCTCAATTTTTCACTTTGAAGATAGCCTTTTTGATTTCCTTCTCTTGCGAGATGCAGGGAGCATGGCCATCCTGGGGGAAGAAGATGGCGAACATGCCCTGTTGGCAAGTGACATGGCACAGTGGCTTCTCGCCTGGGAACAGAGCCATATCCTTTTCGGCATCATATCCACCCTCGGGCAGTTCGCTTGCAGGGGTGTAGCCATAAGTCTCTTTGGCTGAGATGGGCACCTGGATGTCTGTCATCACCTGGTGCGTTTCCAACACTGCTTCCTCTACTGTTTTTCCCTTGGCCACTTGGATGTTGACAAAGACCTCGTCGCCCTTGATGACATGTTTCCCTGGCTCAAGTGCACTGAGGTCGTTTTCTTTGATGAAATCAGCCACCACCGCGAAAAGCGGGTTGACCGAGATGTATTTTTCCAAATTGTTCAGTGTGTCGATGATCATGAATTTAAGTATTTTGATGTTCTGTCTTTCAATCGTTGTGTCTGATGCCGTCGGAATAATGGCCCCTTGCCACGATTTGACCGTTTTTGTTCTTCTCCACAAAATTGCCATCACGCTCGCCATTTTTGTAGCTTCCCACGAAAATCTTGCCATCGGCTTCCTCTTCGCTGCATTCGCCGTGCTTGATGCCCCTGTGGAAATATCCGCGGAACCTCGTTCCGTCATGGTAATGGATGGTCATGAGTCCGTCGAACAATCCGTTTTTGAATTCTCCTTCGAAACGGTCACCGTTTTTCTTGGTGAGTTTGCCTTGGCCATGTTGCTGGTCCTTATACCAGTTGCCGGTGTATATATCACCATTTTTCCAAGTATAGGTGCCTGCTCCCGAACGCTCACCCTCGAGGAACCTGCCGTTGTAGACCTCTCCATCGTGGTATTTGAGCACTCCCAGCCCTTGGCGCTGCCCTCTGACATATTCACCTTCATAAACATCGCCGTTGGCGTAATAATACACGCCTTTTCCGTGAGGAAGGTCATTCTGCCACATGCCGACATACTTGTCGCCTCCCTCGTAATAGTTGGTGCCCTTGCCTGAACGTTCATTGTCAACCCAGTTGCCGGAATAATAAACCCCGTTACCCCAGTTGAACACACCGTGACCGTTCTTCATATCGTCTTTCCAACTACCTTCATAGTATTGGCCTGAGGAGAAAGTATATTTTCCTCTTCCTTCTCGCTTGTCCTTGACCCATTCACCATTATACATATCGCCATTGTAGTAATACATCACTCCATGGCCTTCCTGGTAGTCCTTGAACCAAAGACCCACATACTTGTTGCCGTTCATGAAATAGTAAGTGCCATGGCCATGCTGTTGGTCCATCAGCCATTGCCCTTCATACTTCTCTCCGTCGGAGAAGGTGTAAACACCTTGGCCTTGCCGTTTTCCTTTCACATATTCGCCGACATAGACGTCGCCGTTCTTGTATTTTGCCGTGCCCTTACCGTGGGGCTTGCTACCAAGCATCTCACCATTATACGAGGCCCCGTCCTTTGTGGTACAGGAACCAATGGTGATGTTCTGAGCGGTCGCTACCACGGGAATCATCAAGAGCAAAAGAACAATCAATTTTCCAATTTTCATCTTTCTTCGGATTTTCAGCCCAAAAGTAGTAAATTCTGTGGATATAATGAAAAAAAAAACGTTTTTTTTAACTTATTTACTAAAAGATTATGTTTTCCTGCCGTCAATAAGATGAAATCACAATGCCCTACGCGCTCTGAAAGTGAAAGCAAAAACACACTTTTTCCAATCTTCAATTTTCTATCATAAGTCCACTTGAAAAAGTGGACAGTAAGCAAAAAGTGGTGCGCAGACTCCCCAACTCCCCCTCTGGCTCAGAGGGAGTGGCTGAAAGCCGGGGGAGTCGGATTAGAGGGAGCCAGGGGGCGTTGAACTACACAAGAGGCGGGACAAAACATACTTAAAAATCAACAAGTTACAGACCCCACCCCAGCCCCTCCCCTTGAGGGGAGGGGATATGAACACTCCGGGTGTATTCAATGTCAGCATATCAGACTTTTCAAGTGGACTCAATCTTCAATTTTCAATTTTCAATCTTCAATCTTCAATTTTCAATTTAATTAATTACTTTTGCAACCGAATCAGAGGATTTATCACATCTTGGAGAACATCAACATCATGCTGATACTCCTTGCCATCGTCATCGTGGGCTACGTGGCGGGCAAGTTGAAGTATATGGGAGGCGACTTTGACCGGCGGCTCTCCAACATCATCATAGACATCACCTGCCCGGCACTCATCCTATCATCGACGATGGGAGGGACGCTACCCGACCGCAGCCTCATACTGCCATTGCTCACCATCAGCCTGCTCACCTATCTGCTGCTCACTGCAGCCGCCTGGTACCTCCCAAGGCTCATCACCAAGAAAAGCGAAGACCGGGGGACGGTGGGATTCGCCCTGATGTTCGGCAACGTGGGCTTCATCGGATATCCCATAGTCGGCACCATATTCGGCCATCAGGCGGTGTTCTATGCCGCCATCCTCAACATGGTCAACTCCCTCGCTGTATTCACCATCGGTGTGATGCTGGTCAACGGAGAAAAGCAACGGATGGCGTTCCAACCCAAAATCCTGGTCAGTTCACCACTCATATCCGCATACCTCGCCATCCTCATCGTCGCTTTTGGCATCGACAACATCCCCGACGTCATCAGCCAACCCATCACCATGATCGGCAACATCACCGTGCCTGGGGCATTGCTCATCATCGGTTCGTCGATGGCGAGACTCTCATGGCGAACAATGCTCGGCTCATGGGTCGTTTATGTCACCACAGCCTTCAGGCTGCTCATACTCCCCCTCCTACTCTATCTCATCTTCCGTGCCATCGGCTTCGACACACTGGTCATCAACATCAACACACTGGTCATCGCCATGCCGGTGGCGACATACGGCACCATCCTCTGCCTCAGATATGGTCGCGACACCACACTCATCACAGAAATCACATTGATCAGCACCATCCTTTCCGTTTTCACCATACCACTCGTGGCACAGTTGCTCTTGAAATAATTTGAAAGGAGTTAAAGGGAAGTTAAAGGGGAGTTTATTCTATGGGAGTTAAAGGGAAGTTAAAGGGGAGTTAAAGGGGAGTTAAAGGGACGTATGATCACTTATTTCGGAGTTAAAGGGGAGTTAAAAAGGAGTTCTCCCTCGCCCCCGGCCTGCGGCCACCCCCTCTCGGGCAGCTGATCTTTATACACAAATCTCTAAGCATTTGGTCAACAAGACATTATTGATTGTAGAAGATTGCAATAAACAAGATGAAAAAGGAAGAAAAAGGA
>CADADN010000056.1 GCA_902786665.1 uncultured Prevotellaceae bacterium | reverse complement strand
GGGGCAAAGGTAACAAATTAATTCGATTTCACATCATCCTATGATGATTTTTGGTTAGGCTGCGGTGGGGCTTATCCACGGACAATCCCCCCTGAGCCCCTTTAACTCCTCTTTAACTCCCAATAAATTTTACTTCAAAAAGTTGAGTTTATCCCAAGCGTGAGCCCAAATCATTGCATGGCCTTTGCCATCTTGAAAAATAGTCGTATTTTTGTAACCGAAAAGCCAATGCCGTCATAAATATGAAATTGAAAATCTTCAGCGTCATCCTATTGGGGTTGCTCACCATCACTATTGATGTGATGGCTCAAAACGTCTCTCAGTCCGAACACATGAGATACAATGCCGAAGTCGTCCGCATCATTTCCAACCTGGTCGGCAACATGGTCTATGTGGAAGGCGGTACATTCACCATGGGTGCCACACCTGAGCAAGGTGATGAAATCTACGATGACGAAAAGCCTGCACACCAAGTGACGGTATCCTCTTTCCACATTGGCAAGTACGAAGTTACCCAGGCGGAATGGGTGGCTGTGATGGGAGTGAATCCTTCTGACACCATTCATGCCCAGTTTCCCGTGGTGTGTGTGTCCTGGGACGACTGCCAGGAATTCATTGCAAGGCTGAATGCCATGACAGGCAAGCAATTCCGATTACCGACAGAGGCGGAATGGGAGTTTGCTGCACGGGGAGGAAACAAGAGCAAGCATTACAAATACGCCGGGAGCAACGATATTGAGCAGGTGGCATGGTATGTTGACAATTACGACTCTGTGATGCATTATGTAGGACAGAAGGCACCCAATGAACTTGGTCTTCATGATATGTCTGGCGGTGTGTATGAGTGGTGCAATGACTGGTATGGGGAGTATGCCCCTGCCATGCAGAATGACCCCAAGGGGCCAGCGACGGCCTCCCTCCGAGTGCGAAGGGGAGGAAGTTGGGGCAGCAGCGCCAAGCACTGTCGCGTGTCGCTTCGATACTACTGGAACCCTGACATCCGCAGCAACGTCATAGGACTGCGCCTCGCCCTTTAGCATCTACTACCATCCTGAATATTTCAAACCTGGCCAACGTCTAACCTGCATTATTCACTCGAATTTCCAATCAAACAGCGTAATAGGTCCTTAGCCTATAATTCTTGGACGAGCCAAGCGACAAAGTCAAGCTAATTCATGCGCCTTTGAATCCATTGTTTCCATACGGTTGGGAAGTATGCACTCTTCTCGACGGCATGCCGCCAACAAGAGACGTTGAGAACCGGATGGAGAATCAATGATATGTGGTGATGATGACTCGTCCGGAATTACGTGTGGCCAGACGACCGTCTAAAGTGTAGGAGTCACGTTGGAGATTCTCGCCAGAGGAGATAACTTTTCGGTATTGGTTATGGGTTTTCCCGGACTCAGGCAAAGATATGGAGGTCAAGGGCCGGTGCAGCAGGCTGATGCTGGTGAAGCTCAACCATTGGTTCAAACAGTTCTCCACGCTGCCGGTGAATGCAATCTCGACCGGTGTGGAGCCTGAAACAGAGAACGGCACGTAGCGCCACTCCCATCCGCGTCCTTGGTTGTTGTTGGCATACTGTGCTGAAGTGTCGAAACATGCTTTGCTTTTATTCTCATACTTCAGTATTCAATTTTCAGCCTCTACCTCTTTTTTTTTAGAGAAAGGTGGCGTGTTATAGGTTTTTTTGTTAATTTTGCATTTTGATATCCATGGTGGTCGTCTGTCATGGAATGAAATGTTTTGCAATGAAGAAGACTCTGCTCCATATAGCCAAGTATTACCATCCCAATGAGGGTGGCATAGAGACCGTCACCAAATACCTGGCTGAAGGACTTACCGAATATGACAACGTGGTCGTCTGTTTCAGTCAGGACGGCCATGACAGCGAGGAGGAAATCAATGGCGTGCGGGTGTTCAGGGTGGCTCCCCTCGTCAAGGTGGCCAGCCAGGACATCGCCTTGTCCTACCACAAGACGCTCAAGAGAATCATCAGGGAAAACCACCCAGACGTTCTCCTGTTGCACTGCCCCAACCCTTTCCTCTATCCCATCACATTGCATCTCAAACCCAAAAATGCGAAACTCGTGCTGCTATGGCACTCCGACATCCTCGGCAAGGGATTACTCTACAAGATGGTGAGCAGTGTGGAGCGGAAGTTGCTCAAGAAAGCCGACCTCATACTCGCCACCAGCGAGAACTATGTCCATCCCTCCAGTCCCATCTATCCCTACAAGGATGAGGTGCGGATAGTGCAAAACGGCATCATCGCCAGCGATTTCGTCTTGAAGGATGGCGACGAGAAGCGCATCGAGGACATCAAGAAGCGGTTTGGCAACAAGAAAATCGTCTTTTACGTGGGAAGGCACATCCCTTACAAGGGAATCGACCTTCTCTTGAAGGCGGAACAGAAGGTGAAGGCCGACTGTGTCTTCGTCATCGGAGGCACGGGGGCGGCAACGGAAAAGCTCAAGGCGATGACCCATTCCGACAGGGTGGTCTTCATCGGGCGCATCCCCCACGACGACATGCGATGCTATTACCATGCCGCCGACGTCTTCGGATTCGCCTCCAACACCAAGCAGGAGGCTTTCGGCATCGCACTGGCAGAGGCCATGTATTGCAAATGCGTGCCTGTCACCTTCACCCTCGTGGGGTCGGGAGTCAACTGGGTCTCCATCAATGGAGAGACGGGCGAGGAGGTGCCCTTGGCCGATGTCGACGCATACGCTGCCGCCATCGACCGCTTGCTCGCCGACGACCAACTCCGCGAACGCTATGCCGAGGCTGGCAGGAAGCGGGTAGCGCAACTGTTCACCTGCGATAAGTCGGTGGAGGAGGCAAGGAAGGCCATCCACACGCTCTTGGACTCGCCTGCCAAGGCCGACTAGCCCGCGCCGTCCTACTAGCCCGCACCGTCCGACTAGTCCGCACCGTCCGCCCTGTCCGCCTCTTCTTCCCGTCAGGGTTATCCGTTCTTCGCAGGTGGCGGTTTTGCCGCCGCTCATCAATCAAAAAATCATAAAAATGGAAAATCAGCAATACGAAAAAGATGTCAGAAACGCGGTGGAGGTCATGCGCAAAGGAGGCGTGATACTCTATCCCACTGATACCGTATGGGGCATAGGCTGCGACGCCACCAACCCTGAAGCGGTGAAAAAAGTGTTTGAAATCAAGCAAAGAGAGGACAGCAAGGCCTTGATTTGCCTGGTGGACAGCGAGGCACGGCTGCAGCGCTATGTGCGTGACGTGCCCAATGTCGCGTGGGACATCATCGAACTGTCCACCAAACCCGTCACCATCATTCTCGACGGTGCCACCAACCTCGCTCACAACGTAATGGCGGAGGACGGCTCGGTGGCCATGAGGGTGACCAAAGAGCCTTTCTCCAACCTCTTGTGCTACCGCTTCCAAAAAGCCATCGTCTCCACAAGTGCCAACATCAGCGGACAGCCACCGGCTGCCAATTACAGGGACATCGCACCTGAACTGCTGGAGGCCGTAGATTATGTCTGTACCTCACGCCGCCAGGAGAAGAAACCACACACTCCCTCGGGCATCATCAGGCTCAAACCAAACGGAGAGGTGGAAGTGGTGAGGAAATGAAAAAAATGAAAATTGTCAATTACTAATTGTCAATTATTTATTATAAGTTATTAATTGATGGAAGCAAGACCGACACTCACGGAAAGAATCAACCATTGGAGGACGAAGTATGTCTCCGACCGCCAGTTCCTGTTGATTCTCAGTTTCTTTGTGGGTCTGCTCGCAGCAGTGGCGGCATTCATCCTCCACAGCCTCATCAATCAAATAGAAAGACTGCTCACTGCTGGATTCAACATCCGCTCCTTCAACTGGCTATACCTCGTCTTACCCGTCATTGGCATCTACCTCACTTCGCTCTTCGTCAGGTATGTCGTCAAAGACAACATCAGCCATGGCATCACACGCATCCTGTATGCCATCAGCAGGAAGCAAAGCAGGTTGAGAGGACACAATTGTTGGAGTTCGGTCATCGCCTCCGCCATCACCATCGGATTCGGAGGAAGCGTGGGAGCGGAGGCCCCCATCGTGCTCACGGGGTCAGCCATAGGCAGCAACCTGGGACAAACCTTCAAACTCGATGGCAAGACCATGATGGTGCTGGTGGGATGTGGGGCATCGGCAGCCATAGCAGGCATCTTCAAGGCGCCTATGGCAGGTCTGGTCTTCACCATAGAGGTGCTTATGATCGACCTCACCATGGCATCGCTCATGCCCATACTCATCTCCAGTGTCACGGCCACCTGCTTCACCTACATCCTCGTGGGAAGCGACTCCCTCTTCCATTTCACACTTGACGCACCATGGGAGGTGGAGCGTGTGCCGGCCACCATCCTCCTCGGCATCTTCTGTGGTCTCGTTAGCCTCTATTTCATCAGACTCATGACGGCCTGCGAGAATGTGTTCCGCAAACTGGGAGAGCACAGATACCTCAAACTTGCCTTGGGAGGACTGCTCCTCAGCAGCCTCATCTTCCTCTTTCCGTCATTGTACGGCGAGGGTTATTCCAGCATCAACATCCTCCTCAACGGAAGGACGGAGGCCGACTGGAACACCATACTCAACAACTCCCTCTTTTATGGCCATGGCGACTGGCTGATGGCATACATCGGACTGGTGCTCCTCACCAAGGTGTTCGCCACCTCTGCTACCAACGGAGGAGGGGGCTGCGGCGGTACGTTCGCGCCATCGCTCTTCATCGGCGCCTTTGCCGGATTCTTCTTCTCCAGGCTGTGGAACATCAACCGCGTCAGCATCTACCTCCCGGAGAAGAATTTCGCTTTGCTCGGCATGGCGGGCGTCATGGCGGGGGTCATGCATGCGCCGCTGACAGGCATCTTCCTCATCGCCGAAATCACAGGGGGATACAAGATGTTCATCCCGCTGATGATTGTCAGCATCTGCGCATACCTCACCATCTACATCTTCGAGCCGCACAGCATCTATGGCATGCGACTCGCCAGGGAGGGGAAACTCATCACACACCATACTGACAAGGCTGTGCTCACCCTGATGAACCTCGAAAGCATCATCGACCGGAACTACACACCTGTGGACAAGGATATGACATTGGGAAAACTCGTACATGTCATGAGCATGAGCAACACAGGCTTCATGCCTGTCCTCGACAGTGCAGGGACATTGCTTGGAGAGGTGGATATGGCGAAAATCAGAAACGTCATGTTCAGGATAGAACTCTACCACCACTTCACCGTGGCGCAACTCATGACACCGCCGGCTGCCACATTGGGTGTCAGCGACCCCATGGAGGATGTCATGAGGAAATTCGACGAGACGGAGGCCGCCGTATTGCCGGTCATCGACAATGAGGCGCACCTCATAGGATATATCAGCCGCACAAGAATGTATGCCATGTACCGCAAGATGGTGGCCGACATGTCGGCAGAATGACATCTAGTATCTCTAGTATTCCTAGTATCCCTAGTATTCCTAGAACCTCTAAAAAGCCCTATAATCAATGATTGAAAAGAAAGACCTGAGAATCGTTTTCATGGGTACGCCGGAGTTTGCCGTTGGCACTTTGGAAGCCCTTGTGGAAGGTGGTTACAACGTGGTGGCCGTTGTCACACAACCCGACAAACCCGTGGGGAGGCACGGAAGCGTGCTCATGCCCACGGAGGTGAAGAAATATGCCTTGCAGAAGGGCATCCCCCTACTGCAACCTGAGAAGATGAAAGACCCGGAGTTTGTTGCCACGCTTCAGGGATACGAGGCCGACTTGCAGGTCGTCGTGGCCTTCAGGATGCTTCCCGAGGTGGTGTGGGCCATGCCAAAATACGGCACTTTCAACGTCCATGCCGCACTCCTCCCACAATATCGCGGTGCGGCTCCCATCAACTGGGCGGTCATCAATGGCGAGACGGTCACCGGGGTGACCACATTCTTCCTCGACCACGACATCGACACGGGAAGGGTCATCTTGAAGCGCTCCTTCGACATTCCCGACGATGCGGACGTGGAATATGTATACGATGGTTTGATGAAACTTGGTGCTCAAGCTGCCATCGACACCATAGAACGCATCAGGGAGGGTGACGGGAACGTGGAGGCTATCGCACAAGAAGAGATGATGGATGGAACCCAACTGAAACCTGCTCCCAAGATTTTCAAGGATGCATGCCGCATAGACTGGACTCTCCCTTCCAAACGCGTCTATGACTTTGTAAGAGGACTGAGCCCTTATCCGGGGGCATGGACCACCATGAGGCAAATAGGTGTTGCTGAGGAGGTCGTGGTGAAAATCTACAAAACCACCAAATGCCAGATTGCAGGAAAAGGGATGACACCTGGAACGCTGGTTGTCGAAAAAGGAAAACTCTTGGTGTGCACCGGAGACGGCATGCTGGAGGTGGAACAGTTGCAGAAAGCAGGGAAGAAAAAAATGGATGCCGCTGCATTCATCAATGGCTTGCACGACATTGAAGCCTGCTCTTTCGCATGATAACTACCGTGAAATCCATATGATTATCCGCACACATCCGTTAGGTAATCAATATCTTGTTGTTTCACTTCCCCGAAGTCATAGGGGCGGGTCTTGTGCCCGTCCGAAAATCGTTTTTTTCAATGCGGGCGCGGATGCTCGCGCTCCCGTAATGGTAGGATTGCAGCCTTTAAAAAAAACGGTAAAAAAAGCCATTCCGCAGGGGAGACGGGAAGAATCCCATCTCTACAGTGTGAACGGTGGTTTGTAATCGGCAACTTTGAATTGCCGTTTTGGGCGAAGAGTTGTCCTTGGTATTCTTGGGAAATATCTACGAAATCTCGAAGGAAGGGAGGATGCACCTTAGGCGCATCCTCCCTTCTTCCCAGACTCCGTATGCCTGTTTCATCCATGGCAGGCCGAATATCATCCCATTTATACGGATGATTATCGGAAGCATGTGGATAATCATTTTTTATTCTTCTTTCACGATGTTCCCTTTCTTGTCAATCGTAACCCATTCCTCGTTTTCATCTTGAACGGAGACAGTGCCATCATCAAACCCAAAAATGCCTATGTCTTTCCATTTACAGGGAATGACCAACTTGCCAGACTTGTCGATGAATCCCCATTTCTCATTGGCATCTTGAACAGCAGCCAAGCCCTCACTGAAAGAATTTGCACCATTCCATTTGCAAGGAATAATCAATTTGCCTGTCTTGTCGATGAAACCACATTTCTCGTTTCCATCAGTAACAATGACCATGCTTTCGCTGAAAAGAGAAGTAGTTTCCCATTTGCAGGGGATGACCAAATTGCCTGTCTTGTCGATGAACCCCCATTTGTCTTGTTCATCCATAACAGCTGCCAAACCCTCGGAGAAAATGTATGCAGAACCCCATTTGCATGGAATGACTACTTTCCCGGTCCTGTCGATGAATCCATAATGCCAATCCTCATGAACTATGGCTAATCCATCATTGAAATCATCAAAATAATCCCATTTGAAAGGAATGACCATTTTCCCAGTCTTATCTATGGCTCCCCATTTCTCATTGGCATCTTCAACTATGGCAAGTCCCTCGTCGAACGATCTAAAAGTTTTCCATTTGCAGGGAACGACCAACTTCCCCGTCTTGTCCATAAGTCCCCATTTCTCATTCTCATCTTCAACAATGGCAAAACCTTCATCATCGAGAGATTCAATATATTTCCATTTTAAAGGGGTGATTGTATTCCCTTTCTTGTTGATGATGCCGTATTTCTCATTGTCATCTTGAACGATGGCTAAACCATTGTCGAAATATAAGGAATATAAGAATTTACAGGGAACGACCAATTTCCCTGTCTTGTCAATAAGTCCCCATTTCTCGTTGTCATCCTGGACTTGGGCCAGACCCTCATCGAAAGACCATGCTTCTTTCCATTTGCATGGAATGACTACTTTCCCATCTTCATCGATGTAACCATATTTCCCATTGCTGTCCTTGACATAGGCTAAGCCTTCGGAAAGCCATCCCTCATCTTCCCATTGTGCCATGCTGCTCATGGGAATGAGCAATGACATGATAACCAAAAATTGTTTGAATTGTTTCATAATATGTATTTTTTATAGTTATGTTGATGAATGATTAGTGTTACTTGTATGACCAAGGATGATTGTAATGCAAATGTAATGCTTTTCTATGACAACACAAAACAAATGTCGCTTTTTATTTCGTGTTAGTTTTTCATCGTTATGCATTCATAATAAGTATTTCTTCCACACATCTTGAAAACTAATCAAAATACTCGTAAAAAACTCCAAAAAAACACAAAGATGAATGACTACATTTTCCCTCGTTTTACGTCTTTATATAAGGGGGTGATTTCACTGAACCATCCCCTCGGCAAACAGATAATAAGACTCAACTTTCGCAAGTAAGGGATGATAAGGCGTGAAGAGGGCTGCCCGAGAGGGGGTGGCCGCAGGCCGGGGGCGAGGGAGAACTCCTCTTTAATTCCCTTTTAACTCCCCTTTAACTCCAGAAAGTTGGGCGAATGCGAAACTTGTAATAAGAAAAAATGAAGAAACCAACCTTTATCGCCCTTGCGATGCTGATGACAGCATCCACGGCACTGGCACAGTACCCGCAACTCACGGATGAGGCCAAGCACCTCATCGACTCCCTTGAAACATGCTGGAAGGCACATAGCGACTCCGCCTGGCAGGCGGCATTCCCCATCGTTGTCAAAGAGGCGAAGGAAGGAAGGCCCTACGTGCCGTGGGCGGCAAGGCCCTATGACCTGAGACAAGCCAAAATCCCCGCCTTCCCTGGTGCAGAGGGGGGAGGAATGTACACCTTTGGCGGACGAGGGGGCAAGGTGCTCACTGTCACCAACCTCAACGATGACGGCCCGGGGTCCTTCCGATGGGCTTGTGAACAAGGTGGGGCGCGCATCGTCGTCTTCAATGTCTCCGGCATCATCCGACTCAAGTCGCCCATCTTCGTCAGGGCACCTTATATCACCATCGCAGGACAGACCGCTCCCGGCGACGGCGTCATCATCGCCGGAGAGTCTTTCCAGGTGGACACCCACGATGTCATCGTCAGGCACATGCGATTCAGAAGGGGGGAGACCCTCGTCTGGCACAGGGAGGACTCCTTTGGCGGAAACCCCGTGGGGAACATCATGATCGACCACTGCTCATGCGAGTGGGGATTGGATGAAAACATCTCCTTCTACCGGCATATGTTCGACCTCGGCGATGGAAAGGACAAGAGGAAGGAACCCACTGTCAACGTCACCATACAGAACACCATTTCCGCCAAGGCACTCGACACCTGGAACCATTCCTTCGGTTCCACCATCGGAGGGGAGAACACCACTTTCATGCGCAACCTCTGGGCCGACAACACTGGAAGAAACCCGTCAATAGGGTGGGGGGGCGTGTTCAATTTCATCAACAACGTCGTCTACAACTGGGTGCACCGCACCGCCGACGGAGGGGAGTACACCACCATGTCCAACTTCATCAACAACTACTACAAACCAGGACCGCTGACGCCAAAGGATACCCCGGTGGGACACCGCATCATCAAGTCGGAGAGCAGAAGCGTCAACCTCTTCCCCTTCAAGCAGTTTGGAAGGATTTATGCCACAGGAAACATCATGGAGGGCTACCCGGAAATCTGCAAGGACAACTGGAACGGTGGCATACAGACCGCCGACAAGGACGGGGAGATGGACGAGACCGAATTGGCACTGATGCGCTCAGACGAACCTTTCGAGATGCCTTTCGTCACCATCATGGGGGCGGAGAAGGCCTTCCTGTGGGTGCTCGACAACGTAGGGGCTACCGTGCCATGCCGTGACATCGTAGACCAGCGCATTACAGAGGAGGTGCGCACGGGGGTGCCCTACTATGTGGACAAGTATGAGAAGAAGGTGAAGGACAACCCCTATGGCGACATGTGGGGACTGCACCAGAAGTCGCAGGACGAGGACGGACTGTTCAAATACCGTCGTTTGCCGAAGGACTCCTACAAGCAGGGCATCATCACCGACCCAAGGCAGATGGGCGGCTATCCCGACTTCAGTGATTGGACGCCTCGCGTGGATACCGACGGTGACGGAATGCCCGACGAATGGGAGAAGGAAAACGGACTCGACCCCAACGACCCCTCGGACGCCGTCAAGGACTGCAACGGTGATGGTTACACCAACATCGAGAAATACATCAACGCCATTCCCACCAAGACCAAGGTGGACTGGAGAAACCTCAACAACAATTACGACACTCTGGCTGCAAAGGGAAGACTCTGAAACGCAACTTTAGCAAATAAGGAAATATAAGGCGTCTTAAAACTCCCCAACGAAGTGAACATATGTCCCTTTAACTCCCCTTTAACTCCTCTTTAACTCCCCTTTAACTCCTAAAAATATAAAACCTCCTGAATCATGAAAAGAATCATCGCCATAGACCAAAGCACGTCGTCGACAAAGGCCATGCTCTTCGACGAGCAATGCCGTATGCTCGACAGGTGCGACGTGGACCACCAGCAGCATTATCCACAATCAGGATGGGTGGAGCACGACCCCGAGGAAATATACGACAACATGGTGAAGGCCATCGCCCAACTGGTGAAAGACAGGGAGGATGATGACTACTCCCTTGCCATCACCAATCAGAGAGAGACCGTCGTGGTGTGGGACAAAGTCACCTCCAAGCCCGTTTATAGGGCACTCGTATGGCAGGACAACCGTGGCGCCGCTCTCTGCCGGCAGTTGCGCGAACAAGGCCATGCGCCGATGGTACTGGAAAGAAGCGGACTCCTTATCGACCCCAACTTCTCCGCATCAGGGGTAAGGTGGGTGCTCGACAACGTGGAGGGTGCGCGCCAGGCGGCCGAAGAGGGCAGGTTGTTGATGGGCACCATCGACACCTGGCTCTTGTGGAAACTGACGAAAGGAAAAAGTTTCCTCACCGACACCACCAACGCCTCCCGCACCATGCTCTTCAACATACACACCATGCAGTGGGATGACGAATTGCTCCAACTCTTCGGCATTCCGCGTTCCATGATGGCCGAGGTGGTGCCGTGCGACGCCGTCTTCGGCGAGACAACTGTTGAGGGCGTTTTCCGCAAACCCATCACCATCGCCGGCGTGCTCGGCGACTCCCATGGCGCTCTCGTCGGACAGATGTGCTTCTCCTCGGGGTCGGGAAAAGTCACCTACGGTACGGGGTCGTCGGTCATGGTCAACATCGGGGAGAAACCTTTGGAGGCACCGGAAGGCCTGGTGACTTCGGTGGGATTTTCCGCCCTCGGAAGGCATTTCTATGGCTATGAGGGAAACATATACAGCACGGGGGCCACGCTAAAATGGATGGCCGACCAACTGAAACTCGTCAACCACCCGAGAGAGATGGAGAAGGAGGCCGTCGCCGTAGATTCCACAGAGGGCGTCTACGTCGTTCCGGCTTTCGCCGGTCTTGGTGCGCCGTGGTGGAAATCCGACGCCAAGGCGGCCATCGTGGGTATGACATTCGCCACGACAAGGGCCCATGTGCTCAGGGCGGCATTGGAGTCCATCGCCTATCAGGTGAGCGACCTGGTGGGGGTGATGGAAAAGGCCACGGGAGGAAAACTCAACGAAATCTGCGCCGACGGCGGACCGACGAAAAACCAGTTCCTCATGCAGTTTCAGGCCGACTTGCTCGGCACTCCGGTCGTCTGCACCGAGGTGGAGGACGCCTCGGCTTTGGGAGCGGTGGTCATGAATGGATTCGCTCGCCGGCAGTGGACGGATTTCAGTCAAGTGACTCCTTTCAGAAAGGTTGTCAGGACCTTTGCCCCCAACGCATCCGCACAAATGGACGCTCTGTACCAAGGATGGCGTGAGGCTGTCTTGAAAATCACGAAATAGGGAATTGGAGGCTCCATCCCGAATTAGAGAATTGGAGAATTTCCGATTATTCCGATTATTCCGATTACTCAGATTCCTCCGATTATTCCGATTCCTCCGATTACTCAGATTCCTCCGATTATTCAGACTTCAGTTAAACCCCAACAATATAAAGACAAATATGAAAAACGGAAAGACTTGTTTCGGCGTGATCATTGGGACACGCGCGTATTTTAATTCAGAACTGGCGAGAGACGTGAGAAAGCAGTTGCTCAAGACTATGGATGACCTGGGCTACGAATACGTCATCCTGCCGGAGGATGCCACACCCACGGGAAGCAGCAGCATCGAGACCCGAGAGGATGGACTGAAGGTGGCAAGGCAGTTTCGTGAGCACCGCGATGAGATTGACGGCATCGTTGTCTCACTGCCCAATTTCGGCTTCGAAATCGGCATCATCAATGCCATCAGCGATGCAGAACTCAACGTGCCGGTGCTCGTACAGGCTTGCGATGACGAGAACGACAAGGTGGACCTCGACAGCAGGAGGGACGCTTTTTGTGGGAAAATCTCTGTCTGCAACAACCTCTACCAATATGGCATCCCTTTCACCGACACCACCTTGCACACCTATTCCATCTATAGTCCGCTACTGGCGAAGGACCTGGAGAAGTTTGCCGCCATCTGCCGCGTGGTCAACGGCTTGCGCCATTGCCGCATCGGACAGATAGGGACGCGGCCCTTGGGATTCAACACCTGCAGGGCCAGTGAGAAACTCCTTCAGCGCTACGGCATCACCGTTGTCCCGGCCGACTTGTCGGAAATACTCTTCGCAGCACAGAAAATCGACGACGACGACCCCGCCTTCGTGGAAATGTGCCAACGGGTGAGCCACTATGCCGAGGTGCCGGAGAACTACCGCGAGAAACTCAAATTACAGGCGAAGTTTGGCGTGGCTGTGGAGCAGTGGATAAAAGCCAACGACGTGCAGGCCGTGGCCATACAGTGTTGGGACTCGCTGGAGCAGAACTTCGGCTGTGCCGCTTGTGTCACCATGTCGATGCTCAGTGACAAACTCATCCCCGCGGCCTGTGAGACGGACATTGCAGGGGCGGTATCCATGTATGCCCTCGCCCTCGCATCGGGAAAGGCTCCCGCATTGCTCGACTGGAACAACAACTTCGCTGAGGAAAGAGACAAATGTGTTTGCACCCATTGTGGCAACTTCCCCAAGTCGTTCGTGCAAAACAACCTCCGGCTGGGACCGCTCGGCGTGTTGGGACGCACCTTGGGCAAGGTCAACACCTTCGGTGCCGTATATGCCAAGGTGGCCGCTGGCGACTTCACCTTCTTCCGCATCTCCACCGACGACCCGAAGGGATGCATCAAGGCATACCTTGGAAAGGGGGTCATTACCGACGAGCCTTATGGTATGGATGGATGCATCGCCGTCACCAAGGTGGAGCATCTGCAGCAGTTGATGAAATATATCTGCAAAAACGGGTTCGAGCACCACGTCGCCATGTGTCGCACCGATGTCGTGGACATCCTCAACGAGGCCATCGACACCTACCTCGGCTGGAACCTCCATGTGCATGAGTGAAATAGATTGAAGATTTGAGATTTGAGAATTGAGAATTGAGGATTGAGAATTGAGAATTGAGAATTGAGAATTGAGAATTGAGAATTGAGATTGGTTGTACTTCCCCCGAAGTTGTAGGGGGTGCCTTGTGCCCGCCCGCCAAGGTGTGTGCTCACATAGGGGTCGACGTCTCCGAACGTCGCACACTCCAGAAGTCTCTTGTGCTCACTTAGTGGGTGACGGCTCCGATCGTCGCCAAAGCAAGTCCCGGAGTGTTCATTGAATAACTTTACCCTCCGATTGTCGCTAAGGCAAGCTCCGGGGTGTTGTGCGACGTTCGGAGGACGTCGCCCCCTATGTGCGCACCAACCCTCTTGGCGTTCGAACAATCTTCCCGAAACCAGGGATGTGTCATCCCCAACAGATGTTGTGGAAATGCAAATCCAAAACAACCACAACAGTGATAATGAATGGCGAAACAAAAAGGTGAGCATATTTGGATAATTCGTATAATTTTCATACCTTTGCTTGCGGTGCGCGAAGACGCTCATGTCCGGTCATTCAAACATGGTTGATGGCACATCCATCATCGCAATTTTACAGCATCATTGAAAAAGGAACAATCCATGGCAGCAAAGAGAAAATATCCCGTAGGCATCCAGAGTTTCGAGAGAATCCGTCAGGACGGGTACGTGTACGTGGACAAGACCCCCTTCATCTACAAGATGATTACCGAGGGTTGTCCTTACTTCCTGAGTAGGCCCCGCCGTTTCGGCAAGTCGCTGCTCGTCTCAACGCTTGCTGCCGTCTTCGAGGGGCGCCGCGAATTGTTCGAGGCGTTCACCACGAAACAAGGCATCGAGCAGCCGCAGCTGTTCATAGCCCAATCGGACTGGGAGTGGGAGAAGTACCCAGTGATAAGGTTCGACTTCAGCTCAGGTGATTTGGTGACCATTGAACAGTTGGACGAGTGGATAGGCGTAACGCTCGGCAGCTATGAGAAACAGTACAATATTACACCTCCGGCAAAAGGTGCCAACGTTCGTATGGTGAACCTGCTGCGCACGCTACACAAGCAGACCGGCAAGCGCGTGGTGGTGCTCGTCGATGAGTACGACAACTTCATCCTCCACTCTTTGGGCGATGCGGAGAAGGTGACGCAGGCTCGCCAGCGGTTCCAGAACGTGTTCGGTCCGCTGAAGGCCGAGGACGACCACCTGCAGTTCGTCTTTATCACCGGCATCTCGAAATTCTCACAGATGGGCATCTTCTCGAAGCTCAACAATTTGGAGAATATCTCGATGCAACCTGCCTACGAGAGCCTCTGCGGCATCAGCGAGGAGGAGTTGACCACCGTGTTGCGCCCCGACATCGAACTGATGGCTGCCAACCGAGGAAAGACCTATGACGAGACGCTGGCCGCGCTGAAGCGTATGTACGACGGCTACCACTTCAGCGAAGGGATGACTGATATGTACAATCCCTTTAGCGTGGTTAACGCTCTGAAGTCGGGGAAAATAGATAAGTACTGGTTTGACAGCGCCACGCCGAGCGCACTCATTGCCATGCTCCGCGAGATGCCGCCATTGGGAATCAGCGACGTAGACGGTGCCTTGTGCGAGTCGGATGACTTCAACAAAGCTTTCGACAGTTACCAAGCCCCGCTGCCCGTGCTCTACCAGAGCGGCTACCTCACCATCAAGCATTATGACGGTGACCGCGATATGTATACCTTGGGCTTCCCTAACGAGGAAGTGAGGAAGGGCTTTGCCGGCAGTCTCTACAGCTTCGTCACCAACGGGTTGGGCGACAACCGCGTGCGCTCCGTATTCCTCAATGCCTACTACGACTTCCGTGACACAGATGACCTTCCCACCTTCATCGAGGCCATCAAGACATTCTTCGCCGGCGTACCTTATCATTGGGAGAAAGATAACAAGAATGAGCACTATTACCACGCACTGCTCTACACGCTGCTTATGGCTTTCGGAGCCGACATCCGTGCCGAGGAGCCGAGCGCCAAAGGACGCTCAGACCTCACGCTGAAGATGCCGAAGGGCATCTACGTCATGGAAATCAAATACGATGACACCGTGGAAGCCGCCCTCGACCAAATTGACCGCAAAGGCTATGCCGAGAAGTACCGACTCGACGGTCGCCCTGTCACCAAGGTTGGCATGGCCTTCTCCTCCGCTGAACGCAACATCACCGACTGGAAGGCCGCGCCTGCCAATGCTTAGCAGACTCTTAACACAACTCCCTCAAAAACCAACAATACCCATGAATATGCTTAAACTCAAGACATCCATCCTTATGCTCTCCGTGTTCCTCGTCACCACAGGGGCTATGGCGCAGTCTCGACAATCAAGCAAATCTCGCAGTCGCTCCTCGAGTACGCAAAAACGCTCCGGCAATCGGAACCGCTCGGGTAACCAAAACCGCTATAGGAATCAAAATCGTTCAAGACAATCCTCGTCCCTTTGTCCCGACAACAACCACCCGCATATGATCGACCTCGGCCTTCCCTCCGGCACGAAGTGGGCCTGCTGCAACGTGGGGGCTGATAAACCAGAGGCCTATGGTTGCTACTATGCCTGGGGTGAGACGGAAGAGAAAAAAGTGTATGACTATGACACCTACAAGTATTACAAAGATGGAGAATTTGTGGATATTGGCAGCGACATCGCTGGCACTCAATATGATGTGGCGCATGTAAAATGGGGTGGTGGATGGCGGATGCCAACAGAAGTTCAAATTGATGAATTATTCGACAATTGCACTTACCTTTGGACAACATTCAATGGTGTCGAGGGTGGCAAGTTCACCAGCGAGAAGAATGGGAAGAGTATCTTCTTGCCTGCGGCGGGCGAAGTTGATCTCAAGGGCACCCTCGTCGTCTATTGGTCATCCATTCAGAAAAATGGTTTCGCTGCCTGTCTCTACTTCGATGGCGGCATTGCTTATGGTATTGCCCATAGTTGCGGCGGTGAAGCCTGCCCCTTCGGTATGCCCGTGCGCCCCGTCTCCAAATAGGTGCATCCTTTCCCCGAACCACCCATCCCCCGATTCGCCATTCTTGTTTTACGGGGTGGCGGTGGGGCGCAGGCCCCCAGGCCTGCAAGCCAGCCCCACTGCCGACCCGTGAAACAAGAATGGCGCCGCCCGCAAAGTCACGCCCTCCTCGTCCACCGTTAACAAAGCCCAACAAGCATAGTAACTTACTCCCCCTCTAAGATTAGAGGGGGCCAGGGGGCGTTGATAAGCCAAGTTCCACCATCCTCACCCTCTCACAATCAGAGTAACTCTAGGAGGCGAGGCTTCCCAGCTTTGCCGACCCCATTTAAATTAATTGTGCGGCCCTGTTGGTGTTCGAACTATTTTGACCTGTATGGTTGAAATTTAAGACATGAATTCCACCCGAAGTCGTAGGGGCGGGTCTTGTGCCCGCTCGACACCAATGAGCTTTGGGATATCAAAATCCTAGTCCCTTTGAGTCCGTAGACTATTTGTCCTTGGAGATATTTCTGTACTCATTTGTCAGGGTCTACGGACTTTATGGGCAGAAAGGAATATTGCGCAAGATAGCGGGCGGGCACAAGACCCGCCCCTACGACTTCGGGGGAGGTGTAGCCAATTTTCAATTTTCAATTTTCAATCTTCAATCTTTTTAGGGATTTCCCCCTCGCATTTTGGGGATTTCCCCCCGGCCCCATAGGGGAAAATCCTTGTTTTTAGCGAAAAATACCTTTATTTTTGCAAAAAACTATTAAACTAGCAGAGTTATGCGTAAACTATTCTTCTTTTTAGTGCTGACCATGGCACCATTGCTGGCCATGGCGCAAGATGAAGACGAACGTTTGAAACTGGAGGCGCTGCAGACCAATTTTGAACAGTTCGCTAAGAAAAATCCTCAGGAGAGGGTGTATCTCCATTTCGACAACACCTCTTACTATAAAGGGGAGCACATCTATTACAAGGCTTTCGTGGTGGACGACACCTCGCTGAAAGCCTCTGACCTCAGCCGTATACTTTACGTGGAACTGGTCAACCCCATCGGCTACCCTGTCGAGACGCAGAAACTGATGGTGAGGAACGGACAGGCAAACGGCTCCTTCCACCTCAAGGACACCCTCAACGCCGGTTTTTACGAGGTAAGGGCCTACACCTCATGGATGCTCAACTTCGCTCCCGGCAACGGACACGGATGGGACGCCTTCACCGGCATCCTTGTCAAGGAGTTCTATGGCGATCGTTTCCAGCACTACCTGAATGGAAACGCAGGCATCTTCAGCAGGGTCTTCCCCGTATATGAACAGGTGGAAAATGGTCATTATGAGCAAAGGAAAATCCCCGTGTTGCCAAGAATCACCGCACCGGTGGAGGCTGGCACGAAAGACCGCTTGAAAATCGACTTCTATCCCGAAGGTGGCAATATGGTGCGCGACGTGCCTACAAGGGTCGCTTTCCAGGCGCACACCACGGACGGACGCACGCTCAACATCGAAGGATTCATACTCAGGAATGGCAAGGAAATAGGCACCTTCAAGACCGACTATGCCGGCAGGGGTGTGTTCTCTGTCACCACCGACGAGAGCGACGAGAGCGACGACGAATGGGCAAGGGGATTGAAACTGAAGACCAACTACAATGGCAAGGACTACACCTTCTCGCTGCCCAAGGCTCATAAGAAAGGTGTCGGACTCAACGTGATGAGGACCGGAGAAGGATGGAAGGCTATCATCGCAAGGAACGACCAGACCAAAGGGGTGCAGCTGGGCATCAGCGTCACCTCCAGAGGACGCACGCTCAAGAGTGGCATCGTGGATCTGAGGAATGTGAAGAGCCAACAGATGACCGTCAGCGACAATGACTTGCAGACCGGCGTCAATGTCTTCACCCTCTACAACGCTGAGGGGAAGGTGGTGGCGCAAAGGCTCGTCTTCGTCAACAAGCACGACATGGATGGCATGAGAATCAAGGTGGAGATGCCTGAGAACGAAGACCGACTCACGCCCAACCAACAGGTGGAAATACAATGCCAGGTGGTGGACAAGGATGGAAACCCCGTCAAGGGAAGGAACCACTTCGCCGTGGCCGTCACAGACAAACGGTTCCACGACGACACCTATGCCGATGACAACATGCTCTCCTATCTACTCCTCTCCAGCGAGGTGAAGGGTTTCATTCCGCACCCCGAATACTATTTCGAGAGCGATGACCAAGAGCACAGGGCTGCTCTCGACAATCTGCTCATGGTGCAGGGATGGACAAGGTATGAGTTTGAGAAGATGATGGGCGAAGGTGCGAAATGGGAACCTCTCTTCGTTGTGGAGAGGGGACTCAATTTCAGGGGAAGGCTCGTGGACGACCACGGCACCTACGACTATGCTTTGTGGAAGAGGGCAGACAAACCCCTCTGGGTGTACAACGAACTCACCACGCCTTATAACGGCAACGTCGAGGCGGAAATAAAAACCGACTCCCTCGGATTCTTCATGTTCAACCTCAACCCCTTCTACGGGAAAGGAAGGATGTCGTTGACCGTCAACAAGGAAAGTGCAGAGAAAATCGGAAAGGCGGAAGCCGGCGTGAAGGGGCACAACATCACCGTACACACCAAGGGCGTACCCATGCATTGGATCGACAAGCACATCATACCCCTCAACCCCTATTCGCCCGTGGCAAGAAACTACGACTACTATGAGACATGGGCGCTCAACGAGGAGGTGGACAAGAACATCTTCCGCGACGGATGGATGGCAAGGAAAACCCAGCAGGACGCCATCACCTACTATGACGAAAAGACCAAGACCTACATCCTCAGCGAGGTCGTCAAGGAGAAGAAACGCCACTGGGCCGACATCTCGGGAAGGAAACCCGTCGCCGTCATCGATGTGAACGACATGATGACCTATCTCTCCAATATCTTCGGCTCCATCAATGAGTTCCATTATACGGAAAACTATCTTGGTATGAGCCTGGGAGATAATTTCCTCCTCATGGGCAACGATGCACAGAAGGGTGGATGGTGGAACCCTGGGGCTGAGAGGGATGGCAGCGTGCAGAACAATTTCGCCGACGACCGCTTTTTCGCCGACATGATACGCTTCAAGAAAGACGAGGAGGAAAGGATGAAGGCGGATCATGGTCCAATGCCAAGTCCCACTCCGTCATACCTTTCCAAGAAAGTCAATTCACAACGCATCTACAACAGGATGCAGGGGCAGGCGGAATACAAGTTCGACCAAACCTACCTGGCTTATAGTGGCTTCTACAAACTGTTGATGCTCATAGGCATCTATGGAAACGTCTACGACATGGTGGATGGCGACTTGCTCGGTCCCAACACCGGATTCGTGTCTCCAGGAAGCTACGGCTATGATGAGAACCTGCCACCGGGGATGAAATTCTTCCCGCACGATATCAACTTCAAGACCATACAGCTCTTTGCTGATGTCGCCGACCGCTCGCTCATCCATAGGCCATGGACGCATCATGACCGACTCGGACACTTCGACCCGAAGAATGCAGCAAACTTCGACAAGCCATTGACGGCCATCATGGAGTTCCAGACTGAAGAAATTTTCCCCAACAGCAAACCGGCCCCCAACCTCTTTGGCTTCCGCATCAACTTCCAAGGACTGAGCGAACCCGATGAGTTCTACCATGTGGACTACAGCAAGGAACCGCTGCCTGAGCAAGGCGACTATAGGAGGACCATCTATTGGAACCCGGGCGTCGTGACCGATGCCAACGGAAGGGCAACCGTCTCCTTCTACAACAACAGCTTCAGCGAGGGCTTGAGCATCTCGGCGGAAGGCCTGGGCAACAATGGCTTCATCATGATGGATAAGCAATGAGAACGAAGTGAACATACGTCCATTTAACTCCTCCCCCTCTGCCCGAGAGGGGGTGGCCGCAGGCCGGGGGCGAGGGAGAATTCCCCTTTAACTCCTGAAAAAGCTCCCCAATGAAGCGAACATATGTCCCTTTAACTCCCCTTTAACTCCCCTTTAACTCCCGAACAAACTCCTGAAATATATGAAACACATTGCACAGCCTAAATGGCTGTTGATACTGGCGGGGCTGGTGCTGCACGTGGGTGTGGCATCAGCCCAGTTGCATATCGAATCGAAAATCGTCGGCAAGAAGGGAGAAGCATTGCCGCTGGCGTCGGTATATGTCGATGCCGATAAGAACACCATCTCCAACATGGAGGGCGAGTTTGCCATCGATGTCGACTCCACTGATGTCCTACGCTTCTCCTACGTGGGATACAAGACCGTCAAAATCCCTGCCCTGCAGGTGGGGAGGAAGGTGACTCTGGAGGCGGAGGATCATACGCTCGACGAGGTGCTCGTCCACAGTTCAGGATACTATGTAGACAAGGTGAGGGGCAAGCAGCGGAGTGAGTTTCGCAAATGGAAATGGGAGCGATACCAGTTTTTCTACAGGCAGACGACGTTCACCGACAACAGATGCACCACTTTCCTCGAAACCTTCTTCACCGGCCTGTCCTCCTTGCAGGTGAGAGACCTCGTACTGCTCACCGGAAGATACTGGACGGTGGCCAGTTCGCTCACAGCCAACCCACTCAATTACTATACCTTTGCACAGGTGCCGGTGCTTGACAACAATTTCATGCCAAAAGAGCAACTAGTGCCTCTCGTTGATTTTTACCGCAAGTATTACCAGGTGGAATGCCACAGGATGAGCGATGGGGAGCGCGACATGTATGTGCTGCACTTCGTGCCGAGGGATATGGAGATATGGTCGGTGGAATGCGACCTCTATGTCGATGCTGAGACTTTTGAACTGCTGCAATACAAGGGAATCGGACATAAGGACAACGTGGAAAACTCGGTCAGGGGGCAAGTGCATGTGGTGCCCGTCGATTACTCCTTCGAGGTCAACTATATGCAGGACAACGGTTTCACGGAGGTGCAGAGCGTCCATTTCGATGTGAGTTTTCAGGACTTTGGCAAGAAATACCGCACCTCGGGACTTTTATACAATGTGGGGGAGCGATTCTCCTCTGCAAAGAAAAAACTGGGATTCGACAACAACCTCCTGAGGGAAATCTCTCAAAAAGGCTACGACCCGACGTTCTGGCGCGAGAACGAGATTGTCAAGCGCACACCCGTGGAAAACGAAGTCATCGAACTTGTAGAAAGCGACAACCTCTTCGGGGTGTATGGGAATCAGAAATAGGGAGCTATGGTTTTTTAGTTTCTATAGCCACTATGGTTTCTATAGTCACTATGGTCACTATGGTTTCTATAGTCTCTAAGATTTTCTTGGTGATGACGAAAAACGAAATCCGGGTGGGCATCACAGCCCACCCGGATTATCATATCTGCCAAAAGATGGCGGTGGTGTCATTCTTGGGGTTTTGCAAGCACGATGTTCACGATGGTTGTCACATCGGTGATGTTCACTTCGCCATCGCCGTTGGCGTCGGCCTCGGTGACGAAGAAGTTGTTGTCGTTGTTGGCGAGGAGATAGTTGACGGTCAGCGTCACGTCGGTGATGTTCACTTCGCCGTCGTGGTTGACGTCACCTGGAAGCCAGCCGGCGGAGACGACGGCCGTGGTGGCCTCGCCCAGTCCGCCCATCTCGTTGGCTGCGCGCACGGCGTAGGTGGCTTCCAAGTCATCCACTTCGTAGACAGGGTTGGTGGTGAAGTCGACGACGCTTCCGTCTTTCACGATGGCCCAGCAGAACACATGGTTGCTGTCATCCCAGGTCAGTATGCCGTCGGTGAGTTTCACGTTCGACGGGGCGTTGGCCTGCTCGGTGTAGGAGGTGGGGTCCCATTCGCCGTACATGTTGGTCATGTCGGCTGCTTCGGCTGCCTCCTCGGCGGTCAACACGGGGTTGTTGGGATGGTTGTCGCCAAATATGGTCTTGCGTCCGCTCAGGTCTACGGGTTGGCCGCTGGCGGTGGTGGAGTTGTATTCTGCGAAGCGCTTCGGCCAGCCGTTGCTCATCTCGCTCCAGCCGATGGCTGAGGGCACGATTTCCATCTTCGTGTCAATCCACAGGGCGACGGGAGTGCCGTCGCCCCAGGGACGGCCGAGGGTGTACTTGCCGTTGAGGGCGCTGTTCTCTCCCTTGATGGTGCAGTCCTTGAAGACGTAGCCGTATTTGATGCTGTTTGATGGCACGGCGATGTAGCCGCCGGTGTTCATGCACATCTGGATGTCCACTTGGTTGAAGTAGGCGTCGCCCTTGCCGCAGAGGAAGTCGGTGCGGCCGCGCACGAGGCCGTTCTCAAAGTAGTAGAGGCCGTTGTTGTTGTTTGAGGTCCAGGTGTCCTGGTAGCCCCAGAGGCAGGTGTTCTTGTAGATGGTGTTCGAACCCCTGTCCTGCACGGCGATGTTGCGGCCGCGGGCGTCTGCCATGCCGCTCTTCACGGTGAGGTCCTGGAAGTAGGTGTTTCTCACCGAACCCTGCAGTTGCAGCACGTCGCTCTTGCTGATGCCGTCATAGACGCTTGTCGTGCCATAGGTGCCGGCGTAGGTGGCGCTGGCGGGGATGGTGTTGGTGATGACCACCCCTTCCATGCTCTCTCCGATGAACGAGATGTTGGAGGCGGTGATGAAGGTGACGGGGCTGGGGTAGGTGTTGCCATCGTCGCTGTTGATGGTCGCTGTCGTGCTCTGCGGCAGGGTGTAGGTGCCGTTGTGGATGAAGATGCGGTAGCGTGTGGTCTTGTCGCTGCGGCTGTTGGCGGCGTTGATGGCGGCCACCAGGTCGTCATTGCTCTTCACATAGTAGTCGTAGAGACCCTTGGTGATGTCGGGGAGCGTCCTTGTGGAGAAGTTGATGGTGACGGGCTCGGCAAGGTAGTTGTCGGTGAGGTCGCTCACGCTGTTGGCGGGCAGGGTGAAGGTGTATGCCGTGGAATACTCCAGGCCTTTGTACTCAAACACCACGGTCTTGCCGGAGGCGGTGCCTGTGAGGGCCTTGCCATTGAGGGTGGCGGTGGCTCCCTCGGCCAGTTTCACCTTTTCGTCGAAGGTGAGGACGACCTTGCCGTTGGCGGAGGCGTTGTCTGCCCCTTCCTCAGGCACTGTGCTGACGAGCACGGGAGCCGTCTCGTCGTCTTCCAACTGCTCCGTACCGGTGATGAACACCATTGCGATGGCGTTGCCGTCGTTCTTGGAAGAAGACCCCTGGATGGCTGAGGAGTAGTCGGGAATCATGCGGATGTAGAGGGCCGACTCATAGTTGGCGTTGGCGGGCAGTGTGCCTTCGTAGTGGCAGACGGCCTTGGCTCCGGTGAGGGAGATGCTCCCGTTGGTGGTCCAGTTCTCGCCGTCGGTGGAATAGTCCACGTTGTATACGGTGTAGGAGTTGTAGTTGTAGAGCATGTCAAACTGCACCTTGATGTCGGTGAAGGCTTCGGCGTTGACTTTCGTCTGCCAGTAGTAGTGTCCTACGTCGCCTTCCGTGTTGCCGGTCTTCCAGTTGACGGCTGCACCTTTCATCGACTCATAGCCACCGGCGGCCTCGGTGCTCTTGTCAAGCCAGGAGGTGGTTTCGGTGCCGTTGGTGAGTGTGAAGGCTGTCGTCTCGTTGTCCTCGGAGGAGAAGTCGGCCACGCGGCCGCTGTTGCCGCGGGTGTAGAAATCCCAACCGGCGATGATGTCGTTTTGTGTGTAGTAGGCGGTGAGGTCGATGTTCTCGGTCATCTTCACGCGGATTTCCTGACAGGTCTGTCCGTCACTCCAGTTGCTGAAGGTCACCAGGCTCTCGTATTGGTTGGCGGTGAGGGTGACATAGGTGTCTTCCTCATACATCATCTTGTCGTCCACCATGGTGGGTGCGGGGTCGAGGGTCACCATGTAGTCGTTGCTGCCGTCGACGGTGAGGTTGAGGGCGTAGGTGTTCACGGCCTGGAAATTGGCGGTGAGTGCCGAGGCGGCGTTCACGGTGTAGGTGAACTTGGCGTCAGTAGATACCACTTCGTTGTCGCCGTTGGTCCAGTTGATGAAATGGTAGCCGAAATTGGGCGTGGCGGTGAGGGTCACCTCGCTGCCGGCCTCGTAGGCCTCGTCATTGGGATAGGCGCTCACCGTGCCGCCTGCTTCGGGACTGGCAGCTATGGTGAGGGGGAAGGTCTCCACGGCCTGGGTCGTGCCATTCACGGTGCCGGTGATGACCATGTTGCCGATGCAGATGTTCTTGTTGTTGGCGCAGTCGGAGATGTAGATGCGGAAGGTGAACTCTTCCACGCCGTTGGTCGAAATGTCATGGCTGTGGTAGAGTTGTGCCGTATTGGAGTTGGATCCGCTATTGCGTAACAGATCTGGTTTGGGGTCGATTTTGGTGATGGTGCTCTCCACACCGTCGAGGGTGTAGCTCCAACTGTAGGTGGCGTTGTCGGTACCCACCTTCACTGCAGCATAGGTCACGTTGGTGGGTTTGAAGGTGACGCCCTTGGCTGCTTTCACACGGTATTCAATCATCGCGGCGGGGACGGTGCCGGCGTTGCTGTTTGCCGGGGTGTACATCACCATTGGGGTGTCGAAATAGGTCCTTTGTTCTGTTGCCAACCCTTCGCCCACGCTGACGGAGGCGCTGCTGATGGCTTTGGCGATGTCGGTGGCGATGTCGGGTGTCGCCTCGTTGCCCACGGCCCATGTGATGGTGCCGTCCACATTGTCGAAGGAGTCGCCGCCGCCTTGGCTGGCCACCACGGGGAGCACGGTCTGTATGTAGCGGTAGTACTGTCCTTCGCTGCCGAAGACGATGTCGATGGCATCAGCGGAGTTGGCCACGGTGTAGGAGATGGTCTTTTCGCTGGTGTAGTCGTTCTGTCCGTCGATGGTGAGTTCGCTCAGTGCGGCGTATGCTTCCACGGAGACGACGGCTCCCTTGCAGGAAGGGATGGTGAAGGTGGTGCCTTGGTTGATTTGGCACCAGTCGGGCCAGCTGGTGTTGTTGATTTTTCCAGGTGAAGTGGTGAAGTCGAGTTTCACGTCGATGGTGCTGCCGTTGACGTTGCCTTGGGTGACGTAGATGCCGGCTTGGTTCTGGTAGTTGAGCACGGGTGCGCCGTTTCTCTTCTGGAAGTCCCATTTCAGCGTTACGTCAGAGGTGCGGTCGGCGAGAGCCACGCTGTTTTGGGTGAAGATCGGAGTGAGGGTGAGGTCGCTTTCCGGTGTGACGGTGGCGCCTGGGGCATGGGTGTTGGTGCCGTCGGTCCATCCGGTGAGGGTGTAGCCTTCCTTGTAGAGGGTGCGGTTGAGGGGGATGGCGACCGACTCTCCGGCATCGATTTCGCTGGATGCGGGAAGTACGCCTTCTGCGGTTTCGCTGCCCAAGGCATAGGTGACGGTGTATTTCGTCGGGGTCGCGTTGACGGCTTCCACTGCGACATAGGGGCAGTAGCCCATGCCGGAGATGGTGAGGGTGGTGGCATCGCCGCTGTAGTAGAGTTCGTCCACGTTGCTGTGGCTGTTCTTCCAACAGGCGGGGGAGGAGGGGGTCTTGCTGGCCACTGTCTCGCCGCTGCTGTTGGTCACCTTGATGGTGCTGGTGCTGTAGGTGCATTGGCCCACGGTGATTTTCACGGAGCCAGGGACGGCGACGACGACTTGCAGGCCGGTGCAGCCGTGGTCGCTGTGGTAGGTGCCGCTGATGGTGGCCACGGCGGAGGCGTCGTCGGCTGCCACGCGGGAGACGGTGCCGTTGTCGGCCACCGCCACGCCGAAGTTGACGGAGGTGCCTTGCACTTGCTCTTCGCTGGTGAGCAGTGTTCCCGACTGGTTGTTCACCTGGACGCTGAAGTCCTTGAAGTCGGCGGCCGTCACGTCAAGTGCCATTCCCAGCAGTGCCAGGAAGAGCAGGGTGATGGTTCGGATTTTTTTTGTCATGTTGTTAGTAATTGATTAGTTATAAATGAAATGATATTTTTTTGATTTGAGTGTGGGTGCCTGAAAAGGGAGGCTGCCAGGTCAGAATGTTGATGTAGATTAGTGTCGAAAAATGATAGATGACTCAAAGATGGTGCAAAGATAATGATTTTTCATTAAAGTGGATGTCATTTTGCCATAAACCTGTCGCTTTTTTTCGTTTTATGGCTTCTTTTGCACGTGTGGTGTGGGCGAAGGCAGAACCTTCGCATACGGAGAACGGGATTTTCTCGCATGCGCGCTGGTGTGGTGTGGGCAAAGGCAGAACCTTCGCCTACGGAGAACGGGTGATTTTCTCGCATGCGCACTGGTGTGGTGTGGGCGAAGGCAGAACCTTCGCATACAGAGAACGGGTGATTTTCTTGCATGCGCGCACGTTTGTGTGAGTGTTTTTTCTTTTTTTGTTTTATTTCTTTTTTAGGGGGTGCAGGGGGATTTTTTTCTTTCTTTTATTTCTTTTCCTTTTTTTCTGTCACATCAAGCGTCACACAGGGCGTCACATCAAGCGTCACACAGGGCGTCACATCAAGCGTCACACAGGGCGTCACACCCTCAAAATGACCATCTTTGCATTTCGTTGTATTACAATGGGTTAATGGCGTTTGATGATGGCTTAAAAGCGTCACACTGAGCGTCACATCAAGCGTCACACTGAGCGTCACATCAAGCGTCACACGAGGTGTCACAATCCTTGTCACACTTGCTGTCACACTTGGAACCCAGGAAGTGCCATTTTTATTCGCCAAAAGGTGTGAGCAAACCTCCACTACAAGGTTTTTTGAAGAATCAAAAACCTGTCCCTCTGATTTACTCCCTCTGATTTTCCAAGCGAGGAACTCTGCCTTAATTCATTTTTTTTCAAAAAGTTTTAGCAGACACCAATATTTTTTTGCACTTTACTTATTTATGCATATCTTTGCAGTGTTTATCGGCCCTTTGCCCTGGTGAGGGGCTGCATATATGCAAACATTTATCAAACAACTAAAAATTAAATACCATGAAAAGGATCAAACAACTTTTTGTCTTCGTGTCGTTGATGGCATTGTTGTTCCCAGTCAACGTTCAGGCACAATGGCTTTATAAGGGTGAATATTCTGAAGGTTTGGCATATGTTGTGGACGCCGATGGAAAATTTGGCTTTATAGATGAGTCTGGGAAAGTGGTCATCCCATGCAAATGGGAAGGTGCGTGGCTTTTTAAAGAGGATTTGGCTCCGGTGAAAGATGAGAATGACAAATTTGGGTTTATCGACAAGACAGGAAACGTGGTCATTCCTTGCAAATGGAAATCGGTTAATTATTTTAATGAGGGAATGGCCAACGTTGCAGATGACAATGATAAATGGGGGTTCATCGACAAGGCAGGAAATGTGGTCATTCCCTGCAAATGGAAAGGAGCTATTCGTTTCAGTGAGGGTTTGGCCGTCGTTGTCGATGACAACGAAAAATGTGGTTTTATTGACAAGACGGGAAATGTGGTTATTCCTTGCAAATGGAAATTGGCAGATTTTTTCAGTCAGGGCTTAGCCCCTGTCAGTGATGACAATGGGAAATGGGGGGTTATCGACAAGACAGGGAAGACAGTCATTCCTAACAAATGGAATGATATTTTCCCATTCAATGATGCAGGATTGGCAAGAGTAGAAGACGAGAATGAGAAAAGAGGGCTCATGGATAAAACAGGAAAGTTGGTGGTTCCCTTAAAATGGCGGCTAATCGGTTATTTCAATGATGCAGGTTTTGCAGTAGTTGAAGATGAGAATGAGAAGTGGGGACTTATGGACAAGACTGGAAAGTTGGTCGTTCCTTGCCAATGGAAGGATGTCGATTATTTCAATGATGATTTATTCTTGGTAGAAGATGAGAATGAGAAGTGGGGGATTATGGACAAGACTGGAAAGATGGTCGTTCCCTGCCAATGGATGAATTCCAAAAAACTCAGTAAAGACTTGGCGTTGGTTCAAGATGGGAACAAGAAATGGGGGCTTGTTGACGAGGTTGGTAAGTTGGTCGTTCCCTACCAATGGTTGGATGTTCTCACTGTTCGGAATAGTTATTTAATCTTTGTTGAAAATGAGGATGAGAAATGGGGGGGCATTAACTATTTTGGAAAGTATGTCGTTCCCTGCCAATGGAAAGAAGTCAGTGGGTTATTTGATCGTTTTGTCATAGTAAAAGATGAAAATGACAAATGGGGATTGCTAAACAGAATTGGTAAGTTGATTGTCCCTTGCCAATGGAAAGAAGTCAAGACTTCATATGGTTATGATTATGCCAAAGTTCAGGATGCCAATGAGAAATGGGGACTTATGGATGATGCAGGAAAGTTGGTCGTTCCGTGCCAATGGAACACTATCAATTCTTACAATGACAGTTTATTCTTGGTAGAAGACGAGAATGAGAAATGGGGACTTATGGACAAGGCAGGAAAGATGGTCGCTCCCTGCCAGTGGAAAGAGGTCAGGACTTCATATGGTGATGATTATGCCAAAGTTCAAGATGCCAATGAGAAATGGGGACTTTTGGATGAAGCAGGAAAGTTGGTCGTTCCGTGCCAATGGAACGATATCAATTCTTTCAGTGATGGTTTATTCTTGGTAGAAGACGAGAATGAGAAATGGGCTCAGGGGGGATTGTCCGTGGATGGCCCCACCGCAGCCTAACCAAAAATCATCATGCATCGGTACATAAAGAAAGGCAGGTCCGAGACTCCACGC
>CADADN010000055.1 GCA_902786665.1 uncultured Prevotellaceae bacterium | reverse complement strand
GAGTCGCGACAAAAATCAGCGAAGCTAATTTGGAGCAGCGAGAGCAGAGTCAAGCTTGCTTGAACTCTGCCGAGTCGCGACAAAAATCAGCGAAGCTAAAATTGAAAATTAGCCCGCTTGAAAGACTGCTTTCAAGCGGGCTAATTGTTTTGACAAGGAGAGACTTGTCGAGGATTTTCTAATTTTCCTGGGATTCCTAAAGGCTCCCATGGTCTTGCTGCTATTTAGCGACGGCTTTCTTCACGCCCTTGTATCTCAAGTTGTGTTTCTCGTTGTGAGTGAAACTACGAGCCTTGGTTTTTGGGGTTTTCAGCACGATGGGGAAAAGTGAGGTGTCGTTTCTCATCCACTGCACCACGTCGTCCACCCACACGGCACTGGCCTCGAAAGTGGGATGTATGCCGTCGGGGAAACGTGCCATATCCCTATGGTAGCTGTCGTAGAACCTGTTGGCACCTACATTGTCGCGAATCATGCCAGGTATGGCGTTCTCCCCTTTGATGCTCTTGAGCGAAATGGGACCAATCCACACGAAAGGAATGTCGCCCACCTCTCTTACAATCTCTTGCACGGCTTTCGCACGCTTGGCAATGTCGTGGTATCCCAAGTCGTTGGTGCCAAGGGAGATGACGATAAATGTGGGGTTCACCTTCTTGATCAAGTTGGGCAATTCCGTGGTGTAAGCCCAATGGTTAACCGTTGCGCCATACCACACAGAAGAGTAAAAGGAATAGCCGTTCTCCCTTGCATAGTCAGCAAACCGCCGCGCCACGCCGTCGAGGGTTGAGTCACCGAAAACGAGCACACTCTGCTCGTTGTTGTCATCTTGGCCATTGCTGTCATTGTCGCCCCAAAAGGAGAAGGCATGCACCGACATCAAACACGTCAGCGCCATCAAGGTAATCATTATTCTTTTCATTTTTGCTATCCTTAAATTTTCAATGATTATAGCTAATCTTGCTGCTGTTCCTTAATTCGAAGACAAAGGTACGAATAAGATGTCTTTTGCAAGCCTTTATGACTTCCTTTTTAAAATGAATTAACGCATAAGGGCAAGTTGTCAATGTCTTTTCACAAGGAGCGGCAAATGGACAACAGACAGCCTTACCTGACCGTTTACGGGCGGGCACAAGACCCGCCCCTACTGCCACAATGTTTGCCGCACCAACATTTTCACCGCCATTATCGAGCCATAGGAAACTAAATTGTAAATAAAAAGCCTAAAAGAATGACAAAATACTGCATTTTTGCGTTTTTTGGTATAAAAATGACGCTTTTTCAAATATAATGAGTAATTTTGCACCCAATTTCAAAAATCATCAAACATCATGACAGAGAACAGCACAGTTGTTGGTTCCAAAATCAGAAGCATCCGGGAAACCAAAAACATCTCCATCGAGGAGATGACCGAGCGCACCGGCTTGTCAGCCGACCAAATCACATCCATAGAAAACGACCAGTTCCTGCCCTCTTTGGGGCCGCTGATCAAAATAGCCCGTGCCCTGGGCGTAAGGTTGGGCACCTTCCTCGACGACAACGACGAGTTGGGACCCGTGGTATGTCGTGCAGAGGAGCGCGACAGCAGCCTCAGTTTTTCCAACGACGCCTCCGAAGCCAGAAAAAACATGGTCTATCACTCTCTCGCCAAGAAGAAGATGGGTCGGCACATGGAGCCGTTCATCATCGACATCCAACCCAGCGAGGAGAAGGACTTCAAACTTTCAGCCCATGAAGGCGAGGAGTTCATCTACGTCATGAGCGGCGAGGTGGAAATCGCCTATGGCAAGACACATTACACGCTACGCGAGGGCGACAGCATCTTCTACGACTCCATCGTCAACCACCACGTGCACGGTGCCACGGGAAAGGGCGCCCAAATCCTGGCCGTCGTATACATCCCCTTCTAACCTCTTCTCTCCATGGAACAACTCTTTGAAAGAACCTTGGGCGGCTGGCTCGAACACTGGGCCGAAACAACGCCCGACAAGGAATACATCGTCTACTCCGACCGCGACCTGCGCTTCACTTGGAAGGTGTTCAACGAACGTGTGGACAACCTCGCCAAGGGGCTTATCGCCATCGGCGTGAAAAAAGGCAGCAACGTGGGCATCTGGGCCACCAACGTGCCCGACTGGCTCACCTTCCTCTACGCAACGGCCAAAATAGGTGCCGTGCTCGTCACCGTCAACACCAACTACAAGCAAAGCGAACTGGAGTATCTCTGTGAGAATTCCGACATGCACACCCTCTGCATCACCGACGGCACGTGGGAGTGCGACTATGTGGACATGACCTACAAGATGCTTCCCGAGCTGCGCAACTGCGAGCGTGGGCACCTTCAAAGCAAACGCTTCCCATGCATGAAAAACGTGGTTTTCATCGGCAGGGAGAAATACCGCGGGATGTTCAACACCGCCGAACTGCTCCTGCTGGGGCAGAACATCGACGACGACGTGCTCGTTGAGATGAAGAAGAACGTGACTTGCCACGACGTGGTCAACATGCAGTACACCTCGGGCACCACGGGCTTCCCCAAAGGCGTCATGCTCACACACTACAACATCACCAACGACGGCTTCATCACCGGCGAGAACATGGAATTCACGCAAGACGACAAGTTGTGCGTCTGCGTGCCGCTCTTCCACTGCTTCGGCGTGGTGCTCGCCACGATGAACTGCCTCACCCACGGCTGCACCCAGGTGATGGTGGAGAAATTCGACCCCCTGGTGGTGCTGGCCTCCATACACAAAGAGCGCTGCACCGCCGTTTACGGCGTACCCACGATGTTCATCGCCGAACTCACCCACCCCATGTTCGACATGTTCGACATGAGTTCGCTGCGCACCGGCATCATGGCCGGCTCCCTCTGCCCTGTGGAACTGATGAAGCAGGTGAGCGACAAGATGTTCTTGACCATCACCAGCGTCTATGGTCTGACGGAGTCGTCGCCGGGCATGACCCAATCGAACATCCACGACACCTTCGAGCAGCGCTGCACCACGGTGGGCCGCGACTTCCCCTTCGTCGAGGTGAAGGTCATCGACCCCGACACCGGCGAGGAATGCCCCGTAGGCGTGCAAGGCGAGATGTGTTGCCGTGGCTTCAACGTGATGAAAGGCTATTACAAGAATCCGGAAGCCACCGCTGAAGTGATAGACAAGAACGGCTTCCTCCACTCCGGCGACCTTGGAGTGAAGGACGAAGACGGTTTCTACCGCATCACCGGGCGCATCAAGGACATGATCATCCGCGGAGGCGAGAATGTCTATCCACGAGAGATTGAGGAGTTCCTCTACCACATGCCGGGCATACAGGATGTCCAGGTGGCCGCCGTCCCCTCCAAGAAATACGGCGAGGCGGTGGGGGCCTTCATCATCCTCAAAGAGGGTGTGAAAATGGAGCCGGAGGATGTGCAGGAATTCTGCCGTGGCAAAATCGCCCGTTACAAGATACCCAAATACGTGTTCTTCATCGATGAGTTCCCCTTGACAGGCTCAGGAAAAATCCAGAAATTCAAGCTCAAGGAGATGAGCCTCCAACTCTGCGAGAAACTGGGCATAGAGGTGATTTGAGGAAACAAGACCAATGGACGGGTCGGACGGGTCAGGCACCCGTCCGACCCGTCTTGGTTATCATCTGCAAAGCACTTCGCAAACCTTGTCTTGGAAAGCCACGGCGTCGGATGGCGACACCAATCCTTGGTTGAGTATGACAAAGCAAAGGGTGTGCCCGTTGGAAGCCTGGCAATAACCAGCCATGGTGCACAGTCCCGGTGCCGACCCCGTCATGGCGTGCACCTTTCCCTTGCACGGCGCCTTCTTCATACGCGCGGCCAGTGTGCCATCCACCCCCGACACAGGCATCGAGGGATAGAGTTGTGTGAAAAATTCACGATTATAGCAGCCATGCTTCAGCATAGCCACCATCAATTCGGCGGTGACATACGAATAGAGCGAGATGCCACTGCCATCGGCAAAGGAATAGAAGGAGTCGTCGAGTCCCAACCTTGTCACCAAGCGTTTCTCTGCATTAGAGGCATCGGCAGCCTTCGCCTCCTTTGTAGTGTTGGCCTTTGCTATCTGATAGAACATCGCCTCGGCATACAGGTTGTCGCTTTTTTTCATCATTTGGTGCAGCACTTTGTCTATTCCCGTGCAATGCCTGTAAATCTCAGTGCAACCTTGTGGCAACTTGCCTTTGGCAAGCGTCACATCAAGACCGATGCCCGCCGCCCTCATCTCCTGCATCATCACCCTGAGGAACTCATCCTTCCTGTCCACCTGAAGCGGTATGAGACGCTCATAGTCGATGTCCCAGCACCAGCCTTCACCCCTTGACAGGGTGTCCTTCATCGAGAGGTCGGCCACCAGCATCCCGTCCACATGACGGATGCCGAAACGGCGGATGGTGTCGGCGAAAGCCTTCAGGTCAGCCCTGGTGAGCGTGGGGTCGAAGCCTCCCACGAAATAGAGGTCTCCCCGCAGCGTGTCGCCTTGCACACTTCCCCTGTAGCTCAGGCTGGTGTGAAAGCCGTAGTCGGTGCCAAGCATGTCGAGCGCGGTGACGGCGGTGACGATTTGCAGCAGGGCTCCCGGCCACATCCGCTGCCGCTCGTTGTGGGCGAAAACCACCTGCCCTGCATTGAGGTCATACACCATCATCCCCACCTGGGTCTTGATGAGCAGCGGCACGCCGAGCATCTTTTCCAACCTCTCCCGTGTGCCGTTGGCCCACGCGGAATAGGCATCATCCGAAGGCGCAAGCACCCCGCCCGCATTACCGGCGGCGGTGTCTTGAGCCCATGAGCCATGGCCTATGGCCAGCATCAGGCACAGCAGGATGATTCTTGTCATATTTCTCATTTATCCATTTTAAAAAAATCCCAAACACCTGTCATTCAAGCATTTGGGATTCCTTGTGGTCCGACCGGGAATCGAACCCGGATCTAATCTTTAGGAGAGACTTATTCTATCCATTGAACTATCAGACCATCATTTTGGGTGCAAAGATAGTGAAAGTTGGGATAATGACAAAATCTTCTGCCGTTTTTTTTCCATCAAGCTAAGATGTCGTGCAAAAATGCGTTTTTTCCCTTATTATTCGCCCATTCACGAAATAATTGCTAATTTTGCACCAAATAACCATCAACCATGCAAGAAAAGAATTACAAACGTACGACCGTGACCTCCGCCTTGCCATACGCCAATGGCGGTGTGCACATCGGTCACCTGGCTGGCGTCTACGTGCCGGCCGACATCTATGTGAGATACCTGCGCCTGAAAAAGCAGGAAGTAATGTTCATCGGCGGCAGCGACGAGCACGGCGTACCCATCACCTTGCGCGCACGCAACGAAGGCATCACCCCGCAGGACGTGGTGGACCGCTATCACACGATGATCAAGAAGTCGTTTGAGGAGTTCGGCATCTCTTTCGACGTCTACTCACGCACCACATCCAAGACTCACCACCAGTTTGCCGCCGACTTCTTCCGCAAACTCTACGACGAGGGCAAACTGACCGAAGTGACCACCACGCAACTCTACGACGAGGAAGCCAAGCAATTCCTCGCCGACCGCTACGTGACGGGCGAATGCCCCCATTGCCACAACGAGAACGCCTATGGCGACCAATGCGAGAAATGCGGACGCGACCTCTCCCCCACCGAACTCATCAACCCCAAATCGACCATCAGTGGCTCCACCCCCGTGCTGAAGGAGACCAAGAACTGGTATCTGCCACTCGAAAAATATCAGGACTGGCTGAAACAGTGGATTCTGGAAGAGCACAAGGAATGGCGGCCCAATGTCTATGGCCAGTGCAAGTCATGGCTTGACATGGACCTGCAGCCCCGAGCCATGACACGCGACCTGAACTGGGGCATCCCCGTGCCCATCGAGGGCGTGGAGGGCAAGGTGCTTTACGTATGGTTCGACGCTCCCATCGGCTATATCTCCAACACGAAGGAGTTGTGCGAGAGCAACCCGGAGCGCTGGGGGACCTGGCAGAAATGGTGGCAGGACGAGGACACCCGCCTGGTGCATTTCATCGGCAAGGACAACATCGTCTTCCACTGCATCATCTTCCCCGTCATGATGAAGGCCCATGGCGGATACATCATGCCCGACAACGTACCGGCCAACGAGTTCCTCAACCTGGAGGACAACAAAATCTCCACCTCGAAGAACTGGGCCGTGTGGCTCCACGAATACCTCGTCGACCTCCCCGGCAAGCAGGACGTGCTGCGCTACGTGCTGACAGCCAACGCCCCTGAGACGAAGGACAACAACTTCACCTGGCGCGACTTCCAAGAGCGCAACAACAACGAATTGGTGGCCGTCTATGGCAATTTCGTCAACCGTGCCCTCCAACTGACGAAGAAATACTGGGGCGGCGTGGTGCCCGCCTGCGGCGAACTCACCCCCGTCGACCAGCAGGCCCTCGACGAGTTCAAGGACGTGAAGGAGAAGGTGGAAGCCCTGCTCGACAATTTCAAATTCCGCGACGCACAAAAGGAGGCGATGAACCTCGCACGCATCGGCAATCGCTACATCACCGAGTGCGAGCCGTGGAAGGTGTGGAAGACCGACCCCAAGCGCGTGGAGACCATACTCTACATCTCACTCCAACTGGTGGCCAACCTGGCCATCGCCTTCGAGCCCTTCCTCCCCTTCAGCAGCCGCAAACTGAGAGAGATGATCAACATCGACACCTTCGAATGGGGACAGCTGGGACAGACCGACATCCTCAAGCCCGGACACCAGCTGGCCGAGCCCGCCCTCCTCTTCGAGAAAATAGAGGATGACGTGATAGCCGCACAATTGAAGAAATTGGAAGACACGAAGAAGGCCAACGAGGCCGCCAACTACAAGGCCAAGGAGGTGAAGCCCGTGATAGACTTCTCCGACTTCGAGAAGCTCGACATCCGCGTGGGTCACGTGAAGAACTGCGAAAAGGTGAAGAAAGCCAACAAGTTGCTGAAATTCACCCTCGACGACGGCAGCGGCACCGACCGCATCATCCTTTCCGGCATCGCCAAATACTACACCCCCGAGGAACTCATCGGCCGCGATGTGCTGTTCATCGCCAACCTCGCACCCAGAAAGCTCATGGGCATCGAAAGCCAAGGCATGATCCTCTCGGCAGAGAACTTCGACGGCGACCTCAGTGTCACCACCCTCATCAGAGAGGTGAAACCAGGCAGCCAGGTGATGTAATCTTGACGAGCTACCAAGATAAAGATTGTTCTGACATTCTCAACCATATGAAAGATGGAGGATTGGTTTCAATCCTCCATCTTTCATTGTGCCATCGAGCGAAGGCAAGTCATCAAGCGTCAGGGATGGCAGGTGTGCCATCTTTGGCAAATGTGGCTCACTGATTACCAAGGACGATGTCCACCAATTTTGTGATATCCGAGATGGTCAGTGCACCATCGCCATTCATGTCACCCCGCAAGATGTCCTGTTCAGACATCTCTTTTGTGCTGAGAACGATGTTCACCAATATGGATACATCCGTGATAGTCAATGCACCATCACCATTCATGTCGCCAAGAACCATGCCCTGATTCCCCACGGGACGAATGACAAGGCCTTCACAACGGTAGAAATTGGTGATGCTGCGAGTGCCGTCTGTTCCCATGACCATGCCATAAGCATACAACGAGGTGTTGCCGTCGTAAGGCTCTGAAGTCCAATAGAAGCCACATCTGTTGTCTTGGGAGTCGTCGGAAGAGAACAAATAGTCATTGTAGTCTTTATAGCCGGATGCCGGCATGAAGATGCTGTTGCCGTTTGGTCCCTTGACCCTGAATCCATCAACGCCATTGACTATTTCATTGGTTATGGTGCACCGGTCAAGCAGTTCTTGCATCTCAGCCGGTGTAGGCATGCGGTATCTGCCTCCCGACTGCGAGTAGGCAGCATCGTATTGGGTGCCGGAGATGTCGGAACCGATGTCCTTGAAATGGTAGTAGCTATCTTTGTACTCATAGTTGCTGGAGGAGAAATAGTCCTTTTTTGCCAATTCGCCCCATGCCAAAAAATGTCCAGGCCTCTCGGCCGTCTTGGCGCCAAGGTTCTTGGATGCCCATTTCACGCTCAGGCCAAGGTCTACCAACTCCATTATCTCCTCCTCCTCAGGGTCGTCGCTTGGGGCTTTGCCCTCACCTGCAAGGATGAGCCTGGCTCGTGATTGGGCGCCAGTGGTGACCGGGTCGAAATAAGCCCTGAAAGGCTGCACCGACAGTGGCGACTTCTTGACGAACAAGGTGTCGCCGTCGTTATGGCCGAAGCCCAAGCCGATAGTGCTTGATGATGTCACACCTGTCATACGGTAGGTGTAACCGAGTGTCTGGCTGTGGTGTTTCGGGGTGACAACGGTCTCAGAACCATAGAATGTCACCGGCTTGCCTGTGAGTGTCTTGCCTATGCCGCTATTGCCGTCGGGGAACGAAATGATGTAAGGATGAGCGGCGAGCATCTTGCCGGCAGGGGTGAAACGCATCAATGGTGCGTCTTCTGCCGAGAACTCACGCACCCAGAACGATTTGCCGGTGTCGGTGTTGCTGTGGAACCAGTCGATGGCCGTGGTCGAGTTGCCATTTTTCACCTTGACGCTTGCAACATCGAAGGGCAGGCAGATGGTTGTCCATCCGGTACCGTCGGCGCGATATCCCTTGGTGAACGTGCGTGTGTAGGATATGTTGGTCGCCGTGAATTCCTCCGGCGTGGCGAAACTGTAGCCATCGGTGAGCGTGACATCCTCCGACTTGCCGGCTTTCACGATGTTGGTGGTCACTCCGGAAGGTGTGCCGGAATAGTCTTCGGTGAAGACCAGGCAGTTGGGGTTGGCCAGTGTGAGGTTTTTCAGTGTATTCTGGTTCCTGATGTCGATGGCGGTGGCATTCCTGGGGGCGCTGAATGAGGACGGTGCCTCGAAACATTCCGAGGTGCCGTTGTCGTAAAACACCTCTATGCCAGGTCGGAGCGTGAACTCCAATGGCTCGAATGTGGAGCGCACAATCTTGTCGAATGACAGGACACCGTTATAGCAATAGTTGCTCAACTCCAACTTGCAGGTGCTGCCGGCGTTGCCAGGGGTGTAATGGGGCCACATGTCAAATTCCACTTCCGTCTGACCACCTGCCCGCAGACAAATGCTTCTGCTATCAATATAATTACGGTTACCTACAGCAACCTTTGCTTCCACATATCCGACATAATCGCTGTCGTTTTCGTTGACTATCTGCACTTTCATCTTCAACGACTTGCCATAATGGTATTTTTCCGCCGTGTTGAAAGATTCCAAGGTGGGGCTCATGGTCATCGCGAGATACTTGCTGATTTTTGGCGACTTCTTCACCAGTACCACGTATTCGCCTATCTGTTCCCCGGTGAAGTCTCCTTGGTAAAGCCTGAATGTGAAGGTGGAGTCGGCATCCGACGCCCCCAAGTATTTGCCGTTGATATACGCGTCGAAATCCAAGCATTTCGTCTCGTTGTTTTTCAATATCACCGATTGCGTGGCAAGGCTGTGGTATGAGGTTCTTTTGCTATTGCTGCTTAACTGTGTCTCTTGGATGGCGTATAGGGAGACATCCCCGTCGAAAGTCTTTCCGTCATTCGTAGTCTTGGTGATGTATGCCTTCACCGTGTTTGGGCCAAAGGTGGGGTCGTTGACAAAATACATCGTGTCACACTTGATGTCTTTGGTATAGCCATACATCGTGGTGGTGATGGTTCCATTGCCATCGATGTTCACATTTGCAAAATTCAATTCCGGGTCTTCACCAGCCTTCCATAAACGGCTGCCCTCGTCCTTTTTGATGGCTACAACCCTGTAGTTGCCTTTTGAAAGGCCCCTGATGGTGAACGGATATGTTGATGAATAAGTAAGATTTTCATAGTATGGCCAATCTTCATAGCGGACATCAATGGGAACTACGCTCAGGTCCTCTTTTATGTAACCGATGCCGAAGGCTGTTTCCTCGGCCAGTTTGGCAGGATGGGTCACTTTCACCTTCAACGTGTTGTTGTTGACGCATGATGCCAGCTTGACTGTAGATACAATCTTCGGTGTTTCGCTTTCTGCCGTCCTCAGCCCTGTTATGATATTCTGACCGGAGGTATAGCCTGTGGTCCTGCCTGTGCTGCCGTCTGGATAGTATTCACTGATAGCCGAAAGCAGGTAATACCCATCAGAGCCGGGGCCCCATCCCCAGTTGAAATGGAACATGTTGTCGCCGTCATACCCGTCGATGACATAAGCGTGGCCTCCGCCATCGGAGTATATCGGGTAGCCCTCGGCCAACTCCTCATAAATCAAATTAAACCATGCCAAGGAGGAATATTCCGACTTTTGGCATAACCGTGCCTGCCTTCCGTACCCGAAATATTTGATGAAGGCTTCAACCAATGTTGATGTGTTGGATGAGATGGATATCGTTGCTCCGGAAGCCGACAATCCGTAGTCCATCTTCATGCTTACACCGCACAGATACATCAGTTTGGCCACGGCGTCGCACTGTGCAGCGGTGGAGTTTTTGTCATAGGTGTCTGCCATGTTGCTCCAGTCTATTGTCGTGCCTGCGGGTATGGCATCCATATTGAAGCCGAAACTCTCGGAGGTATAGCTGGGAATATCGGCAGTGGTGGCATCAGGGTATTTATAGAAATTCATCACCTGTGCCATGGCCGTCGCCACACAGCCAGTGACGCAATACAGCGTGTCGCCTTTGCTGTTGATCACATAAGGAGCCATGTTGTTGAAAGGACTGTCCTGGCCCCAATATGTAGTTATGAGGGGGGCGATGGCTTTTTTGACTGGGGAGCGCCTTATTGGCTTCCCGCCTTCCGGGGCATCGCTTTCCATACCGGCTATCTCCTTGGCCAGTTCGCCAAGGTAGTACTTCATGTTATCGGGCATTGCCGCCGGGTCGATGTGTCCTGTGGACGAATAGCCCAACACTTGCTCCGTGCGGTCATCACCACTGACTACGACATAGCCTTTGCCGTCACTCGCGTTGAAGACATAACATGCCGTCTTATCCTCATGGCCGGGTAAAGACTGCTTGTAAGCAAGATGCATGGACTTGACGGTTTTTGAGCGGGCTTTCTCTTTCAGGAATGTCGCAGCTGTCCTCTTTGCCGTTTGCTGGTCTATCGGACCAGCTGTTGCCATCAATGGCAAAAGGAATAATAAGAAAACAACATTCTTTTTCATAATCTAGTAGCTTAAGGATTGTCGCGCAAATATACACAAACCATCCCAATCCACCAAGAATGCGAGCCAAAATCCGCTGAAAAAAGGCAAATTTCCGCTTAGGACACATTCTTCTGTACAAAAATCCAGAATGATGTCCAAGCCACCGACCTGTTTACCAACAGGCGACATCCTCAGGGCCTTTCCCTTCCCGGCGGGGAAAAGAAAGGCCCTGAGAGCATCACTATTCAAAAACCAAATCCTCCAATGTGCAGATGAAATTTTCCTTCATGTCTTGTGCACATCGGCTTTGGTAGTGATTTTACCGAATGACTTTCCGCCTTGTGACACCACAAAAGGCGTTGCTGGCAACGAGAGCCTTGACCCGATGATCAATCGTCCATGCCGTTGAAGTCATTCCGCATATCGTTGTTGTTTGTGTTGTTGTCCTGGTCATCCTGGTCGCCTTCCTTGCCGTCGGGGCCTTCTCCCCTCTTCTTCTGCTTCATATTGCCGAAGCTCCAAGTGAGGGTGAGCCTGAAGTTGCGGCTTTGCCTCCTGTTCTTCTGGTAACGAGTGAACGTCTCGCTGCTGGTGTAGTTCTCCCATTTCCTGGAGTCGAGCAAGTCGCGGCAGCTGAGCGAGACGGTGAGTCTCTTGTCGAAGAAGGTCTTCCTGATGCCGAGGTCCAAGCCGTAGCCCGGTTTCCTGTGTCCCTGCGAGATGACCTGCTTTGAACGATAGTTGCCGGTGGCTTGCACGGAGAGGTCGTAGGGCAGCCTGAGGCTTGCCTGCATGCGTACGAACCATGTGAAGCTGTGGTTTCCTTCTCCCCTGACGGTCTGGTTGTCGATGAGGTATGAGAATCCGTCGAGTTTGTAGTAGAAGAAATTGGCCGACGTGGAGAGGTCAAGGATTTTGAAGAATTTGTTCTTCGCCGTCAGTTCCAGTCCCGAGCTGGTGCTTTTCGACACATTCTCCGTGGTGGAGTACATCAGTCCGTCGGAAGAGTTCTGCCAGTTGATGCGCTGCATCACGTCAGACGTAGGCCTGTAATAGGCGCTCACGAGGAGGGAGTGCAGCGTCCACGTGCGCAGGTAGTTGACGGAGAACAAGTTGGAGTATTCCGGTGTGAGCAAGGGGTTGCCAAACGACACCGTGGATGCGTCGCTGGTGTTCTTGAAGGAGTTGAGCTGTCCACCCCATGGTCTCCTCAACCTTCTGGTGTAGTTGAGTTGCAACTGGTCGTTGGGCGTGACCTGGTAGGAGAGGAAGATGCTCGGGAAGAGTTGGAAATAGTCTTTCTTGAACGGCGCCTCCCTCTTGGCAGGGTCGTGTTCCTGATACCAATCATAACTCTTGGTGTTCACTTTCCAGTATTCTCCCCTGAGTCCGGCCATGATGCCGAAGTTGCCTATCTTGTAGTTGAGTGTGGCATATAGGGCGTGGATGTCGTTGTCGTAGATGAAGCGGTTGAAGTATTTCTTGTCCTCCTGGAGGTTGCTGCCATTCCACGAGGTGCTGTCGGCGAAGCTTTCCTGGGGTGTGTTCTCATGGGAGAGCCTTCCGTTGTATCCAGCCTGGATCTTGAAGTTCTCCGTGATGGGGTTTTCGTAGTCGAGTTTGATTTCCCAGTTCCTGTTGTTCATGTCGACCGGCCTGTAGAGGTAGTCATAGGTGGTGGGCAGCCCTCCTGTGTAAAAGACGGTGGAGTCTTGATAGACATTGCTGTTGTCTCCACCCCATTTCCCATTGCTCACGACGAGTTCGAGGAAATGCATGTCGCTGCCGAAGGTGTGCCTGTAGTCGAACTCGATGTTTCTCATATCCATGTCGCCTTTCGAGGTGGCCCTTCTGAACATCATCCTTTGGTCTTGCGGCTGTCCGATGACACCATAATGGTAGGGTGTGAGGTTCCATCCCTTGTTTTGTCCGTGCATGAACATGCCGGTGAGCGAGAGGTCGTCGTTTTTGGATACGTGGAAGGTGACACCACCCCTCATGAAGATGTTGTTGCCCTGCCCGGTGTTGGTGCCGTTGTAGTTTTGGTAGGTGTTGGTGGTGAGGTATTCCTGCCGGCTGATGCTCTCTCCCTCGTTATGCCTGTGGCGGTATCCGACGTTGAAGAATGCGTCGAGGAGCGAACTGTTGTAGTTGATGTTGAAACTGGTGTTTGCCATTTTCAGGGTGCTTGCCCCCACTTGGAATGAGCCGTAATATCCAGCCCTGCGGTCTTTCTTGAGCACGATGTTGATGATGCCGGCGCTTCCCTCAGCAGAGAATTTCGCCGACGGGTTGTCGATGACCTCGATGCGCTCGATGCTCTCCGCCGGCAGTTGCTGGAGGATTTCCGCCCTGTTGTCAGACGTCAGTCCGCTGGCCTTGCCATTGATCCACACCTCCACGCTGCTGTTGCCTCGCAGCGAGACGTTGCCGTCGTTGTCCACCTCGACGGAGGGGATGTTCTCCAGCACGTCGCTGGCCGACCCGCCAGCGTTGGCAATGTCTTGTGTGACATCGAACGACTTGCGGTCCACTTCAAGTTTCATGATAGCCCTCTGTCCCGTGACGGTCACCTCCTTGAGTTGCTGTGTGTCCTCGGTGAGGAAGAGGTTGGTGAGATGCTGCGTTGGTTTTGCAGCGGTGATTGAGAAATGCTTTGTAAGCGTCTTGTAGCCCACGAAAGAGATGTTGAGGTCGTAATTGCCATTGGGCAGGTCGGTGATGTTGAATTCACCATTCTCGTCGGTGATGGCTCCTTTCACCATCTTGTCGTCTCCCGCCTTGGTGACGACGACGTTGACGAAGCCTAATGGGTCGTTAGAGCCCTTGTCGTGTACTTTTCCTTTCACTACTCCTTGTGCCGCAGCACAAGTCACTTGTAATACAAATAAAATAAATAAACAGAATCGATTCATAACTTTTATTTGACATTTATGAAGTCTAAAAGTTTAATCGACTTGTAAAAAAATCAACATTTCCAGCATAAAAGATTTCTCCTAAAACCTCTTGCTCACTCCTAAAACCTCCTACTTCTCTCCTATTTCAGCGTTGTTTTGCCAACAAAATGGCAATAAATGAGGCAATATCGCGTTATAATCACGTGTTTAGACCAAAATTCATCCTACTGTTGACATTGGTGCTTGCCCCTTTGTGCAGCAAAGCCCAATACGATGTGCCCTTCAGCCACTATTGGGGCATGGAACCATATTTCAATCCCGGTGCCGTGGGCAAGGAGGCGAAGTTGAACATCACCGCTGCCTACGCAATGAGTTTCGTGGGGTTTGAAAACAATCCCAAGACGATGTATTTCAGTGGCGACATGCCTTTCACCCTTGGCAACTCCGTCAACGGCGTGGGTGTTCAGCTGATGAGCGACCAGATAGGCTTGTTCACCCACCAGCGTCTTTCAGGTCAATTCGCCCACAAGAAAAAGATGTTTGGCGGCACGCTCAGCATTGGTGTCCAGGCAGGCCTTTTGACGGAGAAACTCGATGGTTCGGAACTCGACCTCGACCAAACCGGCGACCCCGCTTTCAACACCTCCGAAGTCAATGGCCAGGTCATCGACTTTGGCGCCGGCCTCTACTACACCCGCGGCAGGTGGTATGTGGGCCTCTCCGGACAGCACCTCACCTCACCCACCATCGAACTGGGCGAGACAAACGAATTGAAGGTAGACGCCACCTTTTATTTGACCAGTGGATACAATATTAAGTTAAGAAATCCGTTTCTTACTATACACCCCTCCATGCTTGTGCGATACGACGGCTTGGAATACAGGGGAGATGTGACGGCAAGACTGGAGTACAATAACGAGAACAAACACATGTACCTGGGTGCAGGATACAGTCCCGGCAACTCCATCACAGCATTCATTGGCGGCAGTTTCCAAGGCATACAACTGGGGTATAGCTATGAGTTCTACACCTCCGGCATCAGCATGGGCAACGGCAGCCATGAGTTGTTTGTCAACTATCAGACCGACATCAACCTGACAAAAAAAGGAAAGAACAAACATAAAAGTGTGAGAATATTATAAAGTGTGAGAATATATAAGATGATGAGAACAAGCAATTTCTTCGCAGCCATCCTCTCCTTGGCCGCCCTCACCCTCGCCGGTTGCATGAGTGCCGGCTCCGCTTCCACCTCTGGACGTGGCGGAGAAGTGATTGGTGTGGGTGGCAACCGCTCGTTCAAGGAACCAGCCCCCTTTGGAATGACGATGGTGAAGAGAGGGTTCCTCAAGATGGGTATCGACCAGCAAGACAGCCTTTGGGGCAAGCAGACACCGGTGAAGGAAATCTCCGTCGACGGTTTCTGGATGGACGAGACAGAGGTGACCAACTCCAAATACAAGCAGTTTGTCTACTGGGTGCGCGACTCCATCATCCGCGAGCGACTCGCCGACCCCGCATACGGCGGCGACGACTCCTACATGATCACGGAAGACAAGAACGGCGACCCCGTGACTCCGCACCTCGACTGGAAGAAGTCGCTTCCAAGAAAACCCAACGAGGACGAGCTAAGAGCCATCGAAAGCGTGTATGTCACCAATCCAGTGACAGGAGAGAAGATGCTCGACGCCAATCAGATGAACTACCGTTATGAGGTTTACGACTACACCACGGCAGCCTTGAGACGCAACCGCCTCAACCCCGAAGAGCGCAACCTCAACACCGACTACGCGGTGGACCCCAACGAAGTGGTGATGATTTCCAAGGACACCGCATACATCGACGACGAGGGACGCATCATCAGGGAAACCATCAACAGGCCACTTAGCGGACCGTGGGACTTCCTCAACACCTACATCATCAACATCTACCCAGACACCACGTGCTGGGTGAACGACTTCCGCAACTCGGAGAACGAAATCTACCTCCGCAACTATTTCAGCAACCCCGCCTTCAACGATTACCCGGTGGTGGGTGTCTCCTGGGAGCAAGCCAACGCCTTCTGTGCATGGCGAACAGACTACCTTCTCAAGGGACTGGGGCCTGAAGCCCGCTATGTGCAACGCTACCGGCTTCCCACAGAAGCCGAATGGGAGTATGCCGCACGAGGCAGGGACGGCAGCGAGTTCCCATGGGAGAACGAAAGCGTGAAGAGCGGCGACGGATGCTTCTACGCCAACTTCAAGCCCGACAAGGGCAACTATACGAAAGACGGCAACCTCATCACCAGCAAGGTGGGCATCTATTCCGCCAACAGCAACGGCCTCTTCGACATGGCCGGCAACGTGGCGGAATGGACGAGCACCATCTTCACCGAGGCCGGCGTGGATGCCATGAACGACCTGAACCCACAGTTGGAATACAAGGCTGCCAAAGAAGACCCCTACCGCCTGAAGAAGAAAAGCGTAAGAGGTGGCTCGTGGAAAGACCCCGAATCATACATCAGGTCGGCATGGAGGTCGTGGGAATACCAGAACCAGCCACGTTCCTACATCGGCTTCCGCTGCGTCAGAAGCATCGCCACATCAACAAGCATAAGACAAAAAGCAAGCAAGAAGAAATAGCACCATGACAAGATACAGCAAATTCAACATCGTCTACTGGCTGCAGAAATGGATGGACAGCGTCCCCGGCCAGACCTTCCTCAACTACGCGTACAGCTGGGGAGCATCTATCGTGATCCTTGGTACGCTCTTCAAACTCACACACATCGAAGGGGCCAACCTCATGCTTTTCATCGGAATGGGCACCGAGGTGTTCGTGTTCTTCATCTCCGCTTTCGACCGTCCGTTTGACAAAACCACCGACGGAATGGATTTGCAAACCCATTACGCTCCCCCCCCAGCACCTGGAGTGGCCGACAATTCCGACAAGACCGAAGAGTCCGACCTTGAAGACGAAGAGAGCGACGGCATCATCCTTGGAGGCAGCGACGAGACAGAAGAACAACAACAAGGACAAGCGGCAGCGGCCTATGGCGGTGGCGGAGGCTTCATCATCGGCGGAGGCGGCGTACCCGTCGGAGAAGGCGGCAGCGGCGATGGTGGAGGCACCGTCGGCGGCGGTGGTGGTGGAGGAACCATCATCATCGGCGGAGGCGCTGGAGGATTCAGCAGTGGCGCCGGAGGCTTTGTCGGCGGAGGAGAAGGCTCTTCCACAGGACAAGGCGTGGAAGACGGACAAGTGGCAGCAAGCGGACCGGCTGCCGCCGGCGGCGTGGTGCCTGGCTCCGGTTCCAACATAGCATGGATTTCACAGCAGCAACAAGTGTCGCCAGAGATGGCGGAGGCCACGGAGAATTACGTGGAAGAGTTGAAGAAACTCACAGAGCTGCTCGTAGCCGTCAACGACCAGAGTTCACGACTGCAGCGTGACTCCGAGGAGATGGAGAACCTCAACCGCACGCTCACCGGCATCAGCAAGGTGTATGAGATGCAGTTGAAAGGCGCCAGCCAGCAAATAGGCACCATCGACCAAATCAACGAGCAGTCGAGGAGGCTCGCTCAACAGATAGAGCAACTCAACCAAATCTATGCACGCATGATCGAGGCGATGACTGTCAACATGCGTGGTGGCACGCCACCAACCACCCCCAACTTGACGAACCTTTAAACTGTAGAGGAAAAGCAAGAAGATGGCAATAAAGAAAAGACCCGTCTCGCCACGCCAAAAGATGATCAACCTGATGTACGTCGTCTTGATGGCCATGCTCGCGCTGAACGTCTCGACAGAGGTGCTCGACGGCTTCTCCATCGTGGAGGAAAGCCTCAAGCGCACCACCGCCAACTCAGCCAAGCAGAACCGCGCCATCATGAACGAGCTCGACGCACAAATGGCCGACAACCCCGCCAAGGTGCGCGAGTGGTATGAGAAAGCGAAGTACGTCAAGGAAATCAGCGACTCCCTCTACAATATGGCACAGGAACTCAAGGAGGCCATCGTCAAGGAGGCCGACGGACCCGAAGGCTCCCTCGACGACATCAAGAACAAGGAAGACCTCGAGGCCGCCAGCCACGTGATGCTCGCACCGGGCGTGGGAAAGGGCAAGGCCCTCTTCAACGCCGTCAACTCCTATCGCGAGCGCATCCTCCAGCAGGTCACCGACCCCGTGCAGAAAGAAATCATCGCCAGCAACCTTTCCACCGAAGTACCCAAGCATAAGAAGTCGCTGGGCAAGAACTGGCAGGAATACATGTTCGAGCAAATGCCTGTGGCTGCCGCCGTCACCATGTTATCCAAGTTGCAGAGCGACATACGCTATGCCGAAGGAGAGGTGCTGCACTCACTCGTAGCCAACGTGGGCGTGAAAGACATCCGTGTCAACAAACTCGACGCCTTCGTGGTGCCTGACAAAACCACGCTCTACCCAGGCGAAAAACTCACCGCCAACATCATCATGGCGGCAGTTGACACCACACAGCAACCGGAAATTTATGTCAACGGAGCACGCATCAACTCCTCCAACGGTACATACACATTGACCGCCGGCGGCGTGGGTGAGCACACCTTCGGTGGATACATCCTCATGCGCAACACCGAGGGCAGCGTCATTCGGCGGGAGTTCAAACAGAAATACAACGTCATTCAGCCACCAAGTGGGGCAACCATCGCCGCCGACTTGATGAACGTGCTGTATGCCGGTTTCCAAAACCCCATCTCCGTCACCTGCTCCGGCATCCCGCAAGATGCCATCTCGCTCTCCATGACCGGAGGGTCACTCACCTCGCAAGGCAACGGACACTACATCGCAGTGCCGTCTGCGGTGGGACAGGATGTCACCTTCACCGTCACCGGCACCGACCGTGGACAGAGCCGCACCATGGGGTCGGCAACCTTCCACGTGCGCAAGCTCCCCGACCCCACCGCTTACATCGCATTGGGCACCGACCGTTTCAAGGGCGGACGCATGGCCAAGGCGTCGCTGATGGGCGTCAACAGCCTCAGGGCTGCCATCGACGACGGACTGCTCGACATCGAATTCCGTGTGGTGAGTTTCGAGACCATCTTCTATGACAACATGGGCAACGCCGTGCCCTATGCATCCGCAGGCGCTTCCTTCACCGAAACGCAGAAAGACGCCTTCAGAAAACTCTCACGCAACAAGCGCTTCTACATCACCAACGTCACCGCCACGGGACCCGACGGCATCACAAGGAAACTGCCGGGGGCCATGGAGGTCATCGTCAACTAACATACCCTACAGCACATGAGACGAATCCTGATCATAACGCTAATGGCCTGCCTGGCACAAATGGCCGTGGCACAACCACAGTCGCAGCGCAACAAGCAGCAACAGCAAACCACACAGAAAAGCAACGCCAACAACATCACCACAAGGGCGAAAATCGCATTCCCCACCACCGCAACCATGTCGGAGGACGTGGTGTGGAGACGCGACATCTACAGGGAGATGAACCTTGAGGACGAAGCCAATGCCGGACTCTATTTCCCCGTGGAGCCAGTGGGAACGCAGATGAACCTCTTCACCTACCTCTTCAAACTGATGATGACGGGCAACATCAAATGTTACGAATACCGACTTGACGGCAACGAGAATTTTGAGGACTCCGCCAGGGTGAAGCCACTCAACTTCCTCGACAACTACCACATCTATTATGAGAAGAACAACGGGAAGGTGCGCATCGACAACAGCGACATCCCTTCCAGCGAGGTGAAAGGCTACTACATCAAGGAAAGCGCATACTACGACCAAGGCACCGCCACTTTCCACAGAAAGGTCATCGCACTCTGCCCCATCATGATGAGAATGGACGACTTCGGAGATGGAGCCACCAAATATCCGCTCTTCTGGGTGAAATACGACGACGTGGCGCCCTTCCTGAGCAAACAGACCATCATGACAAGCAACATCAACAACGCCGCCACCATGAGCATCGATGATTTCTTCACCATGAACCGGTACCAAGGGAAGATATACAAAACCACCAACATGCTCGGACGGACACTCGCACAATACTGCCCCGACGACTCCGCCATGGCGAGGGAGCAGCAACGCATAGAACAGGAACTCCTCGACTTCGAGCGCAACATCTTCGGCGACCAGGTGAAAAAGGACTCACTCGACAGCATAGCCAATGCACAAGCCGAAGTGAAGACAAAGAAGGAGAAGAAACAAAACCGCCGTGCCGCCAGGAACAACAACGACAACGAGGAAGAAGTGACCAAGACAAGACGGTCTTCATCAAGGTCGGCCGGCACCACTCCCGCCAGAGTCTCCGTCAGAAGGGAAAGACATTGATAAATTGAAAATTGAAGATTGAAGATTGAATTTTTGGAGCAGCGAGAGCAGAGTCAAGCTTGCTTGCACTCTGCCGAGTCGCGACAAAAATCAGCGAAGCTAAAATTGAAAATTGAAAATTGGAGATTGAATTTTTGGAGCAGCGAGAGCAGAGTCAAGCTTGCTTGCACTCTGCCGAGTCGCGACAAAAATGAGCGAAGCTAAGATTGAAGGTTAAGATTGGAAAATAGGAATCAGATTACTCCGACCACTCCGATTACTCCGACCACTCCGACCACTCCGACCACTCCGACCACTCCGAAACTCCATTCACCCCAATATGAAAAAGACCATCCTGACGCTCCTGCTCGCTGCAGGGTTGACCATCACCACCACGGTTCACGCCCAAGTGCTGAAATTTGGCGTGAAAGGTGGCATCAATTACTCCCATGTGAAGTTTTCCAACGGAGAACTGACCCACAAGGATCGTTCCGGCTTCTTTGCTGGTCCCACGCTCAAAATCGCACTCCCGACACTCCCCATAGGATTCGACATCTCCGCACTCTATGACGAAAGGGAGTTTGAGGCCGGTGAGGCTGTGTCAAAAGACGAGTGGGCAGACAACAACCTCAACAACCTTTCACCTATGAAGGTGAAGCTCAAGCAAATGACCATACCCGTCAACCTCCGCTTCACATTTGGCAATAGCAAGACTCTCGCACTATACCTCTATGGAGGACCACAGTTCGGATTCAACATCAACGACAAAGACCCATTGAAAGACCAGGTGCGCACCTGGACCTACGAAGACTCCGACTTCAGCGTCAACGTGGGGGCCGGCATACTCTTGGTCAACACCATACAGGTCTCGTTCAACTACAACATCGATTGTGGGAAGTCGGGAGAGATGACAGTCAACGACGCCTATGAAATCGCCAAGAAGCATGAATCGAAAGCCAATGCCTGGCAGTTGGGGGCGGCCATATATTTTTAGGAAAAGGCAACCTCCCATTGTCCCTTTATCTCACCTGAAAAAAAGCATATGTCCCTTTAACTCCTGAAAAACTCCTCTTTAACTTCTGAAAAACTCCCCTTGAAAATGAGCATATGTCCCTTTAACTCCCTTTTAACTCCTCTTTAACTCCCCTTTAACTCCTGAAATAACTCCCTTTTAACTCCCCTTCCTAGATGTATGTAGATGTCATTTTGCCCTTGCCCCTTGAGGGGTTGTTCACCTATTCCGTGCCCGGCAACCTGCAAGACGCTGTTGTGCCGGGCATACGTGTGAAGGTGCCGTTGGGCAAGAGCAAGACATACACCGCCGTTGTGAAGGAGGTACACGAAAGGAAGCCCGAATTCGGAACAAAGGACATCCTCGAAGTATGCGAGCCACAGCCGATGGTCAGACCGGAGCAACTGAAACTATGGCAATGGATGGCCGACTACTACATGGCACCATTGGGAGAAGTATACAACGCCGCACTTCCCGCAGGGCTGAAGGACGAGAGCTACCATCCCAAATACGAAACCTGCATCACGCTAACGCCACAATTCCGCAACGAGCCATCACTCCACGTTGCACTCAACATGCTGGCACGCTCACCCCAACAACAAAAGGTTTTCGTCGATTTCCTCGCCATGTCGCACTACGACGCCATGGAGGGCGACGTGTGCAAGGAAACCATCGTCGAGGTGTCGCGAGACGAACTGGTGAACTTTTCCCACTGCAAGACATCCACGGTGAAAGCACTCATCGACCGACACATCCTCACCACCTACCAACGTGAAGTGGGGCGGCTCAACCAAGGCGGCGACCCACACCCAGAAAACATCAAGAAACTCAACACACCACAACTTGAGGCATACAACGGACTGCTCTTCCAAATGCTACGCAAGAACGTCGTGCTGCTGCACGGCGTCACCTCAAGCGGAAAAACCGAAATATACATTCACCTCATCCAGAAAACCCTCGACGAACACAAGCAGGTGCTTTACCTCCTGCCCGAAATCGCACTCACCGTGCAGATGACACAACGCCTGCAACGAGTCTTCGGCCGCCGACTGGGCATATACCATTCCAAATACAGCGATGCCGAACGCGTTGAGATTTGGAAGAAACAACTTTCCGCCAACCCATACGACGTGGTGCTCGGAGCGAGGAGTGCCACACTGCTGCCCTTCCAAAACCTTGGACTGGTCATCATCGACGAGGAACACGAACCGTCATTCAAGCAGCAAGACCCGGCACCACGCTACCACGCAAGGTCGGTGGCCATCATGATGGCGGCCATGGCCGGCGCAAAAACCATTCTCGGAACTGCCACGCCATCGATGGAGTCATACCATAACGCCAAGACAGGGAAATTCGGACTCGTCACACTCACCACGAGATACAGTGACATCGAACTGCCCGACATACAAGTGGTGGACATCGCTGACCTGCAGCGAAGGAGGATGATGAACGGTCCCTTCTCACCACAACTTCTCACCACCGTGAGAGAGGCGCTCGCCAAAGGCGAGCAGGCCATCCTCTTCCAAAATCGACGCGGCTTCGCACCGATGGTGGAATGCTGTGCCTGCGGATGGGTGCCCAAATGCCAGAACTGCGACGTCTCACTCACCCTGCACAAGACGATGAACGCCCTCACCTGCCACTACTGCGGTTACACCTATGCCGTGCCGCAACAATGCCCATGCTGCGAAGGCAAAGACCTCAGAGGACGGGGCTTCGGCACGGAGAAGGTGGAGGACAGCATCCGCGAAATCATCCCCGAGGCCCGCATCGCACGTATGGACCTCGACACCACCCGCAGCCGGTCGGCCTATACACGCTTGATCAACGACTTCTCCGAAGGACGCACCAACCTCCTGGTGGGAACACAGATGGTGTCGAAAGGTCTCGACTTCGACCATGTCAGCGTGGTGGGAATCCTCCATGCCGACAGCATGCTCCACTACCCGGACTTCCGCGCCGCAGAACACGCCTTCATGATGATGGCACAAGTGAGCGGACGCGCCGGACGCAAAGGCAAGAGGGGCTTGGTGCTGCTGCAGACAAAAAAGCCAGACCATCCCGTCATACAACAGGTGGTGGAACACGACTACGAGGGCTTTTTCCAAGACATGCTGGAAGAGCGGCGCACCTTCAAATACCCACCCTTCACGCACGTCGTCAACGTCTTCCTGAAACATCGTGAAGACCATATTGTTGAGTCGGCATCAATTCTACTTGGAGGATACCTAAGACAATGGTTCCAACACAGGGTGCTGGGGCCCGACAAGCCCGTCGTGGCAAGGGTGAAAACGCTACACATCCGCAAATTGGTGGTGAAGTTGGAAATCGGCATCAATCTCTCTCTTGCCCGACAATACCTGCGCAAGGCCCAGGACATGGTCATGGCCGACCCACGCTTCCGACTCATACAGATGTATTACGACGTAGACCCGATGTAGGTTTTCTAGATTTTCTAGTTTTCCTAGAATTTCCTAGAATTTCCTAGAAAAATCATTGCGCTTTCCCATTTTTTTACTATATTTGCCCAATCAATATGCAAAACACAAACACTTCGGCAACCATGACTACATCCACCTCCCCCAACACCAGCGACAGTCGCAAACGATATGACGCTTTCGTAACAGAAATCAAATCCTTCGTGCCCGCCGACAACATCTATACCGACGAGTTACGCACGCTCGGCTGGGGCACCGACGCCAGTTTCTATCGACAAATCCCCAAGGTGGTCGTGAGAAGCGACAGCGAAGAGCAAGTGGCGAAGCTCATACGCTGCTGCAAGAAGCACAACCTCCCCTTCACCTTCCGCGCCGCCGGCACATCACTCTCCGGCCAGAGCATCAGCGACTCCGTGCTCATCGTCGCAGGAAAACATTGGGAACGCTATGAAATCGGTCCCAACCAAGAGACCATCCAACTGGAGCCCGGCATCGTAGGTTCACGCGTGAACGAATTGCTGAAACCCTACGGCCGCGTGTTCCCACCCGACCCCGCCTCCATCGGCAGTGCCATGGTGGGTGGCATCGTGGTGAACAACGCCTCAGGAATGAACTGCGGCGTGCATGCCAACAGCGACCGCATGATGGTGAGTGCTCGAATGGTGCTCACCGACGGCACCATCCTCGACACCGGCAACGAGCGCAGCCGTGAGGAATTCCGCAAGAGCCACGGCGAGTTCCTCCGCAAAATCGAAGCCCTCCGCGACAAGGTGCGTGCCGACAAGGAGCTGGCCGACCGCATCCGCACGAAATACAGCATCAAGAACGTCACCGGCCTCAACCTGCGCCCGCTTGTCGCCTATGACGACCCCTTCGACATCATGGCACACTCACTCGTGGGTTCCGAGGGCACCCTCGCCTTCCTCTCGCAAGTGACGATGCGCACACTGCGCGACTATCCCTTCAAAGCCTCCGCCATGGTCTATTTCCTCACGATGAAGGAGAGTTGCGAGGCCGTGGTGGCGATGAAGAAACTGAAGGCAGGCGAAGAAGACCTGGCAATGAGCGCCGAGAATCTCGTGGTGAAGAGTGCGGAGATGCTCGACTACATGTCGCTCAACTCCGTCGACGACCCTGTGTTCCTGAAATACAAGGAAGACGTGGATGCAGGACGCATCGAGGGTGTCAAGCCCGGCGACTACCACAACCTCACCGCCATCCTCACCGAGACGAAAGGCATCACACACGAACAACTCTTGGAGAAGATAGCCACCATCCAGGAATGCCTGAAATCGTTCCGCCTCTACATCCCCGCCGAGTTCACCGAAGACCCTGCCGTCTATGGCAAATACTGGGCCATCCGCTCCGGCATCTTCCCTTCCGTGGGCGGCACGCGCCCCGTCGGCACGTCGTGCCTCATCGAAGACGTGGCGTTCCACATCGAGGACCTTCCAGAAGCAACGGTGAAGTTGCAAAAGCTCATCGCCGAACATGGCTATTCCGACGCCTGCATCTACGGTCACGCCTTCGAGGGCAACTACCACTTCATCCTCAACCAGAGTTTCAAGAGCGAGAGCGAGGTGCACCGCTATGAAGAGATGATGCGCGCCGTCGCCCGCCTGGTGGTGGAGGAATACGATGGTTCGCTGAAGGCAGAGCACGGCACAGGCCGCAACATGGCGCCCTTCGTGCGCTATGAATGGCGCGACAAGGCCTACGAGGCCATGAAGGAGTTGAAAGCCATCTTCGACCCCGACGGGCTGCTCAACCAAGGGGTGATTTTCAACGACGACCCGGAATGTTTCATCAAATGCCTCAAGCCGCTGCCAGTGCTCGACTACGACTTCTCACGCGTCCCCGACGGCGGCGAATACCTCAAACTCGGCGAAGGGAAGGTGTCCACCGCAAAGGAGACCATCGAGGCGGTGAAACGTGCAAACAAATGCATCGAGTGCGGCTTCTGCGAGGTAAACTGCATGTCGTGCGGCCTCACCCTCTCCTCACGCATGCGCATCGCCATCCAGCGCGAAATCCGTGAGTTGGAGAACACCGGCGCCGACCCCGAGCGCGTGAAGACGTTGAAGAAGCAATACAAGTACTACGGCGACCAGACCTGCGCCACCGACGGCCTCTGCTCCACATCGTGCCCGATGAAGATCAACACGGGCGAGTTGACCCACCTCATCCGCCAGATGGACATGCTCGACAACAAGATGGGCTACAAGGTGGGTGAGTTTGCAGCCAACCACATGGGCGGCATCAAGCAAGGCTTGCGCGTGGTGCTCGACGTGGCTCACCTGGCGCATCTCACCCTCGGCTCCTCGGTGATGACGAGCGTGTGCCGCGGTATGAACAAAATGGGACTGCCACTATGGACCACCGCCATGCCGAAGAAGAAGAAACAACCGAAACCCGGTTCGCACGTGGGAAAGGCGGAAAAGGAAGACCTCAAGGTGGTCTATTTCCCCAGCTGCATCAACCAGACCATGGGTCTCTCGAAAGAGGCACCCGTGGAGCATCCCCTCGTCGACGAGGTGTGCCACCTGCTCAACAAGGCGGGCTACGAGGTGATTTTCCCAGAGAACATGCACAAGATGTGCTGCGGACAAATCTGGGAGAGCAAGGGCATGCTCGACATCGCCGACCGCAAGAGTGGCGAATTGGAGGAGGCGTTGTGGAAAGCCAGCGAACAAGGCCGCTATCCCGTGCTTTGCGCCCAAAGTCCCTGCCTCCACCGCATGCGCAAGGTCATCAGCAAGATGAAACTGTATGAACCGGCGGAGTTCATCATGAAATACCTGGTGGACCGTCTCGACTTCCATCCCATCGACCGACGCATCGCACTGCACCTCACCTGTTCCACTCGTGAGATGGGCGTTGCCGGCGACCTCATCGCCCTGGCAAAAATGTGCAGCAACAACGTCTATCTCCCCGAGGGTGTGGGCTGCTGCGGCTTTGCCGGCGACCGTGGATTCACCTTCCCTGAGATGAACAGCTATGCCCTCCGGAAGCTGCGTCCGCAGATAGAGGAGCACCACATCGAGGTGGGATATTCCAACAGCCGCACCTGTGAAATCGGCCTGCAGTCGAACACCGGCATCCCCTACATGAGCATCGTATACCTGGTGAATGAGTGCACGACGAAGAAGATTGAAGATTGAAGATTGAAGATTGAGTCCACTTGAAAAAGTCCGATATGCTGACATTGAACACAATCAGAGTGTTCATATCCCCTCCCCTCAAGGGGAGGGGCTGGGGTGGGGTCTATAACTTGTTGATTTTAAGCATATTTCACTCCACCTCCTGTATAGTTAACGCCCCCTGACCCCCTCTAATCTTAGAGGGGGAGTCTGAGCATCGCTTTGTGCTCACTGTCCACTTTTTAAAGTGGACTCAAGATTGAAAATTGAAGATTGACCAAGAATGTTCTGCCGCTGTGTAGTACCCAAATCATCATTACAACTTACGTCTATTCTTACGTATAGACACCCCAGACTTATGTAAATCAACTCATAAATCTGGTGAAAGTCTTAGAAAAAATATTAACTTTGCCGACGATATAGGAAATCACCAACCGAGTGAACGGATATCATCGGAATTGGTGAACGGCTATCGCCGGAATACGCAGTTCTAATAATTCAAACACATGAAGGTACAAGACATTTATCTTTCACCCCGGACAATACTAAGTTATCTTCAGGACATTGAGAGGAAAATACCCCATAGCGAATTCTCGTTATATAAGCCATCGGTTGAACAGGTAAGTTCTGTCGACGATGAATTGTTGTATACGGAAACAGTCAGAATGGCTGAATCCGTCGGGTTGAAAAATTATCAAGTGAACGTCAAGTTTATAAAATGCAAGAAGGGCGAGGGGGGAAACATCAACTTGGGTCATAACGCAGACAGAAATCTGAATATAAATGTATCTGAAGAGTACAGAAGCAACTGGACTGCGACCATTGCGGTCCTTGCCCACGAGATATGCCATAAAGTTCTCTTTGTAAATGGTCTGCATTTTCCTTTGGAAAGTATGAACGAAGTGTATACAGACCTAGCAACAATTTACGTTGGCTTTGGAGAGCTGATACTTAACGGCTACAATACATCTACTGATTCTGGAACCCATCTTTTAGGTTATCTTACTCCCAGTACGTATCGAGTTACCCACCTCATCGTCAAGTGCGTTTTTATAGAAGGGTCTGTTATGGAGTCTGACTCTGGATTTGACGTTTTTGCCGACATAGCCGTTGAGAACTGGAATAAAGACGAAGACAAGCAGCAAGTGATGAAGTCGTTTTTCATCAAGCGTGAGGAACAAATGGCTGAGTGTCATCGCAACATCTTGTTGCTTGAAGGTATGCTTAGACAGTTAAGAACCGACATGAGGTATGATTTTGATAAGTTGGACAACGGATTTTTCAAGGCTCCCTATGATAAGACCGGCAAGATGCGTTATCCGCTGGCTGCTTTCTCGGAGATATACGAATATGCTGTATATGAAAAATCATCTCATTTGGCAAAGCTCAGCAAGGCTATTAATGATGCCATATATACTCTGTATCTCGTATATCAAGAAAAAGGAAACTATGAAATGAGGTACAATTTCTCATGTCCTTTCTGCGAGGCAAAAGGAAAGAACAAATCAATAGAGAACAGAGTTGCTGTGATAAAATGTCCATCATGTGGTCGGCATTACACCTTTGACGCAAGGACTTGGAACATCACTTCACGACAAAGAGAATTGGATGATGAGCGCCGTCAAAAGGAACGCAAGGAGAAAGCGGAGATGGAAGCCTTCAAACTCGAGGTCACAGAAAAAATCACCTCCATGGCAGACAAGAAAATAATGGAAGCTCAACAGAAAGCCAGTCAAGAGGTTGAAGAAATACGGGCCAACGAACAGCAAAGGGCGCAGGAAGCGATGGTTCAACAATTGCCATCATGGCTCCGATGGATGGTCAAGAGGTACATCATATAAGCCATGACATCTTCCTGATCTTTGTCCATAATGGAACAAGCAGCTATCATTCAAACCTAATATGCTGACAGCAAATTGATATTTGCAAAGGTATGTTTGATGGAATTGTATCACATCATTCACTTAGCTCAATTCCATAAAGCAAATCATGAAATGGGCGGTTGGTTTCTAATATTTTGACTGAAGTTTCACTTGAGAAGGGATTTCCCTGAAGTTCTACCTTTGAGGGCAACATTACGGATTTCAAATTGTAGCACCTATCAAAGGCCTCGTTTTCGATGACACAAACTGTATCTGGAATATGGACGGAAGTAAGTTCGAAACAATATTTAAATAAAGAATCTCCCATTTCAGCCCCTATACATCTAATGTTTTCACCAAATCCTCAATGTATTTGAGCATGGCACAAGTCTCCCACAGCCCATTTTCCT
>CADADN010000054.1 GCA_902786665.1 uncultured Prevotellaceae bacterium | reverse complement strand
GGCTTGCACTACTCTGCCCTTCGGGCGAAGATAGGCTGCGCCTCAACAATAAAAACAAAAAAACCATTTTTTGTTTTGTATTGTCTTCGGCTTGCACTATCTTTGCATTTGAAAAAGAAGAAGCGTATGAAGACAATCAGATATTTTTTGTTGGTGTTGTTCCTTGCGGTAGCATGGACGGCTTTCGCGCAGACCCCGAAGATCCGCACCCAGCACAAGGTGGACAAGAATGAGTCGGTGTTTGGCATCGCCAATTCCTATGGCATCACCATCGAAGACCTCATCAATGCCAACCCCGAGATGAAGCAGCAGGGGTATGAACTCAAGCGAGGCACAATCCTCAACATCCCTTATGGCAAGGACCAGAAGGAGAATGCCGCTGCCACCACACCTTCCACCAACACCGCCAAGCCCGATGCGACGGCGGTGACAGGCAAGAACGAGGTGAAGGTGGGAGTGATGCTGCCGTTGCACGACAACGATGGCGACGGACGGCGCATGGTGGAATACTACCGTGGCTTGCTCCTTGGCGTGGACCGCGTGAAGAAGGACGGCATCACGGTTGATTTGCATGCCTGGAACGTGCCCATCGACGCCGACATCACCCAGACGCTCAAGGAGAAGGATGCCGCCGATTGCGACATCATCATCGGACCGTTGTACACCAAGATGGTGAAGCCTCTGGCCGACTTCTGCGACAAGAACGACATCATGATGGTCATACCCTTCTCCATCAGTGGCAACGATGTGGAGCAGCATGCCAACATCTTCCAGGTCTATCAGGCACCTGACGAGTTTGACCAACAGACCGTCAAGAACTTCATACAGTGGTTCAACAACTACCATGTGGTCATCATCGACTGCGAGGATGAGAAGAGCGGCAAGGCCAACTTCATGAAGAAACTCAGGGCGGAGTTGGAGAACTACGACATCCATTACTCGCTCACGGCATTGAAAACCCCGGACAAGAATTTCGCAAAGGCCTTCAGCCTTTCGCAGCCGAATGTCGTGGTGGTCAACACGGAGCACTCTCCTGCACTCAACAACACGCTGGCCAAACTCAACATCCTCACGCAGAAGAACGCCGACCTGCAAGTGTCGCTCTTCGGCTACAAGGAATGGCTGATGTACACCAAGGTTTATCTCGACTACTTCTTCAAGTATGACGCCTACATACCCACCTATTTTTATTACAACGATGTCTCTCCCGACACGAAATGGGTGGAGCGCAATTACCAGAAATGGTTTGAGAGCGAGATGAATGCAGAGGCGTTGCCGAGGTTCGCACTCACCGGTTTCGACCATGCTTGCTTCTTCATAGGTGGGCTCTCGCAGTTCGGGAAGAACTTCAATGGAGGGAAGGGACAGATGACATACAAGCCTGTGCAGTCGCCATTGAAGTTCAAACAGGCGGGAAAAGGGTATAAGAACACCAATTTCATGTTCGTCCATTACAAGACCGACCGCACCATCGAGTCGGTGAACTATTAGAAGTTATGGCAGAAGAAAGAAACATCCTCTTCGTCTTGCTCGTGGCAGCCCTCCTCTCGTGGATGCCAGCGAGGTCGTGGGCGCAAATTGGCGAGCACCGCGACGACCTGGCCGTAGGAGGGGGAGCCGGGGTCGTCTTCTCATCGGTGGGGTTCAAGCCGAAGGTGCCGCAAGGCATGCACCTCGGACCCACGTTTGGCGTCGCGGGGCGCTATGTGTGTGAGAAATACTACACCATGGTGTGCTCCGTCATGGGTGAGGTCAATTTCGCTTCCGTGGGATGGAAAGAGTACATACGCGACAAGCGTGACAACAAAGTCATCAATGCCGTCTCTGGCAAGCCGGAGGAATATAGCCGCACCATCAGTTACATCCAGGTGCCTGTCTTCGCACACCTGGCGTGGGGACGTGAACTCAGCGGCTTCAATTTCTTCTTCCAGGCCGGACCGCAGGTGGGGTTCTACCTGGGGGAGTCCACATCCAAGAATTTCGACCTTGACAACATCAACATCAACGATCGTTCCAACAAGGTGGTTCAACAGTATGTCATGGATGTGGAAAAGACATTCGACTATGGCATTGCAGGAGGTTTGGGAGTGGAGTACTCACGTCCTGGCATGGGGCATTTCCTCATCGAGGGGCGATACTACTATGGCTTGGGCAATATCTATGGGGCTACCAAGCGTGATTATTTCGGTGTTTCCAATTTCTCCAACATCTCCTTACGGCTGACCTACCTCTTCGACCTCAAGACAACGAAGGGGGTGGTGAGGAAATGAGGGTGAATGCCGCTCACATGGCGTCTTTCCAATGATAATGCTTAATTTCATATCCATATTATAATAACTTCAAAATGAAGAAGATAGGTTTTGACAATGACAAGTATGTGCGCATCCAGTCGGAGCACATCAGGGAGCGCATTTCCCAATTTGGTGGCAAATTGTATCTGGAATTGGGTGGAAAGCTCTTTGACGACCATCATGCATCCCGTGTGCTTCCAGGTTTCAAACCCGACAGCAAATTGTATATGCTGCAGCAACTCAGCGAGAGCATGGAGATTGTCATCGTCATCAACGCCGAGGACATCGAGGCCAACAAGGTGCGTGCCGACCTGGGCATCACCTACGACGAGGACGTGCTGCGACTGAGGGAAGCCTTCATGGGACGCGGATTCTTTGTAGGGTCGGTGGTCATCACCCATTACACCGGGCAGCGGGCAGCCGACACTTTCAAACAGCGCCTGCAGCGCCTGGGCATCAAGACCTACATTCATTACCTCATAGAGGGCTATCCTCACGATGTGGCTAAAATAGCTTCCGACGAGGGCTTTGGCAAGAACGAATTTGTGGAGACGGAGCGGCCCTTGGTCGTCGTCACGGCTCCAGGACCTGGCAGTGGCAAGATGGCCGTGTGCCTGAGCCAGTTGTATGGCGAGCAGAAACGGGGCGTGAGGGCAGGATATGCCAAGTTTGAGACTTTCCCCGTGTGGAACCTTCCCTTGAAGCATCCCGTGAACATCGCCTATGAGGCTGCCACTGCCGACTTGAACGATGTGAACGTCATCGACCACTTCCACCTTGACGCCTATGGGAAGGTGGCTGTCAACTACAATCGCGACATGGAGATCTTCCCCGTGCTCAACGCGCTCTTCGAGGGCATCTATGGCGTCAACCCATACAAGTCGCCCACCGACATGGGGGTGAACATGGTGGGGTTCTGCATCTCCGACGACGAGGTGTGCCGAAAGGCTTCCGAGGACGAAATCATCCGCCGCTACTATGCCGCCACCAACAAGTTGGCCGATGGCGCCTGCAACGACAGCGAGGTGCACAAGATACAACTGCTCTTCAATCAGATGAAAATCACCACCGACAACCGCCGTACCACAGTGGCGGCCAACGAGCGGAAGGCGAGCAGCGGGCATACCTCAGCAGCCATCGAGTTGCCCGACGGCACCATCATCACCTCGCAGTCGAGTCCCCTGCTGGGATGTTGTGCCGCACTCCTCCTCAACGTGACCAAGCATCTCGCTGGCATCGACCATGAAGTGAAGTTGATTCCGCAAAGCATGATCGAACCCATCCAGAAGACGAAGATAGAATACCTTGGCGCCAAAAACCCACGCCTGCACACCGACGAGGTGCTAGTCGCACTTTCCGTTCTCTCGCCGCATGACGACAACTGTCGGCGGGCATTGGAGCAACTCCCTGAGTTGAGGGGTTGCCAAATCCATTGCACGGTGATGCTGAGCGAGATAGACCGCAAGATATTGAAGAAACTGGGGTGCGACCTCACTTGCGACCCTGTGAGGAAGTCGCCACTACAAGACAGAGGAGCTGACATAAGCCCCACAGTCGCATGTAAGGAATGATGAGGAAATAGCTCCCGAAAGCGAACATATGTCCCTTTAACTCCTCTTTAACTCCCCTTTAACTTCTCTTTTATTCCTTAAGAGACTCCTTTTAAATCTCCTGAACAAATTGACCATACAGGAACTACAACTACAATACGGCCGGCTCCCCCAATGCGGGGCGCTGGCCTCGGCATTGTCGAAGGATGGCGCTTGTGTCCACCTGCAAGGACTGGTGGCCTCGTCGGCACCGTTGTTCTTCGCCGGCTTTGCCACACGCCAGCCTTCCACCATCCTCTTCATCCTGCAAGACAACGACGAGGCAGGATATTTCTATCATGACCTCACACAGGTGATGGGGCACGACGACGTGCTTTTCTATCCATCGTCTTACCGACGTGCCGTGAAATATGGACAACGGGATACCGCCAACGAAATCCTGCGCACGGAGGTGCTCACACGCCTCTCCGCGGTGGAAGAGGGTGCAAAGGAAGCGGGAAGGACCACATACATCGTCACCTGCCCGGAGGCTCTCAGCGAACTGGTGGTGTCGAAACACAAACTCGACGAGCGAACCCTCGGCATGAGGGTGGGGCAGACGGTCGACGTGTCGCGACTGGTGACACAGTTGCGCGACCTGGGATTCCAGATGCAGGAGTATGTCTATGAACCAGGGCAGTTTGCCTTGCGTGGAAGCATACTCGATGTCTATTCCTTCAGCAGCGAATACCCTTTCCGCATCGACTTCTTCGGCGACGATATCGACACCATCCGCACCTTTGACATACAGACCCAACTCTCGCGTGACAAGAAGAAACAGGTGGAAATCGTGCCTCAGTTGGCCTTGACGCAGGAAAAGATGCCTTTCACCACATTCCTCCCCTCCGATACCATCGTGGCGGTGCGCGACCTGGCCTATGTCCACGACACCATGGAGAGCATCTATCAGGAGGGCTTCTCCCAACAAGTCGTCACTGAGCGTCTCGAGGGGGCCACCGAGGTGGAAAGGGCGGAAATCATGGAAGAGTTGCGCCGGGAGAGCCAACTGGTGCGTCCCACGGTGTTCAAGGAGGGCATCGAGAGGTTCCGGCGCATCGACTTCGGCCCCAAGCCCTATGGCACGCCTGCCGCCGTCATACGTTTCGACATCTCGCCGCAACCCATTTTCCACAAGAATTTCACCTTGCTGAGGGAGACCTTCGCCGACTATGTCAGTCGCGGCTATCGACTCTATGTCCTCTCCGACAGCATGAAGCAGATACAACGCCTGCGCGACATCCTCTCCGCACAGGAGGAAGAGGGTGGGGCGACGCCGGGCAGCGACACCGATGCCGTCACCTTCACCGATGTCGACAAGACACTGCATGCCGGATTTGCCGACAACCTGCAGCGCATATGCCTGTTCACCGACCACCAGGTGTTCGACCGCTTCCACAAGTACAGCCTCCGCTCCGACACCGCACGTGCCGGAAAGATGGCACTTACGATGAAGGAGTTGCAGGAGATGGAGCCGGGCGACTTCATCGTGCACGTCGATTTCGGCATAGGGAAGTTTTCTGGACTCGTGCGGGTGGCCACCGGCGGCAGTTACCAGGAGATGATACGCATCCTCTACCAGCGGGGCGACACCGTGGATGTCTCCATCCATTCGCTATACAAGATTTCAAAATACCGACGCGCCGACACCGGCGAACCACCGCGCATGAGCACCCTCGGCACCGGTGCATGGGAGCGCATGAAGGAGCGGGCGAAGAAACGCATCAAGGACATCGCACGCGACCTCATCAAACTCTACGCCAAGCGCCGACACCAGTCTGGCTTCGCCTTCAGCCCCGACAACTACATGCAGCATGAGTTGGAGGGCAGCTTCCTCTACGAGGACACCCCCGACCAACTCAAGGCCACCAACGACGTGAAGGCCGACATGGAGAGCAAGAGACCCATGGACCGCCTAGTATGCGGCGACGTGGGATTCGGAAAGACGGAGGTGGCGGTGCGTGCTGCCTTCAAGGCTGCATGCGACAACAAGCAGGTGGCGGTGCTCGTGCCCACCACCGTGCTCGCCTTCCAGCATTTCAAGACCTTCTCTGAGAGGCTGCGCGACTTCCCCGTCACCGTGGAATACCTTACAAGGGCTCGAAGCGCCAAACAGGTGAAGGACATCTCCAACAGACTCAAGGAGGGACGCATAGACATCCTCGTCGGCACACACAAGATACTGGGAAAGGCTTTGGAATGGAAGGACCTGGGACTGCTCATCATCGACGAGGAACAGAAATTCGGCGTCTCCACAAAAGAGAAACTGAGACAACTAAAGACCAATGTCGACACTCTCACCATGTCGGCTACGCCCATACCGCGAACGCTCCAGTTCTCGCTCATGGGGGCGCGTGACATGAGCATCATACGCACGCCGCCGCCTAACAGGCATCCCGTATACACCGAACTCACCACCTTCAACGCGGAGGTCATCGCCGACGCCGTCAACTTCGAGATGAGCCGCAACGGACAGGTATATTTCGTCAGCAGCCGCATATCAAGCCTCATCGACATACAGATGGTCATAAAGAAGCACGTGCCGGATGCAAGAATAGCCATCGGACACGGACAGATGAAGCCTGAGGAACTGGAGAAAATCATCCTCGGATTCATCAACTACGACTACGACGTGCTCATCTCAACCACCATCGTGGAGAACGGCATCGACATCCCCAATGCCAACACCATCTTCATCAACGATGCTCACCGCTTCGGACTATCCGACATCCACCAGATGAGGGGAAGGGTGGGGCGCTCCAACCGTAAGGCGTTCTGCTACCTCCTCGCCCCGCCGAAAAGCCTCCTGCCGGCTGATGCCAGGAGAAGGCTGGAGGCCGTGGAGACTTTCTCGGAACTGGGAAGCGGATTCAACCTCGCGATGCAGGACCTCGACATACGTGGCGCGGGAAACCTCCTGGGTGCCGAACAGAGTGGTTTCATGGAAGACCTCGGGTATGAGACGTACCAGAAAATCCTCAACCAGGCCGTCACCGAACTGAAAAACGAGGAGTTCGGACAACTCTACGAGGAGGACCTGGCACAAGGGCGAGAGGTGCGTGGCGACGACTTCGTGGAGGATTGCTCCCTGGAGAGCGACCTCGAGATGTACTTCCCCGACAACTATGTGCCGGGGAGTGGCGAACGCATGCTCCTCTACCGCGAATTGGACAACATCAGCAGCGACGAGGACCTGGAGGCTTACCGAAGGAGGTTGGAAGACCGGTTTGGAAAGGTGCCCAAGGAGGGGGTGGAACTGATGCAGGTGGTGCCGCTGAGACGGTTGGGAAAAATGCTGGGTTGTGAGAAAATCCTGCTCAACCAGGGGCGCATGCAGATGCAGTTCGTGAGCAACACCGACAGCCCCTTCTATCGCAGCACGGCGTTCTCTAAGGTGCTGCATTTCATCAATAAGCATCTGCGTCGATGCACCCTGAAGGAGACGAAAGGCCGGAACATGATGGTGGTGGCCAATGTCACCTCCGTGGGCGAGGCGGTGTTCATCCTGCGAGAAATCATCAACGAGGAGGTGCTCACCGATGCATAGTACGGCGGCTCTCAGCATACTCGCCACCGTGGCGGCCTATTTTGTGCTACTCCTCGTGGTGGGGAGGTTGACGTCCTCGCGTCACGACAACGACGCCTTCTTCCGCGGCAACAGGCAGTCGCCATGGTATCTCGTGGCATTCGGCATGATCGGGGCTTCCATCTCCGGAGTCACCTTCGTCAGTGTGCCGGGGATGGCGATGGGCATCGACATGAATTACATGCAGACGTGCCTGGGCTTCGTTCTCGGCTATTTCGTCGTCGCATTCGTCCTGCTGCCCGTCTATTACCGATTCAACCTCACCACCATCTATTCCTTCCTTCACCAGCGGCTCGGAGGACGTTCCTACAAGACGGGGGCGTCGTTCTTCATCCTCTCCAAGGCCACGGGGGCTGCTGCACGCTTCTACGTGGTGTGCATCATCCTCCAACGCTTCGTTCTCGACGCCTACGGCATACCTTTCCCTTGCACCGTCCTGCTGATGGTGGTGCTCATCTGGCTCTACACTCGCCATAGCGGCATCAAGACACTGGTGTGGACCGACACCTTGCAGACCGTCTGCATGTTCGCCGCCCTGGCGCTTATCATCGTCTGTGTCACCGACGCCTTGGGGATGTCGCTGGGAGAGGCGGCGAAGGCGGTGGCGGCGAGTCCACACAGCCGCATCTTCGTCTTCGACGACCCCATGTCGAAACAGTATTTTTGGAAACAGTTCCTCTCCGGGGTGTTCATCACCATCGTCATGACGGGACTCGACCAGGACATGATGCAGAAGAACCTCACGTGCAAGTCGCTGCGCGAGGCGCAGAAGGACATGTGCTCCTATGGATTTGCTTTCGTACCGGCCAACCTCCTCTTCCTCGCCTTGGGCGTACTGCTGATGATGCTTGCGGGGAAGCAGGGCCTGGCGCTGCCCGAGGCCGGCGACCAACTCCTGCCGATGTTTGCCGCCACGGGACGGTTGGGCAATGCGGTGGTGGTGCTCTTCACCTTGGGCGTGGTGGCTGCTGCTTTCTCCAGTGCCGACTCTGCCCTCACGGCGCTCACCACGAGCTGCTGCGTAGACTTGATGCAGAAACCCGACAACGAGCGCCTGCGCCGACGTGTCCACATCGTCGTGGCGGTGGGGTTCGTGGCATTGGTGCTGGTGTTCCGCGTGGTCGATTCGCCCAGCGTCATCGATGCCATCTATGTGATGTGCTCCTACACCTACGGTCCTCTCCTCGGCCTTTTCGCATACAGCCTCTTCACCAAGTGGAAGGTCAACGACCGCCTCGTGCCTTATATCGCCGTGGCCTCCCCGCTCGTCTGTTTCGCCGCAGACCAGTTAACCCAGCATTTCACCTCCTACCGCTTCGGCTACGAACTGCTGATGCTCAACGGCGCCCTCACCTTCCTCGGGCTCATGGCAACGAGAAGATTGAAGAATTGAGGTTTGAGATTTGAGATTTGAGGTTTGAGGTTTGAGATTTGATGTTTGAAGAGCGTAAATCCTCATGTTTGTGGTTGCGTCTTCTCCCGTAGCTCACGATGTAACTAACTCCCCCTCTAAGATTAGAGGGGGCCAGGGGGCGTTGACCTATGAAGGCCAGGGGCGTTGACTTATTTGGCCAAAAACACTTGCTTTTAGGTATTGCACACCTTATGATTTCTTCGTACCTTTGCAACCGATGACAACGACATTGATTATAGGACTGTTGATTCCGTTCTTGGGTACGGTTTTCGGCTCTGCCTTCGTCTTCCTGATGAAGGAGGAGATGTCGGTGCGGCTGCAAAAGTCGCTCCTTGGCTTCACCTCCGGAGTGATGGTCGCCGCCTCCGTGTGGTCGCTGCTGATTCCGGCGATGGAGATGGGGGAGTCAAGTGGCAAATGGGCCGTCGTTCCTGCCGCTGTCGGGTTGCTGATGGGCATGGGGTTCCTGTTGCTGATAGACGAACTGACCCCTCACTTGCATATCGGAACGGACAAGCCTGAGGGCATGCGGTCTCACCTGTCGAAGACCGCGATGCTCGCTCTTGCCGTCACCATACACAACTTGCCGGAAGGAATGACCGTCGGTGTCGTCTTCGCCGGGGCCGACAGCGGAGGGATGAACATCTCCTTTGCCAATGCTGTCGCCGTCGCCGTGGGTATTGCCATACAGAATGTGCCGGAGGGGGCCATCATCTCCATGCCCATGCGGGCTGCCGGCAACTCCCGTTGGCGCTCGTTCATCATCGGTTCGTTAAGCGGTGCCATAGAACCGGTGGGCGCCATCACGGTGATACTCCTCGCTTCGGTATTGATGCCTGTCCTCCCCTACATATTGGCCTTTGCCGCCGGCGCCATGTTGTATGTCGTGGTGGAGGAACTGATACCCGAAGCCTCTGCCGGTCAGCACAGCAACCTCAGCACCATCGGCTTCGCCATCGGATTTGTCTTGATGATGGTGCTCGACGTCGTCATGGGATGACCTTGTTATTGCCAACAATCTACACTTTTCAAACCAGCCATTATTATTTTTTTTTTCAAAAAAATGACTCAAAAAGATGGATGATTGAAAAATAATCCATAAATTTGTAGTCGCATTACTCGATGCATGCTCCATACCAGAAGCATGCACTATACGGGTGTGCACTACATCAAGGAAAAGCGTCACACGATGCTTTGTCGAATGGTTGTCTGAAACCTCGGAAATTTCATATGCATACCAAAGACAAATGCGGAGTATGATGCCACGGATATGCTGAAAGTATATCCCGCGGTGTGCGTGAAGGCAAAATATGCCTTCAACGCACACTAGGTGGGAATTTCAGCCATATATTTCGTGGGTATCACTCTGTTCGTCAGTATGCAGGGTTTCCGAGGACCTAAGACAACGGGCGGGCAGAAGGTGGATACCCACGTTTTTTTGGGGTGTGGTTAACCTAAACAATTGATATTTGTCCCGAGCTTGGGTGTCGTAGGGCAATTGCAATCATTGTGCTTAACCATAAATACCTTAGTTCTATGCATACATTTAATTCTTTATATCCTATAAGACGAATTCTCCTCGTACTATTTTCTTTTATATCCTTTTATACCATAATTGCAGGAAATGTAATCAGTTTTTCCTCTATTGGTTTGGAGGATGGAATAGTAAGGGATACACTTTTCAAAAACGAAAAGGTAACGCTCGCTATTACGAATGGTGTGAAATGTCAATACAACGCCCAAGAAGGAACGTTGGTGTGCCCACGAGGAACGGTATTCCAAATCTCTGCAAATGATGGCGAGATGATAACGGGAATGTCGTTTTATAACGGATCGGAAATGATAATAGATTATTATTATGATTATGATTATGAAATTAAGAAAACACGTTTTTCCTTTGATACAGGTGAATTCGAAAAAGGAATTTGGAATGGTCATTCAAATACTGTCACGTTTGAATGTCTTAGAAATATCAGTATTTCAGAAATACGCGTAAGTTTTAGCTCTGATTCACGTGAGGCTTATGCAGTGGGTGTACATGATTATTATGATTATCATAAAGAATATAGGGTATATGTATGTTATGATGAGCATAAAAACCTCTATGAAAGCAATGTTTTTACAATAGATGGTGAGGCAGAATACCCTGAGTGGTATAATAAGTATATTGGTAATATGTTCATTTTTGATTCTTCGTTTGCTGATTTCCATCCTAAACGCACCAGTCATTGGTTTGAGAACAAATCATGTACTATTTTAGGCTTGGAATATTTGAATACGTCTGAAGTCGTTGATATGAGTTATATGTTTGCTAATTTTACATATCAATCAAATAATTCTTACAAATCGCTCTTTGATATTCTTTTTAATGAAGAGATTGAAGAGGAGATTGGGAATTACACACCCGAGGCAATGAATGAAAAGTTTATTTCTTCTATTTTTGAATTATTTGATTTCTCTAACGTGCAAGATATGAGTTATATGTTCTCATCATGCAGTATGGATCGATTTGAATTGTCATCTCTACATATACCTAACACGGCTAATTCAACCGGAATGTTTCAAAATTGTAATTTGAAATACGTCACTATTAAAACTAATAATATCAGCTTGAATTACAACTTCTTCGACGGAATAGTAGAGGACAAGCCTTGCGTGATAGACTCTCCTTCTGATTTTGATTTCAACACAAACACTAATTCTGATACCTTCAAATGGAAGGGTGGATGGTTCAAAGGTTTCCAATTGCAACCATATGTTGTTGAAAGAAGATATGTAAGTTCTTCATATCGTACAACTAGTCATCCTTCTGGTGCTTATTGGAACAATAATAATACAGATATTTCTTTGACATTTTATTTTGACAATAGAATAAATACACATGGGAAGGAATCCTTTACCTATTTATATAGTCCTGATAGTATTTATGATGATAATGGAGAATATTCTTATCGAAGAGATTCTGCAAGTGTTTCTATCACAATTCATCATTTGAATGAAGATAATAAAGATCCCTCATGGATAAATATTGATATTCCTGAATTTTATTATCATTATGCAGAAGACTATTCTAAAGTTCGTTTGTCTATTGAATTTGATGAGTCTTTTGCAGAATATGAACCTAAAACAACATATCGATGGTTCGACTTTTATAAAGAGCCTAATAAGATGACTTATTTATATTCTTTTACGGGGCTTCAATATCTGAACACATCTGAGACTACAAATGCAGAACGAATGTTCTATGGTCTTAATGTTGAACAGATGGATTTAAGTCATCTTGACTTATCCAAGGCAATCAATACGACCAAGATGGTTGGCAACTGCTTTAATTTAAAGGAGTTATATGTCAATCCTACAATGTCAGGCCTTGATTCCTCGGCTTTTTGGGAAGTAGGAAATTATGCTCCTTGTGTAATCCATGCTCCAGAAGGGTTCAATTTTGAGACAAATACCAATAATGACCGTTTCTGTTGGAAAAGTGGTAATTTTATCTTGCCAAATGTAAAGGTGAAGACGAAAGCCTATGCGGTCTTAAACAATGATACACTAACATTGTATTATGACTCTAAGTTCAACGAAAGAGGTGGGGCGGTATATGATATAGAGCGTATGGAAATAGATTATGATGAAGATTATGATGATGGTATAGGTGTTTATGGTTATGTTTCTTCGGGTACATATTATGATAATTTTCTAGGTGACTTTTCTCTTATTTCTATTAAGAATAACTACAATCATCTTGTTATTGATTCTTCTTTTGCCAACAAATTGCCTGGAGAAACCATAGGTTGGTTTGCATATAATAATGGTCTGGAAAACATATTAGGGTTGGAAAACATTAACTCCACTTCCATGTATGAAATGTTTTATGGATGTAAAAAACTTGAATCACTTGACCTAAGTAAAATGGATATGTCAAGAACTGATAACACAGACTATATGTTCTGGAATTGCTCCTCTTTGTCACAAATCGCTTTCCCTTCAACATGTAAGAAAATAGGAGATTGTGCTTTTTTGCGAACAAACTTGACTTCTATCGATATCCCTAATAGTGTAATCAGCATCGGGAAAAATGCTTTCTTTGGCTGTGAAAATCTCGCTTCTGTCAAGATGGAAAATCCAATTCCCATTAAGATTGATGAATCCTCGTTCCCTGGCAGAAGGAACACGACACTCTATGTCCCTGCGGGTTCCAGGGATGCCTATCTCGCTGCCGACTATTGGAAGGATTTCAAGGAAATCATAGAATATTCCGATGTCATCCAACTTGAACCCTATCTCTCTATCTCACAAGACGGTAAGGTGGCCACGTTCTATTACGACAACCTGAAGGAGGAACGTCCCGGTATGGTGTTCGACCTCGACGGTTACAAAGGCCTTGGTGCCGACACTGCTGCCGTGGTGACCAAGGTGGTGTTCGACCCCTCTTTCGCCGAGGCACGTCCCACCAGCACCTACCTGTGGTTCTACAATATGAAAAACCTTGCGTCTATCGAGGGGATGGAGTATTTGAACACCTCCGAGGTGACGTCTATGCGTGCCATGTTCTCAATGTGTAGTAGTCTGACAAGCCTCGACCTGAGCCATTTCGACACTTCCAATGTGACGACGATGCGCAATATGTTCTACTATTGCAGCGGCCTGACAAGCCTCGACCTGAGCCTTTTCGACACCTCCGAGGTCACCACGATGCAGTCCATGTTCAATGGCTGCTCCAGCCTCTCATCTGTCGATGTGTCCGGGTTCAACACCTCCAAGTTGACGAGCATGGAGGGTATGTTCCATCGCTGTAGCAGTCTCAAAGCTCTCGACTTGAGCCATTTCAACACTTCCAACGTCACATCGACGTATATGATGTTCAACAAATGCTCCAGCCTCACCTCCCTTGACGTGAGTAGCTTCGATATGTCGAAAGTCACCAAAACAAGTTCGATGTTCGGCAGTTGCTCCAGCTTGAAGAACCTCTCCATCAGCGGTTCGATGGACGTTCTAGATACCAAGGCCTGCAACGGCGTCGGCACGCAGGCCAATCCCTGCCTCATCACCGCCCCTGAGGACTTCGACTTCGGCGATGTGAACATCTACGGCACCTTCCAATGGAAGGCAGGCTGGTTCAAGCTTGCCAACACCGGCTTCAGCTCCTGCACCCTCATGGCCGATGCCGTCTCGCTGTCTTCCGGCAGCAGTGCCAGTCTTGTGTTGGGCTTGGACAACGGCGACGAGAAGATCAGCGCCTTCCAGTTCGACATCACCCTTCCCGAAGGAGTCACCCTTGCTGAGGATGGCAACGGCTTCGCCTGCACATTGGCCGACCGTTGCAATGGTATGCGGGTTCGCATTGTGGAGAACCAGGAGCGTTGCTACAGCCTGATGGCGTTCTTCTTGGACTACGCCAAGTCCATCGAGGGAACCTCCGGCCCCGTTGTCACCCTCACCCTCAAGGCAGAGGACGATTTGTCCGACGGTGACCTTGAGGGCGTGGTTGACAACATCGTGCTCACCAACCTCAGCTATGACGTGCTCAAGGTCGCTCCCGTGACCTTCCCGATAACCATCTCCAAATATCCCATGGGAGACGTCAACCACGACGGCGACGTGAACGTGGCGGACGTGATGATGACGGTGAGTGAAATCCTCGGCAAAAAAGTGGAAGGCTTCCATATCGAGAATGCCGACGTTAACGGTGACGGTTCGATAAACATCACAGATGTGATAGGCATCGTGGATATCGTGCTCTACCATCTCCCGAACAACGCCCCGGCCCTTGCCACCTCCGACTGCATTTCGGCTGTCCACGTCCCCGGCGGCTTGGATTTGCGTCTTGAGAACGCATCGCGCTACACAGCGTTGGAGATGACAGTGGAACTTCCTCAGGGCGCAACGCTCACACGTGCCTCCTTGTGCAAATCCACCGGTCACCAAGTGAAAACCCGCAACCTTGGTGGCGGCCTCCACCGCGTGGTGGTCTATTCACTCTCCGGCGAACCTCTTGCCGAGGGCGACGCCTTGCTCCACTTCGACATCATAGGTGGTGGGGACATGAAGATAGGCAACGTCGTATTGGCCAGCACTTTCTTCGAGGCCCTCTCTCCGAATGAGGCCACCGGCATCATCGACCTCGCCGGTGATTCCAATGATGCACCCACCTACAACATCCAAGGAATGAAGGTGACAAATCCCGGCAAGGGAGTTTATATCCGGAATAATCAAAAAGTGATAGTCAAATAATCTAAAAACCTTATACAAAAATGAGAAAACTACTTTATTTATTCATCGCGTTTCTGCTGCCTTTGGCGGCGAGTGCAGACGACAGCGGGACGTGTGGCCAAAATGTCACATGGAGTTATGAAACCGCTACAAAAACCCTCACCATTTCAGGGAGTGGTGCGATGTGGAATTATACTTCTTCCGATAATACACCATGGTTTAATTATCGCTCAGCTATTAAGAAAATCAATATTGAAAATGGTGTAACGAATATTGGGAATTTTGCTTTTTATCAGTGCTCTATAACCTCTGCCAATATTCCTAACAGTGTGACGAGTATTGGGAATTATGCTTTTTATCAGTGCCTTATGACCTCTATCAACATTCCTAACAGTGTGACAAGTCTTGGGAATCATTCTTTTTGGAACTGTTATAATTTGCGCTCCATCACAATCCCTAACAGCGTGACCAGCATAGGTAGCAATGCCTTTTATTCCTGTGGTAATTTGGTTTCTGTCACTATGGGAAACAGCGTGACGAATATTGGCAGTTATGCCTTCCAATACTGCTCAAGTCTGACCTCCATCAATATTCCCAACAGCGTGACGAGCATAGGCAGCAATGCCTTCCAATACTGTTCCAAATTGGTTTCTGCCAGCATAGGAAATAGCGTTATGAGCATCGGTGATAACGCTTTTCATAGTTGCTCCAGCCTTGCCTCCGTTACTATTGGTATGAGTTTGTCGAGTATCGGGGAAAAAGTTTTTTATCGGTGCTCCAGTTTGGAATCCATTCAGGTGGATGAAGCAAATACCTCTTTGGATTCAAGGGATAATTGTAATGCCATTATTAGAACATCGAACAATACGTTGATAGTTGGATGTAAGAACACCACTATTCCTAACAGTGTGACGAGTATCGGTACTTATGCTTTCTCTGGATGTACTTTCCTCACCTCCATTGATATTCCCCAAAGTTTAACTATTATAAGATCTTATGCTTTCTCTGAATGTGACAACCTTACATCTGTCACGATGGAAAATCCTACTCCTATCTCCATTTATTCAAATTCATTCCCCACTCGTAGCAACATCACTCTTTATGTTCCTGGTGGTTCAAGGGATGCTTACCTCGCGGCTGATTATTGGAACGGTTTTAGGGATATTATTGAATATTCCGTTGGCATTCAGTTCGCCGACCCAACAGTAAAATCAATATGCATAGCCAACTGGGACAAGGATGGCGATGGAGAACTCACCGAGGAAGAGGCCAAGATAGTCAAGAGCCTTGGGACCTACTTTAAGGGTACGGAAATCAAGAGTTTCAACGAACTGAAATATTTCACGGCTCTCACTTCCATTCCTTCCAGGGCTTTCGACAGTTGCTCACAACTGGAGGCCATCACCCTTCCCAATAGCATCAAAAAAATCGATTCTTATGCCTTCCAAAGCTGCTCGAGCCTGAATGCCATCGAGATTCCTGGTTCTGTCACCGACATCTTGTATGCCGCATTCAATAACTGCTCAAGCCTGAAGGTCATCGAAATCCCAGCTTCCGTCACCAACATCTATGTGAATGGGGTCTTCACCAACTGTTCCTCGCTTGAGAAATTCAAGGTGGTCAGCGGCAACACCCGCTATACTGCCGAGGACGGTGTTCTCTTCAATATCAGCAAGACCATCCTCGTGGCTTTTCCTGGTGGCAAGGCAGGTGAATACATCGTTCCCGACGGTGTCACTACCTTACGGCAATATGCTTTCTGCGGAGCGGGGAAACTCACCAATTGCCAATTGCCTGAGACGCTCACAGCCATTCCTTATGGTGCTTTCGCAAGGTGCTCCTCGCTGACCTATGTCAACATTCCTGCATCCGTGCAAAGCATTGACCAGTATGCTTTTACACAATGTCCGAAACTCGCAATGATGAAAGTGGGTTGGAAGACTCCGCTTGCAGAGCCGAACATCACCGGCAATGTTTTCCAAAATACGCAAACCGAAAATATTAGTCTCTATGTACCCAGGGGTTCCAAAAATGACTATATGGTAACCCCCATTTGGAAGGATTTCAAGGAGATTATTGAATATGGCGACATCGATATTGAGATTATCAATTTTGCAGATCAAGTGACCAAACGTATCTGCGTGGCCAACTGGGACGCCGACGGCGATGAAGAACTGTCGGTGGATGAAGCAGCGGCAGTGACCTCGCTCGGAACCGTGTTCACTCAGTCACAGATATCATCCTTCGACGAGCTCAAGTTTTTCAAGGGGCTGTCCTCCATCGGCGAGGGCGCTTTCAAGGGGAGCACTGTCAAGAGCCTGACCATCCCCGAGAACGTCTCCCTGCTCGGAAAGGAGGCCTTTCTGAACTGCAAGTCCCTCGTGTCTCTTCACATTCCTGCCAAGGTGTCTGTGATTGGTCAGAACGCGTTGTCAGGCTGCACCTCGATGACCTCCATCACCGTTGACGACGGCAACTCGTCGTTCTGCGACATGGACGGAGTTCTTTTCAGCAAGGACAAGAAGACCCTTTGCCAATTCCCTGCCGCCAAGACAAGTCGGTATTACGTGCCTGAAGGAACTGAAGTTATTGGTCGTGATGCGTTCCATCAAGCTATAGCGACATATATCAACCTTCCTTCCACACTCAAAGAACTAGCCAATGGTGCCTTCGGATGTAGCAAGATAAAAGAACTGAATATGCCTGAAGGTTTAAGAATCATCGATGATTTAGTCTTTGATGGTTGCTCTGCTTTAAAAGCCATTCACATTCCATCCTCTGTCACGTCCATAGGACAAAATATGTGCAGCAACTGCAATTCCATATCTGATGTGTTCTGCTATATGGAAAATCCATTTGCCATCAATGACAACAGCTTCTCAACTATAGTTTACGCCAACGCCACCCTTCATATTCCTGCCATTGCAAGGCAAATATATTCCACTTTGGATGGGTGGAAGAACTTTGATAAAATGAAAATTCTTGAAGAAGGAGACATTTATTATAAAATAGACAAGACAGATATCATACCGGGTGAGACGGCAGCTATCACATTTTATTATGACGCAGCCGAAGATGCCATATTCAGAGGATTTATGGTGGAGTTCGTACTCCCCGAGGGGTTCACAAGGGGTGTTGTTGATGGCAAAGAAGGAAAACTTGGTCCAGAACTCGCAGCTCACAATCCTGAAATGGAATTGAAGACCAGCTTGAGGTATGACCATGGTGAGGCTAACCCTCCTACTTGTTGTTATATGGGCTTCCAGATGGGAACTGACGACATGCCAACAGGTCCAGGTATCGAGCTGTTCACATTCTATGTGCAATGTGACGAAAATGTGGCAGAGGGAGAGTATTCCTTCACCACCACACACAATGAGCTCGCCGATATGAAGAGAGGCCAGTCTTTGCACTGTACACCTAAAACCCATACCCTCATCGTCCCCCCATCCCCTAAACCCTACCTAGCCATCTCGGAAGACGGCAAGACGGCCACGTTCTACTACGACAATCAGAAGGACGAGCGCCCTGGAATGGTTTTCGACCTCGACGGCTATGAGGGACTTGGTGCCGACACGGCCGCCGTGGTGACAAAGGTGGTCTTCGACTCGTCGTTTGCAGAGTCACGCCCCACGAGCACCTACAAGTGGTTCTATTGGATGAACAACTTGGAAACCATTGAGGGAATGGAGTATTTGAATACTTCCGAGGTGACAACAACTCGCGCCATGTTCTCTGGTTGCAGCAAGCTGGGTAGTATAGACCTGAGCCATTTCAACACCTCCAAGGTGACTTCAATCCGAAACATGTTCTATGGCTGCTCCAGCCTCACCTCGCTTGATTTGACCAAATTCAACACTTCCAATGTCACATCAATGTACGGCACCTTCTCAGGCTGCTCAGGCCTGACCTCTCTCGATGTGAGAAACTTCGACACGTCCAACGTGACAACCATGGAGTTTATGTTCAACAAGTGTTCCAAACTCGCCTCGCTCGACGTATCTGGCTTCAACACATCAAAGGTTGAATCAATGCGGTCCATGTTCAATAGTTGCACCAACCTTGCCTCGCTCGACGTTTCTGGCTTCAACACCTCCAACGTGACAACGATGTATTACATGTTCTACAAATGCACCAAACTCACATCGCTCGACTTGTCTGGTTTCAACACCTCCAAGGTGACGACCATGGAGGCTATGTTTAGTTTCTGTAACGCGCTAACCACCATAGATGTGAGCAGCTTTAATACATCGAAAGTGACGAGTATGCGCTGTATGTTCAACGAGTGCACAAGCCTCAAGACGCTCGACCTGAGCAACTTCGATACATCGATAGCCACCAATACTTCTGCGATGTTTGACAACGACCATAGTTTGGAAAATCTCATCATAAGCAGCACTATGGGCAACTTGAACGAAAACGCGTTCAACGGAGTGGGCAAGCAGGCCAATCCCTGCCTCATCACCGCCCCGGAAGGCTTCGACTTCGGCGATGTGAACATCTACGGCACCTTCCAATGGAAGGCAGGATGGTTCAAGCTTTCAAACATTGATTACAGTTCCTGCACCCTTGCGGCCAATGCTGTCTCGCTGTCTTCCGGTGGCAGTGCCAACCTTGTGTTGAGTTTGGACAACGGCGACGAGAAGGTCAGTGCCTTCCAGTTCGACCTCATCCTTCCCGAGGGCGTCACCCTTGCTGAGAACGGCAGCGGTTTCGCTTTCACGTTGGCAGACCGTTGCGGTGGGATGCGGGTTCGCGTCGTGGAGAACCAGGAGCGGCACTACAGCTTGATGGCGTTCTTCTTGGACTACGACAAGTTCATCGAGGGAACCTCCGGCCCCATTGTAACCCTCACCCTCAAGGCGGAGGAAGGTTTGTCCGAAGGTGATCTTGAAGGTGTCGTGGGCAACATCGTGCTCACCAATCTCGACTACGACGTGCTCAAGGTCGCACCGGTGGCCTTCCCCATCACCATCTCCGTGCATCCAATGGGTGATGTCAACCACGACGGCGACGTGAACGTGGCAGACGTGATGATGACGGTGGGCGTGATTCTCGGTCAGACGGTGACCGGTTTCCATTTTGAGAACGCGGACGTGAACGGTGACGGCTCGTTGAACATCACCGACGTGATGGGCATCGTGGACATCGTGCTCTACCACATCAATTCCGCCCCCGCCCTTTCCACCTCCGACTGCATCGCTGCCGTGTCCACCACAAACGGCGTGGACATACGCCTTGAAAACGCCTCGCGCTACACGGCCTTGGAGATGACGGTGGAGCTTCCGCAGGGTGCAACGCTCACGCGTGCCTCGTTGTGCAAATCCACCGGTCATAGTGTGGAGACTCGCAACCTGGGTGGCGGCCTTCACCGCGTGGTGGTCTATTCCCTCTCCGGCGAGCCTCTTTCCGAGGGCGACGCCCTTCTCCGTCTTGATGTCATGGGTGGCAGTTGCGTGAAGATCAGCGACGTCGTGCTCACGAACGCCTTCTTCGAGTCCCTCTCTCCACAGGAAGCCACCGGTGTCATCGACATCGCTGGTGAAACCAATGATTCCCCGATTTACAACATCCAAGGTATGAAGGTGAACCAACCCGGCAAGGGAGTGTACATCAAAGACAACAAAAAAGTGATAGTCAAATAATCTAAAATTCATACGACAATGAGAAAACTACTGTATTTATTCATCATGTTTCTGCTGCCCATGGCGGCAAGTGCAGACGATAGCGGTACGTGTGGGCAAAATGTCACATGGACATACGAATCCGCTACACAAACCCTCACCATTTCTGGAAATGGTGCGATTTGGAATTACAATTCAAATGATAATGCACCATGGTATGGTTATCGTTCTGCGATAAAGACAATACTTATCAAGAATGGTGTGACAGGTATTGGGAATTATGCGTTCAGGGACTGCAGCGTGACTTTCGTCACCATCCCCAACAGCGTCATCAACATTGGAGACCATGCCTTTCGTAACTGCTACGAATTAACTGGAATCATAATTCCAAACGGTGTGACGAGCATTGGGAATTCTGCTTTCTATGCTTGTTCCAGTCTGCTATCCATCAACATACCCAACAGCGTGACAAGCATTAAAGGGTATGCCTTCTATGGCTGCAAAAGTTTGACTTCTGTCAACATACCCAACAATGTGACGAGCATCGGAAGCAATGCTTTCAATATTTGCTCCAACCTGGCTTCCATCACCATCGGCACGGGTTTGTCAAGCATAGGGGAAAATGCATTCTACAGGTGCTCCAGCTTGGCATCCATCCGGGTGGATGGAGCAAACACCACTTACGACTCTCGGGATAATTGTAATGCAATCATCAAAACAATGGATAATACGCTGGTAACAGGATGTAAGAACAGTGTCATCCCAAACTCTGTGACAAGTATAGGGGATTATGCTTTCTCGGGAAGCACTTTCCTGACAGCCATCGAAATTCCCGTCAGCGTGACGGACATAGGAGATAATGCTTTCTTGGACTGCGACAATCTGGCTTCTGTCAAGGTTAGAAATCCTAATCCTTTCAATATCGTTTCCACTTCATTCCCTTCTCGTGGCAACATCACGCTTCATGTTCCCAATGGTTCAAGGGATGCCTATCTCGCTGCCCAATATTGGAAAAACTTCAAGGAGATTGTTGAGTTTGCTTATTTCATCACTTTCGCCGACTCGACGGTGAAATCCCTCTGTGTGGCCAACTGGGACACCAATGGGGACGGGAAACTGGATATGGACGAGGCCGCCGCCGTGACATCCCTTGGAACGGTGTTCAAGAACAAGAGCATCACCACCTTCAACGAGTTGCAATTTTTCTCAGGATTAAAGTCAATCAGCGAAGGAGCGTTCGCCAAAAGCAAGATAAAAGAAATCTCTTTGTCGGAAAATGTGGAGTCGCTGGAAAAGGATGCCTTCCTTTCTTGCAAGTCACTTGTCTCGCTCCATTTCCCGGCTAAAATTGCTTCCATAGGTCAGAATGCGCTCTATGATTGCACCGCAATGACAAGTATCACCGTGGATGAGAACAACTCCACATACTGCTCAGTCGAAGGGGTGCTGTTCACAAAAGACAAGAAACAATTGCTTCAGTTCCCCTGTGCTAAGACCAGCGTTTATGAAGTGCCTGTGGGAACAAGAATCATTGGTCGAGACGCATTCTATAATAGCAAGGTCAAAAGTGTTTCTCTTCCATCCACGCTTAGAGAATTGGCATATGACGCTTTCGGTTATAGCAAGAATCTGGAAGAACTGGATATGCCCGAGGGTCTGAACACAATTGGTGATTTCATTTTCGACGGATGTTCTGCACTGAAGGTTATTCGCATTCCCTCCACAGTCATATCGATAGGAGAATCAATGTGTAGGAGTTGTGAGGCCATCACCGACGTTTACTGTGCAATAAAAGAACCTGCCGCAATCAATGACAACAATTTCACTTCCACTGTCTATGCCAACGCAACCCTCCACGTTCCTGCTAGTGCCAGGAAAAAATACCCCTCTGTGGATGGGTGGAAGAACTTCAATACCCTCAAAATCATCGATAAAGGGGACATCTATTACAAAGAGGACAAAACTGACATCATACCAGGCAAGACGGCCGCTTTTACTTTTTACTATGATGCTGCTGAAAATACAAAGTTCAGAGGATTCCAAGTGGAGTTCGCACTCCCACAGGGATTCAAGAGAGCTCCCGGAGCAAAACTTGGCGAAGTGCTTGCCGCTCATAATCCCAATTTGGAGCTGAAGGTCACCGAAAGGAACAATTACGGATGGTATGGGCAACCCACCAATGTGTATGTGGGTGTGCAGATTGACGTGGAAGATTTCCCTACAGGAGAAGGTATCGAGCTGTTCACCTTCTATGTGGAAGCTGATGAGAATGTGGCTGCTGGTGAGTATTCTTTCACAACCACTCACTTGGAACTTGCCGATTTGAGTACCGGCCAGTCATATCATTGCACACCGAAAACCCAGACTCTCAATGTCATCATCCCTAAGCCCTACCTTGCCATCTCGGAAGACGGCAAGACGGCTACATTCTATTACGATGACCGGAAAGACGAGCGCTCTGGCTTGGTGTTCGACCTCGACGGCTACGAGGGACTTGGCACCGACACTGCCGTGGTGGTGACCAAGGCTGTCTTCGATCCGTCGTTCGCAGATGCGCGCCCCACGAGCACCTTCAAGTGGTTCTATGGGATGAACAACCTGGAAACCATCGAGGGAATGGAGTATTTGAATACCTCCGAGGTGACAACAATGCGGGCTATGTTTTCAGAATGTAGTAGCTTGGCAAGTATAGACCTGAGTCATTTCGAAACCTCCAAGGTGACATCAATGCGAAATATGTTCAATGACTGCAGCAGCCTCACTACGTTAGACGTGAGCCTCTTCAACACTTCCAACGTCACCAACATGTATCGTATGTTCAATGGGTGTTCCAAGATTACCTCACTCGATGTGAGCGGTTTCAACACCTCCAACGTCACCGACATGTATCGTATGTTTTATGGCTGCGGCGGCCTCACTTCACTCGATGTGAGTGGTTTCAACACCTCCAACGTCATCCTGATGTATTCTATGTTCAGTGACTGCGGCGGCCTCACTTCACTCGATGTGAGCGGTTTCAATACTTCCAATGTGACGGAAATGTCATATATGTTCAATGGCTGTTCCAAACTCACCTCGCTCGATTTGGGCAACTTCGACACGTCGAAAGTGACGGCTATGAAATACATGTTCCATGGCTGCTCCAACCTCACCTCGCTCGATTTGGGCAACTTCGACACGTCAAGGGTGTCAACCATGGAATATATGTTCTATGGCTGCTCCAAGCTCGTCTCGCTTGATTTGGGCAACTTCAACACGTCAAAGGTGACGACCATGGACCGCATGTTCTACAACTGCTCCAGCCTCACCGACATTGACGTGAGCAGCTTCAACACCTCGAAGGTGAAGAGCATGCGTTCCATGTTCAACTCATGTCGCAGTCTTTCATCCCTTGACATCAGTAATTTCAATTCGTCCAATACGACAGAGATGCGTTATATGTTTTCAAATTGTGAAAGTCTCACCTCGCTTGACTTGAGCAACTTCGACACGTCGAATGCCACAAATACAAGCAATATGTTAGACAACTGCCACAACTTGGAAAGCCTCGTCATCAGTGGTACGATGGGCAATCTTAACGACAAAGCCTGCAATGGTGTAGGTACGAAGGAGACTCCGTGTCTCATCTCTGCCCCGGAGGGCTTCGACTTCGGCGATGTGAACATCTATGGCACTTTCCAATGGAAGGCTGGATGGTTTAATTTCGGAATCTATAGTGACTGCACTCTTGCAACCAAGGCTGTTACATTGGCTCCCAATGAGAATGCCAATATGACACTGAGTTTGGATAACGGAGACGAGAAGGTTAGTGCTTTCCAGTTCGACCTCACCTTGCCAGAAGGTGTCTCCCTTGCTGAGAACGGCAGTGGTTTTGCCTGCACATTGGCAGACCGTTGTGGTGGAATGAGAGTTCGCGTTGTAAAGAACCAGGAGCATCGTTACAGCTTGATGGCGTTCTTCTTGGACTACAACAAGTTCATCGAGGGAACCTCCGGCCCCATTGTAACCCTCACCCTCAAGGCCGAGGAAGGTTTGTCCGAAGGCGACCTTGAAGGTGTTTTGGACAACATCGTGCTCACCAATCTCAACTACGACGTGCTCAAGGTCGCACCAGTGACCTTCCCAATCACCATCTCTGAACATCCAATGGGTGATGTCAACCACGACGGCGATGTGAACGTGGCAGACGTGATGATGACGGTGGGCGTGATTCTCGGTCAGACGGTGGCAGGCTTCCATTTCGAGAATGCGGATATGAACGGTGACGGCTCGTTAAACATCACCGACGTGATGGGCATCGTGGACATAGTACTGTACAAAATTCCCAATTCCGCCCCCGCCCTTTTCACCTCTGACGGCATCGCTGCCGTGTCCACCACAAGCGGCGTGGACATACGCTTGGACAACGCCTCGCGCTACACGGCCTTGGAGATGACGGTGGAGCTTCCGAAGGGTGCAACGCTCACGCGCGCCTCGTTGTGCAAATCCACCGGCCATAGTGTGGAGACTCGCAACCTTGGCGGCGGCCTTCACCGTGTGGTGGTCTATTCCCTCTCAGGCGAACCTCTTTCCGAGGGCGATGCCTTGCTTCACTTCGACATCGTAGGTGGTGGAGACGTGAAGATAAGTGATGTGATGTTGGTCAATTCCTTCTACGAGGGGCTTGCTCCCCAAGAGGCAACTGGCATCGTGCCTGTTGGTGTGGAGGATATCAACAGTCCTGCATACCACATTGACGGCTCACGAGCCATAGGCACGCAGCGCGGCGTGGTCATCCAGAACGGGAAGAAACACGCAGTAAAACGTTGACCTGCTTTTACATAGAAAAAGTATTGTTTTTAATAATGATCCGCATCATCCATTAGTGGAGAGATGCGGATCTTCTTTTATGCTCAATGTATTTTTTTTGCAAGCGTCTACGTTGTCTTGGAGGAAAGGAAGGGGCGCCCTTGGCGCACATAGTCCTTTAAGTGCTGAAAGTCGATTTTTGATTCGTTTTTGTGTTTCCTGTGGATATGTTTTCTTGATTTTATCGCCATGTTTCTTTTGTCGGCAAAGCTGGGAAGCTTCGACTCCTTGTGTGCACTCCGGGTGTGCTCACTGCTGCCAATAATGTTGGGTTTTGCCGTAGGGAATTACTCCATGTATAACCGATTACACGGCCTTCCAGTCGGTGATGTTGCGCTCTTTGGAGGAGAACACGATGCCTACCTTGGTGATGGGACGACCGTCGAGCCGGTACTTCTCGGCATACCCCTTGCGGTCGATTTGGTCAAGGGCGGCTTCCACCGTGTCGTCGTATTTGATTTCTATGACGTAGATGCCTTTCGGCATAAGCAGTGTGAGGTCGGCCAGACCCTTTGACGTGGGTTCCTCTGCATGGATGTTGGCGCCGAAGGCCGTGAGCAGCGTGTAGAGCAACGCGTGGTAGTAGTGCTCGTTCTTGTTGTCCTTCTCCCACTGGTAGGGTACGCCAGCGAAGAACGTCTTGACAGCGTCGATGAAGACGGGCAGGTCGTCGGTACGGCGGAACACCTTGTAGGCTTTCATCAGTGCGGAGCGGTCGCGGTTGTCGGGTGTCGTGTTGGTGATATGACGATAGAGGCTGCCGGCGAATCCTTTGCGCACCTCCTGGTTGGGGAATCCGAGTGTGTAGAGTTCGTCCTCGCGGTTGTAGTCCTTGATGGTTAGGTAGCCGCTTTGGTAGAGGGCGGGCAGTGGGGCCTGGAAACTGTTGAACGATTCGTCGAAGGCACTTGACTCGCACTCCACGCCGTCCACTTCTTCTATCGTCAAAGGAGGCATCTGGCTTAGCATGTCGATGAGGGCTCCCGACGTGCCGCTGGCGAACCAATAGTCGGAAAGGTCGCCCGAATCGAAGGCGTTGACCAAGCTGAAGGGGTTATACATATCCTCCATCGCCTTGCTGAAGTGATAGCCGTCGTAGCGGGCCTTTACCTGTGACAGCATGTCGTCGTAGGTCGTGCCGTTGCGCTCGGCCATCAGCTCGATGTCTGGCCGTAGCTGCGTGGTCAGCTCCTCCTCGCTGACACCGCAGATGGTGGCATAGTCATCGCGCATGGAGATGTTTTTCAGGTTGTTGAGCTTCGAGAAGACGCCCATTTGCGAGAATTTCGAGATGCCGGTGATGAAGGCGAATTGCAGGTGGTCGTCCTCTGCCTTCAGAGGGCCAAACACGTTCTGGAATCGCTGACGGGCCGACGCCACCTTCTCTGTATCGCCCAGGGCGTGAAGGATGAAGTTGTCATACTCATCGACGAGCACCACCACGCGCTTGCCTGTCTGCTTGTGCAGCGTGCGCAAAAGGTTGACCATGCGGATGTTGGCATTTTTCACCTCGGGCACGATGCCATACTGCTTCTCGTAACTGCCAAGTGTCTGGTCAATCAGTGTGTCCAACTGCTCAATGGTCACAAGATCGCCCGTGCTGAAGTCGAACCTTATCACGGGGTACTTCTCCCATTTCCAGTCTGTTCGCGCGATGTAGAGTTGAGGTTGCTCAATACCCTGCTCTGCAGTGAACGCCTCGAACAATTCTCGGCGACCCTCGAAGACGGCCGCAAGCGTGGAGACGAGCAGCGACTTGCCGAAACGGCGCGGACGACAGAGAAAGTAGGGCTTCCCCTCCGTAATCATCTTGTAGATGAGCGGGGTCTTGTCCACATACACGTATCCTCCCATACGAAGGCTTTCGAAACTCTGGATTCCTACAGGGTATTTTCTCTTCATTGCCATATGACTCAATGATGTTTATATCCTCTCGACTTCAATTATCAATACTCCATTTCTGGAGTGTGATACAATCGGAGCCGTCGACCCCAAAGGTGAGCACACACCTCTTGACACTCGGGCGGGCACAAGACCCGCCCCTACGACTTCAGGGGAAGGTGCGCACCTAATTTTCAATTTTCAATCTTAGCTTCGCTGATTTTTTTCGCGACTCGGCAGAGTCCAAGCAAGTTTGACTCTGCTCTCGCTGCTCCAAAAATGCAATTTTCAATCTTCAATTTTCAATTTTCAATTTTAGCTTCGCTGATTTTTGTCGCGACTCGGCAGAGTCCAAGCAAGCTTGACTCTGCTCTCGCTGCTCCAAAAATTCAATTTTCAATTTTCAATTTTCAATTTTCAATTTTCAATTTTTCCCCATGATGATGCTCACGGTTTCCGTGATGTCGGTGATGGTGATGCTGCCGTCTTTGTTGATGTCGGCGTTGGCGGCGATGAAGTCTTTGTCCTGGTGCCCCAGGGTGTGGGCCACCATCATGGTCACGTCGGTGACGGTGATGTTGCCGTCGCCGTTCACGTCACCCAAGAAGGCGGGATGGGTGGATTCCGGTCCCAGTTGGTTGACGCAGCCGGCGAAGAGGATGGCGTCGTAGGCTTCGATGGTGAAGTAGAAGGGGCGGTCGACGATGAAGTCGCTGTCGGCCATTGTGGTGGTGGTCTTCCTCATTTCCACCACGGTGACGGCGGCGGCCTCCGTGCCTTTCTCGTCGACACCTATCTTGGTGCTTTGGAACACCCTGCTGATATACAGGCCTTCATCACTCATCCTGGTGAAGTCGGCGTTTCCGTCAAAGGCGTCGTGCATGCCCATCGCGACAAGGATGTCTTTCAACTCATATTTCCCCTCGATGGAGAAACGCGGCAGTTGCACGTGGACCTCCTTGTATTTCGTGTTGGGACCGACGGCATCTTTCCAGTCGTCGTAAGTGAGTGCAGGCAATGTGGCACTCTCGGCAGGCAGGAAGATGGTCATGGTGAACCTCTCGTCGCCATAAGGCAGTCTGATGGTGTTGAAGTTCCTGTTTCCTCCCGTTTGGAAAGTTTCGGCGATATGCAGCATGTCCACTTTTGCATCGCTGCCGTCGGCTTGGTGGAAGGTTCCGGGTTTCGTGTTTTCCGACTGGAAGGGATGGGTCCAGCCGGCTTTCAGATAGAGCAAATTGGCAAGCACCACCATGAGCATGGGGTCTTGGGGCTCGTCGTAGATCTGCGGGATGAGGCCGTGGGTGTTCTCGTCCACCCATCCGTTGATTTCATCGATGCCCTCCTGGGTGGTGAAGTCCACGCTTCCTATCCCGGCGTCGTAATAGGTGCGCAGCGTTTCATTGAAACTGTCATAACAGGAGAACCCCTCCTTCGTCCACATGGCGTTGGCTATTTCGCAAACGGGGTGAAGCCATTGGTGCTTATTGAACGCTTGGTCCTCGGTGAGGCCGTCGTCGGGGTTGTAGATGAAGGGTGGGGGAGAGGTGAGGCGTTGTGTGAGTTGTTGGTTGTAGAGGTTCACTTCCTCGCAACTCAGACCATGGGTTCTCAGGGTGGTCTGCATCTCCTCGAGGGTGTTGCCGTCGGCGCCGTTTTGCACCATAGAGAGTGCCATGGTGGCTGAGAGCGGTGAGAAGCATACATTGGGGTCTTCTGCGTTCTCGACGACGTTTTGGAAGATGTCGAGGGCGAATTGCTGTTGCCGTGTGGCCAATGAAATATCGTCCTGGGCAGTGGCGCCCATGCAGGTGAGAGTCAGGACGGCTGATAGGATAGACTTTTTCATGTTAGGTCGGTTTTTGGGGTTGCTGGGGGGAGCGACGGCGGAGCCGTCGCCTGCGGAGAACGGACAACAGGACACCTCGGCTCTTTAATCCCGTCTCTACAAGGTGTGCACCTCGGAGGCTGGTGTGAGACGGGAGGAATCCCGTCTCTACAAGGTGTGCACCTCGGAGGCTGGTGTGAGACGGGAAGAATCCCGTCTCTACAAGGTGTGCACCTCGGAGGTTGGGTGTGAGACGGGAAGAATCCCGTCTCTACAAGGTGTGCACCTCGGAGGCTGGTGTGAGACGGGAAGAATCCCGTCTCTACAAGGTGTGCACCTCGGAGGCTGGTGGAGACGGGAGGAATCCCGTCTCTACAGGTGTGCACCTCGGGGTTTACACGCCCCGGAGGAAGCGGTCGGCCTCGATGGCGGCCTTGCATCCGCTCGCGGCGGCGGTGATGGCCTGCCGGTAGTGCGGGTCGGCCACGTCGCCGGCTGCGAAGACCCCGGGGAGTTTGGTGCGTGGTGTGCCGTCGATGGTGACGATGTATCCCGTCTCGTCGGTGTCGAGCCATTGGGTGAAGAGGTCGCTGTTGGGTTTGTGCCCTATGGCGAGGAAGAACCCGTCGATGGGGAGGTCGTAACGCTCCTCGTCGGGCTGTCCCAGGCGTTTCACCACATGGGCACCCTCCACGCCGTCTTCGCCGTAGAGGCCCACGGCGTTGTGCTCGAAGAGGATTTCGATTTTCTCGTTCTCCCTTACGCGCTGCTGCATGGCTTCCGAGGCACGGAGGAAGGGTTTCCTCACGATCATGTACACCTTCTTGGCCAGGGAGGCGAGATAGAGGGCTTCCTCGCAGGCGGTGTCGCCACCTCCCACGACGGCCACGGTGCGCTTGCGGTAGAAGAACCCGTCGCAGGTGGCGCAGGCGGAGACGCCTTGACCGTTGTATTTCTTCTCATCCTCGAGACCGAGGTATTTGGCCGAGGCTCCCGTGGCGATGATCACCGTGTCGGCCTCGATTTCGAGACCGCCGTCGGTGGTGAGCACGTAGGGGCGGCTCCCCAGGTCGGCTTTCACTATCTCGCCGTCGCGGATGTCGGTGCCGAGGCGCTCCGCCTGACTTCTCAGGTCGAGCATCATCTGGTTGCCATCCACTCCTTCGGGGTAGCCAGGGAAATTCTCCACGGTGGTGGTTTGCGTGAGTTGTCCGCCGGTGAGCAGCCCGCAGTATTCCACGGGGTGCAGGTTGGCGCGGGAGGCGTAGATGGCTGCCGTGTATCCGGCGGGTCCGCTGCCGATGATGAGGCAGCGCACGTGTTCGCGGTTGGCCATGGGTTTAGAGTAGTTCGATGATGGCTTTCTCAATCACTTCAAAGGACTCGGTGGGCTCGAAACGGGCCACCACTTGTCCGCGCTTGTTGATGAGGAACTTGGTGAAGTTCCACTTGATGTCGGGGCTTTCCTTGTAGTTGGGGTCGGCCTCGCTGAGCATGTTGTCAAGGATGCCGGCGATGGGATGCTCCATGTTGAATCCGGCGAAACCTTTCTGTTCCTTCAGGTATTTGAAGAGAGGGTCTGCGTCATCGCCGTTCACCTTCACCTTCTTGAAGCGGGGGAACTCGGTGCCGTAGGTGAGTTTGCAGAAACTATGTATCGACTCGTCGGTGCCAGGGGCTTGCTTGCCGAATTGGTTGCAAGGGAAATCGAGTATGGTGAATCCGTCGGAGTGGTGGCTCTCATAAAGTTTTTCCAACTCCTCGTATTGTGGTGTGAAGCCGCACTTGGTGGCGGTGTTGACGATGAGGATGACCTCGTTGGCATACTCTTTCAGCGAAACGCTGTTTCCTTTTCTGTCCTTGACAGAGAAATCGTAGATTGTTCTCATTTCTTTTTGATGATGGTATGTTTGGTTGTGGTTGCAAATATAATGCAAACTAAGCAGAAAACAAAACAAATTGCAAAGTTTTTCTTTTTTCTTTGGACTTAAAGGTCTTATGGGACTTAGGGGCTGATAGGACATTCTAGAAGCCTTCGGCCTTCAGCACCTGTGCCAGCCGTGTCACTTGTTAGCATCATGGATATATTTCGATGTGGCTGCTTCCCGAACTGCCATTCTTGATGATGCGTATTTGCGTGGTGATACGCTCGCTCATGGTGTCGGTATGGCTTATCACGCCCACCTTCTTGCCCTGGGAGGTTTGCAGCATGGCCAGGGAGTCGACGACGGTGAGCAGCATGTCGGGGTCGAGCGTTCCGAAACCCTCGTCGATGAACAGGTTTTCAAATGAAATGTTGCGAGAAGACAATGCCGAGAGGCCAAGTGCAAGTCCGAGACTGACGATGAATGTCTCACCTCCTGATAACGAGGTGGTTTCACGGACGTCGTCTGCGCGGTCATGGTCGATGACACGGATGCCCAGTGAATTCTTCACTTGTTGCAGTTCGTAGCGCCTGTTGAACTTTCTTATTTCCACATTGGCATGTTCGATGAGGAAACTCAGCGTATAGCATTGTGCGATTTTGCGTAGCGTCTTCCCTTCGCCTCCGATGGCGTCGGTGATGGCCGTCCAGTCATCCTTCATTTTTGTGGCCTGCTTCAGTTCTTCCACCTTGTCGCCCAATAGTGCCATGGCATCGTCATGGTTTTTCATCTTTGCCTTTGCCGTCACAAGTTCGTCGTTCCGGCTGTTGTCTCGTAGTTCCTGCCATTCTGTGGCCAGCACCTCTCGTTCTTTTTCCGGTTTGTCCGTTTGGTGCCTGTCATGTGTTTCCATTGCGTTGTGTAGCAAAGCAGAAGTTGTTGCGAATTTTTCATTACGTCGTTCTTTCTCTTGACGGATGGCCTTCCAATTCTCCGTGGCTTGACACATGTCTTTCACATCCTCAATGGAAATGTCTTGAATCCTGTCCTCACTTTCGTTGTAACGGGCTATCCATCCTGTCAACTCAGTGCTTTTCTCTGTAAGATGAACTCTTTCCTCCTCAAGATTGTTCCTATTGGTCTGCAAGGCACCTTTCATTTCTCCGAGTTTAGCCTTCATCTTTGCTATCTCCTCGTTTTTCATCGTCACGCCCGTGTCGGCCTTCTCCTTGCTTTTCTTCAGCCGTTGTTCTACGATGTCAGGGTCCTCGCCCTTCAGTTCATTCTTGAACGCAGTCGTCAATTCCTTGAGTGTGTCGTCTGCCTGCTTCCATGCCGTGTCGGCATCGTCTTGTGCCTTGCGTTTCTCGTCCTGTTGCTGTAGCAGGTTCTGGGTGAGTGCCTTGGTTTCCGCCAATTTGGTTTTTGCGGCGATGACTTTCTGCTGCACCTTGGCCAAATTGTTGCTGGCTTCTTCCAAATAGTCAGACAACTCATTGGCTGCCTTTTCTTTCTTTTTGGTCAACTTGGTTATTTCTTTCTGCACATTGTTGAAGAAGGAAAGTTTGCCATTCGTTTCTTTCTTCTTGTTCTCGTATGAAGGCAAGGCCGCCTCCAATTCGCCCTTTTCCCTTCTCAGTTGCGGATATTGTTCATGCAGGCGTTGCCAGTCATTTTCAAGTTTTTCGATGCTCGTTTTCAGTTGTCGCAGTCTGTTGTCTAGTTCCGATATCTCACCCTCGTTTTTCTTCATCTCACCGGTCCATTCCTTTTCATTTTGTTGCCGTGTCCTGAGGGTTTCCTCTTTTTGTTGGAGCAAAGTGTATAATTCTGTTGTTGCTTCATCATAGCGTGCCTCATCCACTTTGTAAGGATGATTTGTGGCTCCACATAGCGGGCATGGCTTGCCTTCTTCGAGTGAGTCACGGTGGAGTTCCCATTTCTCGCTTGTCATCAGGGTATATATGTTTCGGAACTTCTCCACCTCGTTTTTCAGCGTGTTGATGTCGAGTTTTCCTAGTTCTTCCGACAGGTTGGTGTTCTTTTCCTTCAACTCCGTCTTTCGAGTCTCTTTCTTGGCTTGTTCTTCCGAGGCATCATCAAGGTTTCCTACCACTTCCAAGGCACGTTTGACGTTTTGCCAGTCGTTTTCGGCAAGGGTTTTCTGGTTTTGCAATTCTTCAGCGTCCATACCCTCGACCTTTTGCTTTTCAGCCAGCAAAAGTTCTTCGGCCTTTGTTTTTGCCTCTGAGAGTTCTGCTTTTTTCTTTTCCATCAACTCCACCATGTTTTGCTCTTCCTCCTCCGCGTTTTCCACTTCCTTTTGAGCATTGCCGATGTCTGTGATGTTGTCTTTCACGGCTTTTTCCGCTTGGTTTTTCTCCTTTTCCGCTGCTTTCTTGGCCTTTTGCTTGTCGTCGCACACGTTTTTTGCCGCGTCGATTTTTGTTCTCAGTTCACGGGCTTTCTGGATATGGGGTGTTGCCGCGTCGATGTCTTCCTGTATTTTCTCAGTCTTCTCTTTCAGATGGTTGAGTTCGTCATTCGTTGAGAGAATTTTCTCTTCCTGTTGTTTGGCATTCTGTTCACCATCTTCAATGTTCTTTTCCAAGTCCTTCTTTTTTTCTTCCTTTTTTCTCACATCCTTCAGAATCTCCACGGCAGGTGCGATGGCGTCATGGAGGTTCAACCGTTGGATGGAAGGATGGAAGTCCTGAAGTTCTTGTCTTGCCTTTTCAACCAGGGCCTGTTGTTGTTTGATGTTGGCAACCATTTTCTCATCGTCATCATACCATTGCAGCTGTGTCTCCACCTTTTTTATTTTGGCATCCAACTCTTTTTCCGCCTTGTCCAATTCGCTTATTTCCTTTTTGAGCAGGCTATGTTCCTCTTCGGTGAGCAGGTTCTCCTTCACCGCATTTATTGAGGCATTGACAAGGTTGAAATTCTCCACGGCCGCATCTTTCTTGCTCTTGATTTCGTTGGCGATGCGGATGTACAAATCTTCGCACCCGATGAGTTTCTCCAACAGTTCATACCGTTCGTCCTCTTTAGCCGTGAGGAAATTGGCAAACGAACCTTGTGCGATGAGCACGGTACGAAGGAATTGCTCGTAGTCCAGCCCGATGATAGCGGGCAAATCCTCCCATACAGCCGGTTCTTCTTGAGGGATGCCGTCTGGGGATTTGGTAAGCTTGTAGAGTTTGGTGACAGGATTTTCAAATTTTTTGGACTTGAAACGGATATGCCATTCCGCCCGGTAGCAATTTCCATTGTTGGCAAGGAATGTCAGTTTGCTGTATCCTTCCTTTTTCCCATTGGAGAGGATGTTGCGGCAGTCAGTGGGAGCCAGTCGGTTGGCCTCTTGCTTGTCGGGTGTGCCATAAATCTCAATTTTGCTTTTTTCCCCTTTCTTCCTTGGATAGCGCGGCGCTCGATTATATAGTGCGAGGCATATGGCGTCGAGGATGGTGGACTTGCCGCTGCCTGTCGGCCCCACGATGCTGAAGATGGTGCTTTCGCCCAGGGCACCCTCTACGAAGTTGATGACTTCACCTCCTTGTTTGTCGAGAGAGGCGAGATTGAGTATTTCGAGTTGTATGATTTTCATGTCAGTCGTTTGATTCGTTCTTGATTCCGTTTATCAGTTCAACAAGCATGGCCTCTTGTTGCTCATTCATCTCAGCACTGTGCTTGATGAAGAACGCCTCTTTCAGCGTGTCCATGGGGTCGCGGTCAAGGATGTCCTCTATGCTCTTGAGTGACTGTTGTCCGGTGATGGTCTGTATGTCCGTCATCGGGATGATTTTCTGGATTTTGCACAACACGGCATTTTTCTCGTCGACAAGGTTTTCCAGGGCCTTGATGTCATCGTTGCTTATCTTTTCCAGTTTCACCTTCAGCGTGACATAGTCGAAATGCTCGTCGCGTTCTCCGTGGATTCTGTTTTTCAACTTTTCATCAATCAACTTCTGAAGTTTCTTGGGGGTAAGTTCCGTGTCGTCTTCCGGGAGGATGACCAACTGGTGTTGTGGTTGATAAACGAGTTGTTTCACGTTGGGCTTCATCCCTTTTTCTATTGTCACAAGGTCTATGCCGTGTGTGTAGTTTTTCTCTGCAAACGACATTGGCAGGATGCTGCCCGTGTACCGTGCCCAGTCGGTGTTCCAGATGTGCTGTCGCTTGTGGATGTGGCCGCATGTCAAGTAGTCGGGATGGTCGGCCCATCCTTCCATGTTGACCTCCTCCTGCCCGCCGATGATTATTTTCTCGCTGGCGTCGTTTTTTGCGATGTCAGCCCCCGTGGCATACATGTGTGCCATCATTACAAGCGGGAGTCCGGGATGTTTTTCCCTGGCCTTCGCCGTCAATGTTCGCAGGAAATTGTTTACGCCTTGGGAGTAGGAGGCATTTTGCACGACATCGCTTCGCAGGTATGGCACAGCCAATACGACGGCATTGTCCCCATTCTTTCCTGTGATGGGTATCATCAAGTCTTCATAGTCGATTTGCCAGTTGCCCCCCTTGTCGTCGGTCATCCAGTACCTGTGGACCACACCGCGTATTTCCACCTTGTGGCGTGTGAGCAACGGTCGTGGTGCCTCCAGCCGGCTTGCGGAGTCGTGGTTGCCCGCGGTGATGATGATTTGCATCTGCTGGCATTTCTGGATGGCATCTGCCAGAAACTCATAATATGTCGACTGTGATGCCGCGGAGGGATTGCCGTTGTCGAACACGTCGCCGGCGATGAGCAAGGCGTCGGGTTGTTGTTCCTCGACCTGTGTGAGGAGCCATGAGAGGAAATGCTTGTGTTCGGGCAGTCTGTCGTTGCCGTGAAACAGGTTTCCGAGATGCCAATCACTTGTTGTTATTATTTTCATATATTAGAATTTTTATGATAAGATAGACTCTTTTCAGGCTTTCATTTCGATTGCAAAGATACGTTTTATTTTCTGAGATAACAAGAAAAAAACGATGAACTATCAAAATAGTTGCTTTTGGGAGAAAGGGATTCTGCCGTTCACTCAGACCTTCAATGTCCCACCCGTTGCACAGAATCCTTCCTGTGTGCAAAAATAGTCTTGTGTTTTGAAAGTAGAGTGTTTTTTATAGGTATAAGTGTCACGTTTTGATGTGAAATGCTTGTTTGGCAAAAAATTGAAACCTCCTGCGTTTGGCGGTCCTCAGGTTGACAATGAATATGCGCTCGGCTCTGCCGCTTCGCTCGTCGAAGAAATGACTCCGATTGTCGAGGAAATGACCGAATCGGTTAAATTATCGGTTACTTCGTGGCGGCAAGCTGCCCCCTTGGCCCCATTTAATCTTGGTCAACGCCCCCTGCCCCCTCTAATCTTAGACTGATCTTTATACACAAGTCTGCATCCATCTGAATAACAATTAATCCTACGATAATTGAAAATTTAGCACTACATTTTTCCAAGAGCCATTTTTTCGAGGTCGGTGAGTTTCATATACGCAGGGATCTTTGCCCCCAT
>CADADN010000053.1 GCA_902786665.1 uncultured Prevotellaceae bacterium | reverse complement strand
TCGCCCTGTAGGGGCATAAGCATTTGTAGATGAAAGGCTTATGCCCCTACAGGGCGATTGCCTCCTTCCCAATTTCCCAGGGCGTTGCCCTGGGCTGGAAGCTTATTGCCCCTTCGGGGCGTTATCGGAAAGATGCGGATAATCATTTAATGTAATGGCAACAAGAAAAAAAATCGTGGTACTCACTGGAGCGGGTATCAGCAGGGAGAGTGGAATACCTACGTTCCGTGATACAAATGGAATGTGGAAGAAATATGACGCCATGAAACTGGCGAGTGTGGATGGCTTCAATGAGGACCCGCAGGCAGTGCTCGACTTCTACAATGCCCGAAGGAAAAACCTCTTGGAGGTGGAGCCCAACCATGCACACAAGATGTTGGCGGAATTGGAGAAATATCATGATGTGGCTATTGTCACTCAGAATGTGGACGACTTGCATGAGAGGGCTGGAAGCAGCCGTGTCATACATCTGCATGGTGAATTGAAAAAGGTGACCTCTTCGCTCAGCAGGTTTGCACCCGACTGCATCAAGGATTATCCGCTTGATGTGCCGATAAGATTGGGTGACAAGGCTGCCGACGGTTCACAGATGCGACCCTTTATCGTTTGGTTTGGTGAATCTCTCGGACCTGAAGCGGAACAGGCAGTCATCCTGACTGAGAATGCCGACATCTTCGTGGTCATCGGCACGTCATTGGTGGTCTATCCCGCTGCCGGACTGGTGAACTATGCTAAATCCAATGTGCCCAAGTTCCTCATTGATCCGGGAGACATGGAGGACAGGCTTCCCCAAGGTTTCCATCATATACAGAAAACGGCGGTGGAGGGTATCGACATCTTGTTGGAGGAAATCAGCCCACTTCTCACCACCCCTAACGACGTTTTTTAACATATAATGACCGTGTAATAGGCCATGTAATTATCATATCATTGAAATATGAATGGCGGTGCATCATTCGGTGCACCGCCATCATTATCCGTTTTCCGTAGGCGCCGGTTTTGCCGGCGCTTTCCATTACACTAATCTTCAATTTTCAATTTTCAATCTTGAGTCCACTTGAAAAAGTCCGTTTGTGCAAAACGAGGTGTTAGTTATCCCCTCCCCTCAAGGGGAGGGGCAGGGGTGGGGTCTGTAACTTTTTGATATTCAGGTGAATTTCACCCCACCCCATCCCCTCCCCTACGAGGGGAGGGGAGATGCGCACCGATTTTTGCTCACCGTCCACTTTTTAAAGTGGACTCAATCTTCAATCTTCAATCTTCAATCTTCAATTTTCACCGTGTCCTTGTCCACCATCGTAGCCACGCAGGAGTCCGACCACACATTCTCGGCGGTCTCTATCATGTCGATGATGGTGTAAATCGGGAGGATGATGCCCAAAACGGCCACGGGCGCGCCTATGCCAGTCATCAGCGAGAGGGTGAGGAAATAGCAACCCATGGGAACACCGGCGTTGCCGACGGCGGAGATGACTGAGATGAACAACCACGGCAGGATGGTGCCCAATGTGATGGGTGTTCCTCCGTTTTGCATCACGAAGAGCGAGGTGACGAGGATGAAAGCGGCGCATCCGTTCATGTTGATGGTGGTGCAGATGGGCAACACGAAACGAGACACGCCCTTCCGTATGCCGAGACGGTTTTCCGCCGTCTCCATGGTGACGGGGAGCGTGGCGGCGCTGCTCTTGGTGAAGAGTGCCATCAACACGGCAGGCATCATCCTTCCAAGGACGTGGATAGGGTTCAGGCCTCGTGCCAGCAGGAAGAGGGGGAGGATGACGAAGAACTGTATCACATTGCCACCGAGCACCACCAGGACATATTTGCCGATGGAGTCGGCCACCACGCCTGCCGACACCTGTGCCGACAGTTGTGCGGAGAAGGCGACGATGCCAAGAGGAAGGGTCCATATCAAGCCACGGATGAGCAGGTGGAGCAATTCCTGAAGGCCAAGGAAGCCTTTCACGACAACACTTTTGTTCTCTGACTCAGGAAGTTTTGACAAACCAATGCCGATGGCGAAGGCCAGGAGGAGCAAAGAGAGGACGTTCCCCTCGAGAAAGGGCTTGACGATGTTGTCGGGGATGACGTTGAGGATATGGTCGGTATACGACAATACTGGTGCCTCGATAGTCTCTCCTCCATGGGTGATGGCTTCTGTAGGCAGGTTGCCCGGGGATATCAACAGATAGAGTAGGGCGCCGACAGCAGCGGCGGCGAACGTGGTGAGCAACGTGTAGGTCAGCGTGCGCCCGAAGATTTTGCCATAGCCTTTTGAGCCGAAGGAGGCCAATGTGGTGATGATGGCCAGTGCGATGGTGGGTACTGCCAATAGTTGGAACAGCCGGGTATAGACCGTGGCCACGAAGGTCATCAGTTGGTCGAGCCACGAGATTCCCAACACCCCCAGTACGGCACCCACGACGAGAGCACCTATCCATATGATGGTTCTTTTCATACGTTATTTTTTTATTGACCCTACACGCTAACTTGCAAGGATGACAAATCATCTTCATATTTCGCAACGATGAGTTGTCATATTTCATATTTGTCTTTGTTTTGCAAATTTAAGTAAAAGATTCTTTACTGACAAATATTCGTAAAAGAATTGGTATGAAAAGGATGTTTGCCTCCTTAAACTCCTCAACTCCGAAGACGTTTATCCTTCATTCTGGAAGTTCGGGCTGGCAAGAATGTGGTTGCCGTTTCATTTTTGGTATGATAATTGCAAAGAATGATGCATAAGGGTGAAGTAGCCTATGCTATTTTACTTTGTAACTATTGTTTCACTTTAATCTTTTTAAAAATGTTTACGTTTTTTGCAATTCTCATCATCATTTCCGCGCTATTGGTAATCTGCCTTGTGCTCGTTCAGGAATCCAAGGGTGGAGGGCTTTCTTCACAGTTTGATGAGTTCAACTATCGTTTTGGTGTCAAACAGACCGCGACTTTCTTGGAGAAAAGCACGTGGGTGATGGCAGGTGTCATCGCTGCACTTTGCGTCGTTTGTGCAGGTATGCTGTCTTGATTTGAGGTAGTCTAACATAAATAAAGAAAGGGGGTCTTTAATTACTTCATATGTGAGAATTTTACATAATAGGTGTCTTTCTTTCGTGAATTTCCACTTTTTTCCGTATTTTTGCAAACAAAAAAATAGTGATTATGAAAGTTAGAATTCAGACCATGTTGGGCGACATCGTTGTGCGCCTATATGACGAGACACCGCTTCATCGTGACAATTTCCTCAAACTGGTGAAGGAGGGATATTATGATGGAACCCTTTTCCATAGAGTCGTCAAGGATTTCATGATACAGGGTGGCGACCCCGACTCAAAGGGTGCCCAACCAGGAAAGATGCTGGGAGCAGGTGGCCCGGGATACACCATCGAAGCTGAAATCAAGGATTCCCTATACCATAAGCGTGGCGCTTTGGCTGCTGCCAGGCAGGGCGACCAGGTAAACCCGGAGCGCAGGAGCAGTGGTTCTCAGTTCTATATCGTCTGGGGACAGGTGTATAGTGAAGGCCAACTGCAACAGTTTTCCAAACAACTGCGGATGCAGCGTGTCCAGGATGCTTTCAACGCCCTTGCCGCCAAGCACCGTGTGGAAATCCTAAAGATGCGAAAGGATCGTGACCGTGCCGGTCTTCAAGAGTTGCAGGACAAGTTGGTTGCTGAAGCGGAGAAGAGTGTCGGTTCCGTCGGCCTTTCCGACGAGCAGGTGAGGATTTATTCCACTGTAGGTGGCACGCCGCATCTTGACGGGCAATATACCGTGTTCGGTGAGGTGGAGGAAGGGCTTGATGTCGTGGAGATGATTCAAGGCACCGCCACAAGACGCAATGACAGACCGATTGATGACATAGAAATGAGGGCTTCCGTCATCGAGTGATACGGTCAAGTTCAGCGATTATTTGATGAAGTTGGTCCATGTCGGCCTCTCCTTCTGTGGGTGGCCGTCCTCAGCGACATTCAGTCTTTTGAGCATCCATGCCATGTTATGTCCGAGGGTGCGCATGGTCTGCATGCCCTCCTCGTCGAATGCCACCTGCCCGGATGTGTGACCATAGGCCATATTCCAGTACTGTGAACTGACTATAGGCATGTTCATGGTGGTGAAATACTTGTTCAGACGGTCAAAGGCGGCCGATGCTCCACCTCTGCGGCATACCACGACGCTTGCCCCAGGTTTGTACTGTAGCATATGCCCCAACGAGTAGAACACACGGTCGAGCAGGGCGCAAAGGGAGCCGTTGGGCCCGCCGTAATAGACTGGGGAGCCAATGACAAGACCGTCGACACCATCCTTGACGGCTCTCCACACTTTGTAGTAAAGGTCGTCATTGAACGTGCATTTTCCCAATCTTCCACACCAGCCGCAAGCGATACAGCCTTGTACGGCTTGTTTGCCGATGCTGATGATTTCCGTGTCGATACTCTCCGCGTTCAATGTCTTGGCTACCTCTTTGAGTGCCAAGCATGTGTTCCCGTTCTCTTTCGGGCTGCCGTTGATTAGTAGTACTCTCATGGGTGATATGCTAGGTTAAGGTGATTGTTCTTCTATGTTTCATCCGAATGCTTGTTTGCTGTAAGTAGCAATAGCGAGGCAATACAATGATTCCAATTCCTATGGACAGTCCTGTTATAAGGCTATTGTTTCTCCGTCAGATACTTCCAGTAGCGGCGGGGCATGTCGTTGAGTTGCTTGCGGGGGTTCAGACGCTCACGGATGCAGATGGCTTTGAAATAGGTGCGCCAGAGGTCTTGCAACAGATGGTCGTCGCTGCTGAGGAGGTCGTCGGAGAGTTTGCCGTCGTCTAATGAAAAGGGGACCGATGCCTCATCCTCGAAGGTGACACGGAGGGGCTGCGACTCTCCGTCGTAGTGATAGCCGTAATGCCGGTGGGCGTCGTAGATGAGCCAAGGCTGGTCGTTGAAACGGTCGTGGAAATGGTTGATGACAAGGGGCAGGACGTCGTGGTCGGGTGAGATGATGGAGAGGTAGGTGCCGTCCTTCGCCTTCTGGAAGCGCACGAATTGCATTATGCGGTGGGCTTCGTGTGCTACACGGCGGGCTATCTGTGTCACGGCAAGCACGTCGGGGTCGGCGAAGTTGCGCATCACCTCGCACCCTTGCCGGAACACCTTGCACGCAACCATGAACAGCGGTTGCCACAGTTCCTTCAATTCCGACAGTTGACTGGTGGAAATCATCCGCATGGCGTCCCGTGGTAACTTCTTCTCCAACCCGGTCCACACTCGACGTGCCTTCTCCGTGTCGGTGGACACCTTGTAAATGCGTTCACAAAACAGGGGTAGTATGTCGCCACCCGTCAGCAGCCGCTCTGGCTCTTCTTTCAGCAGGAAGGCATCGAACACAGCCGAGAGCAGACCGTCCATCGTGCCGTCAAACACATACACCGTCATTCTGCAAAATCCAGTTTGAGTTGCATTTCCTCTGCCGCCCGTTTCCTCTGTGCCTTCGACACGAGCAATGGACGCAGGCGTTCGGGACGCAGTTCGTTGATGCCTATGGTGGGTTGTGAGTATGTCGATGTCAGTTCGCCACAAGTGATGAAATATTTGGCTTTTTTCATCACCACGCCCATCTTCTTCAGGTGGTAGGAGGTCAGGCGTCCCGAGCGGCGGGCGTTCACGATGAGCATGGCCGACTTCGTGCCGAGGCCGGGCACGCGCAGCAACTTTTCATAGCTGGCGGTGTTGATGTCGACGGGGAAGTACTCCGGGTGGCGCAATGCCCAGGCCAGTTTGGGGTCTATCTCCAGGTCGAGGTGGGTGTGGCGGTCGTCCACAATCTCGTCCACCGTGAAGTGATAGAACCTCAACAGCCAGTCGGCTTGATAAAGACGGTTTTCTCGTACGAGTGGTGGTTGCTTCAGGATGGGCAGACGGGAGTCGTAGGTGTTGACACTGACATATCCGGAGTAATAGACGCGCCGCATCTGTGCCTGACCGTAGAGTGACGATGACATCTGGAGGATGTCGCGGTCGCTCTCGCTGGTGGCACCTACGATCATCTGCGTTGATTGCCCGGCGGGCACGAAACGGGGCGCATGGCGGTATTTGTGCCGCTCTTCCTTGTTCTCAAGGATGCCTTGGCGGATGATTTGCATGGGTTGGAACACACTTTGGTGGTCTTTCTCCGGTGCAAGAAGTTTGAGTGATTCCTCTCGGGGTATCTCGATGTTCACGCTCATGCGGTCGGCCCACCGGCCAGCCTCGGTGAGCAGTTCCTGTGATGCCCCGGGGATGCTTTTCAGATGGATGTAGCCGTTGAAGCGGTGCACTGTGCGAAGGTTGCGGACGATGGCCACGAGGCGCTCCATCGTGTAGTCGGGGGTGCGCACCACGCCGCTCGACAGGAAAAGTCCTTCGATGTAGTTGCGGCGGTAGAACTCCATTGTGATTTCCTCCAGTTCCGAGACAGAGAGCGTGGCTCGCCGGATGTCGTTGGAACGGCGGTTGATGCAGTAGGCGCAGTCGTAGATGCAGTAGTTGGTGAGCATCACCTTCAACAAGGAGATGCAGCGTCCGTCGTCGGCGAACGAGTGGCAGATGCCCACGCCGCCAACGGTGTTGCCCACCATGCCCTTGCGGCCACTGCGCACGGTACCGCTCGACGAGCACGACACATCGTATTTCGCCGACTCTGCGAGTATCCGCAGGTGCTCCATTGTTTTCTCTGTCAACATGATGCCGATGGTTGATGAGTATCACACTTTGGCGTCTCTACATTTGCCATATCCTATTTGTCAATTCCGTTGTAAAGGTAAGGCTTTTTTGTGAGAGCACCAAATTTTATGATATCATAAATCCATCTGCAAGTGTTTTCAGGTCCTTGCAAGGGCTATAGTCTTTATAGTTTCTATAGTTCTATAGTCTCTTTAGTCTCTTTAGTTTCTAGAGGATATCAATAAGCTTGCTCGTGGACACCTTTGACGGCACGGCCGCTAGGATCGTTCATATTCTTGAAGGCCTCATCCCATTGTAGGGCGATGGCGGTGGAGCAAGCCACGGATGCTTCCTGGTTGACGGTGCGGGCGGCGGAGTCGCTGGGGAAATGCTCGGCGAAGATGCTTCGATAGAAGTACTCCTCCTTGCATAGCGGCGGGTTGATGGGGAAGCGCTCGGCGGCGTGAGCCATCTGCTCGTCGGTGACGGCTTCAGAGGTGATTTTTTTCAAAGTGTCAATCCATGAATAGCCGACACCGTCGCTGAATTGCTCCTTTTGGCGCCATGCCACTTCTTTCGGGAGCATGTCGGAAAAGGCCTCGCGCACAATCTTCTTCTCCATCATGGTGCCCGGACACATCTTCGCCTCCGGGTTGGTGCGCATGGCGACATCCAGGAACTCCTTGTCGAGGAATGGCACGCGGCCTTCGACACCCCATGCCGACAGACTCTTGTTGGCACGGAGACAGTCGTAGAGGTGGAGTTTCGAGAGTTTTCGCACCGTCTCCTCATGGAATGCCTTGGCGTCGGGTGCCTTGTGGAAGTAGAGATATCCACCGAAGATTTCGTCGGCTCCCTCGCCAGAGAGCACCATCTTGATGCCCATCGACTTGATGACGCGTGACAGCAGATACATCGGCGTGGAGGCACGGACGGTGGTGACATCATAGGTCTCGATGAAATAGATGACATCGCGGATGGCATCGAGACCCTCCTGGATGGTGTAGTTGATTTCGTGATGTACGGTGCCGATGTGGTCGGCCACGAGTTTTGCTTTTGCCAAGTCGGGTGCTCCTTTCAGGCCCACGGCGAAGGAGTGCAGGCGGGGCCAGTAAGCCTTTGTCTTCGAGTCGTCTTCTATGCGCATCTCGGAATACTTCTCGGCGATGGCTGAGATGACAGAGGAGTCGAGACCGCCGGAGAGCAGCACGCCGTAGGGCACGTCGGACATCAGTTGGCGCTTCACGGCATCTTCGAGGGCGTCATGAATGGCCTCCACGGAGGCGGCGTTGTCTTTCACTGCAGCATATTCAAACCAATCACGGCGATAATAACGCTTCATCCCCGGTTCTCTGCTCCAATAATAATGACCTGGCAGGAATGGCTCGTATCGCTCGCATTGTCCTTCGAGTGCTTTCAGTTCAGAGGCGACATACACCGTGCCGTCGGAGTCGTAGCCGATGTAAAGAGGTATCACGCCTATGGGGTCGCGGGCAATGAGAAACTCGTCGCGTTCCTCGTCGTAGAGCACGAAGGCGAAGATGCCGCTCAACTCTTCGAGGAAATTGATGCCTTTCTCGCGATAGAGTGGCAAAATGACCTCGCAGTCGGAACCTGTTTGAAAATCGTATTGCCCGGCATGGCGTCGACGAATCTCTTGATGGTTGTATATCTCACCATTCACCGCCAGCACCTGTTTGCGGTCGGGAGAGAATAATGGTTGACTGCCACTCACCGGGTCGACAATGCTCAATCGCTCGTGGGCGAGGATGGCACTGCCGCCACAATAAATCCCGCTCCAGTCGGGACCGCGGTGACGGATTTTCTGACTCATACGCAACGCTTTCTCTCTCAGTTCTTTGGTCTGCTCTTTGACATTCAATATTGATACGATTCCACACATGGTCTTATTCTTTTAAAGGTATGACAAATATAGGTAATTGGTTTGGGCAGGATATTCCGCTGCGAGGGTGTCAATCTGGTTGACGGTTGGTACGATGTCAAGTTCCTTGCGCCAGGAGCGTACCAACAATCCGGCATTTTCCATGGACATGAATGACTCCAGGCCCAATGCCCGGCCGATTTGGAAGTCGGAGAATCCGTATGTCTTGGCCTTGCGAAGCAATGATGCGAACTCAGGTTCTTCTATGTGTTCTATGAGTTCCAATGGTTCCATGAAAGTCACCAGGTCGGCCAGATAGGAGTGCTCCTTCAATTGTTGGTCGATGCTGACGATATGACTGAGTTTTTGCAGGAACCAACGGTCGATCATCGTCAACTGATGAATCTGCTCCACGCTGTAGCCAATCTTCAAGGCTTTCGACACCACGAAGATGCGCATATCGGTGGGGTTGTTCAATTGAAGATTGAAAATTGAAGATTGGAAATTGAAGACAGGACCTTGGCCGGTGGAGTCATTATCAATTTTCAATATCCCATCTTCAATATTTTTGTTTTCCACGAATCCGTGCATGCCTTGGCCTATCATGCGCAAGCCTTTCTGAAGCGCCTCCTCAAAAGTGCGCCCGACGGCCATCACCTCGCCCACGCTCTTCATCGATGAACCGAGTTGACGTTTCACGCCTTGAAACTTCGTCAGGTCCCATCGTGGTATCTTGCACACCACGTAGTCAAGTGCAGGTTCGAAGAAGGCACTGGTGGTCTTGGTGACGGAGTTCTTCAAATCGAAGAGCCCATAGCCCAGGCCCAGTTTGGCGGCGACGAAGGCCAGTGGATAACCTGTCGCCTTCGATGCCAGTGCCGAAGAGCGTGACAGGCGGGCATTGACTTCTATCACCCGATAGTCTTCCGACTGTGGGTCGAGGGCGTACTGCACGTTGCACTCGCCCACGATGCCGATGTGACGGATGATTTTGATGGCCAGTGCACGCAGTTTGTGATATTCCGTATTGCTGAGAGTCTGACTTGGTGCTACGACGATGCTTTCACCCGTGTGGATGCCCAGCGGGTCCAGGTTTTCCATATTGCAGACGGTGATGCAGTTGTCGTAGCGGTCGCGCACCACTTCATACTCGATTTCTTTCCAGCCCTTCAATGACTTTTCCACCAGCACCTGGGGGGAAAACGAGAAGGCTTCCTCGGCTTGTGTCAGAAGTTCCTCTTCGTTGTCGCAGAAGCCTGAGCCAAGACCGCCCAGAGCGTATGCCGCACGGAGAATGACGGGGTATCCCATTTCCGTTGCAGCCTTCTTCACCTCTTCAACAGTGTTGCATGCTTCACTCTTGATGGTCTTCACGCCGATTTCGTCGAGTCGCTTGACAAACAAGTCGCGGTCCTCAGTGTCGATGATGGCCTGGATGGGTGTGCCAAGCACCCTCACCCCATAGCGGTCGAGTACGCCCCTTCGGTGCAGTTCCACACCACAGTTGAGCGCTGTCTGTCCGCCAAAGGAAAGCAAGATGCCGTCGGGTCGTTCTTTCTCGATGATGCGCTCCACGAAGTCGGCTTGCACGGGTTGGAAATACACGGTGTCTGCCACCCCCTCCGATGTCTGCACCGTGGCGATGTTCGGGTTGATGAGCACCGAGTGGATGCTTTCTTCCTTCATCGCCTTCAGGGCCTGGGCGCCGCTGTAATCAAACTCGCCAGCCTGACCGATTTTCAGCGCACCGCTGCCTAGAATGAGCACTTTTTTCACGGAAGGTCTCGTGGGGTTGATGGGGGCGATGGGACTAATGGGCTCTGGGTGCTCTTCCAGCATTTTTACAAACTCGTCGAAGAGGAATTCCGTATCCACGGGACCGGAACAGGCCTCGGGGTGAAACTGTGCCGACATCCAGGGCTTTGTTTTGTGACGGATGCCCTCGTTGGAACCGTCGTTCATATTGACGAAAAGAGGTTGCCAATCCTTGGGCAAGGTGGAGTCGTCCACCGCATAACCGTGGTTTTGAGAGGTGATGAAGCATTGGTTCGTGCCTATCCTCTTCACAGGCTGGTTGTGGCTGCGATGACCGTATTTCAGTTTGTAGGTCTTTGCGCCCGCAGCCTTTGCCAACAGCTGGTTGCCGAGGCAGATGCCCATGCACGGCCTCACATGGTCGTTGTCGAGGAAAGCCTTGACATGCTCCACGGTCTTTTCACATCGTTCAGGGTCGCCCGGTCCGTTGGCAAGGAACAGTCCGTCGAAGTCGAGCGTGTTGAAGTCATGGTCCCAAGGCACGCGCACCACTTCTATTCCACGCTTGAGCAGGCAGCGGATGATGTTCGCCTTTACGCCGCAATCGACCAGCACCACGCGATGTCGTTTTTCGTCGAGAGGCTGATAGGTGACGACCTCTTTGCAACTCACTTGCGCCACCCAGTTGACGCTGCCGTAGTCTTCTTGTGATGCCGTCTCAAGGTGGGTGGATGGGGACAGCGTCTCAATCCTTCCCATCATCACACCTCGCTCCCTGATGATTTTTGTCAGCCTTCGGGTGTCAATACCTGTTATCGCCGGGACATTCTCTCTTCTCAGCCATGCAGCTAGCGACTCTTTGGCATTCCAATGAGAGAACGTCTCGCTATAGTCGGCGACGACCAATGCCTTGGCATGGATTTTCCCGCTTTCCATCAACAGAGGCAGCCCGTTGTCTTCCATTCCCGTTTCCGGTACTCCGTAGTTGCCAATCAACGGATAGGTCGTCACCAATATCTGTCCTGCATAGCTGGGATCAGTCAGGCTCTCGGGATAACCTGTCATGGCTGTGTTGAAAACCACCTCGCCCGACACGTTGTGTGCTGCACCAAACGACGTTCCATAGAACTCGGTGCCGTCTTCGAGAATCAGTTTTGCCATTCCCATGCCATGCGCTGTTGCCTGTAATCTTTCTTTCATCATGTCATTATTGGTGGTTTGTTCTTTTTTCCGCGTTCTCCACGTAATTCTCAAATGCCTGGTTGACCATGCGTATGCCGCCGGAGGTGGGATAACGCCCGGTGAAATACCAGTCGCCGGGATGCCGGGGGCACGCCTTGTGCAAGCCTTCCATGCTTTGGAACACCATTTCCACAGGGGCGTGCATGCCTTCAGGACGCAACATCTCGACAATCTTCCGACTGATTTCCTCTGCCGTGAAAGGGGCGTAGATGGCACGGACGTGGTTCATTGCCAGCGGCTGTGTCTTGCATGCGTGATAGGTGTCGGAAATCAACTGGTTCATGCCGCGCTCCCGAATCAAGGCGATGGCGGCACGGAAGGCGCAGAGTTCCCCGAGGCTCGACATGTCGATGCCGTAGTAGTCGGGATAGCGAATCTGTGGCGAACTAGACACCATCACGATTTTCCTGGGGTGCAGACGGTCTAGGATTTTGAAAATGCTCTCCTTCAGCGTGGTGCCGCGGACGACGGAGTCGTCAATGATGACCAGGTTGTCCTCATGGGGGCGCAGAGAACCATAAGTGATGTCGTAGACATGGGCGGCGAGGTCGTTGCGTTCTTCATCTTCGGTGATGAATGTGCGTAGCTTGATGTCCTTCCACACCACTTTCTCGATGCGCACTTCGTGGTCGAGCTGCCTGAAACTGTCGGTCAGGCCATGGAATGCCACCTCGGCGGTGTTGGGGATGTATGAGAAGACGGTGTGCGCGATGTCGCCATCGATGGCTTCCATGACGGCGGGCGCCAGTTGCTCTCCCAATCGCTTGCGTTCAAGATAGATGTCTTGGTCGGAACCGCGACTGAAATAGATACGCTCAAAGGAACAGGCGCTGTATTTACGTGGAGGGAGAATCTGTTCCAACAGGCATTTCCCGCTTTTGTTGATAATGAGTGACTGCCCTGGCTGCAGTTCATGGATGTCATTGGTCTCAAGGTCGAAGGTGGTCTGGATGACCGGTCGCTCGCTGGCGACAGCCACCACCTCGTCGTCTTGGTAGTAGAAGGCTGGGCGTATGCCCCAAGGGTCGCGCATGGCAAACATCTCCCCGGAACCTGTCTGGCCGCACATCACATAGCCTCCGTCGAAATGGGACATCGTGGTGCTGAGCACATGGGTCATCTGTATGTTGTCGTCGATGTATCGGGTGATGAAAAAGTCCTTCAACCCCTTCAGCTTTGCGTCGCCGTACAGGCGCTCCACTTCCCGGTCGAGCCTGTGGCCCATCAGCTCCAGCATGATGTAGGAGTCGCCGTATATCCTGGGCGACTGGCCTTGGCGGGTCAGTTGCTCAAATACCTCGTCGATGTTGGTCATGTTGAAGTTGCCGCAGAGACAAAGGTTCTTTGCACGCCAGTTGTTGCGGCGAAGGAACGGATGGACATATTGCAGACCGCGCTTGTCTGTCGTGGAATAGCGTAAGTGCCCCATGTAGAGCTGTCCGGCAAAATAGTGATTGTCTTTTGTCTGAGAAGCACCATCGTTGGCGGCGGAACGGGATATGCGTCTGAAAATCTCCGTGATGGCATCCTTCCCCTCGGCACGCTCGCGAAACATGTATTCCACTCCGGCGGGGGCGTCGAGATTGACGCAGGCTGCGCCAGCTCCTTCTTGCCCTCGGTTGTGCTGCTTCTCCATCATCAGGTAGAGCTTGTTCAGCCCATACCGCCAGGTGCCATATTTCTTCTCATAATATTCCAATGGCTTCAGCAGGCGAATCATCGCCACGCCACACTCATGCTTCAGTTGTTCCATCGATGCAGGCTTTAATGAATGACATGAACAAAGGATGTGGATGCAGGACCGTGGATGAATATTCTGGATGGAACTGCGTTCCGATATACCAACGGTTGGCTGGTATCTCTACAATCTCCACAAGATTGGCCGCCGGGTTGGTGCCCACGCATTTCATCCCGTGGCTCTCAAACTCGTCTTTGTATCGGTTGTTGAATTCGTAGCGGTGGCGGTGTCGCTCCTTGATCAAGGACTCTTCACCATAGGCCTCGTAAGTGAGGCTGCCCTTGGCGAGTTCGCACTCGTAACAACCCAGCCTCATCGTGCCACCCATCTGCGTGATGCTCTTCTGTTCCTCCATCAGGTCGATGACGGGATGTGTCGTTGGGGATTTGCAATCCCCATCTCGTGAATCGGCGGATTTGAAATCCGTATTCCTGGCAAATTCCATGCTGTTGGCATCTTCATAACCCAATACATTCCTGGCAAACTCTATCACCATCATCTGCATGCCGAGGCAGATGCCGAAAGTGGGCACGTCGTGTGTGCGTCCATATTCGGCGGCTATCATCTTTCCCTCTATGCCGCGCAGGCCAAAGCCGGGACAGATGACGATGCCAGCCATGCCTTTGAGCCACTCGCCGATGTTTTCACGTGTAATGCCCTCACTGTTGACAAAGACGGCCTTCACCTTGCGGTCGTTGTAAGTCCCCGCATGGGCAAGGCTTTCGATGATGCTTTTATAGGCGTCTTGCAAATCATACTTGCCCACCAGCGCAACCTTGATTTCCTTCGTGGCTCGTTTCCTACGCTCAAGGAAGTCGCGCCAAGGACCGAGTTCCGGGGTCTTGCCAATCTGCATGCCCAGTTTCTTCAGAATGATGGCGTCCAACCCCTGTCGTTGCATGTTCACCGGCACCTCGTAGATGCTCGGCAGGTCCTGGCTTTGTATCACAGCCTCCACATCCACGTTGCAGAAATGTGCAACCTTGGCTCGCAAGGCATCGTCAAGGTAGTGCTCTGTGCGCAACACCAGCACTTCCGGTTGGATGCCAAGTCCTTGCAATTGTTTCACGCTTGTCTGGGTGGGTTTCGTCTTCAACTCACCCGCGGCAGCCAGATAGGGAACATAGGTGAGATGAATGTTCAGCGCCCGGTGGGGCCCCAATTCCCATCGCAATTGTCGTATCGCCTCCAAAAACGGTTGGCTCTCGATGTCGCCGATGGTGCCGCCAATCTCCGTGATGACGAAGTCCAGCGGCTGTTTCGTGGCGTTGAGCAATATCCGTCTCTTGATTTCGTCCGTGATATGCGGCACCACCTGGATGGTCTTGCCCAGATAATCGCCGCGCCGCTCGCGCTCGATGACGCTCAGGTAGATGCGTCCTGTGGTCACACTGTTGTCGCGTGTGGTTTCTATGCCCGTGAACCGCTCGTAGTGCCCTAGGTCGAGGTCGGTCTCCATGCCGTCTGCTGTCACATAACACTCTCCGTGCTCATAGGGGTTCAACGTGCCTGGGTCGATGTTGATGTATGGGTCGAACTTCTGGATGGTGATGTTGTATCCCCGCGCCTGTAACAGTTTCCCTAACGATGCCGAGATAATCCCTTTTCCCAACGATGACGCCACACCGCCTGTAATGAAAATGTACTTGGTGTCCATGAATCCTTTATTGTTGTTTGTCGTTTGCGTAACATTCTATCTTGTGTCCGGAGTTGCCGGATTATTCGGAGTAATCGGAATTATCAAAGTCGTCGACATTGGCTTTTCTGCCATAGTCACTTTCAGGAGTATTATGTGTCCGGAGTTGTCGGATTATTCGGAGTAATTGGAATTGTAAAAGTCGTTGACATTGGCTTTTATGCCATAGTCACTTTCAGGAGTATTGTCTTTAACTCCTTTAACTCCTTAACTTCTTTAACTCCTTCAACTCCTTTAACTCCTTCAACTCCCCAAGCTTCATCCTATAATTTCCCCTTGAGGTGCTCCTCGTATTCCGCCAGTTCGCGTTCGCCGATGTGTGCGAGTCCATAATGCTCGTCATGTTGTGAGAAGTCGAGGCCAACCTTTTCACTATAAGGTGATACGCGCATGGGGATGAGATGGTCGATTAGTTTGTAACCCAGCCAACTCATGGCGAAGGTGTATGCAAATACGATGACGATGGCGAGTAGGTGATAAAGGAATATCACAAAACCGTCCCATGTGCCGGCTATCAAGCCCTCCTGGATGAATATTCCCGTTAGTACGGTGCCGAAGATACCGCCTGTGCCATGGGTGGGGAACACGTCCAAGGCATCGTCGATGCTGCTGCGTGAGCGCCAATAAACCGCCACGTTGCAGATGAGCGTGATGACGAAAGCGATGAAAATGCTCTGTCCAACGGTGACATAACCTGCCGATGGGGTGATGGCTACCAGGCCTACGACACAGCCGACGGCCGCTCCCATGGCCGATGGCTTGCGACCGCGGAGGCAGTCGAAGAAAATCCAGGTCATCATAGCCGTGGCTGATGCCGTGTTGGTGTTGAGGAAGGCTTTTACGGCCTGACCGTCGGCGTGGAGGGACGAACCAGCATTGAAGCCGAACCATCCCAACCAAAGCATCGCAGCCCCAAGCAACACGAAGGGGATGTTGGCTGGCTCGCTCTTCTCCGTGCTTCGTCGACCCAAAAAGATAGCGCCTGCCAGGGCTGCTATGCCCGATGAGGCATGCACCACGATGCCGCCTGCAAAGTCAACCACGCCCCAACGCATGAACAGCCCTTCGGGATGCCATGTCATATGCGCCAAGGGGCAGTAGATGACGAAGAAGAAAAACATCATGAAGAACATATAGGCTGAAAATCTCACTCGCTCTGCAAATGAACCGGTGATGAGCGATGGGGTGATGATGGCGAACTTCATCTGGAACAATGCAAAGAGGGCCAGGGGTATGGACGCACCACCCAACACATTGCCTGCCGAGGTGGTGTATGTCGCCGCACCCACGTTCTTGAACATCAGGAAAGTCAACGGGTTGCCTATCACGCCGCCGATGTCGTCGCCAAAGCAGAGGGAGAAGCCTACCACCACCCACAAAACAGAAATCAGGCCCATGGCGATGAATGACTGCAGCATGGTGGAGATGACATTCTTTGCGCCCACCATGCCACCGTAAAAGAAAGACAGACCTGGTGTCATCATCAAAACAAAAATCGTGGCGGTGATGAGCCATGCCACATCAGCCGCCGACACTACAGACCAATCACACTCAAACGATGGCTCGCCTGCCACCAAACCGGCAATGGCTATCACGGCCATCATCGTCATCAAGATTATCCATCTTCTCTTAATCTTCATACCTTTATACCTTTTATAGTTTTACACTTTGTTTTGATTCGGCTGCAAAATTACTAAATAATGAAATGAACCACCTGAAAATTGTGTCATTTTGATTATAAAATTTTGCAATTAGTGACAAAATGTAAAGTTTGACAATTCTCGCTTGCCCTCTTACTAACAAATTGTATGAAAAATGCATATTTTTGTGGCATTTTGTTTATCGGGCAAATTTTTATGATTAAAAATGCAGCCAAATTCTTTGCTTTGTTATCTTTTTGCCATACCTTTGCATCGATTTTTAGACAAAAAGAAAGCTTTGAAAGGGATAATATGACAAAGTGTAAGCAAACTCAAACACAGAAAGGATTATACCGAAGCAGTTATGAACATGACGCATGCGGTGTGGGTATGGTTGTGAACATCCACGGCAACAAGAGTCACGAACTGGTGGACAACGCCCTGAAGGTGTTGGAAAATATGGAGCATCGTGGTGCAGAAACCCGTGACAAGACGGGCGACGGTGCCGGCATTATGATCCAGATTCCACATGAGTTCATCCTTCTGCAAGGGATTCCTGTTCCCGAGAAGGGGCACTACGGCACGGGACTGATGTTCCTTCCGAAAGACGAGCAAAAACAACAGTCCATCCTAAGCGTGATGATAGAGGAGATAGAGCGCGAGGAATTGTCGTTGATGCATGTCAGGACGGTTCCGACCTGTCCTGAAGTTCTTGGTGCTGGAGCATTTGAAGTGGAACCATCCATCAAGCAAATCTTTGTGACGGGTGTGAGTGAGGAGAAAGTGCCTGTCATCGACCGTATTTTATATAAGGTGAGGAAAAGGATTGAAAACCGAGTCGACAACAAGGACTTTTACATCTGTTCCTTGTCAAGCAAAAACATCATCTACAAGGGAATGCTGACCAGCGGCCAGTTGCGCAGGTATTTCCCCGACTTGTCGAGTCCCTACCTTACAAGCGGATTGGCGTTGGTGCACTCGCGTTTCAGTACGAATACCTTCCCCACATGGTCGTTGGCGCAACCCTTCCGCTTGTTGGCGCACAATGGAGAAATCAACACCATCCGTGGAAACCGTGGGTGGATGAAGGCACGGGAAAGTGTGCTGAACAGCGAGGCATTGGGCGACATCAAGGACCTGCGACCCATCTTGCAGGAGGGCATGAGCGACTCTGCAAGCCTTGACAACGTGTTTGAGTTCCTGACAATGAGCGGACTGTCGCTGCCACAGGCGATGGCCATACTCATACCTGAGAGTTTCAACGACAAGAACCCCATCAGTGAGGACCTGAAGGCGTTCTATGAGTATCACTCCATCCTCATGGAGCCGTGGGATGGTCCCGCAGCACTGTTGTTCAGCGACGGACGATATGCAGGCGGAATGCTTGACAGGAATGGACTGAGACCGAGTCGGTACACCATCACAAAGAACGGCATGATGGTGGTGGCAAGTGAAGTGGGCGTGATGGATTTCGAGCCGGGAGACATTGTGAGCAAAGGCCGTTTGCAGCCGGGAAAGATACTCCTCGTCGACACCCATGAGGGAAAAATCTACTACAATGGTGAAATCAAGGAGCAACTTGCCAAGGCACATCCCTATCGCGAATGGTTGAATGAGAACCGCGTGCAGTTGGAGAAACTGAAGAGCGGACGGCATGTGGACAACAGCGTGAGCCATTTTGTACAAAAGTTGGTGAATTTCGGATTCGGACAGGAAGACATCGACCGCACCATAGTGCCCATGGCCACCGCGGCACAAGAACCGGTGGCTGCCATGGGCAACGACACGCCGCTCGCTGTCATCAGTGACCGTCCGCAAACATTGTTCAACTACTTCCGCCAACAGTTTGCTCAAGTGACGAACCCCGCCATCGACCCCATCCGAGAGGAGTTGGTGATGAGTCTCACCGAATACATCGGCGCCGTGGGTACCAACATCCTGACGCCGGACGCATCCAACTGCAAGATGGTGCGCTTGCCACAACCTGTGCTCACCAACACGCAATTGGACATATTATGCAACATAAGGTACAAGGGTTTCAAAACCCAGAAACTTGAGATGCTCTTCGACGTGGAACGTGGAGAGGAGGGACTGAGGACCGCCCTTGACAGCCTATGCCACGCCGCAGAGGCCAGTGTGGATGAAGGCGTGAACTACATCATCCTCTCCGACCGCGACATCGACGACAGTCATGCCGCCATACCGTCGTTGCTGGCGGTGAGCGCCGTGCATCATCACCTCATCAGCGTGGGAAAGAGGGTGCAGACGGCATTGATCGTGGAGAGCGGTGAGATACGTGAGACGATGCATGTGGCCTTGTTGCTGGGTTATGGTGCAAGTGCCATCTGCCCTTATATGGCCTTTGCCGTTCTTGACGACCTCGTCAAGCGTGGCAAGATTCAGGAGGAGTATGCCACGGCGGAGAAAAATTACATCAAGGCCGTGGACAAGGGATTGAAGAAGATCATGTCGAAGATGGGCATTTCCACCATCCGTTCGTATCGAGGTGCGAAGATTTTCGAGAGCATAGGGCTCAGCGAGAGTTTGCTTGCAAGATATTTCGGTACGGAAATGAGCACCATAGGCGGGATAGGACTGAAGGAAATCGCACGTGATGCCATCGCCATGCACAAGGCGGCTTGTTCACTATGCAGCGACACTGCCGCTGCCATGCCTGCGACGCTGAAGAACCAGGGGCTTTTCTCGTGGCGGAAGGACGGAATCCTGCACGCTTGGAACCCGGAGACGATTGTCAACCTGCAGTTGGCCACAAGGACGGGGAATTATGAAAAGTTCAAGCAGTGGGCGGCATTGGTGGATGCGAAAGAAAACCCCATCTTCATCCGCGACTTCTTCGGATGGAAGAAAGCTGCCGTCCCGACACCCATCGACGAAGTGGAACCGGTGGAGAGCATCGTGAAACATTTCGTCACAGGAGCCATGAGTTTCGGGGCATTGAGCATAGAGGCCCATGAGGCATTGGCGTTGGCGATGAACCGCCTGGGCACCCGCAGCAACACCGGCGAAGGCGGTGAGGACAACGAACGCTATCACACGGAGGTGGAAGGAGTCTCGCTGTCGAGCAAGACGAAACAGATTGCCAGTGGACGATTCGGCGTCACAGCTGAATACCTGGTCAATGCAGAAGAAATACAAATCAAGGTGGCACAGGGTGCAAAGCCCGGAGAGGGTGGACAGTTGCCGGGCTTCAAGGTGAACGACATCATAGCAAAGACCAGGCACGCCATCCCCGGCATTTCGCTCATTTCACCGCCTCCACACCATGACATCTACAGCATCGAGGATTTGGCACAACTCATCTTCGACTTGAAGAACATCAACCCCACCGCGGCTGTCAGTGTCAAACTCGTCGCCGAAAGCGGGGTGGGTACCATCGCTGCCGGTGTGGCAAAAGCAAAGGCCGACCTCATCGTCATCAGCGGGGCGGAAGGCGGCACGGGTGCCAGTCCCGCGTCAAGCATGCGTTTTGCGGGCATTTCACCCGAAATCGGACTCGCCGAGACACAACAGACACTCGTCATGAACGGTTTGAGAAACCAGGTGCGTCTGCAAACCGACGGACAGTTGAAAACGGCGAAGGATGTTGTCGTCATGGCGATGCTCGGGGCTGACGAATTCTCCTTCGGTACCTTGCCGCTCATCGTCCTTGGATGCGTGATGATGCGCAAGTGCAACACCAACACCTGTCCGATGGGGGTGGCGACGCAGAATCCTGAATTGCGCAAGCATTTCCAGGGACGTGCGGAGTATGTGGTGAACTACTTCACCTTCCTTGCACAACAAGTGCGCGAATATCTTAGCGAGATAGGCGTTCACAGCCTCAAGGAAATCATAGGACATACGGAACTCATTGAGGTGAATGCCGTCAATGCCACCGACAAACAGAAAACCATAGACTTCCAAAGGCTGCTGCACAAACCGGTAACTGACAAACCTTTGTTCTGGGACCGTGGGAAGTTCACGAAGGTCAACGGCGTGAAGGATGAGGAAATCATCAAGGCGGCTGAGAAGGCCATTGAGCAACAGGAAGAAATCACCCTGGACTATGCCATCAAGAACACCGACCGCGCCGTGACAACGATGCTTTCCGGTGTCATCGCCAAGAAATATGGAGAGCAAGGACTGCCCGACGGCACCATCAACATCAAGTTCAAAGGTTCGGCTGGACAGTCGTTCGGAGCCTTTGCCGTGAAAGGACTCAACCTGAAACTCGAAGGTGAGACAAACGACTATTTTGGCAAGGGACTCAGTGGCGGCCGTATCAGCATCCTTCCACCGGTACGCTCAGGGGAATTCTTCCATGCTGAAGACAACATCATCGCTGGCAATACTGGTCTCTACGGTGCCACAAGTGGCGAACTCTATGTCAACGGACAGGTGGGAGAACGCTTCGGAGTGCGCAACTCGGGTGCCATCGCTGTCATCGAGGGTGCCGGCGACCACTGCTGCGAGTATATGACAGGAGGACGGGTGGTGGTGCTCGGCAAGACAGGACGCAACTTCGCGGCAGGCATGTCGGGAGGAGTGGCATACGTCTATGACCCAGACCACACTTTCGATTACTTCTGCAACATGGACATGGTGGAACTCTCATTGATCGAGGACTCCGTCTCACGCAAAGAACTGCTTGAACTCATTCGCCAGCACTACCTCCATACAGGGTCAGCCCTTGCAGGGCGAATGCTCGACGACTGGCATCGATACATCGAGGATTTCATACAGGTTGTCCCCATTGAATACAAGCGCGTGCTCGAAGAGGAGAAGATGGCAAGGCTGCACGAAAAAATCGCCGACATCCAAAGAGACTATTGATTCAACTTTCGCAACTCCTCTCTTAATCTTAAAAGTAGAGAAAAGTGAACATACGTCCCTTTAACTCCCCTTTAACTCCCCTTTAACTCCTCTTTAACTCCTTTTTAACTCCTTAAAAGACTCCCCTTTAACTCCAGAATAATAATTTTCAACATAAAATGATGAAGGCTTTTTTAGAGATACACCGTCAAGAGGCGGGCTACCGTCCGATTCACGATAGAATCCATGATTTCGGCGAGGTGGAGCAGACGCTCAGCACTCGTGAACGCAAGATGCAGGCTTCACGCTGCATGGACTGCGGAGTTCCTTTTTGCCATTGGGCTTGTCCTTTGGGCAACAAGGCTCCTGAGTGGAACGAAGCCCTGGCGAAAGGCGACTGGGAACAGGCATACGCCTTGCTTGCCAGCACCAATCCGTTCCCGGAATTCACAGGGCGCATCTGTCCTGCCCTTTGTGAAAAAGCATGTGTGCTCAACCACTACAACCACGAGCCCACCACCAACCGCGAAAACGAATGTTCCATCATCGAGGCGTCTTTCCGGGAAGGATACATACAACCAAGAATACCGTCAAGAAACGGAAAGAGCGTCGCAGTCATAGGTTCTGGCCCTGCTGGCCTTTCTGCTGCCAACTACCTCAACCAGATGGGATATGCGGTCACCGTCTTCGAGAAGAATGAGTCTGCCGGAGGTCTCTTGCGCTACGGCATTCCCAACTTCAAACTCAACAAGGCCATCATCGACCGCAGACTGCGGTTGATGGAGCAGGAGGGCATAGTGTTCAGTTACAACGAAGACATCCAATGTGATGAATTGTTCGCCAAACAGTATGATGCCGTCGTCATCGCCACAGGCACTCCGACCGCCCGTGACTTGAGAGTTCCCGGTCGCGAACTGAAAGGTGTTCATTTCGCCCTGGAAATACTGAGCCAGCAGAACCGTGTGCTTGCCGGCATGGAGTTTTCAAAAGACGAACGTATCACTGCCAAAGGTAAGGATGTGCTCGTCATCGGCGGTGGAGACACGGGGAGCGACTGCATCGGCACCGCACATCGGCAAGGATGCAAGAGCGTGACGCAGATAGAAATCATGCCCAAACCCGTGGAAGGACCAGAAGACCCGCAAAATCCATGGCCCAACTGGCCGCGCACTTTGAAGACGACAAGCAGCCATGAAGAAGGTTGCACACGACGGTGGAACATCAACACGCTTGAATTCTTGGGCAAAGACGGCAAACTGACCGGCGTGAGGGTGCAGGAAATCGACTGGAAGCCCAATCCCGATGGTGGCAGGCCACTGATGGTCGAGAAGGGTGAACCAGAGGTCATCAAGGCGGAATTGGTGTTGCTCGCCATGGGATTCCTCAAGCCTGAGCATCCGCAATACCCGGATAATGTCTTCGTTTGTGGAGATGCAGCCAACGGGGCGTCACTCGTCGTCCGAGCCCTCGCCTCAGGAAGACAGACAGCAATAAAAGTGAACCAATACCTTGCAAAATGAACAAGATATCCTTTACCAAGATGCATGGCTGTGGCAACGACTACATCTACGTTGATGCCATGCGGCACGACATCCCCGACCCGTCGAAAGCGGCAATTGCTTGGAGCGATAGGCACAAGGGCATCGGGTCCGACGGGTTGGTGCTCATCGGTGTGTCGCCAGTGCCAGAAGCCGACTTCTCCATGCGCATCTTCAATGCAGACGGTTCGGAGGCGATGATGTGTGGCAATGCTTCACGCTGCATAGGCAAGTACCTCTTCGAGCGAGGACTGACATCGAAGACGGAAATCCACCTGCTCACGCTCTCTGGAGTCAGGACGCTTTGGCTGCAAGTGGACAATGGAGTGGTGAAAAGCGTCACCGTGGACATGGGGGAACCGGTGCTGGAGGACGACAACCTGTTCATTCCCGACCCTGAACTCCGTGAGGGCATGTTCGTTTCCATGGGCAATCCCCATTTCGTGATTTTCACCGACGATGTGGACCAAGTGGAGCGCAAGGGCCAGGTGATGGAGCTTCTTCCTGCCTTCCCACAGCGATGCAACATCGAGTTCGCCCGTATTGAAACTGTCGATGAAGGCTTGCGGGCCGAAGATAATGGGGCAGGGGAGGTGACAGTCATCCGTACCCGTGTGTGGGAACGTGGGAGCGGCATCACACAGGCTTGCGGTACAGGCGCATGTGCCACCGCCGTGGCTGCTGCACTTACCGGCAAAGCAGGACGGCACTCGCAAATCGTGATGGATGGTGGCACCCTTGACATCGAATGGCGTGAGAAAGACAACCACGTCTATATGACAGGCCCTGCAACGTTTGTCTTTGATGGCGAAATTGAAATGTGATTTTCAACCTTCAATTTTCAATTTTCAATTTTCAATCTTCAATCTTCAATTTTCAATCTTCAATCTTCAATAAAAAAAGATGGCTTTAGTAAACATACATTTCCTGAACCTGCAGAACAACTACTTGTTCGCCGACATCGCCAAGAAAGTCAATGCCTTCAAGGTGACGCACCCCAAGGCAGACATCATCTCTCTGGGCATTGGTGATGTAACCCAGCCGCTCTGCCCCGCTGTCATTGAGGCCATGCACAAGGCTACGGAGGAGATGGCCACGGCGGCGAGTTTCCGAGGTTACGGACCCGAACAGGGTTATGATTTCCTTAGGAATGCGATATTGAAAAACGACTTCCTGCCACGTGGAATCCATCTCGACATTGACGAGGTTTTCATCAATGATGGTGCGAAGTCTGACACTGGTAACTTTCAGGAACTGTTGCATTGGGACAATTTCATCGGTGTGACCGACCCCATCTACCCTGTATATATTGACTCGAATGTGATGATTGGTCGTTGTGGTGTTTTCGAGAACGGACGGTGGTCGAGTGTGGTGTACATGCCCTGCACAGCGGAGAATGGCTTCGTACCGGAGATTCCGAAAGGGCGTCATATGGACGTCATCTACCTCTGCTATCCCAACAACCCCACGGGTGCCGTCATCACGAAGAAGGAACTACGCAAATGGGTGAACTATGCACTGAGAAACGATGCACTCATCATGTATGACGCTGCCTACCAGGCATACATCCGAGACCCGGAGATACCACATAGCATTTACGAGATACGCGGGGCGAGGAAATGTGCCGTCGAATTCCATTCCTATTCCAAGACGGCGGGGTTCACCGGCGTCAGATGTGGATACACCATCGTGCCTAAGGATGTGAGTGTCGCCACTTTCGAGGGTGAGCGCATACCCCTCAACCACTTGTGGCTGCGTCGGCAATGCACGAAGTTCAACGGCACCAGTTACATCTCACAACGGGCTGCAGAGGCCATCTACACCCCCGAAGGCAGGCATCAGATACAACAGACCATCGACTATTATATGGATAACGCCAGCAAGATGCTCGACACCCTTCGCAGTTTGGGCTACGAATGTTACGGTGGTGAAAATGCGCCCTACATTTGGATGAAGACACCGGGGGGTGCAAGTTCGTGGAAGTTCTTTGAAGAACTGCTTTATGGTGCCAACGTGGTCTGCACTCCAGGTGTAGGTTTTGGCCCTTCCGGCGAAGGCTACGTCCGCTTCACTGCCTTTGGCAGTCATGAGGCGACGGAAGAGGCACTACGAAGAATAGAAATTTGGACAAACAAATAGCATCAACTTTTGAAAGTAGTAAAAATGAGGTAGGAAGAAAGTTTTAGAGAAGAAAGGATGGCAGCGTAAAAATGGCACAATGTGAACATATGTCCCTTTAACTCCCCTTTAACTCCCCTTTAACTCCCCTTTAACTCCTAAATAAAATTGAATAACATCACTTAAAATAACAAGATTATGGCAACATTAAGATTCCAGGTTGTCGGTGAGGCATTCAAGAAGAAGCCTCTCGACGTGAAAGCACCCAGTGAGAGACCTTACGAGTATTTCGGACGAAAGGTCTTCAACCGTGAGAAGATGTACAAGTATCTGCCGAAGGATGTTTACGAGCAGATGGTCGACGTGATTGACAATGGGGCAAGACTTGACCGTCATGTCGCAGACCATGTGGCTGCAGGGATGATGCAGTGGGCCAAGGAGCATGGCGTGACGCACTACACACACTGGTTCCAGCCGTTGACAGAGGGTACCGCGGAGAAGCACGACTCCTTTATCGAGCATGACGGAAAAGGTGGCATGATAGAGGAGTTCAGTGGCAAATTGTTGGTGCAGCAGGAACCTGATGCCAGCTCCTTCCCAAGCGGTGGCATCCGTTCCACATTTGAGGCGCGTGGATATTCAGCATGGGATCCCACTTCGCCTGTCTTCATCATCGACGACACGTTGTGCATACCCACCGTCTTCATCTCGTATAGTGGCGAGGCGCTCGACTACAAGGCTCCGTTGCTGCGAGCGCTGAAGGCCGTGAACCTCGCGGCTACGGAGGTGTGCCACTATTTCGACCCGGAAGTGAAGAAAGTCACTTCCAACCTCGGCTGGGAACAGGAGTATTTCCTCGTGGATGAGGGTCTGTATGCCGCACGTCCCGACCTGTTGCTCACGGGGCGCACGTTGATGGGGCATGACTCGGCGAAGAACCAGCAGATGGATGACCACTATTTCGGTTCCATTCCCGAGAGGGTGGCTGCCTTCATGCGAGATATGGAGATTCAGGCCTTGGAATTGGGCATACCTTGCAAGACGCGTCACAACGAGGTGGCTCCCAACCAGTTTGAGGTGGCACCCATCTTCGAGGACACCAACTTGGCAGTGGACCACAACATGCTGTTGATGTCGGTGATGAAGCGCGTGGCACGCAAGCATGGCTTCCGCGTGTTGCTGCATGAAAAGCCCTTTGCTGGCATCAACGGCAGTGGAAAACACAACAACTGGTCGCTGAGCACCGATACGGGCGTTTTACTCCACGCTCCTGGCAAGACTCCGGAGCAGAACCTGCGCTTTGCCACCTTCATCGTAGAGACATTGATGGGCGTCTATCGTCATAACGGACTGTTGAAGGCTTCGATCATGAGCGCATCAAACGCACACCGCCTGGGTGCCAACGAGGCACCGCCAGCCATCATATCGTCCTTCCTCGGAAAGCAACTGACCGAACTGCTCGACCATATCGAAAAGGCAGACAAAGACAACATCTTCTCGATGAATGGCAAACAGGGTATGAAGATGGACATCCCGGAGATTCCTGAGTTGCTCATCGACAACACCGACCGCAACCGTACGTCGCCTTTCGCTTTCACTGGAAACAGATTTGAGTTCCGCGCCGTGGGCAGCGAAGCCAACTGCGCCAGTGCGATGATCGCATTGAACAGTGCCGTGGCAGAAGCGCTCGTCTCATTCAAGAAAAGGGTCGATGCGCTCATTCCCGAATATGACAAGAAATATGAAGGCACCGGCCATAGTGGTGTCTTCCACGCCATCATCGACGTGTTGCGCGAGGATATCAAGACCTGCAAGCCCATACGTTTCGATGGCAACGGCTACTCTGACGAATGGGTGGAGGAGGCCACTCGTCGCGGACTAGACGTGGAGAAGTCGTGTCCTGTCATCTTCGAGCGTTACCTTGCGCCGGAAAGCATACAGATGTTTGAGAGTCTTGGAGTGATGACCAAGAAGGAACTGGAGGCTCGCAACGAGGTGAAATGGGAGACCTATACGAAGAAGATTCAGATTGAGGCCCGCGTCCTGGGGGATATCTCGATGAACCATATCATCCCTGTGGCAACACGCTATCAGAGCCAGTTGCTGACCAACGTTGGAAACATGACCACGGTATTCCCCATTGATACAGCCGACAAACTCTCTGCACGCAACAAGAAAATCATCGAGGAAATAGCTGAACGCATCAGCAGCATCGAGCAAATGGTGGATGAATTGGTCTCTGCAAGGAGAGAAGCCAACAAGATTGAGGATGAGCACAAGAAGGCCATCGCCTATCACGACACGGTGGAACCTAAACTCGATGAAATCAGATACCAAATCGATAAGTTGGAACTCATCGTCGATGATAGTCTTTGGCCGCTGCCGAAGTATCGTGAATTGCTCTTCATCCGATGAATGGTGTCTCTATCAAATCCATAATGCACCATTAATAGTATGGTACTCTAAAAATCTAAAAAAAGCAATCATCCTTTTAAGATTGTTTGAAGTTTGCAAAGGGCTCGACGCTGCGACAGCGTCGAGCCCTTATCGCAGGTATGCCATGCGAATTTCCCATATTTTTCTTAGAAACAACATTGAAAGCAAAAACTTCGTCTTTTCTTTTGCTTTACACATTGTTTGCATTATCTTTGTAGTGCCTTTTTACTTGGGACGGGAAGACTCCCATCTATACAATGCAATCCAATCAATCTAACAATACCAATGACAATGATGACCAAGACCAAGATGTTTATGACAGGAGTGTTGTCGACACTCTTGTCCCTCGGTGCCTTCGCCCAGACCGAAGTGCTTGCGCCGCAGAATGTGTATGGGAGGCCATACGTTTCTCTCAATGGCGAGTGGAACTATATTGTGGATGTGCAAGAGCAAGGCTATTACGACTATCGTATGAATCCCACACCGTGGGGCTTTTTCCGCAACGCCAAGCCACAGAAACCCTCAGACCTTGTGGAGTATGACTTCGATACCTCTCCGACGATGCACGTGCCAGGCGACTGGAACACGCAAGACGAAAGACTCTTTTTCTATGAAGGGACGGTATGGATGAAACGCGACTTCCAATACCGGCAACAAACAGGAAAGCGTGCATTGCTCTATTTCGGTGCTGTCAACTATGAGGCCATCGTCTATGTCAATGGCAAAAAGGTAGGAAGGCATGTCGGAGGTTTCACTCCCTTCTGCTATGATGTGACCGACTTGGTGAAGGATGGCAGCAATTTCGTCATCTTGAAAATCGACAACAAGCGACATGCCGACAATGTGCCGACACTCATTTTCGACTGGTGGAACTACGGGGGCATCACCCGCGACGTGCTCTTGCTCACCGTCGATGACACCTATATCGACGACTATTCCCTGCAATTGGTCAAGGGAAATGACAAACTGCTGCATTTCAAGGTCAATCTCAACCAAGCCAAGGCAGGCGAACAGGTGACGCTGACAATTCCGGAGTTGAAGGTGAAAAAGACCATTGTCACCGACGATACAGGGGCTGCGGAAATCGACTTGAAAGCCAAACCGATGTTGTGGTCGCCCGAGAACCCCAAATTATATAAGGTGGAGATTGCCAGGGGAGGGGAGCGCATCGCCGACGAAATAGGCTTCCGCACTATCGAGACACGCGGCAGACAACTCTTGCTCAATGGCAAACCCATCTTCCTTCGTGGTGTCTGCTCTCATGAGGAAACGGCATACACCAGCAGGAGATGCAACAGTGCCGAAGATGCCGACACCTTGTTGGCTTGGGCGCGTGACCTGGGATGCAACTTCATCAGGCTGGCTCATTACCCACATAACGAACACGCAGTGCGCGAGGCTGAAAGACAAGGCTTCCTGCTCTGGTCGGAAATCCCCGTCTATTGGACCATCTCGTGGAGTAATCCTGACACATATGCCAATGCGGAGCGGCAACTGAGCGATATGATACGCCGAGACAAAAACCGTGCTGCTGTCATCATTTGGTCTGTTGCCAACGAGACGCCTCATAGTGACGCAAGAGACGCATTCCTCAGCAAACTGGCCAAGCACGCCAAGGAGATGGACAACACACGGCTCATCTCCATGGCCATGGAGGTGACGGGTGCTTCCAATTATGTCAACCGCTTGAATGACAATATGAACCAATATGTCGATGTGGTCAGTTTCAACCAATATGTGGGGTGGTATCGTGATGTGAACGACGCTTCCAAGATGAAATGGGAGATACCTTATGAGAAACCTGTCATCGTCAGTGAGTTCGGTGGGGGTGCCAAGGCTGGACTCCATGGCGACGCCGGACAACGGTGGACGGAGGAGTTCCAAGAAAAACTCTACCAGGAGAACCTTGCCATGCTCAGCAAGGTGGAAGGACTGGCCGGCACGTGCCCATGGGTGCTCAAGGACTTCCGCTCGCCCAGGCGCCCCTTGCCGGAAATACAAAACTTCTTCAACCGCAAAGGCCTCGTTTCCGACCAAGGCAAACGCAAACGCGCCTTCTATGTGTTGAAGGAATGGTATAATCAATTGATAATTAACAATTAATAATTTATAATTGGCAAGGACTGTGGGAACGTCATCTTTTGGCGTTTCCACAATCTGGTTGATGGTTTTTGCCTATGCATTCGCTTGGCCGTAAAAAATGAAGTGCTGATTGGGGTTCCCCCTAATCAGCACTTCAATTGCAAATTGTCAAATGCTTGATGGCTTTGCCTATGCACCCGCTTGGCCGTAAAAAATGAAGTGCTGATTGGGGTTCCCCCTAATCAGCACTTCAATTGCAAATCGATAATTATTAATTATAAAATATAATGATTATCCGCTTGTATCCGAAGGGCGGCCTGAAAGGCCTGCAAGCACATAGCCCAAGGCAACGCCTTGGGTGTCAAGATGTTCATAGTCGCCC
>CADADN010000052.1 GCA_902786665.1 uncultured Prevotellaceae bacterium | reverse complement strand
ACGTGTATGAAGTTGTCATTCTGCCACCCCTTCGGGGTTGTTGTTCACGCCATGCATTTAGCAGGGGTTCCGTGCTTCGCACTCCACCACCTGCCTGTATTCTGTCCACCCCTTCGGGGTTCGTTCAACATCAAACCAAGATAAAGCAAATCTAGTATGAAGTAAAAAATCCTCACAAATGGAGGCGTGTTGATGGAATCATCATTTGATAATCCATACACTTTTTTAATGAAGCTACTGTAAGTAATTGAATGTCAATATAACCGAACATCCGAAACTTAAGTTAATTTATAATTAACAAGGGGAGTTAAAGGGGAGTTAAAGAATGAGTCCACTTGAAAAAAGGACAGTAAGTAAAAGGGCGGTGCGCATATCCCCTCCCCTTGAGGGGAGGGGCTGGGGTGGGGTATTTGATTATCTGATTCTCAATCATTTTTTCTCCCTCATTTCCGTAGAAAAAAGGTCTACTTAAAGGCTATGAGCGAGCAGACGATTGTCTTTAACTTCGAGCGAAGCGATAACTTCAATAACTTCGTTAACTTCGGCAAATTCAATAACTTCGTTAACTTCGGCAAATTCAATAACTTCGTTAACTTCGACAACTTCAATAACTTCGTTAACTTCGACAACTTCGTTAACTTCAATAACACTTCTTCATTCTGTCGGCGCATGCTCAGTTAGCAGCATTCGCCTGACGGATATAAAGAGAGGGAGAAACGCCGAACTTGCGAGTGAAAGCATGTGTGAGGTGAGCATGGTCGGAAAAGCCTGTGCGCAGTGCAATATCCAGCAAAGACAACTGAGGTTGCGAATGTAGCAATCTCCTCACCTCATTCAGGCGTACCTCGTTGATATAGTCAGACGGCGACATGTCGACCACGGCACGTAGTTTACGTCCAAATTGCGAGCGGCTAAGGCAAACAGCCGTCGCCACTTCCTGCACGTCAACCTTGCCCTCTGCCATGAGTCGGAATATCGCCTCGTCGATTTTGCGGAGGAAATCCCTGTTGGCCTCAGAGAGGTTTCGCTCGAAGATGGTTTCTTCTTTTGAAGGTTCTGGCGCGGAGGCAGCAGCGTCTGTAACATCCGTAACATCTGTTTCTGACTCTGGGATGTTGACTGTTTTTTGGAATTTTTGCTGCAGCATCCGTCGCTGCTCCAAGATTTTATCTATCCTCAGCAGCAGTTCCTCAGCCATGAAGGGCTTGCACAGATAAGCCTCTGCACCTGCTTCGATGCCACTGAGGCGGTCGCTGTCGGTGTTTCGTGCGGTGATGATGATGATGGGGATGTGGTTGGTCTGTTCAGAAGAACGTATGCGGCGACACATTTCCAGTCCGTCCACCTCAGGCATCATGATGTCGGTGACAACAAGGTCTGGCATCCATTCAGCGGCCTTTCTCTCTCCTTCTGCTCCATCGTAGGCGTAGGCCACGGCATATCTTTCTGCAAGCACACTGCCAATGAATGCCGCCACGTCGGCATTGTCCTCCACCACGAGAATCCGTGTCTTCCCACCCTCTTCAGACTCATCCTCAGCAGCCGTTTCAAGTTTTCTGCCATCCTTCACCATAGTCTCCGTTGAGTCAGTCTGTATGTTGTGAAGAGCTGTTGCTGCCACGAGCCGGTCTCCCTCGGAAAGCGTCTCCTTCAGGGGGAGAGCGATGAAGAACCGTGTTTTCTCGCCAGGTGTGCTGCTCACCCCTACCTTTCCGCCCAAGGCCTTGGCCAGCTGACTGACGAGAGCAAGCCCCACACCGGTGCCTGTTCGCTCATGGTTGGTGCCTTGGAAGAAGGGTTCAAACAAGCGTTCGATGTCTTCGGGCTGAATACCGACACCATTGTCTTCGACGCTGACCTGCAACTCTTTCCCGTTGGTGCCGATGCCTACTGCGACTTCTCCCCCCTTGGGAGTGAACTTGATGGCATTGGAAATCAGGTTGCCCACCATCTTCTGCATGGCATCGGCGACGAAAAAAGTAGGAATGGCTTGAGAAGCCGCATTGAAACTCATGTCGACACCTTTCAGGTCGGCCATCGGTCGGAAATGCTCGACAATCATCTCCACGAAAGCCGCCACATCGCCTTGCTGCCAGGAGAATTGCATGGTCTCGGAAGTCATCTTGGAAATATCGAGCAATTGGTTGACGAGGGTGAGCAGAGACTGCCCGTTGCGCTCGATCATTGCGAGAGACTCCTTCTTGTCGGCATCTTTCTCCTTTTTATTCAAAAGCCGCGTCAATCCGAGGATGACGGTGAGCGGCGTGCGAAGTTCGTGGGTGACATTGGTGAAAAAGGTCTCCCGTGCTTTCTGCAGTCGCTCGGTGGCCTCTTGTGTGCGGCGTCGCAGGTGGTTGATGTAAGCCAATACGGCGATGACGGCCGACAAGAGCAATATTCCCGCCAGGGCAGCAATGGCTATCCTGTTGAAGTTGCGACGGCTCTCCTCGTTTGCTTCCTGAAGTTCATCGTTGTGTAGTGCGGCATTGGCATTGCTAAGCGCCTCATGCATCTCAGCATGGTGGAGGGAGTCAAGCATCTTGGCATAGCGATGCAGGGCCTTGTTTGACTCATGGGGTTGGTCAGTCTCCAAAGCCTCTGCCAGCGACAAGTAGTCGTAGCATACCGAACGGTAGTTGCCCAATTCCTCTTGGAGGCCAATGGCCCTTCTGATGACGGGCACCGCCTCGCTGTTTCGTTTCATGTCGAGGAGGTTGAAAGCCACATACTCCAAGCTGATGGCCAGCAGGTTTCTATCCACCACATCCATCTGTTCCACAGTCTTCACCGCCTCCTGCGACATGGCGAGCGCCTGCTGGAGGTCACCCTTCCTGTTGTAGGCATAGCTCAGCTGGGAAAGGTGATTGACGACTCCTGCAGTGTATCCGATGGCTCGAGCGGCCTCCACTGCCCGACGGCCATAGCTGATGGCCATGTCAGGCTCCTTTGCCACGCTATATACTTCGCATGCAATGCCAAGGTAGTTGTGGGTATTCTGGTCCGACCCCGTCAGTCGGTCGGTGTCGATAGCCTTTTGTACAAAATGCTTGGCTTCGTCGATGCTGCCAAGTGAGAGGTTGATGATGGCCAGGTAATTGTAAGCGCGGGCCTGGGGGAGCAGCAGTCCATGTTTCTTGCTGAAGCGCTCCGCCTTCAGTTCGGCTTCTGTAGCCTCCGTGTTGTGGCCTGTCTTGAAAAGGCAGTATCCGCGGTCGCAGAGCAGCGTGGCATGGTATTCGGGGGCGTTGGCGGTTGCCAGTGGCAAAGCCTTGTCGATGAACCCGATACTCTCCTTGAAATAGCTGTTGTTGTAGTAGAAGCGCTCTGCGGCGAGCCATACGAAGAAGTCGAGCGTGTCGCTATGTAGCGAAGTGGTCTTGCGCTGAATGGACAAGAGGTTGTCGTCGGCCATGCAAAGTTTGATGAGCCGGTCGCCGATGTCCGCCTTGTTGCTTCGCGAGGCAGAGGAATAGGCTGCCAGCAACGAATCGACGGCATGTACGGGGTCGGCTACCGACTTGGCAGCCAAGGTACTTGACAACAGCAGTGCACAGAGCACAATCACATGGCGCATACGTTCACTTTTTCTCAAATCTCAAACCTCAAATCTCAAACCTATTTCACCGTGAACTTCTTTCCGTTTCGGATATATATGCCAGGCTTGAGCTGTCCCTCGACCTTGATGCCCTGAAGGGTGTATGTGGCGTCGTCGGAGGGGGATGAGGCGTTGGTTGTCACAGAGAAGATGCCGTCGGTATCGAAGTTGAAATCGTTGGTGGAACCGGTTCCTGCACGTACGGCACGTACGACGACGCCAGAGCGTCGGGGAGCAGCCGTCGTCTTCACGCTCGCCGACGAAGTCGAGCGCTGGATGTGGATGGACATGGCCTTGTAAGCCACATTCGTGACGTTGTCATTGTTGCTCAACCAAAGGTATGTCTGCAAGCCTTCATTACTGTAGTTCGAGTCATACTTGTACCCCGTCATCGGGAAGAAGATGGTGTTGCCGTTGGGACCCTTGAAACGCAGACCCTTGACGTTGTTCACCGTGGCAAGTGAAGCACTGCATTTCCTCAACAGTTCATTGGCCTGGTCGAGTGTGGGCATCACCCATTCACTGCCCCATAGTGTTGCCGCCACGTCATACTCCGTTCCGGCAATGTTTTCGCCGATGTCCTGCACGGTTGAGGATGAGCCACTGGCATAGAGGTAGTTACTCCATGAGTATGTAGGCTTCGTTGCCGTCTCCCCCCAGGCATAGAAGTCGCCGTATTCCTCCGGTGCGTCTGCTCCAACGTTGCAGGTTGCCCATAATGTACCGCTCGGCAGTCCGAGGTCGACGTACTCATACTCGCCTATGTTCGGGTCGGGGTCAGGGTCAGGATCGGGGTCAGGATTGGAAGTGCCGGCGATTTTGAAACGTCCGCCCTTCCACTTGAAACTGCTGCCCGAGGTGCTGACACCGAACTTGAATCCTTCAGGCGCGGTGATGGAGCATGGGGTGTCTGCCCCCACGAGTTCGCAAGCGTTGCTTTTCAGTTTCACCGCCGAAGCAGGAATGACGAGGTGCTGCAGGTTGGTGCACGCCCCGATCATGTTGAGTGTGGATTTTCCGCTTGACTTGGTGGAGTCTGGTATGACAAAGTTGGAGATATCCAATTCTTCCAACCCGCTGAACGCGAACATCAGTCCCATATGGGTCACCTTCTCGGTGTTGAATTGGCTCACGTCGACGCTCTCCAAGTTGGAACAGTAGTAGAACATGGCCGACATGTCGGTGACGTTGGCCGTATTGAAATGTGTCAAGTCCAACGAGGTGAGTGTGCTACAGTAGGTGAACATCCCCTGCATGCTGGTGGCTTCCGAGGTGTTGAGATTGGCAAGGCCGGTGATGGTGGTCAGTGCCGACATGCCATAGAACCACTGGTGGCATGAGGTGGGACGTGCCTCCTTGAAGGAAGCGTCGAACGTTACCTTCTTGACAGAAGAGGCTTTTGTCTGCCATTTCGGCGCATTCTTGCCGGTGTTCAAATCGTAGGCCGTCCCCGAGCGCGACGCCCTATTGCTATCGTAATAGAACGTCAGTGTGGTACTGCTGAGAATGGCGTAAGGTGCATCGGTGCCCGGCGGTGTGGGCGGTGTGGGCGGTGTGGGCGGAATTTCCACCTCCACCTTCTCCACAGGTCGCACGAAAGCTCCTGTGCGCCTTTGCGCCACATACAACTTCGGGGCGTTCGCCGTCTTGATGTAAAGAACGTTGGCCCTTTGTGCATCAGAGGCGTTAACCTCCGACGTCCAGTAGTTGCACGACACGTTGCGGCTGTATTCCTTTCCGTCGTAGCTGCATCCCGAGAGAGGCAGGAAGATGCTCTTGCCATTGGGTCCCGTAGCCCGGAAACCCTTGTGACCGTCTATGGTCTCCTCCTTCCACGTGCACTTGGTGCGCAACTCCTCGAACTGCTCCATGGTAGGCAATGATGCCTCCACCTGCTTTTTCACATCCGGGTCGTAGACCCCCGTCTTGGCAGCCACGTCATACTCCGTGCCGGCGATGTCGCTGCCGATGTCCTTCACCGTGGCGGCCGAGCCGTTGGCGTGCTGGTAGTTGGCCCAGGTGTAGGTGGTCTTCGTGGCGGTCTCGCCCCAAGCGTAGAAGTCGCCGTATCCCGACTCTTCTGTGGCACCCACGTTCATATCCGCCCATTTCACGCTCAGGCCGAGGTCCACCAAGGAGATTTTCGGGTCGTCATTCCCCTCTTCGGTTCCTTCGACATATTCCACAGCGCGGACGACGAGGCCTGTGCGCCTTTGCGCCACGGTTATCGTCGGAGCGGTTGCAGTCTTGATATAAAGTGCACTGGCTTTCTGCAAGTTGGATGCATCCACCTCCGACGACCAATAGTAGGTGTATACGCCCACGTTGTGCATGCTGCCATCATAGTTGGAGCCGGAGAAGGGCAGGAAGATGCTCTTGCCACTGGGTCCTGTGACGCGGTATCCCTTGTGGTCATCGACAGTCTCCTCCTTCCATGTGCACTTGGTGCGCAACTCCTCGAACTGCTCCTTGGTGGGCATGGATACCGCAACCTGTTGTTTGGTGTCAGGGTCGTAGACCTCCGTCTTTGCAGCCACGTCATACTCCGTGCCGGCGATGTCGCTGCCGATGTCCTTCACCGTTGTTGCCGAACCGTTGGCATATTGGTAGTTGGCCCAGGTGTAGGTGGCCTTCGTGGCGGTCTCGCCCCAGGAATAGTATTCACCGAATGCAGACTCGCTGTCGGCACCGACGTTCTGTGAGCACCATTTCACGCTCAGTCCGAGGTCGACCAATGAGGCTTGTTCCGGCTCTACCGGATTCTCTTCCGTTCCTTTGGCTTGCTCCACGGCACGTATGACGAGTCCTGTGCGCCTCTGCGCCCATGACATCTTCGGTGATGTTGCGGTCTTGATATAAAATGCGTTGGCCCTCTGCAAGTAGGATGCATCCACCTCCGACGACCAGTAGTAAGCATATATGCCCACGTTGTGCATGCTGCCATCATAGTTGGAGCCAGAGAAGGGCAGGAAGATGCTCTTTCCACTGGTTCCCGTGACGCGGTATCCCTTGTGTCCATCGACAGTCTCCTCCTTCCACGTGCACTTGGTGCGCAACTCCTCGAACTGCGCCTTGGTGGGTATGGATACCGCGACTTGTTGTTTGGTGTCAGGGTCGTAGACCTCCGTCTTGGCAGCCACGTCATACTCCGTGCCGGCGATGTCGCTGCCGATGTCCTTCACCGTGGTGGCCGAACCGTTGGCATGTTGGTAGTTGGCCCAGGTGTAGGTATTCTTCGTGGCGGTCTCGCCCCAGGAGTAGTATTCGCCGTAAGCGGACTCACTGTCGGCACCCAGGTTTTGAGAGCACCATTTCACACTCAGTCCGAGGTCGACCAAAGCGACTTGTTCCGGCTCTACCGGATCCTCTTCGGTTCCTTTGGTTTGCTCCACGGCGCGGATGACGAGCCCGGTGCGCTTTTGCACCATTCTTATATCCGGGGTCTCTCCGGTCTTGACCAGGAGCGTGCCGGCCCTCAGTTCATCAGAAGGGGCCTCCTCCGATGACCAATAGTAGGTGTATACGCCCACGTTGTGCATGCTGCCATCGAAATTGGAGCCTGAGAAGGGCAGGAAGATGCTCTTGCCGCTGGGGCCCGTGACGCGGAACCCTTTGTGCCCATCAACGGTTTCTTCCTTCCAAGAGCACTTGGTGTTCAACTCCTCGAACTGTGCCACGGTGGGCATGCATACCTCGACCTGCTTGTTCGCTGCGGGGTCATAAACCTCCGTCTTGGCAGCCACGTCGTACTCCGTGCCGGCGATGTTGGTGCCGATGCTCCTCACCGTTGCTGTCGAGCCACTGGCATGTTGGTAGTTGGCCCAGGAGTAGGTCTTCTTTGTGGCGGTCTCGCCCCAAGCGTAATATTCTCCATATGCGGACTCGCTGTCGGCTCCCACGTTCTGAGAGCACCATTTCACACTCAAACCGAGGTCGACCAGTTCCGGTCCGTTGGAAGGCGGAGTGGGCGGGTCTGGGTCCACGACCTCCTTGGAACGGACGGCCCTGACGATAACGCCAGAGCGTCTTGGCGCCGCCGTGGTCTTCACCGTCGCCGAGGTGGAGCTGCGATAGATGTAGATGGCCATCGACTTGTATGCCTCGTTGGTGACATTGTCCTTGGTGTCGGTCCAGATGTAAACCTGTGAACCTTCCGCATTGTAATTTGAGTTATACTTGTATCCCGCCATGGGGAAGAAGATGGTGTTACCGTTGGGGCCCTTGAAGCGCATGCCCTTGACGTTGTTCACCGTGGCCAAAGAGACAGAACACTTCTTGAGCAGTTCGTTAGCCTGGTCGAGTGTGGGCATCACCCATTCGCTACCCCATACCGCTGTAGCGGTGTCATACATTGTTCCTGCTATATGCATTCCGAGATCCTGTGCGGAAGACGCCGACCCGCTGGCATACTGGTAGTTGCTCCACGAATAAGTGGTTTTGGTCTTCATCTCTCCCCAGGCATAGAAGTCGCCATAGCCCTCAGGGGTGGTGGCGCCCACGTTGCATTCGGCCCACAGCGTACCGCTGGGCAGACCGAGGTCGACGTAATTGTTTGCGGCGTTGGCCGTCACAGGGAGCAGGAACGGCAACAGCCACAGGCCGACCTGCTTGAGAATGAAGGTTGCTTTCATCTTGTTTGCTTGATTTGCTTGGTTGGTGAAAATGACAGGCGTGAAGGGTTCTAAAACACACATTTCCAAAATGAATGGCACGCAAGGCATTTTTGCGTTGCAAAATTACGCAAAAAAAAACGAAATAAGGACAATTATATTGAAAATTGAAGATTGAAAATTGAAGATTGCATTTTTGGAGCAGCGAGAGCAGAGTCAAGCTTGCTTGAACTCTGCCGAGTCGCGACAAAAATCAGCGAAGCTAAAATTGAAAATTGAAGATTGAAATAACAGCGAAGCTAAAAATGAAGAAAAAGTGAACATACTCCCCTTTAACTCCCCTTTAACTCCCCTTGTTAATTATAAATTATAAATTATTTAACCCTCCCCTTCAACTCCCGAAAGCAAAAAATATTTTCATATAGTCAAGCCATTATTCGGAAAAATATGTCTAAATTTGCGGCATGATTCAACCCCTTCAACCTTTATGCCATGAGTGAAGACTTAGAACGCCGAGTGTCTCTTGCCGTAGACCATTTTATGGAAGGCTTTGGCTGCTGCCAGAGCGTGGTGCTTGCTTTCAGCGACCTTTATGGCCTGGATTCCCAACTTGCGAAGCGTGTGTCTGCGGGTTTCGGCGGCGGTGTGGGTCGTCTGCGCCTGATGTGTGGAGCTGTTTCCGCCCTCGTCATCCTGTCGGGCCTCGACAGCGGTCAGACGGAGGGTGGCGACCGCGCTGGCAAGACGGCTTGCTACAAGTTGGTTCAAGAACTGCTGTCCCGTTCGAAGGCAGCCAATGGTTCGCTGATATGCGCTGAGCTTCTCGGTCTCAGCGGTCCCGTCCCGATGGGCGATTACGTGGCGTCTGAGCGTACGGCAGCCTACTACAAGGAACGTCCCTGTGCGGCGAAGGTGGAGAGTGCCGCTCGCATTTTCGCAGAATATCTCGATGAAAAGAAAAAGAATGAGAAGAATGATAAAGATTCTGTTGATTACCATATGTAGCGTTTTGTTGCTATGCCTTATCGTCATCGTAGCTTGCAATGTAGCAGTGCTGCATGCTTGCAAGGGAAAGAAATACGACGATACCGCGTCTGTCCCCCACCGTGAGGTAGGCCTTCTGTTAGGCACCAGCCCCATAGGTCGCTCCGGCAACCCCAACCAATTCTTCCTGCGCCGTATAGACGCCACCGTTGCGTTGTGGGAAGCAGGGAAATACGACCAGCTGCTCATCAGCGGCGGCAACTTCCCCGACAGTTTCAACGAACCAGAGGAGATGAAGTCCCGGTTGGTGGAGCGAGGCGTCCCCGCCGACATCATCACGCTGGATGGCAAGGGGTTCCGCACCATCAACTCCATCGAAAAGACCAAGGAACTCTTCGACGGTAAAACCGTGACCATCATCTCGCAAGAATTCCATAACGAGCGCGCCCTCTATCTTGCCAAAGTGAACGGCTTGGACGCCATCGCCTACAATGCCGGCAACACCAACAGTAGAAGATGGCGGTTCCAGATGAAATGCCGCGAGGCCCTGGCAAGGGTGAAGGCGGTGTTTGAAAACCTTTGATTCCACAGGATGGCGAAGAAAACTTGCAAAACTCCGAATAAAAAAGTGCGGGCTGCATCGCCCGCACTTTTATTGTTCATCAAATGTGCATTTTGTTATTGCACATAGCTGTATGCACTCGACACCCAGAGGACTTTCCCGTTGTAGCTCACCTTGTACCAGCTGCCTTGTTGCCCCAAGTAAGGCACTCTCTGCCCTCTATAGAATCGATAACGGGTGGCGGTTCCGGCAGGAGACAACCTTCCAATGACACGGTCGCCGGTGAAGACGACATAATAGCCCGACGAGTAAGAAGAGGAGGAGGAACTTCCAGCAGGTTTTGCATAAGATGATGACACCCAGCGTACACCATTGCCATATTTCACTTTGTACCAGCCTTGCTCAAGTCCGTAGCATGTGAGCCTCTGCCCCTTGTAGAAGCGGACACCTGTATCATACCCACCAGGTCCATCACGTCCAATGACCCCATTTCCAGTGATGATGATGGTGAATGGACCGTTAGTTTCCAAAACTCCATAATTCTTCGAACTGGCAATTTCTCCCGCCATCACGTTGCAGGTCATTGCCAACAAAAGGAACAACGTTGTAATCAAAGATTTCATTTTCATAGTTAATCGGTATTAGTTAAAAAAATAAGATTTTTGCAAAGATAAGACAAAAAAGCAAATAATCCAACAAAAAGCGATAAAAAAATCATCAACAGGTTTCGCCGATATGACATTGCAAAAAAGCAAGCCGTGGTGATGGCATTCATTTCACTTGATATATTCATGATAGATTTGCTTTCCCACATTGTAGATATCTTCAATACCTTCCCTTACCGGTTCGTAAAAGAAATACCCTTCTGCCTCAATCTTCGTTTCCATTGCATTCCTCTTGAGCGTGCTCACGTCATGGGATTTTCTCCCATAAACGACAGCGGCACTGTCCGCATAGTGTGCAAGTTCCTGATTGAAATTATTATAAATGTTGTCAAATCTCTCCTTGGAATAATCAGCATAATTGTCAAGTTGGCGCGCGGCATTCACCAAACTATCGTAATGCGACTCCTCGACCCTCATTTTGAAAGAGTCGAGCCTTTCCATGAGATGGCGGTTGTTTCTGAGGATGGGGTGCCGGGCGAATCTGTCAGCCCTGGCCATCCTCTTCTTTGCGTTTTGCCATCCGGTGTATTTCCCACCTTTGGCGAGGACGAGCGCCGAGTCGCACACCCCCACCACATACTCCACGTTTCCCAGTTGTTCTCCCGTGTTTCGCGAGGCCTTTTCCATGGCCTGTTTCTTATCAGACGTTTTCAACCCCTTGACAGCAGCCATCAGGCTCGATATTTCCTTGAGGTCCTTATCGTCCCATTGCGTTTCACCCAACCGTCTCAAGGAATGGTCAGCAAACTCAGGCACATATTTCTCCACCATCTCCACCATCAGTTGGTCGGCCACCTCGGTGGATATGAGCTTGTTGTCTCCAAGAAACCCCAGGAGTTGCCTTGCCGCATAGAACCTTTTGTTGAGCGTCTTCATATTGTTAGCCTCCGACATGCTTTCCACGCAGGCCCTTGCCTTTTTTTCGTGAAGGTTCTCATCTTCCAAGGAAGTGGGTGGCTCCATCCTCGTCTTTGCAAAGAAGAGCAAGGAGCCAGCCACCATGAAGACAGCAGCCAAGAGTAATATGAATTTCAGGAATGTCTTCATTTCTTCTCGCTATCTACAATTTTTATCACTTCTTCCAACTTCCCTAAGAAATTGGCAAGCGTAATGGTTCCGTCGCGACTGAACACAGGAACTGTTTCCTCTGGTTTCTTGCTGGTTTCCAATAGTTTCTGTTTGTATTCCGGTTTCTGGTTCATGACTTTGATGACACTGTCGAGCTTCTGCAAATTCTTGCTTTGCTGGAGATTGAGTGAGTCTCCCATGACTTGCACGGTTTCGAAGCTATAGGTGTTGAGTGCATCGTAAAATCCATTCAGCTTCCCTTGGAAGAGAGCACTATCCATATCCACTTTTTTCCAAGGTGTGACACTGTCGAGATAATGTACGATGTCGACACTAATGATGGAGTCGGCTCTCATCTGCTCTTGCCTTTCCTTGGCCAGTCGCTGTTGCTCCACCATCATCATCGCCGTTTTCTCTCCGTTATGTTTCCCCAGGAACCATCCGGAAGCCCCACCGACGAGCAATCCCGCCACCAGCCCCGAAGCGAGACACGTGACCAATTTCTTGGACACCTTCATATGTGACCTTTCTTCACCCTCCTCTGGCACATCGTCGTCATCGAAGTCGGCCAGCCTTGCCCGTTCATCTCCTCTTCTCTCCTCGTTTTTCCTTGAGGCCTTGCTTCTTAGCACCACCTCGTTGTCTTTCACTTCTTGCACTTCGAAGCCTTGTAGGGGCGAGTTTCCTTTCTCCTCCTCGGTGCGTTCCAAATCAAAAGCGACCTTTGTGCCGGCCACCTTGTATGAAACCTTCTTCCTCGTCCGCTTGAGTTTGACGACCAAGGGTTTTTCCGGTGAGCATTTGGACAGGTCGACAACCTTCTTCATCGGTTCATACCCATCATGGTTGACGATGAGATGCGCCTTCCCCAATTTGCTTTCAGGAACGGCAATGAACCTTTCCCGCTTGTTGACACTCACTTTCTCCTGGATATCCAATTGCGTCTCACTCTCCTTGAGAGGACCGTCTTCCCCCGTGATAGAGAATGACTTGGCATAGATTTTTCTCCACCAATCGATTTTCTCAGGCAAATCCACAGGCATCACCTGGTTGTCGACCTTGACTTTCTCATCCCTGTCGACACAGCCATCCTTTTTCAATGTGATTTTGACGGTGATTCCCGTGCGAGTGAGGAAAGGCTTGTCGAATTCCTTTCCTGCAATCCATGCCTTGCATCCCGCCTTTTGGCATTGCGCCGTTGGTGGCTGCAAGACGGCAGGGACAGCCATCTTGTTAGCCGTGAGGTTATCCATGGACTCTTTTCTGACGAGTCCGTCATGTTCGACAGGAATGAAGAACACCCCTTCATACTTGAAGTAATCTTCCTGAAGGATATTGGCACCCAGCAAGTCTTCCAAAGCCCCCTGCTTGCATCCCTTGCCATAGCACCTGAATGCATATCGGTTTCTCTGTTCGGGTAAGTCACAATCGAAATCCAATTCCTTGTAATCCTTTTCAAAGCAAGATGCAAGTTCTTGCTCGTCCTTTCCATTGGCAAGTGTATCCTCCATTTTCTTGACGATGCTGGCAATATCCTCCGCGGCAGCGAAAGCCACTTGCTTGGGTATGGCGAGCACCAAAGCCCTGTAGTCGCCCAGTCTGGAGAATAGCGGCTTGATGACATAGACGAGGCATCCCAGACTGTTGAATGAGAGCATGGATGTGATGCCCTTGAAGTCGGAATTAAGCCTGAGGACCCCTTCGATTTTCACATCGAAGATTTTGCTTCCTATGTTTCCGGGATTGAACAGCGCCTTGCTATCCTCCCCATTTTTCACGAGTTGTTGATATAATGCGAGTTTCATGTTTCTTGTTGTTAGGATGTTGGGAGATGATGATAGAGTAACGGCTTGTATCAGAACCACTTCAATCTGAAGCCACCTTTTCTTTCCTTTTTTTTCACGTTAGGATGATGCTCTTCCATGAGTATTTCAACGATGCGTTGCGCCCTTTCTGTTTTCACCTGGCAAAGGTTTTGAAAGCACACCTCGCCGATGTCGAAAGGAATGGGCAACCCTCCACTCATGCCAAACCTGCCGCAATAGGTGTTGAGCAGGTTGAGGAAGTTAGGGTATCTCATTTCAAGGCATTGCGTCAAGTAATCGTTTGGGTCCATGCCTTTCGGCGTGTTCCTTTGCACCAGGTCAGTTTTTGTGACGATGACGTATAACCCGTTGTTGGCATCAGTGAGCACCCCTTTCTCAAAGAGGTACTGCAGTCCATGTTCGAGGTACACATCCTGGTCGAACCCCCTGTATTTCTTGTCATCCTCGCTGTATTCGATGATGAAGAAGTGATATTTGGGGTTGCTCGACTTTTTGGTCACGAGCATGTTTTCAAATTCCTCCAAAGCGGTTTTATGCCTTTCCTTGAGGTTTTCCGTCTTTCCTTGTTCGTTCCACAGCGTGGCGCAGAAGAGCTCGCCGGCCATGTCGATGAGCGTCACGGGGTGGTCATTTCCCTGCATGTCCTCCAGCACGGTCCTGATGGCGAAATTGGAGTCCACCGAGGTACGGCCTGGTAGGATGCAATAGAAATTCTCCCTTTTGAAGATTTGCGAGAGGATGATTTGGTAGAGTTGCCCCTGGCATTTCTCCACCCTCATGCTCCTTGCCACATTTCCCCCTCTCGCCGCAGCGAGAATGGTGCCCAAGGCGCATGTCTTTCCCGAGGAAGGAATGCCCCAGAAATACACCTCCTTCGCTTTCCAATCAATGCACTCGATGTATCCACTGTCGGGCAGGACATCCTCCGATTCCATTCCAAGCATGTCGACGAAATTCCTATCGATGCCATTGTCAATGAGGTCTTGGGCGGAGAAGAGGCCGTAGTCCACACATTTCTTCACCGCCATGGAGTTGAGCAGGTTGCAATCCTCACACACCAATTTCAACAGTTGCTCCCTGGTGATGTGGTTTTCCTCCACCATTTTCCTTGCATACTCGAAGGAGTCGTCCTCCTTCCTCAGCTGCGTGCAAAAAGTTTTGATTTGATCTGTCATATGTTGTGTTATTGATTATTCATTTTGAGGGGACGGGGATGCTAGAGGGGCTGGAAGGTCTAGAGGGCCTAGAGATTCTAGAGATTCTAGAGATCCTAGAGATCCTAGAGGTCCTAGAGGTTCTAGAGGTTCTAGAGGTCCTAGTGACCCTGGAGACCCTGGAGACCCTGGGGTTAATCTCCCATCCATCTGGCGAGTTTTCCTTTCCATCCTTTTGGGAACCCCTTCGACCTTGCGAGCATCACCTTCACCACATCCCTCGCCCGTTGCGTGCTGAGATGGCAGTAATTCTCGAAACACACCTCACCAATGTCGAATGGAATAGGGTCGGGAGCATGACCCCCACATAGTTCATACTTCTTGCAGTATTTGTCGAGAACCCTTAGGAAATTGGGGTAATATGTGCGCAAGTACTGTCCCAGGTACTTTTCCAAATCCCCATCCTTTCCCATATGCAGCCTTGCCTTGTCTGTTTTGGTGACGATGACATACACACCCTGTGTGGCGTCTCTGAGTACGTGGTTGTCTTCGAGGAAAGCGAGTCCGTTTTCCAAGTAAGAGTCTTGGTCAAACCCCTTGTATTTCTTGTTTTCCGCTCCATACTCTATGATGAAGAAGTGGAATTTTTGATGTTCAGTCTTTTCCTTGACGAGTATTTTCTCAAACTCCTCCAGCGCCTTTCGATGATGCTCGGTGACCAGTTGCTCCCTTCCGCTCTGCTGCCACAAGATGGCGCAGAAGAGTTCGCCTGCCATGTCGATGAGTGTGATGGGATGACTCTTGTTGTCCCAATCGTCAAAGGCGAGCCTCATGGCATAATTGGTGGCCACGGGTGTCCTTCCCGGCAGCATGACGAAAGCGTCGTCCATGGGAAAGACCTTCTTCAGGATTTCCATATACTCATACCCTTGACACTGTCGCACCACTTCCATGCCCTTTGCCACCACGTTCTCCCTTGCCGCCGCCAGGATGACGCCAAGGGCGCAGGTTTTTCCCGACGAGGGTATGCCCCATAGGAAGATTTCCGTTGTAGCTTCTGGCAGTTGCCTGATAACGCCTGCCTTGGGGAGCACATCTTCCGGCGTCGTCCCCATCATGCTGATGAAACGCGGGTCGATGCCGCATTGGTTGACAAGTTCTTCCACCGTGAAGACACCCTTTTCGATGCACTCTTTCACCATGGCAGCATGCATGAGGTTGTGGTCTCTCGCCATCATGTCGAGCAGTTGTTTTCTTGAAAGCCCCTCCTCCATCCTCTTGACGAGGAACGCCATTGGGTCGTTGGCCCTCTCCATCTCCTTTTTGAACACCTCTATGTCGGCGACCCGACTTGGCTGCAAAGGTTCGACAGGCTTGTCCCAATCGATGTTCACATAGGTCACTTGGTTGACATCACGTTCCGGTGGCAGGTTCTTCCCCTTCCTCATCCATTCGGGCCAGAACTCCTCCCACGACTTGGAATGCCGTTCCTGCAGCCAGTAAGGCAAGAACACAAGCAACCAGCAGAAGATGCAAAGCGGCAAGGCATAAAGGGGTGGAAGTCCTTTTTCAGAAAGCATGGCCTGCACCTGCCCCAGCAGTTGCGTCGCTTTCTCCCCACACGCCTTCACCTCCTCGAGGTCACGTTTCGATGCCGGTTCATTGTCGAGCCTTGTATTCCATCTGCCTTCCATGGTCTCGCTCCACATCTCCACCGCCTTCTGTATTTCCCGGATGTTTCCAATGAGGAACACATTGAGAGTCGTAGCCCCGCCGGCCACTTTATCAACCCATGCCTCGGCGTCACTTCTCAATGCCTGATGTGTGGGTGGCAACAGCTGCAAGTTCAAGGTCTCCACCATGTTGTTTCTCGCTATGGTGTTTCCGTCATCGGGTTTTCCCTCCGAATACTTGTTGAGCCCTGCCTTCTTGATGCTTTTTTTGGACTTCATCGCATTGTCGAGGAATGTGGTGTAATCGGCAATCCTCCCTTTCGCTGCCGTCTCATATGCATCGAACATCGGCCCGACCTGTTCGAGGGCCAATCCAAAGTTCTTCTTCACTTCCCCCTCACGAGCGAACACGTGGAAGAAATGCGTGAAAGGCAGCAGTGTAAGCATGCACGCGAGTATGGTGAAGACCACTGCGATTCGTTCTCCCACGATCATTTTTCCAAACCGTCTTCCTGTCGCCTTGAACCTTTGCACGAGAATGCACAGGACATAGAGCAATGCCGCCTCCGCCACTGCCATCACGCCTGCCAGCATCATATTGCCTCCCCATAGGTAAACGAGCCCCATGAAGGAGACATAGCATAGGAAGATGATGCCCACCAATGCCACCATATGCGCCAGGGCCGTAATCCTTTGTCTATGGTTGAATGTCATTGTTTTTTCTTTATTCTTTTATCCTTGTCATTGCGTTTGTTATCGGCAACAGCCAGATAGGGTTTGACCAGATGATAGAACTTGTCGAGCAACGCCGGGTTTGCTGAGAAGAAATTGCGTGCATCCGACGACTGGATGCCATCTTCGTTTCCACTTGCCGTGAGTTTCTTGTGCTTGTTGTTCACTATTCTCGTCACACGCATCACACACATGATGCCTCTTCCTTCCTTTCCATTCCTGATGTCCCTGTAAGCACTTTTGGGCACGAGTGCCATGCAATAGAGTCCCACGTCAAGCCATCTGGGTCCTCCATCCACGCTTTTCCATTCCACTCTTGGGTAGTTTTCTGGTGTTCCCGTCTTGGAGAAGAGCAAGAGCGTGTCGGCGATGTTTTCCTTTGCGTTGAGTGCATCCACGGCATTTTTCATGGGCGTGAGGAGCTTCGCGCTTCTACCTTGTGCGGCGAGCAGCGCCTCGAGAACATCATTCCACGCGTTGTTGTCGAATCCTTCAGCCAGGCAAGGCAACGTCTTCCTCTCTTTCGGCCTGACAAGCGACACCTCCACTTTCCGTTTGGTAAGCATCCTCGACCACGCCTCCGCCAACTTGAGGCAGTTCCAATCGTTGGTGCCTTGTCCCAGCACCCATGTGGCGAGTTCGGTGTTGAGCGTTGCCCCTTGCCGGTTGAAATTCTCATAATGGAACAATGTGGGGTCGGGGCTTACGTTGTCCAATCCGTAGAACGCATCAGTTTTCAAGTTCAGGTTGTCCCACACATAGGAAGCCATCTGCAAACTGTCGTGCACGAGGTATTCCTTCATTGATGGCAAGGTGTAGAGATGGTCGAGTGTTGAAACGAATTTGGCCCCCGGCCAGGAGAAGTTGTTGTTGGTTTCCAGGTACACTTCGTTGGTGGTGAACTTGAAAGGACTTCCAGCCTGCCCATAGTTGAGCGCCTTGGCTACGAGCGCCACGGGATAGACATCGTCGGAACGTGCGAAGAAGTCGGACATGGAAGCGCATCCATTCCAGAATCCTGCCGCACCACCCTTTGTCGACCAAGCCGTGGTCTTGTGTCCGTAGAACATTGCCTTCCTCTTGCTGTTGCCCTCTTGTTCGAGCAAATTGTAGTCATTTGTCGTGGAGAGATTGGCCAGTTCCGGTTTTGTAAGCACTGCCGCCAGTGCGACGAGTGGTTTGAACGTAGAACCAATGAAACGTCTTGTAAGTGCGGGGTTCTTCCTGCTGATGGCCAAGTCGTAGTCCAAGCCCTTGTCAGAGGAGCGGTAGTAAGGAGCCGCCAGCACATCGCCCGTGGCCATATCCATCACAGTGAGCGACAATTCCCATTGGTCATCCTTGTAGAAGAGGCCTTTGTTCTTGAGCTGGTTGGCATATTTCTCCAGTTCCCTTTCCATCTCCAACGACATCAAGGGGTCAATGGTGAGGTTGACCGTATCTTCATATACGGTGTTGGTCAAGGTGGATGACAGTCCCTTGATGATTTGCTGCGTGAAACGGTCGGTAAGTTGGGGTGCGATGTCATATCGCGTCCTCCCCTGGTTGGAATACGTCAGCATGGAGAGCGTTTGCATGGGATTGTCGCGTGTGATGGTCAACTCACACAGTTTCTCTTTCTCCTTGGAGCTTGTGAGAACCAGTTTAAGTTCCTTTTCGAGCTTGCACACCTCTCCCTTCATCGCCGCCGACTGTGGCACGATGAGATGCAAGGGGCCAGCCTGGTCGTAGGGTTGGCAGTAGCACCCGACAGGCCTCAAGCGCACTTTCCCCTGCTCCATGTAGTCAACATAAAGTGCTGTTTCATTGCTTCCCGGTATTCGCACGCAGATGGTGGTGGTGTCAGCGAGGAAAGCCTTGTAGAGATCGTAGTAAGCCACCGGCTTCCCGTTCTTCATCGTGATGGTGTGTGTGTTGTTGTCAATGACCACCACCTTCTCATGGCCACCACCCGTGGCGATGTGCCCCTCTTTCGACTGCTTGACAGGCACCACCGACTTTCCCCAGGCGAGGAAGCAGTGGTTTTCCTTAGGGAATAATGCGTCTTCCGCCGCCATGACGTTTCCGTTCCAAGGGTCTTTCACCAAAGCGAGTTTGAACATGGATGCATTCACCTCCACTTTTTCGATGACGAGGTTGTCCACCGAAGAGAATTTGATACGGAAGATTCTCTCACCGAGTTGTTTCCTTTGCTGTTCGAGTAGCGCCGGTATGTCACTGTTATAATAGAATTTCCTGTCCTTCTCATCCCTGATGGAGTCAGGATTGATGGCGACGAGTCTGATATCGGCGGCCCTGGCCCCTTCCACCGCATCACCACTGTATGGCAATGCGAACTCCAATGCCGGATACCGCTCCTTGAGTTGTGATATGGAGTGTGGCATCACCTTGGAATGCTCCTCATTGCCTTGCTCGATGAGATGCTCCAACAGCATGTTGGCTTTCTTGACGAAACCCTCGTCACTGTCGGGGACATATATTTCATTCGCAGACGGACCACCCACTTGTGTGCATCGCTTGCACAATGTGAAAACAAGCACCAGCGCCACGACACTCAGCAGAATAAGCCTGATGAGTTTCCCGTGGTGTTTCATCCAATTATTGTTGAGTCTCATATCTTGTTCTGTTACTATCTTTTTGACAACAAGGACATCAAGGACTTAAAATATTTCAAGGGCCTTAAGGACTTCAAGGCCTTTGGGGTCTCACTTGCCTGGCCGGAGTCCACCGTGGCGTCCTCCTCCTTTTGAGGCACGTTGCTTTCGAGGAACTTCACCTCGTCGATGCAAGGCCTGACGTCCAGGCGTCCTTCCGCCGCCCAGGCAAGCGATTGCGAGGTCCAATCGAGGCAACAAGCTCCGACAGCTTCCCCATCCCATTCATCGATGGGGTCGTGGTGGGCGATGAACCTGATGGAAGGCAACAATTCCTGCATGGGTCCGTCTTTGCATTCCACGGAGAATGCCAGCGACGCCCTGTCCCTCCATGCCGGCGGGAGATGGTCGATGGCATGGAGCAAGGCCGCCAACCTTGCCGACCGCCTCACATCATCTGCCCGTCTCAGCTCGTCTTCACCCAGCCTGATGAAGAGCCTTGTGTCGTGTGCCACGCAATAAGCCATGTATTCGTACAATGCCCGTTCGTGGACTGTCATTTCCCGTTTCCCGTCCACTTCGACCTTTCTTTCGGCCGAAACATCAAACTCTACTTGCTCATACCGGCGCATCCCATCGAGCACCGGCAACAAAGAGGAGAATCCTCCCACCTGCCCCAATTCATCGGTCTCGCACTCATACACCGCTCTTGTGCAATAGTTTCTCACACCGTTTCCGAAGACCGTCATGGCTCCTTGCACATGGGCGATGACAGGCATTCCCGTATTCGGAGATGTCATCACGAAAAACGACGCATGGCTATTGCTGGCACCCTCGGCCAACATTCCACAAAGTTGTTCCACGTCGTGTGAGATGCACGTCGTAGCCGACAACACCTTGTCGCCTGGTTCGTTGCAAAGCGAGCCACGCACCATGTGCCGGATGCTCACTGTGGCCTTGGCGGCCTCAGCAATCCTACCAGCCTGGCCTTTGCCGGTGGTCTTCATATTGGTGTCATCGTTGCATTTCATCTTGTTTCAAGCATTGGTGGAGTTCAAGTGACAAAGCACCAGTCCATAGTAGGTGTATTTGTCGACGATGTCCATGTCATGGTTGAGCAACATGCTGGTTGCCAATTGCAGCGCTCCGAAAAAGGCACGCTGGTTATAGTGGCAGGCACGTCCCTCGAAAGCCGTGGGCGCTCCCTGCCGATGGGGGCAGATGTGCATGTCTTCATCTATGGGTGTCGCCATAAGATATACTTTGCCAGGCATCCTCAGGAGCTGCCATTCATCCTCCTCCGCCTGCAAAGTGTTGGCTATTTGGTCGTCCACCTTGCAGAAGTCCTTCAATCGTCTTTCCACATGCTCGCCAAGCGAGTATGTGCTTCGCATGGCATATTCGTCGGAATCGGCGAAGAACTCCCCCACCCTTTCATCGAGTTGGTCATAATGACTTGAGAGCAAGTCGACGAGTGCTGTATCATCAAGCAAAGCCGGTTCGCTTGTGAGCCAGTCCATCATGGTCTCTTGACTGGAGAAAGGATTGTGGTAGTTGTCATTTCCCGTTTCGCCAGGCAGCAGGTGATGGATGCATGCCTGTCGGAAAAGGGTGACGAAATGTGAGTAGGTGAGGTTGAGGTCGCCCCTTGCCATAGAGAACACCTCCTGGAATGGACGCTCCCGCATGACGGCATCAAACCCTTTCAGGGCGAGATACCAATTCTTGGGAGGTGCGTCGTTGTAGGAAGTGAGGTCACGCAATTCGTTCATCATCTCCGTGAAGCGGTCGGCGGTGAAAGCGTCACCCTCCTCTGCCGAAAGAGGCGTGCAGCAGATGTCGCACACCACCACGTCGGTGGCGTTGAAGGTGTAATAGAGGTAGAAGAAATGAGGCTTGCATTGGTTCTGGAACGCCGTCTTTCCGGAATGATTCGACAGCAAACTCTTGCCAATCAACTGGTCCACTCCCAACAAGTCCCATGCGTCGACGATGGCATTGACGACGGAATCAGTATCGAAGAGCATGAAGTCCTTGAAAACCATTTCCCCATTGGCCTTCTTCCTTCCCGTATTCTCAAACCCCATCTTCGCATAGTAGTTGGCAAGTGTGTTCGTGGGCATGAACATGGCCGTGGTTTTCTTGCATTGGTCGTCGTTGTTCCTGACCGACCCTCTGATAGGCGAGTCGATGCCGATGGTCCTGACCATCCCCCTGCCCCTCTTGCTTTCATCCACTTCGAGCACCTTCACCTCCTCGTTGGACGACGGGTTCTTCCACAAAGTGTAATAGAAGATGTTGTTCTTACAGGCCGCCAAGGCTCTCATCACAGCCTTGAACAAATGGATGTTCTCTGTTGTCACCGCCTCTCCCGGGATGTCTGCCATCTCCACTTTGATGCGGTTGTTGTTACGGTCGAGGAAATGCGACATATAGACATTGCTCGTCCTTGATGCCACGACGGGAGTCTTCTCGATGCAGCCGTCCTTTCCCTTGTTTTCCACAAGGTCGTAGATGTCGGCATGCAGACTGCTCTGCTGAAACTTGTCATCCCTCTTCAACCCCAGCTTCTCGAGAGCGCCTACGAGGTCGGTGAGAAGGTATGTCTTTCCCGTGGCGGTGGCACCCACCACGGCCAACCTGATTTCCTTGCCTTTCTTGAATGTTTGAAACAATGACATGACGATGTGTATTTATGTTTGTTATGGGTCAAAGCCTTTTGGTCGCATGCTCGTTCTTGAGCAGCGTGGCGGTCATGAAAGCCAGCAATGTAGCACTCTCAAGCGCTTCTCCCACAGAGTCGACGCCGAAGCCGGGACAAAGCCTTCCGGTAAACGGGAATTGTCCCACGTATGAGGCATAAAGATAGAAGGAAGTGCATGTCCACATGAGCACGGCAAGGAGCCTCCAAAGCATCCTTACGTCCACCTCCACTCCCTTGTCGAGCAGATTGGCCGGGGGGATGGTCCCCCCCACGACGATGGTCAGCAGCAGTGCGAGTAGTGCGAAAAAGACGACATACGCCCCCAAGCCATACGTCCCGAAGAACGCGATGGGCAGCGACACGTCGTTGAGCACCACGGGCGACAATCCCGTAGAGACGGAGGGGTGCAAGGGATGCCTTTCAGGTGAGAGAGGGTCGGCACCGCTGACATTGTACATGCCGTGCACCATCACTGTCATGAATTCGGCATCGCTCACCGCGTACCGGTACCCGCTGTTGCGATAGTTCTCAAACTGCGCGAACATGTGGAATCGCCTGCTGGTGCGTCCGTAGTCCACCTTTTCCGCATCAACCAATGACAGCACCTTGGGAACGATGAGCAGCACCAGGACCAACACACCCCCCATGATGACGTTCATCCACATACGCTCCTTCTTGTTGGCCTTTAACTCAGCGGGTGAAGGAGTCCTCCTGCTGTATTTCGACACCAGCACATATAGCAGCACCACCATGCATGCGAAGCCAAGGTAGTTGGTGAAATAGCCGGTGTCGGCATTGGGCATCACGATTGCCGCGACGAGCATCATGAGGGTGATGACCATGGAAGTGACGAAAGCCCACAGGCGGCTCTCCGTATACTGCACATGCATCAATGCGTGGCTCATGCCCACCACGAGCACCAATGTGATGAAGGCTGTGGAGAAATTGCCCGGGACGATGGAAGCCGCCATGACGACGATGGCATAAACCAATGCGATGCCCACCGCCTCGATGTTGCCCTTGCCCATCTTGGCTGCCCATGCCTTTGGAACCCATCCTACAAGTACTGCGCTGCATCCTGCCAATGCGCCATCGGCCATTTTCCTCCCCTTGACGATCATCCGTTTCACCACGGGCAATGCCATGAGGATGAGCAAGATGAAAATCGCCCCGTTGACAAGTGTGAGAGTGTAAGGCACGCTGCGATGCAGTTCATTGATACCGTCACACGAACTGGAAGTCCATTTGAAGAAATTGAGCGTGAAGACTTCCTTGGGCAAATATGCATCAAGCATGCCCGCACTGAACCTTGTGTCCATCGCCCACAAAGCGACGGCGCACAATCCCAGTCCTGCAAGCGACACAGCCAAGGCAGCCCAAGGTTTCCACATCTTCTTCCCTCTTCTTCCCATCGAAGGTTGGGCGGTGAGAAAGTCGTGGTTGATGACCAGGGAAAGTTGGTAGAACAGCATCAGCATGAGTCCCGCACTCACCACGACGACTCCTGTGAGTTTCTCGAAATAAGGGAAGGTCCACGACAGTTTGACAGCGACCATCACCTTCCCCACGCAATAGGCGAAGGCGACAAAAGCCAGCATTCTGAAACTCATGGGCAGTTGGTTGGCCCAATAGGTCTTCCCCCTTAGGTTGACACGCCCGACATCCACCAGCCATGGGTAGGCGACAGCCACCAACAGGAAAATGACGAGCGGAAGCCATAGGTATGAAAGTATGAATCCCTTTCCTATGACACCCACATGGAGTTTCAACCGCCCCATCCCGTCGTCCACTGTCGCCGGTTTCAGCATGGGCAGCAAGGAAGGATGAGCCTTGACCACATTATCGGCCACGAGCAAGCTGTCGTCGTGGAACCTCACGTGGCACACTTCCTGCCTGAGAAGTGTGGAGTATTGTGGCAGATACAGGCAATGCCCCACGGGCAACGCCCCATCCGCCTGTTGCATGGTGAGCATGCTGGTGGTGCTGCCCGCCAATTGTCTCAGCACGTCGAGGTCTTCGGTATAGGTGAGCGGCTTTGGATAAGCCACTGCGACAAAACCATTGTCGGAGCGCAGCATGACATGTCCCGCCCCCCAGCCGGTGCGCATGGCCACCGGCTTGGCCATGTAATTGACGTCACCTATGCTGAAGATGTCCTCACCCGACTGGAAGCTGTATTCCGCCACACTGAAGAACTGCACCTTGCAACGCGAGTCGGTCGTTCCGCTGGTGACATAGCTGATGGTTCCGCCCCCGCCTTCCAGCGTAGTCTTGGTGTCGAGAATGAGCAGGTGCCAAGGGCCGTCGGCGGAGAAAAAGCCGCCATTCTTGCGGTAGAAAAGGGAGCGCAATTCCTTTCTCGTCCTGAGATCCTCCCCTTCCGTTCCGGCCTCACGCCGTCTTTTCTCCAGCACGTTTCGCAACAGCACGTATTGCGACTCTTGGTCATCGAGCATGTCTTCAACTTCCTCGGCCGTGATGGTGTATTTTTTTCCATCCATCTTGACGACGACGGTTTGCCCCTGGTCAAGCCGATGGATGTTTGGATTGACATTGTTCACCTTGAAATAGCAAAGCGAGTCATTTTTGAGACAAAGGTCGCTCACTTTCCATTCAAAGCCTTTTCCGTTTCTGACCACACGGAGGAAATCGTGTGGCACATCGTTGAAACAGATGTCGGACCCCTGGCCAATGTTCAACGTGTCGGTGGCATACACCTCAAAGCCATCGATGGAGACAACAAGCCGCTGCCTCACACGACAAAGGAGCACTACGGCCAAGAGCACCACGGCAACCACGCTTCCGACCACAACTCGGTAGTATTTCTTCATTGTTTTCGGCTTTACAATAATCGAATCTTGTTTTTAATACCAAATTCACCCTCAAAGGTAAATAATAGAGCGTTTAAAAATAAGATTCTTATCATTGTTTTGTGAAAAAAATCGTTTTTTTCACTTTTTTTGTCTTTTTCCCCTTTCCACCACCCATTTGATGGCACTTGCAGGATGGTGATTCGTCCCGTTTCTCACTCCAACGACGTTGCTACCTGACCTCCAAAGCCACGGGGCCGGACATCGGCGCGGGAAGCGTCACCTCCACCCTGCCGTCCTTGACCACATGCCTCAAAATGCGCCCCGTGGCCAAGAGGCGAACCTTCTGTCCCTTGTGTGGAAGATTGCCGCTCCACGTGATGGTGGTGGCGGGCGGTGCGTCCTCGCCCGGTGCCAAGATGGCGAAGAGGGAGCGCCCGTCTTTCGACCGGGTGAACCACACGTCGCCGTCGTGGTAGTGCGGCGTGGTGACAGTGCCGTAAATGGCGCGACCGTTCTTGTCGAGCCACCGTCCCACCTCCTCCAGCCGCTCCACTGCTTCGGGTTGGATGAGTCCTTGCGGCGTGGGTCCTACGCCGAGCAGGAGGTTGCCGCCCTTGGCCACCACCTCCACCAATGTGGCGATGACACGCTGCGGCGTCTTCCATCGAGGTCGTGGCACATACCCCCAATCGTCGCTCAGCGGAAGACAACTCTCCCAGGGATGTTGCACCAAGGTGTCGGGCACCGACCGTTCGGGGGTCTGGTAATTCTCATAAGGGCCGCGGATGGTGCGGTCGACGATGAGCATGCCGGGGTTGTAGCCGCGAGCCATGCGTGCGATGGCCGACATGTCGATGTCCTGCCTCCTGTTCTCCGGATAGACCCATCCGCCATCCAGCCAAAGGATATCTACGGGTCCGTAGCCATCGAACAGCTCCCTCAACTGCCGATGTGTGAAGTCGGTGAACTGTCTCCACCGCCAGGGATGCTGCTCAACGGGATAGTTGACGTTACGTCCTTTCTTTGCATACACGTCCCACCAGTAGAATTGAGAATGCCAGTCGGGCTTGGAGTAATAGGCTCCCACCATGAAGTGCTCAGCACGAAAGGCGTCGAAGACATGGCGCAGGACATCGCGGCGCGGGTCGTCGGCGAAGGCGTGACGGGCAATGGTGAAATCGGTCTCCTTGCTGTCCCACATGCAGAAACCGTCGTGATGCTTCGTGGTGAACACCACATATCGCATTCCCGCCTTACGGCACACCCCCGCCCATTGAGAGGGGTCGAAGTCGGTTGGCCTGAACTTGTCGGCGAGAGCGAAATACCAGTCCATATATTCCTGATAGGTCATCGTGGTGTCACGGGTGATCCAGTTCTCATCGCAGATGCTCCATGACTCCACGATACCTGGCACGGCATATAAGCCCCAATGGAGGATGACGCCGAACTTCAAGTCCTGCCATTCCGAGAGTTTGTCGAGCACAGCCTCCTCCTTGGGCCACACATAGCCATCAGCCTGCTCCACCACGTCGCCTTGAGCCAATGCGGGTGTTGCCGCCGTCGCCAACCATAATGCAACGGTGAAAAACAATTTTCTTGGTTTCATCATTTTCAGTTGCCAACACCACTGAAGATGAACCTGTTTGAGCCGTTGACCACCATGTTCACGGTGTCGCTACCTCCAAGGAGGATGTAATTCACCAACGTAGTCACGTCGGTAATGTTGACCTGTCCGTCGCTACTGATGTCGGCATTGTTGACGATGAAACCTTCATTTTCCATGCCCAAGATGTTATTGACGAGCAAGCTCACATCGGTGATGTTGACCTGTCCGTCGCCGTTCACGTCGCCAAAGTTGGTATTCTTTTTGAAATAGGCCCTGAAGGCATCTTGTGAGACACCTTCTTTCAAGACGAAGGATTTTCCATTGTCATCAAGCACGTAACCGCTGACATTTGTCTTCCCGGAGAGCCCAACAAAAATGAAAGGATCAGTCATTGACTTGAGTTTTGAAGTCTGTGGAATGTTCACATTTTCCGCCGTGAATGCTATCGTCTTGTTGAGAAGGTTGTGTCCCGCCCCCCAGTCGTTGCCAGGTGTGGCGATAAGATAGGGCACATTGGCACGTATTTCGTCAACATAGTCGAAGTATACAGAAACCCCATCGGTATATGCGAACTGCTCAAGCCAGAAATCCTTTCCTGTGTCACTATCGTTCGTGAACCAGGAAATCTGCTTGTTGTTTGTCGCATTGAAGACTTTCTGCACAGCAAAAGGAAACACGATGGTCTCCCATCCGGTATTTCCGCTGGCACCGTGCGTCGGCACCCTTGAATAAGTTGCCTTTTGGGCAGTGAATCCCAATGGCACATAGAAATCATACCCATCCACGAATTTAACCTCATTGATTTTCCCATTCAAGACCACATTCTTGCCGGAAAGGCTTGAAGGAGTGGTGTTCCCCGAAATATAATAGATGGTGTTGGGATTGCTGTTGACGCCGATGGTTCCCGTAGGTGTTGTGAAGAATTTCACCGCTACGGCTTCTGGGACCACTGTTATACTTGTATTGCCAGAGACGGCCTTGGTTTTCGGCGTGCCATCGGCAGTCCAATAAGTATATCCACTTTCCACGAGTTCATACATTGGTGTCTCACCGATTTTTTTGTTCCAGTCAAGATTAGCCCAACACACAAGTTTATACTTTTGGCCTATGGTAGGATTCTTCACGGTATATTCAAGATCCACGCTTTCTCCCACGGCCAACGTATAGCCGCTGGGGTTATAGGACATGCTTGAAGCTCCACTACCATCCGTATAACCTATTCCAATCACACCGCTAAAAGTCTTGGTGCCGGTATTGGTTACCGTCATCGTTCCTGTCACGACCCCGCCGCAAATCTTTTTGCTATCCTCGTCAGCGTTTTCGACGTTCCAAGATGTGAGTTCAAGTTGGTAAGTGCCATTCTCTGGCTCGTTGACGACGTTGATGGAGCCAGTGTAGATCACTTCCTCACCAGCGGAATCCAGGGTAACCTTTACAGGCAAGTTTCCTGTAACTGTTGGCTTGTACGCAAAGCTCAAACCGATGGTCTTGCCTGCATCAATATATGCCATATCGCTGGCAACCATGTTGTCATTTATCCAAAGATATATCTTATCTTGGAAAAATGTTCCACCTTTATTGGTAAGAGAAGCCACTGCACTGATCTTGTTGTTTACGTAAATGGTGGAGGGAGTGGTCAACGAGTTGCATTCTATTTGTGGACTCACCGTGCTATTGAAGTATATCACGGGGGTGTCAGAGTTTCGATTGATGGTGACCTCATTGTGATAATACTCTGAACCCAAGCAAGGAACCCATTCATATTCCTTGCCTTCTTCTTCCATGCGGCAGACTAATCGCACCTCGTAAGTACCGTCGGCAATATTGTATATGTTACTGAAAAATGGATAGAGAATCGTATTGGGATTATAATGCCCGACTCCAAGGTCGATTCCCCAAGGAGCTTCATTGAGAATTCTTCCCTGATAGACGACTTCACCATTTTGAAGGAGTTGTGCGCTCAATTGGTGCTCACCATCCATCATTCCCTGCAATCGATAACCTACACCAAAGTATTGGACACCATAATTTTCAATGTATCCTTCCCTGTAATCCCTCACTATAAAATTCAAGATTTTGAGGCAGGGTCCGGTGGCAATCTCCTCGTCGGAAGCACCTGGCTGGATACCCACGACGGCCGATTGCCCATAGTTGTAACCGGAATTACTTCCACCAGCACCTTGCTTGCCAGGTTCCAAAATCGACAACAAGTAATAGCCGTCGGACAAGCCTCCCCATCCCCAGTTGATATGGAAATAACCATCTTCTCCGTATCCATCGCAAATAAAGGCGTGCCCCGCGTCCGAACTTGTTCTACCGCTGTAAATGACAGGTCTCCCATGGTATATTTCGTTGTAGATGAGGTTGTCCCAGTCGGCACTGCTGAATGAGGAACGGTCCACTGAAGTGATAGGACCCTGATAACCGAAATAATTCTTCAGCGCTGCAGGAATATCCGAAGATGATGCAGAGGTAGAACTGCTATTGTAACCGGCCTTCACGGCGTATCCACAATATTTCATCAGTTGAGCCACCGCCGTCTGGTTGGTTTCGGGATCGGAGCAGCCTGCATTATAATTTCCACCGCCTTGGTAATCATAAAGCATGTCGCTCCATTGGAAGGTGATGGGCGCCAAGTCTTCCAAAGTGGAGCCGTTCCAAGAATAACCAGGCACGGTGGTGGTGGCTTGCTTGGGCCATTCATAGTATTTCATCACTTGGGCGAACGCGGTTGCAACGCATCCGGTCACGCACTGTTTTCCATTTCTAATGGGAGTGAGATTGTAATAAGGGGCGTATTGATTCCAGTGAGTCATCACCAAAGGCGAGATGCTGATTCGAGCGGTCTGTGTGGCAGACCTCACCAACCGGGCTGCATCATTCGGATGGTTGGTCAAAGTCTCGATTTGCTCAGCACAATAGTCAAGCCAAGCTTTGATGTTGTCTGGCACGTTTGCCTCTTCAAAAGTGCCTGTGTAGCTGTAGCCAATCACCTTGGGAGCGATGTCATCGCCAGAGACAATGACAAAACCTCCGTCTTGCCCATTGTTGAACACGTAATAGGGGCTTGTGCCATCGGCCTTGACTTTTGCCATCTTCTCGACCGGGCGCAATCGGTCGATTTTCAAACCTTTTTGGGTCATGAAATCACGGGCAATGCTTTGCGCCCGTTGTTTTCCAATAGGTGTTGCATCCACGCTTAACGCGGACAATAGCAATACCATCAAAAATAAACAATTTCTTTTCATATCTAATAGATTATGGTTTTTCATTCATTTGGTCATCGTAGAAATCATCATGGTTTCAAAACATTACAAACAATTGACAAAGATACAATTTTATCATCACATATGCAAATCTTTGAAGATAATTTTCTGATTTTCCCTCATTCCGAAAAGATTCCAACCGTAAACCATTCAAATACATTTTAATGAGTCTACTTTTGAAGATTGAAAATTGAAGATTGAAGATTGAGTCCACTTGAAAAAGTCCGTTTGTGCAAAACGAGGTGTTAGTCATCCCCTCCCCTCAAGGGGAGGGGCAGGGGTGGGGGCTGTAACTTTTTGATATTCAGGCGAATTTCACCCCACCCCATCCCCTCCCCTTCGAGGGGAGGGGAGATGCACACCGATTTTTGCTCATCGTCCACTTTTTAAAGTGGACTCAAGATTGAAAATTGAAGATTGGCCTTTTGTCGTAGGGGCGGGCACAATACCCGCCCCTACGACATTGGGGGACCAAAAAGCTCAGTAAGTGAGCAAGGTGAGCGCAGCGAACATAGGAAATCGCAACTCTGTTGCGTAAAAACTTCACAGCGACCGCTTTTAAGGGAGCAGTACCTTAATGAACGAGCACCGAGAAGGTGCGGTTGAGCCCCCTCCCGATGTCGCTGATCTTTATACACAAATCTCTAAGCATTTGGTCAACAAGACATTATTGATTGTAAAAAGGAGGAAAATATGAAAGAAGACTGAAAAAGTGCCAAGGCACTCAAAAAAAGGAAGAAAAATTTTTCCTCCTTTTTGAGAAACGCTTGCGTTTTTTCTTACTTGCAGTTATTTTTCTTGCCTTTTAATTTCTTTTTTTAAGCGAAGCGTTTTTTAATTAATTGTAATTCAGATGGATGCAGACTTGTGTATAAAGAATAGCCCGATGTCGGGAGGGGGACGGGGGGTGGGTAGGTACCCCTCCTTAGGCCAAGGAGGGGGCGGGGTGGTTGTGAACCATCCAAGCCGGAGGCTTGGGAAAAACGTTATTTGAGGCTTCATTTTGTGTGATGTCCAATTCGTTACTCGGCAATGAAAGCAAAAACTTTGTCTTTTGCTTTGCATTGCACTCAGTTTTCATTATCTTTGCCTGACGGCGAAGATAAGATGCACCTCGGCAATGAAAGCAAAAACTTTGTCTTTTGCTTTGCATTGCACTCAGTTTTCATTATCTTTGCCCATAAAATGCGACACGATATGAAAAAACATCATTTTCACGTACTGATGACGGCGCTGATGTGCTGTCTCTTTTGGCTGCCATCAACCCCGGCTGCAGCGCAGAAATGGGAAGGGTTGGCCGACACCCCCCAGATGGGATGGAGCACATGGAACAAGTTCCAGGAAAAGATTTCGGAGGATGTCATCAAGGGCATCGCCGACGCGATGGTGGCCACCGGCCTTCGAGATGCAGGATACACCTACATCAACATCGACGACTGCTGGCATGGTGAGCGCGACGCCGACGGCTTCATCCAAGTCGACCCGGTGAAATTCCCAAGCGGGATGAAGGCACTGGCCGACTACGTGCACTCCAAAGGTTTGAAACTCGGCATCTACAGCGATGCGGGCACCGCCACCTGCGGCAGCATGCCTGGTTCGCTGGGACACGAATACCAGGACGCGCTGCAGTATGCCCGTTGGGGAGTGGACTACCTGAAATATGACTGGTGCAATACGACGAACATCAATCCTCAAGGCGCATACCAACTCATCAGCGACGCACTGAGGGCCTCGGGACGACCCATCTTCCTCAGCATGTGCGAATGGGGCAACAGCCGCCCCTGGCGCTGGGCACGCGACATCGGCCACTCCTGGCGCACCACGCCCGACATCTGGTGCAACTTCGACTCCCTGCGCGTGTTCCCACAAGGCTACAGCCAGTTTGGCGTGATGCAGTGCATCCAATACAACGACACGCTGCGGAGATATGCCGGTCCGGGACACTGGAACGACCCCGACATGCTCGAGGTGGGCAACGGCATGAGTGTGAGCGAAGACCGCGCCCATTTCACCATGTGGTGCATGATGGCCAGTCCGCTCATCCTCGGCAACGACGTCCGCAACATGACACCCGAGGTGCTTGACATCCTGACCAACCGCGAGATGATTGCCGTGGACCAAGACCCCCTTGGTGTTCAGGGCCTCCACCTATGCGACGATGCCGGCCTGCAGTTCTGGTTCAAGCCCCTTGCCGGCGGCGACTGGGCCTTCACCATGCTCAACCCCACAAAAGAGGACAAGACCTACGCCATAGACTGGCAGAAGTTCAATTTCACCGACAAGGAAGTGAGCGGCCTCTCCACCGCTTTCGACCAAACCACCTATCGGATTTACAACCTATGGACGCACAAGACAGAAGGCAAGACCTCTCTCAAGAACAAACCCCTCAAGGTCACGGTGAAGAGCCACGACGTGGCAGCCTATCGACTGTATAAAAACTAGATACCCTAGGAATACTAGAGGCCCTAGGAATACTAGAGGCCCTAGGAATACTAGAAGCAATAATATCCCATTAATCACCACCCGTTATGAAAAAAGCAAAAGCCATCCTCCTTTCCGCCTTGCTGCTCCTTGGAGCTACCGCAGAAGCCCAGGAAAACGATATTGAAGCCACGGTTTCCGCCGACGTTGTCAGCCAATACATCTGGCGTGGCCAGGATTTGGGCGACGTGTCGCTGCAGCCAACCCTCGGTTTGAGTTACAAAGGACTGTCGCTGACCGCTTGGGGCAGTGTGGGACTGAGCAACTCCGATGACACGAAGGAAATCGACCTCACCCTCGACTACGAGTTGGGGAACTTCCATTTCGGTGTCACCGACTATTGGACGAACGACGGCCTCGACCCGAAAGCCCGCTACTTCAAATACGACGCCCACGGCACCAACCATGTCTTCGAAGGAAACATCGGCTATGACTTCGGCGTGGCGAGCATCGACTGGTACACCAACTTCGCCGGTGGCGACGGGGAGAACGAGGACGGCGACCGTGCCTACAGCAGTTACATAGAAGCGGCGGTGCCCTTCCGCCTCGGCGGTGTCGACTGGACAGCCACGGCGGGAGCAGTGCCCTGGGCCACAACCTACTACGACACCAACGGCTTCGCTGTGACGCACCTCGCCCTGAGGGCGGAGAAAGACATCCAAGTGACAGAGAAATTCAGCATCCCCATCTTCGGAGAGGTGGCAGCCAACCCCCGGAGCCGGAAAGCCTACTTGGTGTTCGGTGTGACGTTGAAATATTAATACTTAAGTTTCGGAAGTTCGGTTATATTGATATTCAATTATTTACAGTAGATTCTTTTTTAAAAAAGTGTATGGATAATCAAATGATGAATCCATCAAAATGCCTCCATATGTGAGGATGTTTTACTTCATAGTTGAATTGTCATATCTTGGTTTGATGTTGAACGAACCCCGAAGGGGTGGTCAGAGTACAGGCAGGCGGTGGAGTGCGAAGCACGGAACCCCTGCTAAAA
>CADADN010000051.1:34735-86677 GCA_902786665.1 uncultured Prevotellaceae bacterium | reverse complement strand
TATCCATATTGTCATCCCGAATTTTAGAATTGGAGAATTTTTTTCGGGCGGGCACAAGACCCGCCCCTACAGTTGCACCGTTTGTTGCACCATCCGAGGCGAGAAACGGTTCAATGGCATTATTTAACATTGTAACGGACATACATGAAGCAAGTCCCTACAGCAAACCAAACATTCTTGGAACCGTGAGCACACCCGGGGTGTTGGCTAGGGGGCGACGCTTCCCAGCGTCGCCGTGAACAAAAGGCCGTGAATTGAAGGTGATGACTTACAAGAATTCCTAAACGGTGTAACAAGCCAAATTATTAATTATAAATTGTTAATTATTAATTAATTACGCGGGACAAACCACGGCGACGCTGGGAAGCGTCGCCCCCTAAAAATACTCTGATTGTGAAATTGCTTGCACAAAGGACTTGCAGGTTGAGGCAAACCAAATTATTAATTATAAATTGTTAATTGTTAATTAATTACGCGGGGCAAACCACGGCGACGCTGGGAAGCGTCGCCCCCTAAAATTACTCTGATTGTGAAATTGCTAGCACAAATGTCTTAAACGGTGGGCAAACAAAATTATAAATTATTAATTATTTACAGCCAAGGATGCTGGAAACTATCTCACCACCTTGCGTGTGCGGATGGTCCCGTCGACCATGACAGCCTTCTCCACGCATACGCCTTTGGGGACGTCGATGCGTTTGCCAGCAAGGGTGTAATATTCCATGCGCAACGGTGCGACATAGGGCGTAACAAACCCTATGCCGTTGGTGTCGTCGACGACCTTGATGATGCCAGTGGTGTACAGTTCGGAGGTGTCCCATGCCAGGCCTGCTCCGGGTGTGGCGGGGAATATTTCAGCAAACTGCCCAGAGAGGGTGCCCTTGACAGTCATCACGCGGAAGGCGGTGCCAACGGCGGGAGCATCCTCGAACCTCCCGTCGGCGAGTTGGAGCACGGCACCTTCCTGGAGCGTCATGTTGCCGTTCACGACAAGGGTGTTGCACGTCTGCTGGTTGGCAGGGATGCTGACAATGCCGTCCCCCTGCACCACCAATGTGGATGCCAGGGTGAGACTCTTCCCGTCCACGCCCTCGTCACCCGGTTGGATGGCGCCATCCTCCCTCACCGTCACAGCGCCGGCGATGGTGCCGCGTCCCGCCAGGATGCCGGAGGCATTGACGACGACGGCGCCCTTGCCGTTGTTCTTTCCGTTGACAATGAGTTTTCCACCATTGATGTTGGTGTATCCGCTGTAGATGTTGGTGCCGGTGAGTCTCCATATTCCGTCGCCCTCCTTGATGATGTTGGTCGTCCCGTCATATTTCGACGCGGTGCTGCTGGCGCAGTTGTCGATGACGCCGTTGAATGTCTCGTCGGTGTTCGCCCCACCCACGTGCCATGTCATGGTGTGTCCCGCGGTGTTCTTGCTCGACCCGCTGAGGAACGTGCCTGCATCACCGCTGAGGCCTCCGAGGTAGAGTTCGCCGTTGGTGGGCCAGTAGATGATGCGTGCCTTACCCTTCAGGTAGATGGAGGCGTTGGGCATGCCCTTGTAGGCGTTGTTGTTGAACATGAGTTGCGAGCCGGTGCTCGAATCCCCCACCCCGTTGGCTACCAAGGTGCCATAGAAGCCTCTCCAGTCGCCGTTGATGTACTCACGCACCCAGTTGATTTCCCATTCCACGGTGCCTGAGCCCGTCACGTTGCTCTTGATGGAACAGTTGCGGCAGAAATACACCTTCGAATAGGTGTCGGGCATCACCTCGATGGGGAAGTCGTAGGTGGCATAGGTGTCGTTGGGGTCTTGCGTGCGGAACTCCCCTCCCGCCAGGACGAGTTTGGAAGCGCCGAGTTTGCAAATCTTGTCCGGCCACATCGTGGAGACGCCATTGAGTTTGAGCAAGCCTTTTTTGACCACGGTGGCCCCGGAGTAGTTGAAGAAGTCCTTCGTCTTGGGTGCCAGGGTCCCTGCGCCGGTGAGCACGATGCCGCCCTCGCCTTCCATCTTCCCGCTCATGGTGACGGTGGTTGCGGCATTCTGGATGTTGAACTCCGTGTCCTTGTAGATGACCGCGCTGCGGTTGGTGGCCGTTGTGCCGCCGATGTATCGCCATGCACCGCCATACCACACCCAGTTCTGGGCATATTCGAGGCTGGCACCCATGGAACTGGCCACACCGCCGTTCTTGAGGGTGGGTAGCACCACCTCGCCACCTCTTACCACCGTGGCTCCGGTGTAGTCGTTGTTGGTGGCGAGGGTGAGTTTGCCGTTGCCCGCCATGTTCACCGATGCCGTGCCGGAGATTTTCCCCGCCCCGGCGAAGGAGAGGTTGCCTTCGCCCTTGACGACAATGGCCTTCGGTGCCACGGCGACGGGGAGCGCCACCTTGGCGTCACCTTGCAAGGGGAAGAGCACGTTGCCGCCATCGGCATACACACCTTCCTCCCAGGCCTCCGTCGCGGTGTCCCAGGTGTTGTCGCCACCTTTCCAGGTGTAGTCGGCCTGGTAGTTGTCCACATCCACCATCTCCACCTGTTCCTGCATGGTCTTCACGTTGGCGGTGGCATATTCAGACTTCATCTCACCCTTGACGGCGCAGACACGCACCTTGTATGCCGTGGCGGAGACCAGTCCCTCGCCGATGACGTACGAGGTGGCATCGGCCGGTGTGCGCCCCACCTCGACAAAGTCGCCGTCTTTCTCCAATTCCACGACAAAGCCTTCCTCGCCTGTGGTCCAGTCTCGCCATTCAAGAGTGATGGAGGTGGGTGTGGCGTCGGCCTGTTGAAGAATCTGGGGAGCCCTGAGGAAAGCGTCCACCGTCTCCCCGGAGATGCTGTTGATGTAGTTCTCTATGTTGGCATAGCCGTTGGCGGCCTTTGCCATGGCATCGTTCTTCGTGGGGTCGGTGCCGTTGGCGCTTTCCCACCAGTCGGGCATGCCATCCTTGTCGGTGTCCACGCGCTCGTTGCCGCCCCACACCTTCCATGTGGAGGGTTTTCCATAGGGCATCACGTCCTCGGTGGAGATGATGACGCCGTCGGTACCGAGCGAGAGGCACTCGTCCACCATGTAGCAGTCGGCGTAGTCGCGGTAGGGCAACGATGCTCCCACGGTGGGCAGCACGTCATCGAGCAGCGTCTGGGCGCTGACGATGTCGAGTGAGGGATAGGGATATGGTGCGGTGCGGAAGGTGGGGCCTCCCTCATATTCGTTCTGGGGGATGAGATAGGGGTTGAACGCCCCGTCCTTGTTCTTGTCCTGCCAGTTGTCGTCGGCGTAGATGTTGAAGTCGCTGTTGGCCGATGTGCAGGCGTTGCCGCCTCCCGCAGGACCGTTGATGAAGAGGTTGCCCTGCGTGTTGGCATAACTCTTCCCCTGGGAGTCGCCTCCCATGAGGTAGCAGCCGTTCTTCCAGTTGTAGACGATGTTGTTCACATACTGGTGTGCACCCTTTACCTTGTTGTTGCGCGTGGCGTTGTCGCAGTAGAAATTCCTATACAGGGTGATGCTGTCGGCCTGTATGAGTCCTCCGGCGGAGTGCGTGAGGAGTCCCTGGCCGAAGACGCAGTTCATCAGCGTGACGTTGTGGAGGTCTCCCTTCCCGTCGGGGTTGATGGAGAACACCTCGTCGAGTCCCCATGCGAAGGAGCAGTGGTCGAAGATCATGTTGGTGCCGTTGGAGATGCCGGCGCAGTCTTTTCCCGACGAACCACCCTTGCCCATGCGGAAACGCATATGGCGCACGATGATGTTGGAAGAACCGGAGAAGGAGACGCCGTCGCCATAGACGGTGATGCCCTCTCCCGGTGCTGTCTGTCCTGCGACATATAGGTTTTTGGCAAAGACGATGCGGCTGTTGATGTTGATGACGCCTGCCACGTCGAAGACGACGATGCGGTTGGACTGACTCACGGCGTCGCGCAGGGAGCCTGCGCCGTCATCGTTGAGGTTGGTCACGTGATATACGGTGCCGTTGCGCCCGCCGGTGGCGAAGCGTCCCCAGCCTTGTGCTCCGGGGAATGCGAGTTGCTGCGCCAATGCGTTAAGCGAGAACAGTGCTGCACACAAACTGACGATGATTTTTGCCTTGGTAGATTTCATTTTTTATGGTTAGTTGGTTTTCTTTCGATAAAGATACGAAGCCGTCAGGACAGCTCGTTTTCCATGCAATGATGGAGATGATTTGCAACAAGTAGCAAAGATACTGGTTTTTATCGAGAGAAAAAAAGAAAACGCACTTTTTTTTCAAAACAACATCGACTTCCAACAGTTTGTGTCATCCAAATCTATCATCTTATTCACCCCACCCCTACCCCATCCCTTGGATGCCAATCTTTATGCACATCTCTTACTTGATTGATTTACATGATATTGATGAGGGATGATTAGAAAGAAATAAAATGAAAAAGTAGGATGTCCTATTTGTTGTAATCTGTTTTTTCATAAAGATTACGTTTCGCTTTCTATGCCAAGAGGTCTCGTCCAACAATTGGTTCGGTCAAACCTTTTGCCGCACCGCCGTTGCAAATCCTCCCCCGAAGTCAAACCTTCTGCCGTACTGCCGTTGCAAATCCTCCCCCGAAGTCAAACCTTCTGCCGCACCGCCGTTACAAATCCTCCCCGAAGTCAAACCTTCTGCCGCACCGCCGTTGCAAATCCTCCCCCGAAGTCAAACCTTCTGCCGCACCGCCGTTGCAAATCCTCCCCCGAAGTCGTAGGGGCGGGTCTTGTGCCCGCCCGATATCATTATATTTTCATCCCGAATTTTAGAATTGGAGAATTGTTTCGGGCGGGCACAAGACCCGCCCCTACAGCTGCACCGTTTGCCGCACTGCCGTTGCAAATCCTCCCCCGAAGTCAAACCGTTTGCCGCACTGCCGTTGCAAATCCTCCCCCGAAGCTGCACCATTTTCTGCACCGCCGTTGCAAATCCTCCCCCGAAGCTGCACTGTTTTCTGCACCGCCGTCGCAAATCCTCCCCCGAAGCTGCACCGTTTACCGCACCGCCGTAGCAAATCCTCCCCCGAAGCTGCACCGTTTACCACACTGCCGTTCTTGGTTGAGTTGTTCAAGGCGGCAAGGCATAGACGATGCCATCATCAAAACCTAAAGAAAACCTCTCTGCCGGAAAACGGTCAAGCATCCGGAGAGAGGTTGTGAGAGAGGGGAAGATTACGCGGGTGTCTTGTCAAGGCTCCGGCTGAGAGTCTTGCTGTGGCTCCTGCTTCTCTAATTTCAGTTCGACGATGAATGAGGCAAGGAGGCCGAGTCCAATTCCGAAGGCGATGACGAGCCAGAAGTAAATGTCGTCTCCGATGTTCAAGAGATAGTCGGCAAGAGCACCGACCCCCAAACCGATGAGGACACATGCATAACGTAGGGAGATGAACTTGTTTGGCGTTCTCTCCTGCTGCTGCTCTATGAGCGCTTTTGCCGTCTCAAGGTCGGTATGGTTTTCGATAATCAGGCGTCGCAGTTCTGTTTCATTCTGCTTCTTGCGGATGGAAGCATAGATACCAAAGGAGATGGCCACGATAGGGATGAGCAATGATAAGACAACTGCTGATAATGCTACTATTTCTTCTGACATGGTTACTGTTTTTTTTATTGTTGATGAATAATTTGTAATATACTCTCTTGGCGGGCACAGGCCTATGCTCTTATTTGATTTTTCAAAGTTGCGATTAAGCGAGAGCAGACCAAGCTTGCTTGAAGTCTGCCGAGTGTGAGCAACTTCGACCGAAGGTCAATCTCAAATCTTCAAAGTTGAGATTAAGCGAGAGCAGACCAAGCTTGCTTGAAGTCTGCCGAGTGTGAGCAACTTCGACCGAAGGTCAATCTCAAATCTCATATTCAAGACCGCCCAGGATGAATATTATTACACTTCGCTGGGTGAAAAATGATTGATGGCACGCCAAGTGACATAAAACATCGCGGCCACAGGAAGGGTCAGGCACGCATAGACCGACAGATGGCAATTGAAAATAGAGAATTGCGGGGCGTCCTGCTGACTGACAGACAGCCAGAGCAGCCAACCAAACAACAGCAGCAACAAGGGAAGGCCGAAAGCGAAGGCGACAATCCTTCCCCATCGCAGGAGACTGCGGCGGCGTGCGGTGCGGCGAAGCTGCTTCATCACGGAGACATTGATATCGTCCACCATCTGCTGGCGTTGGAACGACTGACGAACCAGGTCGTCGAGTTGTTCGTCGGTAAGGTTATTTATGTCTGGGTTCATATTGTTGGGAGTTAAAGGGACGATTGAAAATTGAAAATTGAAAATTGAAAATTAACTTTCAGGAGTTAAAGGGACATATGTACGTTTTAATAGACAGTCGAGGGGGTTATGTGCTTTGCGTAGACAACATCTTCCGCAACTTGTCGCGAATGCGGTGTAGACGTACAAGGACATTCGACTGCGAGAGTCCTGTCTTGCGGGCTATCTCGTCGGTCTTGACTTGCTTGTAGTAATGCAGGTGGATGATTTGTCGGTCTTGTTCGGGAAGAGCGGCTATGGCCTTCTCCATGCGTTGCAGACGGTCCTCATGTTCTGCATCATAATCACTGGCAGAGGAAGAGGATGACTGAGAATTGCTGACATTCCGGATTTTGCGCTCTCGTTCCAGTTCGTTGAGCGCCAAATGCATGGCGATGGAAGTAAGCCACGGCCCAAGGGAGTCGTTGCGCCAACAGGCCAACCGTTCGTATGCACGAATGAAGGTTTGCTGCGTCACCTCTTTGGCGAGTTCCTCACGCCGGACGATGGCTATGGTTTTCGAGAAAACGATTCCCGAATAGCGTTTAACAATCTCGGCAAAGCACTGCTGGTCGTTATCGCATATCACCTTGTTGGCAAGTTCCCTGTCTGTCATAACTACATATATGACCGAAAACAAAAGGAATTATTACACAAAGAATGAAAAAATGATGGTTGATAATTGTTTGTTGCTCCCATCACTGCTTCAACAGCCGTCGCAGAAGAAATGCGGAGATACATAGCCGCTGGTGACGAACGGATTGGTGATATTCATAACTGTAGGATTGGCGCTTATTATCGATTATGCAAATTTAGATAAAAAATCCGATATTTTAAGCCAGTTGAGATAAAAAAGGTAATAAATCCCTCCGAATTGGGGTTGTATAAGTCTTTTAATCTAGTCACAATTTTTTGATATATTTGAGGTGATATTTTTAAATGTTTAATCCTCAACTTTTAGGCTTATGAGAACAGTATGCGGCCTTGACGTGCACAAATTGATTATGAAAAGGAATATCAAAAGACTGATGGAATGCGTGAAGTCCGTGGGTGGCGAGGTCTTCTTCGGGGAATGCGACCCGACGGCAGCGGGATATACCGTCATTGACAAGCCCTTTGTCAAGGCGGCACCCTTTGATAAGGATGAGGAGATAAGCATCCGGGCCATCATGTGCGAAGGCGATAAGCTCTCACTGATTGGTGAGGATGCTGACGGAAACATCATCGACTCCCTGGATGTCAACGACATCTACGACGAGGGCATAGAGGACATCATCGACACCATCGGAGAGGAGAAGGAATGCCTGTGGCTACGGGTGGGGGTCACCCTCAAGGGAACAAGGAAGGAGATAGAAACAATCCTCGCAGACGGGGAAGATTCAAGCGAGATCTTGTGGAACCTCCTCCAGACCGGGGAATTCGAGATAGACGGAGAGACCTACACCCCCTCCTGCAGCATCGAGTACTACAATGATGACAACGGGACGGACTTCGACACCTGTGAAATCAATTTCAATTTCTGAGACATCGGGAGCCGTCATCATAGCGACTCCCCAACCCATTATCTGTAACTAATATCCAATAATGACATGGAAATGAACAGCGAAGAAATCAAGGGATGGCTCTCCATCCATTCCTCCTTGATGAACAAGGACAACAGGGTTATCCAGGACTTTATGGACGAGCACAAGGAAAAACTGGGTCACGTCAAATGGTACAACAAGGCGTATGTGGTGTTCCAGCTCCTATCGGAATGTGTCGGTGACATGAGCCTGCGCAGGTCCCTTCAGGAATGGTTCGGACAGTTCGACGGCACACAAATCTGTGAGTGCTGCGGCAAGGTTATGAGGTCAGGATAATCATGGGGAGGCCGTACCTACTGCAGCATCGATTGTGTACTTGAGGCGGAGAACACGACCCTCACTGATATAGATAGGGAACTGCACAACGCCGATGAAGTGGATAGCGAATGCTATTACACGGAATGGTATTGACACAGCGGAGGAGGGTGTGTCAAAATAGGAATCCTATCTTGAAAAAATTGATAGATTGAATGATTCTCATATGAAAAAGCCACATTAGATCTCTAAATAGAGTTCCAAAGTGACTTTTTCTAGGTTCTATGGCAAGGAGGAAATTTACGATTTGAAAGATGGTACTTCGCTATTCTTCATTTTGACTCCCCCATCATGTAGGATATGTTGACAATCAACCCAGTCAGTACTTGAATGAGAGACACGCAAGGCACATCCTCTTGGCGTTCATATCGTAAAGGTCGCCAACAAATGCGTTTTATACATCTAGTGCCCACTCGTATCCAAGTTGTCCCCAGAAATAGGAGCGGGTCTTGTACCCACCTATTTTCTCAAATGTCTACTTTTTCAAGTTGAGGGACTCTTTCTCTCACCACAAAATATCCTTCCATTTGCACTCCATAACCATCTTTCCGGTCTTGTTGATTAAGCCCCACTTGTCATTGTCATCCTGCACACTAGCCAGACCTTTGTTGAAAGAGAAGGCATACTTCCACTTGCACGGTATCACCACCTTCCCGGTCTTGTCGATGAAGCCATATTTGTCATTGTCATCCTTCACAAGAGCCAGACCTTCGGAGAAACTATCGACAGCCACCCACTTGCACGATATGACCAGCTTTCCGGTCTTGTCGATGAAGCCCCACTTGCCATTGTCGTCTTCCATACGACCCAGGCCTTCGGAGAAACCCAAGACTAACTTCCACTTGCACGGAATGACCACCTTTCCGGTCTTGTCTATGAAGCCATATTTGTCATTGTCATCCTTCACACAAGCCAGGCCTTCGGTGAAACTATCGGCAGCCTCCCACTTGCACAGAATGACCACCTTACCGGTCTTGTCTATGAAGCCTCTCTTGCCATTGTCGCCCTTCACACAAGCCAGGCCTTCGGAGAAATAGTAGGCACTCATCCACTTGCACGGTATGACCACCTTTCCGGTCTTGTCGATGAAGCCCCACTTGCCATTGTCGCCCTGCACACGAGCCAGGCCTTCGGAGAAATACTGGACCTCCTTCCACTTGCACGGTATAACCTCCTTCCCAGTCTTGTCTATGAAGCCACTCTTGCCATTGTCGCCCTTCACACAAGCCAGGCCTTCGGAGAATTCCGTGGCAATCTCCCACTTGCACGGTATGACCACCTTTCCGGTCTTGTCGATGAAGCCCCACTTGTCATTGTCGTCCACCACATAAGCCAGGCCTTCAGAGAAATACCGGGTTTCCTCCCACTTGCACGGTATGACCACCTTCCCAGTCTTGTCGATGAAGCCACACTTGCCATTGTCGCCCTTCACACAAGCCAGGCCTTCGTAGAAATACTCGGCCTCCTCCCATTTGCACGGTATGACCGCCTTTCCGGTCTTGTCGATATAGCCACACTTGTCATTGTCATCCTTCACACTTATCAAAAAATAACCATCGTCGTTTGTTTCATTCACTGTTTCGCCCTCTATGTTGGTTTGCCCCAAGGCTGGGATAGTGGTCATCATCAGAAGCACAATCGTGCATATGAAATGTTTGATTTTCATAATAGTATCTTTTTTAATGGTTAAACTTTGTGCATTTCGTAACCAATTTGCAAATTTAATCTTTTTCCTCAAACTCTCCAAGAATATGAGAAAAAATAGTATCTTAGGGTCATAGGGATTGGCATAAAGCGGTTATCTCATCTGGTTCTTTATCCACTGCTAGCATTTCTCCCAACTAGAGGGGAAACGCCAATGCCCGCTCGACGGGGTGATGTCTTTTTCCTTGGGTGCGGCAATCTCATTCCACGCTGCCCAGACGGACGTGGGCGAGCAGGTGTCGTCGCTGTAGCCCCATGACATGAAGGTCGGGATGGTCAGCTGGCGGGCGAAGTTCACTACGTCAAAAAACTGAAGGGTGGCAACGGCCTGGTCATCCGGGAGGTCGGTCCTGCCGTCCAGCACACCGCTCTCCCCGATAGATTTCCTGCGCACCACCTTCAGAAAACGTCTGCCTCAGTCTCTCGTTCGTTATTGCCATAGTAATTATTTCAAATATTCCATAATACCCTTGCGATAGAGTTCTGCGGGATCGCTGATGCCGTCATTCGACAGACGGTCGAATATCCGACAGAATGTCTCCACGTCAGCTTCGCCGAAGGCATGGTAATCCGCAGTTGCCTTGCCTGCAATCTTACAGTTGTACCAACAGGCCAGACTCTCGAAGGCGCTCCAGGGAACGTAGGTCAGGTCAAGGTCTGACTCTAATTTCCGTGTATATTCCTTCATTTCCTCGTAAATGGGGGAAATGCTGTCCTGCATCAGAAATATGCCGAACTCATGGCTGAACATCACCAACTGATAGTCAATGTCCTGATTGTACCAGACGGTGTTGGTGCTGTCGTTAAGATTGTTGTACGAAGGACCTTTCTGACCAGCACGATACAGCAGCCAGTGATAATCGCCCCGATTCCATTTGTAACCCGTCACTCGCTCCCAGTCTTTGACAAACGACTGCTGTTGCATCTTTTGGTTCAACAACTGCCGACGCTCCTCCATATCGGCCTTTACCTGCGGATAGACGTTCTTGAGATAATGATCAAAGTTTTCCACATACACATTGGCAATTGCTGTAGGAATAGCCATCTCGTCTGCTGGGACGCCCAGCCTTAGAGCCTCTTCTCGGTAGCCGTCCATGACGGCTTTGAGTGCATCAGCATCATCAAACGTCTCTTGAGCCACCCTGAAGAAGAACCATGACAGAGGTCCGTTTTCACCTTGTGCGAAGGTAAGATACTCTTTATACTTCTTTAAGGTGTCAATAGCTGCTTGTGGAAGTGTGTTGCCATATTTTGCAGCATAAGCCAAGTCGGAAAATCCGAGTTCCGCCAACGTGTAGAGATGCGTCACGTAATTCACCTCCGGGCGAATCTCAAACACAATCTTAACTGGTTGCTGCTTCTGTGCGTGCAAGGACAATGATGCCGCCAGCAGCAGGATGGTAAATATGTTCTTCATCATTTCAAGTAGTTTGGCACAAACTTGATGCAAATTTAGATAAAAAATCCGATTTTTTAAGCCAGTTGAGATAAAAAAGGGAATAAATCCCTCCGATAGTCACAATTTTTTGATATATTTGAGGTGATATTTTTAAATGTTTAATCCTCAACTTTTAGGCTTATGAGAACAGTATGCGGCCTTGACGTGCACAAAGATAGCATTTATCTTTGTATTCTGAACGATTCAGGCGAGATTTTTGAGAGAGTTTTCGGAGTTTTAACAACCCAGCTTCATGAGATGCGCGACTTGATGCTTTCTTGTGGGGTGAAGGAGGTGTCGATGGAGAGCACGAGCATCTACTGGATTCCCATATGGCGTGTGCTCGAAGGACACTTCACCCTCCACCTTGTCAACCCCTACTTCATCAAGCAGCTTCCCGGCCGCAAGAGCGACGTGAAAGATGCGCAATGGATAGCCGAGTGCACGATGAAGGAGCTCATCGGTGGCAGCTTCGTCCCTCCCGAGGACATCCAGCAGCTGCGGCAGTGGGACCGCCGCATCTTCGACCTCGACGAGGAGATCGTGCGCAAGCTTTCCAAGCTCGACGCCGTGCTTCAGCGGTGCAACATCCGGCTGAGCAACTACGTGTCCAACGTCGATTGCAAGAGCTACAAGAAGGTGGTGGCCTTGCTTGCGTCGGGTGTCACGGACCCCGAGGTGCTCGTGGCGCAAGTCCACGGGCGCATCATCAACCGCCATGGCCGTGACACCATCAAGGCCTCGCTCACGGGCATCGTCTCCGAGGCGGAGAAGGACGCCATGAGGCAGCTCGCCGAGGAGATAGAGATGGCGGAGAGACACAAGCGCGAGTGTCAGGAGAGGATGACTGCCAAGTGCGAGGAGCTCTTCCCCGACGAATTGCGCAGGCTTCAGACCATACCGGGAATCAAGGAGAGGGCGGCCACATCATTGATCGCAGAAATCGGAACGGACATGGACAAGTTCCCCACCGCCAACCACCTTGCATCCTGGAGTGGTCTCAAGCCGTGCAACGACGAGTCGAACAGGAAGGTCAAGTCGCGCCGCATCACACATGGCAACAGGTACCTCCGCAAGACCATCATAGAGTGCGCGTGGGCGGCGAGCAGGACTAAGGACTTCTTCTTCAGCAGGTTCTCCTACCACCAGACGCAGGTGAGGAGGAAGAACAAGATGAAGGTGCTCGTGGCCGTGGCAAGGAAACAACTAATCGCCGTATGGCATGTGCTGCACGACAAGGTGGAGTACAAGGACTTCCAAAAAGATCCTGGCACACCCGATGGCAACAAAGGGTGACGAGGATATACCGCCCATGGCAAGGCTATTATCTTTGTGGTGGTCGGAGTCACTTGTACTCCCAACCCCGTCTTGCAAATTAACCGATGACATGGGCGGCAATAGAACCCAGTTTGAGGTAAACTCGTAGAGGAAAGTATTACCGCGTATAAACCCGAGTTAGGGTAGCATGAAAAAATGTTGCCCCAACTCGGTGTATGCATCACGTAAAGATATGCTTGATTAATATGGTATTGCGGAGGGATTTATTAACCTTTTATAGAGGAAAGATAATTATAATCTTATTATAAAGCAAATCTTTCCCCATCTTTTTCATTACAATTGGATTTTTTCACAAAGGTGCTCTTCACTTTTGTCACCTTCGGCAAGAAATTGTCAGTGGCTTCGCGAGAAAAGGGGGTGTGTCAACTATTTCAACACACCCCCTTCAAGTTACCGTATGGTCATTTCCTTCTCCAAGTCATCACTTCACCACCTTCTTTCCGTTGATGATGTAAGTGCCATGCTGCAGGTCGCCCGTGTGACGCACGCCTTTGAGGTCGTAGGCGTCTGCCGGGGATTGGCTGCCGTCGGTGACGTTGCTGATGCCGCTTGGCTTACTCTCTTGAGACGAGGAAGAATTGTCAAAAATATGGAATTTGGCGATGAGAGGATAGTGGTCTCCCAATGGCTTGCCGTCGCGCTTGTAGCCGTCTTCATCGATTTCGAAGTCGAGCAATTTCAGTCCATAGCCCCCTTTAGGGCTGATATACAGGATATTGTCGAGCGTCTCGCTTTCAACAGCCTCGCTGCCAACGTCCGGGTATATGCCTTTATTGCAGGATTCCACCCATGCATCTTTCACCATGGCTCTTCCCGTTTCCTCTATGGCATTGATGAAGACCGTATTGATGTCGTCGCGATGATAGAAACTGTTCATGTCGCCCGCCACGACGATGGGACGTTCATCCAGATTGTCGAGGATATGCTCTCTCAGCTGCACCCACTGCGCTTGGCGCGCCTCTCTGTCCTTGGCGTCGTTGCCTTTCGTTTCGTCACGTTCGGAACTGGCATCCATGTGCAGGTTGTAGACAACAATCTCTTTGCCGTCGGGCAGTATCATCTCATGGCGGCGGAAGCCCTTGGTGATGATGTCGTCGAAATCGTGGCTGAATTTACCAAAGCTCTTCTCCCAAGCCACACGCTCATGCCGCAGGGGTGTGATGTTCTTCTTCCATACAGCATTGAGGCCGTCGCATTCAAACTTCAAATATTGCAAGTGGGCGAAATCTATCTCCTTTTCCTCAAGGATGATTCCACCAGACCAATCGTCATGGTCGTAACCGGCGAACAGGCGCGACCATATTTCCCAACGGTAGTTGAAATCCTCCTGCAAGCACAGGAAGTCACAATCTTTGGATGCGAGGTATTCGCTGATACGTTCGCTTCCCTCCGACAAGGGTCCGTCGGCATTGACATTGAAGACAAAGATTTTCCCCGGAAGTCCATCGACGTTCAAGGTGAGCAAGCTGAAATCCACCGTCTCTTCTTCGATAGGCGGTTGGTTGTTGCTGTTCTGTGCATTGACAGTGGTGAAGGTGGCGCAAGCCAAGAGGAGCGCGACTTTCATATGATGTGATATGAACTTTTTCATAATGTTGTTGGTTAAGTGAATGTAATACTTGAAAAACAAACGCCTTCTGTTGCTTACTCGGGTTGGTCGAAGATGTTCACATTGTTCTCTTGCAGCCAGTTATAGAGATACTGCTGGTAGTAGTCTGTAAGACAAGGCTCTGTCTCAGACTTCCTGACAACGGTCTCGGCTTCGTCGAAGAAGCCTTGGTTGGCAGACTCGGCGTCGGGAGGCGTGGTCAAATACTGATATAGTTGAATCAAGTCTAAGATTTCGAGGCCGCTGTCATCAGCAATTTGCAGCACCTCGGTGGTATTGGTTCCCAGGTTGTTGAGTGTGTTCTCGATTTTGGCAAGCACGTCGAAGAAGCTGCCACCTGTCCCGCCATTGGTGAGTTTCTGCACGGCTCCTCTCACGTCATAACCCTTTTCCTCGAGTTTTTGGATGATGCCCATGATGGTGGCGTCCTCCACCAAGTCGGCATAGTGGGTGTTCAGTTCGCCATCGTAATACATCACGGGATATGCCGATAGCGTAGCGGCGAGATTGAGGTAGAATATGATGCCGCCGACAATGGTGTGATGATAGTCGGGGACGACGAAATTGGTCTGCAGCCTCGTGCGTTCCGGCACGAGAGACTTCATGAACGGCCTTTCAGATGAGTCCTCGTAAGTGAACTTGCTGAGGAACCTGAGGAATTCCCTTCCTGAACTAGCCGGCACGGTGTTGTCTCTGACCAAGTGCATCACATAATATCTCTGCGAGAAATCGGGTGTCCAGTCATTGGCCAACGATTTGCTTTTGACGACTTGGCGAAGCATGTTGTATTCCTCGGAGGAGGTGTTGAGAAAGTTGTCGTTCACGATTTCGGAGAGCGTCTTGCCTTCCAGGGAGTCCATGACGGCTGCGTTGCTGAATGTGCGACTCGCAATCCAATCTTGGAATTTCACGTTGTAAGGCTCTTTGAACATCTGGTCATATGTAAAACCAAGGTTGGCAATCTGGTTGAACACGTCGAGCACCATGGGCATGCACACCACGTCGATATTCGCATCGTCCTTGTGTTCGATGTAGTAACGACAGGCTTCCAAGAGGTCGAAAGGCGCACCTCCTGTGAATGTCTTGTCAAACACGATTTCATCACTGTAATGCATGTCTCGCACCCGCTGTGTGGCGATGGCGTCATATCCTCCCGATGAGTAACCGGCATTGAAGAGGAACTTCCCTTGGCTCATGTTGCGGTCATCGAGCAGCTTCCTTGCAGCCAGGAGCATGTCGACGCTGGCTTGCCCATTGCAGTCGCCATAGCAGTATGCCTGTGGCATGTCAACCGTGACGCCGAAGCCTTGGAAGTCGCTCGACACCACGATGTAGTTGGGGCTGAGCGGGTTGGCCATGACAAAATCCTCGCCAATGGAATATCCATTGGTGGGTGCGAATTCTTTGTGCATCTGCGTGTAGTGGTTGTAGAGCAAGATGCCGTCGCAGGGCTGCGACCCATTGTAGATGTCGTATGGGATTGCCACGTAGCCACTGAGGGTGACGTCATTGCCCTCATGGTCTTTCGAGAGGTAAGTGATGTCGATGCGATGCATCTTCCTGCTGTAGAGGTTGACATCATTATAGCCGAAGTTCCATATCGTATCTTTCTCATGGATGACCTCGTAGTCAGACGCTGATGTCTGGGCGCTTGCAGCCGATGCGACACATGCAGCGGCAAACAGGGTTAGTAGTACTTTTCTCATAAATAGGTAAGTATTGATAAATAAAATGTCCATTGTTCAATAAAGAGAAATGGTTGATGCCAGCCCTTCCATAGTGCTGAATGAAAGCAAAAATGCCATTTCTCACCGCAAAGTTAGTGCTTTTCCATCAAAGAATCCAATAAAAGACAGGATTTTTTTAGTCAGGCTTTTCACAAATCATCGGATGGGGAAAAATGCCAAAGGGATTGAGGGATGGGAAGAGATTTCTGGAATAATGAAATTTCTGGAATAACGAGATTTCGGAATAACGAAATAACGAAATAACGCGATAACGGAATAACGAAATAACGAAATAACGGAATAACGAATTATTCAAAACATCATCCAAAAAGAAATCCTCCCCGGCGTGGGGGAGGATTTCTTGGTAGTGATATCGTGTGCAAAAGCCTTCGTAGCCAGTCTGCGGACAGACCACGCCAAAAGGCAGTGTGCGCCCAATTTTCAATCTTCAAAGTTGCGATTAAGCGAGAGCAGACCAAGCTTGCTTGAAGTCTGCCGAGTGTGAGCAACTTCGACCGCAGGCCAATTTTCAATTTTCAAAGTTGCGATTAAGCGAGAGCAGACCAAGCTTGCTTGAAGTCTGCCGAGCGTGAGCAACTTCGGCCGAAGGTCAATCTTCAATTTTCAATCTTCAATCTCAAATCTCAAATCTCAAATCTTAAAAAGCCTCATCTGACAATCACCTTTTGGGTCTTCACCACGCCGTTGGCGTAGGTGCGGCGGATGATGTTCACGCCCTTGACCATCGTGTTGACACGTGCGCCGTTGATGGTGTAGATCTCCGTGCGGACGATGTCGCCGGCGGGAAGGAGGGACTCGATGCCGTCGAGGGCACCCTCGGAGTACTGGCTCGACTTCTCACCGTTGTTCATCACGTAGATGTCGTAGATTTGGCCGCTCGACTTGGCAGCGGTGTGGAGGATGCGGACATACACCTCGTCGGTGCCCTCGTAGCTCACCTTCGTGCGTTTCCAGTTGCGCTTGATGAGCGAGTAGTCCACGTCGCCGATTTTCGTCCATGTCTCACCGTCGGCGGACACCTCGATTTGCATCGTAGGAATCTCACCCTCGTTGCCGTTGCCGGCATAGACGATGACATCGAATGGAGCCTTCAGTTTGGAAACGGTCTCCAGGCTGGCGTTGAACGGTCCGTCGCTCGGCTGCTTGCCGAAGGTCAAAGCGTTGGCGGTGATGCCCTGCTCGTCGTTCACACCCACCATGTCGCCCACGCTGTCGGGATTGCGCATGGAGGTGTCGCCGATGTCGTAGCCCAGGCTGAGGTTCTCCCATACCATCACCTGGCCGATGGACTTGGCCACCCAGTCGCCACCCACGAGGGTCTCCGGCTGACGCGGGTTGTAGACGATGGAGTCGTTGCCGTCGGAACCGGTCACCACTTCCTTGATGGACTCGGTGTCGTAATATGTTCCGGCATTCTTTCCCCAGGTGAAGAGGTAGTTGGCATTGACGATTTCGCCAGCCTCGTTGGTCTGCTGACCCTTGCCCTTCCAGTCGTCGGCGTTGGCGTCGAAGTGAGCCAGCACGTCCCAGCGGATGGTGGAGGCATCGACGCCGTCGACACCCACGAACTTGCTCGTCACCTCGGAGGTGAGGAAGTCGCCACCCTGTGCGAAAGCATAGATGGTGGTGGGTTCGGTGATTTCCACCGGCTCGCTGTATGCCTTTGCCTCGGTGAGCGTCGTCGTGTTGCGGAAGCTGTAATACACCGTCGTGCCCTCGCTGGGTCCGGCGAGCGTGACAGTGGACTTGCCTGCCTCGCGAGCCACGTTGACGACAGGAGCGGCGGCTTGTGTCTTAATCACCACGTCGCTGCTTGCCACCTCTGAGGGGTCGTAGCCGTCACCCACGCCGAAGGCCTTCACCGTGGTGTTCTGATAGAGGGTGAAAGGTTCGCCATATACCGTGCTGGACGTGGTGGGGTCGCTGCCGTCGAGGGTGTAATAGATGGCCTTGGAATTGGAGGCGGTGATGCTGACCACCGACTGCCCATCCTCATACGTCACGTTGATGTTGGGCTTGCCCACGGCCTTCACCTCCTGCTTGGTGTCGGTGACGGTCTGCAAGGCCTGCGGAATGAGTTGCGCAATGTTGTCGATGTTGGCTATCGGCATGTCATCCAAGGTCAGCGGCAGGAGCATGTAAGCATTCCTGTTGGCGTTGTGCATGTGGATGGCCGTGACGTCTCCTGCCTTGGCCAGCACCTTGTCGGCTGCGAAATAGTCGCCCAGCTCCACGCCGGTGATGCTTCCCTCGGTGAGTAGTTCGAGTCCTTCAGCGATGTCGAGTCCCTCGAAGGTGGCGTTCTCAGCATCGAGGATGGTGAGGACGTTGGTTCCGGAAGTCACCGCCTTGCCCAATCCAAGCGGCTCATAGAGGGCGGGATTGAGGTTGAGGGTGGGCACATAGGCGATGGTGGCAGCGATGACAGGCAGGAAGGCATTGTCGGCCCCGATGGTGGGACTGACGACGATGGCCTCGTATTCGCGCAATGACGCTGCTGTCTCCTCGGTGGCGTCGACGTTGATTTCAGTGAGTGCGAAGCGGCTGTCGCCGGAGAGGAAGGCGTAGGCATAGTCGTTGTCATAACTGCCGCTGTAGAGGAATGCCACCTTCTGTGCTTCCTTCACCTCGGGGGCGTCACCCTCGTCGATTTGGAAGAGGGTGAAGTCGATGCCGCCATCAGGCGTGAGTTGGAACTGCACGTCCACGGAGTCGGCCTCCTCGGTCACCACCTTCCATACGAAGGTATAGGTGCCTTCCGACCCTTCCACCTGGTTGCCGACGAAGATGCATGCGCCGCCGGTCTGAGGCGAACTCTCCTCAGGTTGGAAGACGAGATGGTTTTGCACGGGCGCGATGCCACGGTTGGTGGCAGTGCCGTTGGCGGAGCGTCCCACGACTTTCACCTTTTGGCCGTTAGCCAGTTTTGGGAAGGTGATCTTGGTGGTCTTACGTGTGAGGCGCATCTTGGTGGTGGCCAAGTGGATGGAGTTGTCCTTGTTGCTGCCGATGTCGATGAGCAGTCCGAAGGTCTCTGGGATGACGACGCCGTTGGCCATGAGGTAGGAATTGGCATCGGGCTTCCCGATGTTCTTCCAGTTGTTGACCTCGCCGGTATTGGCATCGGTGCCGTTTTCAGCCCAGTGTGTGGCGTCGGCTTTGAGGTTCTCGATGGTCTCATCGCTCAACCCCTTGGTGAAGTCCCATGACTTCTTCACTTGCGCGTTCATGCCCAATGCAAGCATGAACAACAGAGTCAAAGTAAATAGTTTTTTCATAAATGGTAGTTTGGTGAATGTAAAAAAACGTGTAGGTTAGGAAGTGCGTGCCCTTGCACGACACGCCTATGAATGAGAGCATGGGTGGTCGCCCACCCATGCCATGCGTCATTTTGCGATGTGTTTCCTGCCGTTCTCAATGTAGATGCCGTCACGGGGCTTCTCCTGAAGACGTGTTCCCGACAAGTCGTAGATGGCGGAAGGCTGCTGGCCAGGCGTGGTGACACCATTGATGCCATCGGCTCCGTTTGGGGAGAACTTCCAAGAGTCGAACTGCACGTTGGTGGCCTCGGTGAAGACGAAGAACATTTTCTTGACCCCTTTGAACACGGTCGGGTCCACATCGATGGTGTGCTCCTCAAAGTCTGTGGAGGAGAACTCGATGGTTGCCAGGGCCTTGCTGCCGACAGTAGTAGCCCTGAGTTCCAACTTCCCCGTGCCTTTGGCAGTGATGGTGAACGACTTGGCCCCCTCATCGCCAAAGCCGACATTGCGGAGCATGATCCACGACCCGGCGGCCATCTTCACCTGCATGTTGCGTGAAGCATCGTTGCCAAGGGTGCTGATGCTCGTCGCCTTGGTGATGTTGGTGAAATCCTCGTAATTGACACCTCCGGAAGTGGCCATGGTCTCTGCCTCCTGCAAGGTGTACGGGTCAAGGTTCTTGATGGCCGGCGTGCCACCGGTGGTCATCCTCACCTTGTCGATGTGCTGAGTGCTCTCGTTGACAACAGCCTTTTCCACACCGATGGAACGGAATCCAGAGGCTCCGGTGTTCATCTTCTGTTCCAGCATCATGGAGTGGTAGAAAAGATAGTAATTATCCCCGAATTTCTGCAAATGGGTGTGGTTGTTACCATAGCCGTAGCCGAATGTGCCCGGGTTGGCGACATACTCTCCCCTGTATTCCCATGCGTCGGGGTCGAGCGGGTTGTCGGTCACCATGTAGCACATGCTACACGTGGAGGGCGCCGGCTGGCTGCCCCTTTTCTCATAACTCGACCATAAGTTACGGTCGCTCCATGAGGTGTTGTAGGTATAGACATACCTGCCATTCATCATATTCAACTCGCTGGCCTCGAAAAGATAGGGTGCGGGGAGTTTGACGGCGCTGCCGTCAAGTGATGTCATGGTGCTTTTCAATTTGGCGATGCGGGAGTTTCCGGGGAACAGCGCCGAACCGTTGGATTGCGGGTCGCCTCCTCCGAAAGCAATCCATCCGACACCGTTGTCGTCGATGACCACCCCGGGGTCGAATATCCAGTTGCAGGGACTGACGCCCGGCGTACTGCTGTCGATCATCGGCTTTGACAAGGGGGAGCGCCATGGCCCGATGGGGGAGTCGGCTTTCAGCATGCCGATGCTGCCGCCACTATTGGCGAAATATAGGAAAAACTCGGGTTTGCCATTGGTTCCCTCGCGCCAGGTCACCGACGGGGCCCATGAGGCGGCGAAACGCCATCCCCACGAACTGCAGAGCTTCCCTACGTCGATGGTGCCGTGGAAGGTCCAGTTGACCATGTCGTCGGAAGAGAAGACCACCAACGACTTGATGGCGCCATAGTCGTTGTTGCCCTTCTTGCCATTGGCGATGAATTGCTGATGGTCGTTGGAGCCATAGACATACACCCTGCCATCATATGCCAATGCCGTGGGGTCGGCACAGAAGACACAGGGACTGATAGGGTTGCCATCATAAGGGGATTTGTAGCTCTTGGCCGTGGTTTGTGCTCCAGCCTGCAAAATAAAGCCCAGGAATATGATTCCCAACAAATGTCTCATTTTCATAAGTAGATTGCTTTTCTCGTGTGCAAAGGTAATGAAAACTGAGTGAAAAGCAAAATATGCTCACATATTTTCTTTTCCGAGTAACGAATTGGGGGAGGGGTACCTACCCTCCCCCCGTCCCCCTCCCGACATCGGGAGGGGGCTCAACCGCACCTACTCGGTGCTCGTTCATTAAGGTACCGCTCCCTTAAAACGGTCGCCGTGATGTTTTTACGCAACAGAGTTGCGATTTTCTGTGTTCGCTACGCTCACCTTGCTCGATCTCAGAGTTGCGATTTTCTGTGTTCGCTACGCTCACCTTGTCCTGCCTTTGCTCAACCGTCTTTACTACATCAACAACATTTTGTTATATGAGTAGGTAATGAAAACTGAGTGAAAAGCAAAATAATTACGGTTTCTTCGACATATCATTTGGTTTTATCAGTTATTCTTGCTAATTTAGCAGCCCAAACGAACACATTGTCACCATGGCCCCTTTAAGAAAATACCCCGTAGGCATACAGAGCTTCGAGAGCATCCGCACAGGTGGATACATCTACGTAGACAAGACACCCCTCATCTACAAGATGATCACCGAGGGAAAACCTTATTTTCTGAGCCGTCCCCGACGGTTTGGCAAGTCGCTGCTCTGCTCCACACTCGAGGCTGTATTCCAGGGGCGACGTGAACTCTTCGAGGCCTTCACCACCAAGGAGGGCATCCAACAACCACAACTCTTCATCGCCACCACCGACTGGGAATGGGAACGACATCCCGTCATACGATTCGATTTCAGCAAGACAAGGGACTACACCATCGAGGTGCTTGAAAGACAAATCAGTTACTCTCTCTCACAGTATGAGGAGCAATATGGCATTGTGTCTCCCGCCCCTGATAGCAGTTTACGTTTTGAGCGCATCATCCTGGAGGCTCATCGCCAAACGGGTCGCCCTGTCGTTGTCCTCGTCGATGAGTACGATGCCTTCATGCTCCACAGTATCGGAGACCCTGAGTTGGAGAAAGGGGTGCGCACGCTGTTCTCCACTCTCTTCAGCCCCCTCAAGGCCCTCGACGACCACCTGCAGTTCGTTTTCATCACTGGCATATCCAAGTTCTCGCAGATGGGCATCTTCAGCACCCTCAACAACCTAGGCAACATTTCCTTGGTGCCTGCCTATGAGGCGCTCTGCGGCATCACCGACGAAGAACTTACCTCACAACTGCACCCCGACATCCAAATTCTTGCTGAAAAAAGAGGAGAATCATATGAAGAGACCTATGCAGAATTGAAGCGGATGTACGACGGCTATCATTTCAGTCATCGCCTGACCGATATCTACAATCCGTTCAGCCTTTTCAAAGCTTTTGCTTATGGTGAGATTTCCGACTATTGGTTCGACAGTGCGACACCCAGCGCCGTCATCGACATGTTGGCGCAGATGCCGCCCATCCAACTGACCGACATCGACGGTGTGAACTGTCCTTCCGATGCCTTCGACATCCCTTTCAACAGTTACAGCAATCCTTTGCCCGTACTCTACCAGAGCGGCTACCTCACCATCAAGGACTACGACAAAGATTACGATGAATACGTGTTGGGGCTACCCAATGTAGAGGTACGAAAGGGATTCGCCAACAGCCTTTACCAATATGTCGTCGCTGTGCAGGGCTTCGACACTAACAAAAACGCGTTCTTCCGAGCATTCAATCAGTTCCGGCGCACCGACGACTTGCCGCCATTCATCGAGGCCGTCAAGGTGTTTTTCGCGGGCATACCCTATCATCTCAACGAGAAGGGAGAGCACCACTACCATGCCATTCTCTACACCTTGCTGACAGCGTTCGGAGCCGACATCACCGCAGAGGAGCCTTCCGCAAAGGGGCGGGCAGACCTCGTCCTGAAAACGCAGAAGGGCATCTATGTCATCGAACTGAAATACGACGGCACCGCCGAGGAGGCATTGGGACAAATCGACCAACGCGGCTATGCCGAGAAACACCGCCTCGACGGGCGTCCCATCACCAAGGTGGGGATAGCCTTCTCGTCAAAGGAGCGCAACATCACGGAGTGGAAAAGCAAGTTTGATGCCAACGAATAGCCTGTCACTCTTTCAGTCCTAACGACCGTATGTAATCCTCCTGGGGCTTGCAGTTTTTGAAGCGGCTGTTTTCAGCATACTGCATGAGCAGGCTGCGGAAAAGTTGCTGGTCGGGACGAGCCTCACGCCATTCCTTGTAGGTGCCGCGCGGGGCTTCGCTGTATCTCACGACGATGCTGTCCCATGACTCGGGTCTTTGGATGCCCATCATGCACGACCCGTCGATTTTCTTGTACGGCCAGAAGGTGTAGCCGATGTTCACCTCCTTCATCACCTTGACAAACTTCGCCTGCCATTCATCCGTGTTGTGCCCGATTTCCCCCATGTACATCGGCAGGTTTGTCTTGTTCCTGAAATCGACATAGTCCTTGATGGCCTCTTTCGTGGGGTCGCCGCCATAGCGATGGCAGGTGTACATGATGTTGTCGTCAAAAGTCCAATCAGTGAACATATAGAAGTCGCTGTTCCACCGTGCGCCCCCCAGCAATATGACATGGTTTGGGTCCACCGCCCGGATGGCTTTCACTGCACGTTTGTACAAGGGTTCGAGCAGAAGGTTCAAAGCCTCCTTGTTCTCGAAATAATGTGCGATAGGCTCGTTGGCCAGTTCATATCCCAGGATGACGGGCTCGTCCTTATAGTGGTCGGCAATTTGTTGCCATATGCTGCAGAAGAGTTGCTGGCTCTTTTCACTCTCAAACAGCCAAGGGTAGCCATGTCCGTCGTCGATGTTGTCGCCCGTCTGCCCGCCAGGGCAGTCGTGCATGTCAAGAATCAGGTAAAGTCCCGCTTCGCGGCACCATCTGACAACATCGTCGATGCGTTTGAAGCCATCCTGCCCCGATGTCAACCCCATGTAATCCTCGTCGGTGAACAGTTTATAGTTGAACGGGAGTCGGATGGTGTTGGCTCCTTGTTGCTTGATGAAGAGGATGTCGTCGCGGGTGACATAGTTCTCCTTGAACGCCTTCCAGAATTCCGCTGCGAAGTCGGGTCCAGCAGCCTGCTTGATCATCAGGTCGATCATCCATGCGGAATTCGTGCGGCTGAAGCCGAACATATAGCCCTCCGGGTTGAGCCAGTTGCCCAAGTTGGTTCCCTGGATGTAGAGTTTCTTGCCATCCGGCTGGATGAGGTCGGGGCCGTTGGTGTGCACAAACCGCCCGTCCTTGTCGGCAGCCATCAGCATGGTGGCAGCCATCAGCATGGTGATTGCCGATAAAAAGATTCTTTTTCTCATTCCTTTTGCTATTTTGTTAAGTGACGATTAAAAAATTAATTGGGATGAATAATATAGAACACGCGCTCGGCTCTGCCGCTTGGCTCGTCCAAGAATTAAACAAAAATTCTGATACACAGCTGCTCGGCGACGAAGGAGACGCTTGCCAAAGCAAGAATTATATGTTAAAATAATACCGAGTTATTTTTTTACTTTTGCTAAAGGTAGGTTCCATGAAATCTCAAAACGCCCTCAGAGCCCTTTGTCTTGACAGGGCTTCCAAGTAATAGTAGTCGGCATAATTGATGGGGACGTCAATCTCATCATTGGAAGGGTGGTTGCCCGTGGAGTGAAGCAACAGGAACCCTTGGTTCGTATTGGCATCGGCTTGATAGCCAGACACCAGGCTGTCGAGAATCTTGTCTGCCAACCCGGCATACTTTCCGGCATTTTCCCGATTGGCATACGAAGACAACTCATAAAGGGCGGAAGCGAAGATGGCTGCGGCTGAAGCGTCACGAGGCACCTCCTGTCCCGTTCCGATGGCGGGGTTGCGCATGTCCCAATAAGGAATCAAGTCGGATGGAAGGCCAGGCTGCGAGAAGAAGAAATCAGCGATACGGCAAGCCTGCTGGAGGAACGCCTCGTCTTTGGTGTAGCGATAGCACATCGTAAATCCGTAAAGCCCCCACGCCTGTCCCCTGCTCCACACACTCTCGTCGGAGAAGCCCTGAAACGTGATGCGCTTGACGACGGCACCAGTCTCAGGGTCGTAGTCCACCACGTGGTAGGACGAGTTGTCGGGACGGAAATGATTCTGCAGCGTCTTCTTCGCATGGCTGACTGCGATGTCATGGTATGTTTGATTGCCAGTGAGGCGGGAAGCCTCGAACAACAATTCCAAATTCATCATGTTGTCGATGATGACGGCAAACTTCCACCTGTCGGGCGTACCCCAACTCCACGAGCGGATGCACCCCACCTTCTTGTCGAAACGCGACGCCAGGCTCTCCGCCGATTTTACCAGTACGTCGCGGAACGATTCCTCGCCTGTCAGGCGGTAGGCGTTTCCAAAGGAATTGTTCATCATGAACCCCAAGTCATGGGAACCGGTGTATTCCTTGATGTTCTCTATCCGCCAAGTGTTGCTCACGGCTTGCTGGCGCCAGAACCTCTCCTTGCCGTATTGGTACATCAGCCACAACTCACCGGGAAAGAATCCCGAGCACCAGTCGCTTTCACCGACGAGCCGCAGGCTCCCGTCCTTCTCCACGCTGCGCGGCATGAACTTCGACTTGTCCTTCGCCTCCGAACGTGCCTTTTTCACGCATTGGATTTGGAAACGGAGTTGCGAGGCGGCCCTGGCGAAGGCATCGTCAACCATATCCGGCACGAAATAGAGCAGGAAGAACCTGTCGGAGAAATCCTTGACGAGGTGTTCGCAGGAAATGCGCTTGTATTCCTTCTTGGAAGGACTCAGCAGCCATGTGCGGTAGAGGTCTTTGCAAAACTCATTCTGCTTGTAATCCCATTCCCCGATTTGCTGATAAGGCCATTGCTCCACACGACATCCCACATATGGCAGGAGGAAATCGACACCACGATAGAGATTGCTGCCATCGGCAGAGATGGAGTCGTCGATGTTGACACCCAATTTCCTTCCCATCTGCACGATGTCAATCATATGGCTGAGATTGTATTGGGAATAGCCGAAGGCCAACGTGCGCCCCAACTCTTGCGGCTGGCTGCCGTCGGGCATGATTTGCTTGTAGATGCGTTTCCCAGGAAATACCCTGACCATCTCCTCCGCCAGGGACTTGTTGCCCACAAACAGGGCATAGGCGATGACCTGGGTGTCGTAGGCAACGGAATGGTTGTTTTTCTGCCGTCCCTCCTCGACACCTTGCTTGCTGGTGAGGAGCCATGTGAGGAACTTGGAAAACCAGTCCTTCAGCACCTTTTGGTCCTTTTTGTTGAACGACGCAGACGATTGAAGCAGTTGCACGCCTTCGAGCATCTCCACAAAGGAATAGGAGTCGATGACGCCATAGCAACGCCCACGACCGTCGAACAACCCCGGTGCGATTTGCGCATAATCGAGGTTGGGATTCATGCGGGTGTCCTTGTTCAGGAACCATACCTTCAACCATTCCACAGCCCGACGGGCATACTCCTCCTTTCCACTGAAATACCATGCAAGTGACAACGTGGTGACGGCGGTCGTCATGGTCGACAATTGGTTGCGGTCATACTTCTCCAATTCCGGATTCGACAAGCCGTCGCGCGAGATGTAGGGGAGTCCGTCGGCCTTCGTGGTGTCGGGCCAGTAATAGCGAGCGAGACTCATATAGTCATGCTTGTCACCGCTGGCAGGAGTAAACTCTTTCAGCATCACGGAAACAGGCTCTTTCGTCATCAGGCGGTCTGCCTCATCCAACAATTGCCTGCAGGCGGTTGCATAGACGGGCTTGTCCAATGATTCCTTCACGCTTGCCAGATGAGACAAGTCCCAGATGGACTGTGCATGCAAGCAGGCGACAGAAGTCAGGGATGCGACCAATATGACAATTAGTTTCTTCATAAGCCTCTCCCCCTCATTTCTTGAACGGGTCTCCCTGCGGGTCCCTGCTCACCACCCAGCGGAATGCATTCACAAAGAGGAGTTGTTGTGTGGCATCGATGAATCCCTCGTCGCCATGGCCCATGTTCAGATAGACCATGCGGTATTTCTTGTTGGTCCACACGATGGGGAAGTCGCCGAATTTCACAACATCCTTCAGTCCGAAAGGATACATTTTCGGTGAGATGCTCAGCAGCACCTCTACGTCCTCGTTCTTTCGTGGGGAAGGCTGCCATTGGTAGAATTCACTCGCCGGCGCCACGAATTGTTGTGGAAGGGTTATGGTGACAGGATGGTCGGTCACGTCACATTCCACAAGTGCCGGCTGCGGTGGCCAGTTGTTGCAATAGAACGCCCCGCAACCAAGGAATCGGTTCAGCCAAGGCCAGTTGGTGTCCCGGTCGTTGTAGGCCGAAGCATGGAATCCCATCCATCCCCCTCCGTTTTCCATATAGCGTTCGAACGCATCTCGTTGCTCCTTTCCCCATGGTGAGGCATTCAGGCTGACGACGATGCTGTACTCCTTGAGCCGCTCGTAAGGATATTCTTCCAGCGATGTGGTGACATCCATGATCCATCCCTCGCCGTAAGTGAGTTTGTGAAAGAACTCGAGGGCCTGTTTGTCAAACTGCACATGGGCTTCCTCTGCATTGGGTTGCCAGAACATCAATGCCTTGAAACGGGGTGCGCGGGCGTAGTTGGCTGCATATTCGCCTTCATTTTGTGCCATAAGGGTCGTGCTTGCGCAAACAACCAGCAGCAATAGCATTACTCTCCTCATTTTATCGTTGTGTTTATAATCGTTATTCCATATGTATCTTGTCCATTCCGAAGGTGCAAGGGAGTGGATGATGCTCAGTATCCATCTTCATACTCCGCCAGGAGGGAAAGGAACTTGGCGGCGGAAGTTGTCCACACCTCCTTGTAACAAGCATTGTTGGTATGAGGCCAATACGGGATGTCCTCATCACCCCATGAACGTATGCCGACAGGTATCTCCCCCATCATCTCGCCAGAGGAGAAACTGTCCATCGAGGGGTAGCGCCACCCTTCGCCATAGATGAGAGACTGACAGTAAGGATTCTTGCCGACGGTCCAATAGAGTTGTTCGCGGCCCACCTGCAACAAACTGTCGTCTTTCAGGAAATGGCCACACAAGGCTGCCGCCTTGCCAATGGACAGGATGACCGCCTCATTGCCATTGAAGATGTTGAACCAGATGGGAAACCTCCTCACATAATGTCCGTCATCCAATTTCACGCCTTTTTCCAGTTGGCTGTCGTATGACGCATATGCCTCGACTGTTGAGAAGATATGCAGCGAATGAAAGCCCGCAGAGTCGGCATATTCTTCCGGCAGGTACACCCCGGAGGCGGCCATGCCATAAGGCTCGACATACGGCATCAGACTCTTCAAGTAGTTGCCATAAAGACCTATGGCCCGTAGCCAACGTCCGTAATCTTCATGGGTCGGCTGACTTTCACACAAGCTGACAAGCGCCTGCATGAACAATTGCTCACGCGACTGATGGATGTAATGGACGATGGCCCTTCGTGTCTTGTCGCGATAGAAATAGCCGGGCAGGACACCTTGTTCCTCCTGGCATTCCAAGAGGTACCCCACGCTTTCGACGGCAGCCTCACCATACTTCACCTCGCCGGTCAGCATGAAGAGTTGGGATGCCGCCCAACTCATCGTGGCATGGTACTGCGAGGGGGAGGTGTTGTAGGTATGTTCCATCACATGCGGGAACACGTCATATCCTTCTCTTTCGAATTTGTCGGTTGCAAAGTGGAAATCCTCCCTGGCCGCCTTGGCAAGGCTGTCGCGCAATGGCGATGAAGGTATGACGCGTGCGGCATAGGCCTCGCAACCGGCATATAGGAAGTTGTCATAAGCCACGTTTTGCGAACGCACGGTGTGTATGTCATCCGCCGTCCCCGCGATGCCGTCTGTCCAGTGAAGCAGCCCCATGCTGCTTGCATGGTATCCATCGCCCAACCTGCAATGCAAGACGAACCTCAGTCCCCACATGGCCTCTTCGAGCAACCTTGAAGCACATGCCGAACCTTTGTCATGCGTCTTATGCCATAGTTCAAGAAGCGCTGTAGCCGTTTCACACGTCTGCAGCGTCTGTTGCGACAGGTCTCCGGCATCATGCCAACCGCCACCATAGGAGACCTCCCTCCCTTTGAAGTTGCAAAACACGTCTTCATGGCAGGCACCATGGATGCCAGGGACTGCATATCCACAACGTTGGCAGAAGATGAAATTCACCAGCAATTCCCTGGCGTGAAGGAAGACGTCATCACCGATATGGAAAGGCGTCGTTTCCATATCGTTACATTTCAACAGATAATCCCCTGTTTCTGCAAATGAGGAAAAATCCATGATGCCGAACCTGCCTATCGTTGTCTTGCTTTCCTTCAACACGCCATGGAAGACGGTCTTCCCACTGGCGGCGTCAACGAGTTGGAAAGGCGTGCCATCCAGGGGCTCCCCATCATCCTGCCTTTCGGGAAGGGCGACGATGGCCGTCTTCCGCCCTTGGGGGAAATAACCTGAGAAAGGGTGTGAGATGCGCCCCTGCCCGGGCAGCCATCCCGTTTCTGGTTCAGAATGCCCCACGCGTTCGAAACGGATGTTTCTGATGTGATAGGCGAAAGAGTCCCCCCTTGCCTGATTCCGTCCTTTCAGGTCGGTATAGATTTCCAAGCCAGACACGTCACGGCGTCCCACGCCGGAAATGTCATAAACGACCTGGTTCCATTGGTTGTTTTTCAAGTTGACCAGATGAGCGCCCAAGTCCCCGTTTTCCGCACCATGCAAATACAAATTGAGATTCATGACAGCCGTACCCTCGCATTGCGGGAAGACCTCCATCGCCACCCGGTTGTATTCTTTCAGGTCTTTGTCATGCAGGTCGAAAACGGCAGAAGCCCTGCCCAAGGTGGCATAGTCAGGGTCGTCGGCCGATCCTTGCGCCCGTTTCCCCGTTTCAATCGGCAACATCAGGCACAACTGTCCGTCGGGAACATAAGAAATCCTGCCCAGGCCTTGATGTCGCCAACTGGTCAACGAGGGCGTCACCTCAAGAGCCTCGCTCTCGAGAACGACCTCCTGCTGTTGCATGGCCTCCAACGAACGGCTGCCATCCAACGGCATGGGCACCTGAGCCCATATGCACGGACAAATGGCCAAAAGGATGCAAACAAGGGTTTTGCTCATTTCTCCTCCAATGTCCAAGTGATGGCGTTTTCCAATAGTCTCACAAACGTGGGATTGTCGAACAACAACTTGCTATGACCAAATTGGAAATACACATTCCTCGCCCCTTTTGAGGGATTGGTCCAGATGACGGGATGGTCGCCCATCTTGATGTTGGTCGTGATGGTGTAGCTCGCCTCGTCGACGTGCGCCAGGACATGGACATTCTGCCGGGGGTCCTTGTCATAAGTATACCATTCGTCATCCTCGATGACAAAAGTCCCTGGGATGTCTTGCATCACAGGATGCCGCCGGTCTTCAACCTGCACCGTGCCATCACACTTGTCGGCAATGTAGTTCTCATACCTGATGCCTCCCATGAAATCCGAGAACCATTGCCACATGCCGTATCCGTCGAATTCGCCGAGCAGTGTCGCATGGTGGAAGCCGATGAAATTGCCTATCCCACGGTCGATGTATTCCTGGAAATCTTCCTGTGACGCTTGGCTCCACTCATAAGGAGGATGGTTCAGTTGAAGGACAAGATGGAATTTCTTCAGTTCGTCCTTGGGGATGTCCTTGGCCGTACTCAGTATGACAAGTTCCATATTGAATCGTTGCTTGTTGTCTTCAAGCCATTGGAGTCCGCAGGCGGTGAAAGGCTCATGCAGCCCTCCCCTCTCCGCCAGGACGAGGACCTTGCGCGGAGGAATGGTTGCCTTTTTGTTTTTCAGGAGTGAGAGGAAGACGGTCGTTCGCTCATCTCCCTGGCTGTTGTCGCTCGCATAATCCCAATACATTCCCCCTCGGAGGTGATGGTCAAGTATGTATTGGCACTTCTCGGCAAGTGAACGGGTGTTCTCATATCCTCTGACCATCTCTCCCTGTTCGTTGGTGATATAGGGCACCTTGCCTTCGTCGTCCCAATGCCTTGCATACCCTGCAGGCAGGACACCCGTTTTGTCGTATGCCCGCAAGCCGCCGTCATCGCGCTTTCCCCTCCCGTAGAAAGGCATTCCCATGACCAGCTTGTTGGCCGGGACACCCGCTTGAAGATGGGCCTCCACGGCTTGTGACGCCGTAATGTGGCTTGAGACAGGCGAGGGGAAGAGAGCGGCGTGGTGCTTGGGGGGATTGCCCATGTCGTAGGCCATCACGTTGACGAAATCCATATACTGGATGCAAGATTTCAAATCAATGTATTTCGCATCGCAGACCGTGGCGGCGGTGAGCAACTTCTTCTTTCCAAGGGCACGGCGCAGGTCTCGCATGAGCAAGGTGAAGTTGCCTGTATCGTCGGGAGAGGAGGAAATCCCCGCCGACGACTGTGTGGGATATTCCCAATCGATGTCGATGCCGTCGAGCGCGAAGTCGTCGACCACCCTTCTGCAATCTTTCACGAAAGCCTCACGGTTCTTTTCCGAGGCAGCCATTTCGCTGAAGCGACCGCTCCCCCACCCTCCTATGCTGAGCATGACTTTCAATGCCGGATTGCCGCCCTTCAACCCCACGAGCATGCGCAGGCGGTCGGGGTTGTCTATCCTCACGCCATCGAAGGTGTCGTTGACGTGTCCGAAGGCATAGTTGATGTGCGTCATCATCGTCGGGTCGGGCACTTCATTGGTCCACGAGGTGACATAAGCCACTACCAGCATATGGTCCGCAGGTTTCTTGGCAAAGGCACCAAGGGCCATCATCATGGCCAGGACCAGGCATGTCGTTTTGCTTGCATTCATCATGGTGTGTATTTTTTGTGGTATGTTACTTATCTGACGATTTTCTTTCCCTTGGTGATGAGGAGCCGTCTTGGCGATTCATTCCTCCGACCGGACAAGTCATCGACCGCCCTTCCCATCATGTCATAACACCTTCCATCCAGGCTGCCACCAGCGGTTTCCGGCGTGTCGATGCCCGTGGTGATGTTTTGGGTCGAGAGTATCACATGGTCGGTGTCGCCGGTGTCAATGGTGAACACGTAGACATCGCCGACCTTCAGGGTCTTCCCGCTACGCAACTTGATGTTTCCGCAGTCAGTAGCGTTGTAGTTCACATAGAAGATGTCGCTCGTGGTGGTGATGCTTGGGAGTGTGAACGGAGTGAACTCGTCATTGGAGTCGTTGCCGAAAGAGTTCTGATGGAAGAATTTGAAATTCACTTTCTCCGGGTTCAATTGCTTGCCAACCTCGAAGGTGATTTGATGATGGGTGTCGTCGATGCGGGCCATGGGGAGGGCGCGGCTTTCCGACCATCCATCGTCGTTCCCGGGGAGGAACGTCGGTTTGCCGAAACTCGAATTGGCGCCAATCACCCAGATGCAGCCGGTACCATCCTGCTTGTCGTAGGTGAGGGGGAGGCCTTCGTCGTCGAGCGGTGTGACACGGAAACACCGGTTGTTGAAATCGGCACAGATGTCATACTTGCCCGACACCGCTATGAATTGGAAGGTCCCATCACCTGTTTTCGTGAAAAAGTCCGGGTCATGATACCAATCGTCGTCATTCATCTCTTCGGCTCCCGACACCTCGTAGCAAGAGCCTTGCGTCATGTCAAGGACATGGCCATATCTGTTGAGACCTTCATATTCCAAAGGCACTCCCCCGAAGGTGAGATTCTCCTTCTTGACAGCATTCCCCACCAGGCAGTCATAGACGGTGCTGCGCTCCGTCCCCATCAGATTGTCATTGGCATATTCCCAATACATGCCACCCGCAAGGTCGTTGTCGACGATGTACTGGCATTTGGCCGTGAGCGACCTGGCATTGTCATAGCCGAAGACGAACTGTCCGTTCTTGTTGGTCACGTAGGGCACCTTCGCCACATCGTCCCAATGCCCTGTCCATTTCCCATCGGCCATCCCGTCCTCTATCTCCTGCAAGGACACCTGGTTGGCAGAGCCGCTGCCATCTCCATTGCCGTTCCCATAGAAGGGAAGCCCCATCACCAACTTGTCGGCGGGGATGCCGGCCTTCAGGTGGTTTTGAATGGCCTCGTGGGCCACACACCATCCATTCCCCACGGTCCCTCCTCGATAAAGTGCAGAGTGATGATTGGGAGGGCTGGCCATGTCGTATGCCATCACATTGACAAAGTCAAGATAATCGATACAGTTGCGGTAATCATAGTAGCCCGGACTGGCCGCCGACGCCATCGTCAGCAACAAGTCGTCGCCCAAGGCCTCGCGGAGGTCGCGCATCAATAGCGTGTAATTGTCCTTCTCATTGGCGGGAGACGTCTCGCCCGAGGAATTGTTGCCAGGGAATTCCCAATCGATGTCGATGCCATCGATGCCATATTGTTCGCAAAACTCGCGGCAGGACTGTGCGAATGCCTTCCGCTTGCCCTCGTCGGCCGCCACGGGTGAGAAATTGCCTCGTCCCCAGCCGCCTATGCTCAGCAACACCTTCAAGGCAGGGTGTCTCTCCTTCAGGGACACGATTTCACGGAAACGGCTCTGTCCATCCACATACACCCGTCCGTTGCTGTCTATCCCGCCGAAGGCGTAGTTGATGTGCGTCATGGCATTGCCGTCCACCGGCACTGACGACCAGGACGTGACATAGGCCACCACCTTCTTCGCCGTTGCTGGCATCGGTTTCTTGTATATGCGTACATAATCCACAAGCAGGTCGCAGGGGAAAGCGCTCTCGTCGACTCCTTGCGCACCTCCCCACGAGCCACCCCACGCCAGATTGAGGATGGGATGGAAAGCATAGTGGAAAGGCCACACCTCGTGGTCGTCGCCTTCCTTCAGGAATTCCATATGCATCTGCCCGTCTATATAGAACGACAGTTTCTCCGACGTCCATTCCACACCATACACATGGTATTCGTCCTCTGCCGTGGCCACATGCACGGAGTGTGTCTTCTGGGTGTTGTCCTGATGGTTGTAGGCTGCACAATGGATGGACGAGGAGACATTGCCCGGTGAATATCCCACCTCCTCCATGATGTCGATTTCACCACACCTGGGCCATGGGTTGGTAGCCCAGTCCACATTCACGGGCATCATCCAGAAAGCAGGCCACGTCCCCCGGCCCTTAGGCAACTTCATGCGTGCCTCGAAATAGCCATAACGCCATCCCTCGGAAGGACGGGCGTTGATGCGCCCCGACACCACCTGGCCGTCGATTTTCTGTGCGCGTATGGTCAAATGGCCATCCTCCACGAACACCACTTTCTGCCCTCTGAAGGTCTTGCCCACATAGCGCTGCAACTCGTTGTTGACCCATCCGGGGTCGTGAATCTCGAATTTCCAGTCGTTGGTGTTCAGATCGGTTCCATCGAATTCGTCGTTCCAATCCAATTGATAGCCTTCTGGGACAAAGCCCGACTCATCGTGGGTTGTCTCCAACCCTGTATCGGTCTGGCCTTGCATACTTGAAACGAAGAACAGAATCATCAAAGAGGTAACGATGCTTTTGAGACTTGCCTTTTTCATCTTTGCGGGTTTTTACCAAGCATTAGCTTGAAGTTTTTTTCATATAGGGGTTATGTGTTCTTTGATTTGCAAAAATAGCCAAAATATGGTGACGGGCAATGGTCATATAAGACAAAAGTGGATGAATTCATCTTGCAAGCAACTATAACGATTTGTCTCACATATAGTTAAGTAGTCATTGGCATATATGGAAAAGTGGATGATTTTGAGCACTGGCAAATAAAAATGAGACGTGAAGTTGGAATAATTGTAATATTATTTGTTACTTTGGAACAAATTTCATAACTTTGTCAAATCAAGTTGGATTCCATGGATTTTGTCGATACGACCGGCATGCATCCATGGATTAACTTACTTGAACATCTTTCAAAACGCATAGGACACACCTCTATAATATATGAAGACCACCATATCCTTCCTTTTTGTTGGTTCTGGAAACAACAAGATGCATGCACTTGGCATGTTATTGTTGTTGTTGCTTTTGCCCTTCCAAGTCAAGGGACAAGGAGGACACCCTGCCGTGGACGACAAGGAGACAAGCCATTTGTTGCAGCAACTGGATTCGACCCTTGACAACGTCCGGCAATATGATGCCGCCCATCTCAAACGCGTCAATGCCATCAAGCAACAGCTCAGGAACCACAGGGGAAGCGTGGAGGAAGAGATTGCCTTGACCGAAAAACTCATCCATGCATATTCGAAATTCAACTACGACTCCACCACGCTTTACATCAACAGGAACCTACACCTGGCAGAGCAAACGGGCAATGCCGGCATGATCTTGCGCATGCAACTGGGCAAGGCGAAGCATTATGCCAAAACCGGAGCATACCTTGAAGCCGTGAACCTGGTGAAAGACATCGACGAGAAGCAACTTCCCGACAGCCTGCTCCCCGCTTTCTACGATGCCTGCAGAGACGTGTACGGCGAGTCGGGATTCTATTCACGAGACAGTGTCATCAACTCTGAATACCTCGACAAGGCAGGGCATTACCGTTACCTCCTGCAGCAATATTACAGCAATGACCCGGAAAACGAGTGTTATCTGGAGTTGTTGGAGACTCGTGCACGCGACCAGCATCAATATGAAGAAGCATTGAAATACAACGACCTCCGGCTGCAACGCATTGACTCCCTGGACAAGAGATACTCTGAAATAGCATATTTCAGGTCGGTGATATACAATGGCCTTGGAGACAAGGAGAAGGAAAAGATATGGCTCATCAAATCAGCCATCGGCGACTTGAGACATTCCATCAAGGACCAGGCATCGCTATGGACGCTTGCCAACCTCCTCAGCGAAGAAGGCGACGTGAAAAGGTCATATCGACTCATCAACATTTCGCAAGACGGACTGCAACAATACAACTCTCCCTTGCGCAACCTTCAGAGCGTGCACATCCTCAACAACATCGCGCACAACTATCAGTTGATGACCGACAAGCAGAACCATATGCTGAGCAAAATGCTCATCCTCACAGGGGTTCTGGCATTGCTCCTGGCCATTGCCGTGCTGTATGCCATCCGGCAGATACGCAGGGTGAAAGCTGCACGTCGCGAATTGCATGAGAGCAACCTGAATTTGAAAGAATTGAACATCGAGTTGCAACAGACCATCGACAAACTCCACGAGAGCAACAATCTCCTCGCCGACAGCAACAGGATAAAAGAGGTGTATATCGGCTATTTCCTCACACTTTGCTCGGATTACATCAAAAAAATGGAAAAGTTCCGCTCCACGGTTCTTATCAAGCAAAAGAGCGGAGGACTCACCGATTATTTGTCTTCCAACAAAATGCGGGAGATGAAATCCAAGGATTTTGAAGAATTGCTGGGAAATTTCGATGCCGCCTTCCTCAGCATCCTCCCATCCTTCATCGAGGAATTCAACGAACTCCTGCAACCCGAAAGCAGGATAACTCCACAAAAGGAGAAGTCGCTCACCACCGAATTGCGCATTTTCGCACTCATACGACTTGGCATCACCGACAGTTCCAAAATCGCTGCTTTCCTCAATTATTCCGCCAACACCATCTACAACTATCGGTCAAATGTGAAAAATGCTGCCATAGGGCCTCGAGATGAATTCGAAAACGCCGTGAAACGCATCGGAAAAGCCCAATAGCACTTATTTTTCTTCCACTTTATCACCCAACAAAGAACAATGCAAGTTGCTGAAATTCAGCAGCTTGTTATTTACTACCCTCTACTTTCATCCACTTTTGGGTTTTGCTCTCATTTTTGCGTTGCTTTTTTTATTACCTTTGCCATGAAAAACAAGCATTCTAACTCGTATAAGATACATATATCATAAAACCTAATAACATACAATCAATGAGAAAAAAACCTATGAAACAATTCCTCACGTTGGTCTTGTTGATGCTCATTGGCTCATTGCCCATCAAGGCACAGCATGTCGTGAAAGGAATTGTAGTTGACAAGGAAGGCACACCTTTGCCAGGTGTCACAGTGGTTGTAAGGGGAAAGGAAGCAGGAGGCACCGTCACCACCATCGACGGCAAATATGCGCTGAATGCGGAACCCCGGGATTCCATCACATTCTCTTACATCGGCTTTGCCACGAAAAGAGAATATGTAGGAGACCGAACCCAGATCGATGTAGTCATGGCAGAAGAAGCAAACACGCTTGAGGAAATGGTTGTCGTGGCTTTCTCCAAACAAAAGAAGAACTCCGTGATTGGGTCCATTGAAACCATCAATCCTTCGGAGTTGCGCACACCCAGCACCAACCTGACCAACACGATGGCGGGGCGCATTGCCGGCGTGGTGTCCTACCAGCGCACCGGCGAGCCAGGAAAAGACAATGCGCACTTCTTCATACGTGGCGTGAGCAGCTTGGAAAGTTCTCTCGCAGGACCGCTCATCCTCATCGATGGCATCGAGATGTCGACAGAAGACCTCGCTCGCCTGGAGCCGGAGAACATCGCAAGCTTTTCCATCATGAAAGATGCCACAGCGACAGCACTGTATGGTTCAAAAGGTGCCAACGGTGTCATCCTGGTGACCACGAAATCAGGTAAGAAGGGAAAAATCAAAATCACAGGACGACTGGAAGCCCAGATCTCCACTCCCACCAAGATTCTGGAGTTCGTGGATGGCGTGGAATACATGAACCTCTATAATTACGCCATGCGTACACGCGATATACAAGGAGTGACCAGCGATGCCTATCTGATGGAGAAAATCGAGAACACCCGCAACGGCGTGGACCCGATGCTCTACCCCAATGTCGACTGGTATGACATGATGTTCAAGGATGCCGCCATCAACACGAAGGCCACGGTCACCGCTTCCGGCGGTGGCGAGGTTGCCCAATACTACCTGTCGGCGGCATACACCCATGAGAACGGCTTGCTCAAAGTGCCGTCGGTGAACAACTACAACAACAACATCAGCATCAACCGCTACAACATCAGGGCGAACATCGACGTCAACCTGACCAAGACGACGAAGGCTGCAGTCAAGGTCTACACCCTGCTTGACCGTTCAAACACCCCTGCAGCATCCACCACCAACCTCTTCGACCAGATCATGCGGGCCAACCCTGTGGATTTCCCCGCTTACTACGACAAGTCGATAGACAACACCTGGTATTATGCCGAACACGTGCTTTACGGCAACAATGTGGGTAGCGTGCGCTATCCCAACCCGTATGCTGAAATGATGGTGGGCTATTCCGACGCCTTCTCCTATACAGGCAATTCCATCTTCACCATCGAACAAGACCTGAAGATGATTACCGAAGGCCTTTCCGTGCGCGGACTGGCCTCCTTCACCTCGACAGGCTCCAACACCAACACCCGTTCGATGACACCATTCTATTACGCCCTGAAGACGGAAGTGAGCGAACTGGGCACCAAATACAGCCTCGACCAAGTGCAAGAGGGCACCGACCGACTGAGCAACCCCTCGCAAAGCCTGTCCACAAGCAGTTCCTATTACTTCGAGGTGGCGGCACAATACAGTCGTGAATTCGGCAAGCATGGCGTCAGCGGAATGCTTGTAGGACAGATGAAGGAGCAGTTGCTTGGCAACCAAGGAGGAGCCTTCGGGTCACTGCCCATTCGCACCATGGGTTTGTCAGGACGTTTCACATACAGTTACGGTGAGCGTTATTTCCTGGAAACCAACTTCGGATACAACGGCTCGGAGAAGTTCGACCGCGACCACCGCTGGGGTTTCTTCCCCTCCATCGGTGTGGGATACATCATCTCCAATGAGAAGTTCTGGGAGAATTCCGTTCTCGGAAAGATATTCCCGATGTTCAAGTTCAAGGCCAGCTACGGACTCGTGGGCAACGACAACATCATGTCGACCAGCCAGCGTTTCTACTATCTTGCCGACGTGAACACCAACAATGGAGGCCTGGGATACACCTGGGGACAGGACTTCGATGTCACATACAACGGCTACTCCATCAACCGCTATGCCAACTCGAAAATCGGTTGGGAAGCAGCAACCATGCAGAACTACGGTGTGGAAATCGACTTCATGCGCAAGGCGACCATACAGTTCGAGTACTTCCGCGAAGACCGCGACGACATCTACCAGAGGATGGGTTCCGTGCCTCTCGCCATGGGCGCCACGGCAGACATCTACGCCAACATGGGCAAGACCAGCAAGCATGGCATCGATGCATCTTGCGACATCAACTGGAGCATCACCCGTGACTGGTGGCTGCAAACCCGGTTCAACTACACTTACTCCACCAGCAAATACATACGTGGTGGCGACCTGATCTACCCCGAGCCATGGCGCAACCGTTTCGGTTACAACCTGAGCCAGCAATGGGGCTACGTCGCCGAGAGGTTGTTCATCGACCAGAACGACGTTGAGAACAGCCCTCGCCAGGAAGTGGTGGCAGGCGCCACATACATGGCCGGTGACATCAAATACGTGGACATCAACAAAGACGGTGTCATCAACTCGAAGGACATGGTGGCCATCGGCTACCCCACCGACCCGGAGATTGTCTATGGATTCGGTGCCTCCACCGGTTTCAAAAACCTTGACGTGTCATTCTTCTTCCAAGGTTCGGCACACTCTTCATTCTTCATCCAGCCCTCATCCATCGAACCCCTTGCCAACCACAGGAACGCATTGAAATTGGTGGCAGGAAACTATTGGAGCGAGGAGAATCCCGACCCCAACGCCTTCTGGCCCCGCCTGTCAACGGCCGGTGTCGCCAACAACACCGTCAACTCCACGTGGTGGCTGCGCGACGGCTCGTTCCTAAGACTGAAGACGGTGGAATTGGGCTATACCCTTCCCCTGAAGACCGTCAGCAAATGGGGATTGAGCATGCTTCGTTTCTTTGCTTCCGGGAACAACTTGTTCTGCCTGAGCGACTTCAAGTTGTGGGATCCTGAAATGGGCGGCTACGGCATCGGCTACCCCACGCAGAGAGTATTCAATGTAGGTTTGAATTTGGAATTCTGACATAGTCATCATAATGCATAAGGAAATGAAAAAATATTTGACATACATATTGTTCGGCATCCTCGCATCAGTCTCCTCGGGCTGTTCCGACTATTTGGACGTGGTGCCAGACAACACACAGGAAATCTCCGCACTCTTCAACAGGAAGGAGACGGCCTACAGGGCATTGGCCACCTGTTACCACTACATCCCTGAATACGACAACACCTATTCGTTTCTCGGGATGAGCGACGAGATGATCATGAGCATCAACCGTGTGACCGACGGCAAGAATGCCGTCTTGGGAAAAATCAGCGCCGACCAACCCATCATGAGTTTCTGGTATGGCGACTGGGGAGGGAGCTGGAGCGAGCACGCACCATGCGAGGAGTCCCTCTTCGTGCCATTGCGCATCTGCCATACTTTCCTGAACAACATCGACAGGGTGCCCGACATGACACAGAGCGAGAAAAGCAGATGGAGCGGCGAGGTGAAGTTCCTCATCGCATACTACCACTTCCTTCTCTTCACGCAATATGGAGCCATCCCCCTCATCAAGGAAGAGACGCCGCTCGACGTGTCGGACAAGGCCAACCAGCAAGCGAGGGAGCCGGTGGACTCTGTTGTCAACTACATCGTGAGCATGTTGGACGAGTCGATGAACGCCCTGCCCGTACGCATCATCAACACCTCGGAACTGGGAAGAATCGACCAAGTCATCAACCGTTGCTTCAAGGCCAAGGTCCTGCTTTATGCCGCCAGCCCCTTGTTCAACAACAATCCCCTCTATTATTCCCTCGAGAACAAGGACGGCACGAAGCTGTTCCCACAAAGCAACACGGAAATGGAGAAGATGAAATGGCAACGGGCGCTTGCCGCATACGAGGAGGCCATGGACTTGTGCAAGGCCACCAACATACGGTTGTTCAAATACCCCGCATCAGACTATTCCAAGACCGTGGATGCAAGGAATTTCAGGAATGACTCCATCCGCCTGCCCTTCATGTACAACTACCAGTATGCGATGGTGTCGAAATGGAACGAAGAGGTGATATGGGGCTGCTCACGCACCACCAACCAGGTGTTGAGCTGGCATGAAATACAGCGTTCAATCAACTACAAGAGTTCTGCCGCCACTTCGACGGGCGATGCTTGGCAGTGGTTCGGACCGACACTGAACGCCACCGAGTTCTTCTATACCCAGAACGGCCTGCCCATGGACGAGGACCCCACCTTTGATTATGAACACAAGGACTCCGTGGTGACCATCACTGCCGACCACAGCACCGTGGCACAAGTGGGCGAACAGACCGCATACATGTTCATGAACAGGGAGCCCCGCTTCTATGCCTCCATCGGCTTCGACCGCTCAAGGGTGAGAGGCTACGGCACCCTCTACAACCTCAAGATGCGTTACCAGGAGGCCAACGGCCGGCAGACCCACGACGACATCGACGTCCCCACCTCAGGCGTGTTCCTGAGGAAACTGATGCATCCCGACACGCAGGGCAATGGCACCATCACCCGTTATGCCTGGCCCATCATCCGCTTCAATGAGATGATGCTGAGTTATGCCGAATGCCTGAACGAAGTGTATGGAGAGCAGCGCCAGCAAGAGATTCTCGCCTTGCTCGACACCATACGTTCGCGCTCCGGCGTGCCTCCCGTGGAGGAGGCTTGGGCCAACGCCAAGCACCCCAACAAATACATGACCAAGGACGGCATGCGCGAGATCATCAAGCAAGAGCGCACCATCGAACTCGCTTTCGAAGGCTATCGCAACGACGATGTGCGTCGCTGGCTTGAAGGCTCCAAATATTTCAACACCAACATATGGCAGTGGAATTCCGATGCGACCACGGCCGCAGAATACTACAAGAGAGTGCAAGACCCCGAGTTGCTACACGTGTTCACCACCCGCAACTACCTCTGGCCGATTCCTACTGATGAGATGGTCAAGAATCCAAATCTGGTTCAGAATCCTGGATATTGACGCCCTACAACGTAATCAACAAAAGACGAAAAAGACATGGAAAAGATATTCAAATATTGCACCCTGGTTTTAGGCTTCCTGGCGATGGCGGTTTCCTTCACTGCCTGCGACGATGATGAGACAGAGTTGACCGCCCCTGTCGACCTGAGTTATGAGCCGACGATGGGAGGTGCCATCATCAGGTTCACCGCCCCCAGGAACAACGACTTGCTTTACATCAAGGCGGCATACAAGAACTCGTTGGGAAAGGATGTCTACCGCACGACAAGCATCTACGACAACAAGATAGAGATTGACGGACTGGCCGACGAGACGAAGACCTATCCCGTCTACGTATCCGCCGTCGACAAATGGGGCGGTGAGACCAGCGCCACCGTCATCAACGTGCAACCCGGACGTTCCTTCATCAATGTAATCAAGGACAACCTTGAAATCAACCCCATCTGCGGCGGACTGGCAGTGACATGGGAGAACCCCATGGGTGCGGATGCGAAGGCAGACGACATCACGCAGAACAGCGTGGCGAAAATCGTATACGTAGTCGTTGACTACATCGACTCGGAAGGTGTGAAACGCACCCGGTATCTCAGCAGCAAGCAGAAGATGGCAAAGGCCAACATACGCAACATGTTCGCTGGAAACTATGTGGTGAGCTACCGCGTGGAGGATGCCTCCGGCAACAAGACAGCACAGAGCACGCCGGCGAATGTCGACGTGCCGGCCGAGGAGGAATCGCTGAAGTTCATAGAAAGGGACGACCCCGTGAACGGATTCGTCAAGGAATTCATCTGGACGCTTGTGCCAAGGCTGACGACATTGCAACCGGCATGGGAGTACAAGAACGAGGCCATCTTCGACGGCATCATCGACAGCAACACCAGCAACACACAGAACTATTGCGGCACCGACTGCGATAACTCAAGCGTCACCTACGGCTCCTCCATCCCATGGGACACCGACCAGGTGGACATCGTCATCGACATGCACCAGGTGGTATCCATTTCCAGGTTGAAGGCTTGGCAAAGGGCCTACACCTATGACAACCAGCCCTATTCCGGTGCAAGCGGACAGACCAGCGGCATCTCCGACGACTATTTCTACTATCAGCCACAAAACCTGAAGCGTTTCAAGCTGTTCGGCTCCATGACACTCGACGAGGATGGATGGTTCCTCATCAAGGACTGCGACATCTCGTCAAACTCCACCGCCGGCACCCTGCCCATCTACTGGACCAATCCTTCCTATTTCGACCACACCAATGTCTACATGCCGACCAACGAGAGCTATCAGTATGCCATCGACGGACATGAATGGGAATTGGAAGCCATGACCGACTCGGTGCGTTACATCAGGGTACGCATGGTGGAGAACTGGGACCTCTCCAAGCGCAATATTGCAGGCATGTCGGAATTGAACCTCTACGGTTCCATCCTCGTGTCGCATGAGGAACTGGCAGCAAGGGAAGCCCAGGCAGCCAACAAGCCTCGTAGGAAAAAATAACACATAGTCCATATCAACAGCTAAAAAGATCATCTTATGAAACGACTGACATATGCCATCGCCCTTGTCTGCACCCTGCTGCTTGCAACCACCTCTTGCGAGGACATGGACGACAATTACAGGGAATACCTGGACAACATCCCCACCTATGCTCCTGCGGTGAGAAACCTGAGGGCCGTGTCGCCTGAACCGGGGAACCTCACCCTGATGTGGGACATCGTCGACGACACCCACCTCATCAAGACCATGCGCATCGTGGTGAAAAAGACTGCCACGGAAAAGCAAGTCATAGAGATTCCCCAAGTGGTCACCGAATACACGGTGACGGGACTGGAACTTCAAGGGTATGAGTTCGAAGTGTTCACCATCGACGACTTCGGCAACCTCTCCATCCCCGTGACGGAGACATTCACCCCCATCCCTGGACGCGAATAGGCCAAATGACAAAGACACGCAACAATCCGGCAGTGGTGTCGAGGAGGGCAATGCTCTTCCCGACGCTGCTTGCCGCATTGCTCCTGACCGCCTCATGCAACGAATCCGATGACGAAGGCCCCGCTCCCGAGCCCCGTGTCGTCACTTCCCTCGACATCACCGTCACTGGCGAAAAGGTGCAAGCTCCCTCCGGCAACATCTATCTGTTCTACAGCGAGGAGGCAGGTCTCGAACATGCCGTGGGGCGAGAGACCGACCGGTCGTTGATGCCCGACGGCAGGAAGGCGCCCCTGGTGGACGTGAGCCACCAATACCAACCCGTGGTGAGATATGAGAAAGCGGGCGAGGAGGTGACGTTACATCCTGTCAGCGCTTATGGCAAGCGTGCCGACGGGAACCTTGACAACCACTCTTCGGTGCGTTACAGCCAAATGCATTTCGACATCGCACGCCTGTCATCCGAATATGGAACAGTGAAGAAGGGAAGCGTCGTACTCGTCGTCATCGTTCTCGACGACCAGGCCTCACGCACCTGGGTGGCCCATCCTTTGGAACTGAGAAGGAACCATGTCATCCACGTAGCCTTGCCCGACCACAAGACACCGACCTATGTGCCAAGCAGCGACATGGGAGTGAAATGGTGGCAGGTAGAAGGCGAGGAGTAAATGATTCTTAAACATATAATTAGCATATAATTGATTATGAATTTTAAGCTACTCATATTTCGCGCGGTAACTAATGCAAAATTCTGACGTGCAGTAATTTATGACTAATTATATGATAATTATATGTTAAAAACAGTACCAAGATATTTTTAAATTTTTACTAAATCAAGGTTTTGCAATTGGAATGAATAATTTCCATGAATAATTCAAGTTAAAGAATGAGTCATCTAATCAAAACAAAGCTTTTTATGAAGTTACGATATTCCATCTGCTTTCTCATTCCCGCACTGATGTCATGTGCAGCAATGGCACAGGAAGGAGTGGTTTACACGACCGACGGGACAAGAACCTTCTCACTGACAAAAAACGTGATGACGGGAGAGAAGAGTGACAACATCCGAAGCGCCATCGTGCTGAAACCCGAACAGACCTACCAGACCATCGACGGCTTCGGCTTTGCCATCACTTACTCTTCATGCTACAACCTCCTCAAGATGAGCCAAGACGACCGGAAACAACTCTTGGTAAGGACGTTCTCGCCATCGGAGGGATACGGGGTCTCCTATGTCAGAATCTCCATCGGATGCAACGACTTCTCCAGCACGGAATACTCCCTGTGCGATGAAAAGGGACCACAGGAAGACCTGCTGCGGCACTTCCGGCTCTACACCGACGAGACGGACTATGTGATTCCCATCCTCAAGGAAATCCTGGCCATCAATCCCGACCTCAAAATCATTGCAGCTCCATGGACCTGTCCGCGATGGATGAAGATTGAAAGTTTGAACAACACGGCAGCCCACTACAGTTGGACCGACGGACATCTCTCGCCAAGCTATTACAAGGCTTATGCCGACTATTTCGTCAAATTCATCGAGGCCATGCGCAACGAAGGCATCCACATACATGCCGTCAGTCCGCAGAACGAGCCTTTGAACCCGGGCAACTGCGCATCGCTCTACATGCCATGGAACGAGGAAGCGGGATTTGTCAAACGCATGGCCACCGCCTTCAAACAAGCCGGACTGAGCACCAAGATCTATCTTTTCGACCATAATTACAATTACGACGGAAAGGAGAGCGAACAGCAATATCCCGCAAAAATCTACCAGCTGTATGAAGGGACGGATTTCGAGGGCAAGGAACTTGTCGCCGGTGCCGCCTATCACAACTACGGGGGCAGCAGTGACGAGTTGAACGTCATCCACGACCTCTATCCCGACAAGGAACTGATATTCACCGAGGCTTCCATCGGGACATGGAACAACGGACGAAACCTGGACAGTTCATTGGCAGACTGCATGGTCAACATCGGGCTCCACACCATGAACAAGCATTGCATCGGTGCCATCGTGTGGAATTTCATGCTCGACATGCAACGAGGCCCCAATCTCGATGGTGGCTGCCAGACCTGCTACGGAGCCATAGACATCGCCAACGACTACAAGTCATACACATACAACTCACACTATTATGTCATCTGCCATCTGTCGGCGGTGGTGAAGCCAGGAGCCTGCCGCATTGCCACAGAAGGATGGTGGTATGAGGGAGTCACCTACTCCGCCTTCCGCAATGCCGACGGCTCCATGGCCGTGGTGTTCTACAACTCCAACAGCAAAGAGCTCAAGGTGAACATCGCGGATGGAGAAAACCGTTACAACCAAATCCTCCTGCCGCCCCGCGCCGCCGTCTCCGTGCTCATGAACACCAACCAGGGCGACGGAGTGCGACCATTGGGCGCCGATGCCGGGGCAACCACCGCTCCCGTTTACTACACACTAAACGGGGTCAGGACCCCAGCCCCCACACGGCCTGGCATATACATCTGCCAAGGCAGGAAAGAAATGAAGAACTGAACAATCAATAAATCAATAACAACTATCAATTCACCTAAATCATCACATTATGAAAAAATGGTTTACACAATTAGGCATTGCGATAAGCATGTTCGCAAGCGCCATTGCTGTGCAAGCACAGACAACGCTCGTCATCGACGGTACCAAAGGTTATGACGGCACATTGGTGAAGGGACAGGACTACATCCTTCCCGGAACGGATGAGACATGGTATGTCATGCCCGACATCTTCACACACAAGGCGGGGGATGTATGGACCTTCCAGGCATACGGCCAAGCCGATTACGCCTATTGGTTCACTGCCGACCCCGACAAGAAGTACATCTCGGTGGAATACAGGCAGGTGGCCGACGACGCAGAGTCGGCTTTCGCCAACTGGGACATCAACCGAGCGCTCTATCTCAATGGCAGCAACAACATCGGATTCCCATCCTACAAGACCAACCCCATCAACTGGCAAGGAGGTGCCGATGTCGTCGTCCCACAGGTGGAACCCAACGTCTACCGCATCACCCTGACTTTCGGACAGCAACTGAACGCCGACGCACAGGTCAACTTCAAGTTCTTCAAAGGCAAGAACTGGGGTGGAGACGTGCTCCCCGGAAATGCAGAGGGCAACATCTGGATGGAAGAGAATCCATGGCTTTACATCGGTGGCCAAGATGGTGGCAGCGGCGACAATGGCAACCTCTACTCGCAAAGCACCGCTTCATTTGGAAATGGTGACAAACTGACCGTCACCATCGACATGAACCAGACACCCGGCAAGGTGACCGTGGCATATGAGGAATATGTCCCCTCCGACTTCCCCACCTTCAACGGCACCAACATGGCCAAGGCAGGCAACAACTATTATTATGACGCAGAACTCACCCAGGGAGGTGAATTCACCATCGGCAACGCTGCTTCCGTGGAAATGGACATCGACAACGCCTATGTGGATGAATTCGCCGCTTCCCACCAAGGCAATGGCAAATTCAAGTTCAATGCCGTCAGCGGAAAGTATACCGTCATGCTGATGCCTGCCATGAACTATGTGAAAATCTTCCCTGGCACCTATGAAGCTCCTGGCACGTTCACCAACGACAAGGCCGTCTGGGTCATCGGCTCCGACATCGGGCAACCGACATCTGCCTTGAACAACTCCAACTGGAGCGCCTCATTGAACAACAGCATCCCCGTGGCACAAGTGAGCGAGAATGTTTACAAGATTGCATTCACCTTTGGACAGGAAATCACAGGTGTCAACTTCAAGTTCTTCGGACAATATGGCTGGGGGACTGAATTCCACGGCGAGGACCTTGCCATGGAGCCCAACGACTATTTCTACATCAACACACCTCAAGGAGAATGGGTGTATGATGAGAACGGCAATGAAATCTACCAACGCGGCAGCGACGACGGTAACGTCTTCTCCGGACCGGTCGCATTGGGCAAGGGCGACAAGGTCATACTGACCATCGACCTCAATGGCTTCGTAGCAGGCGACCCTGTCAACGACATACAAGCCGTTCCAGGAAAGGTCACGGTGGAGTTCAAGCCTTCCACTGCTCCCAAGCCTACTTTCAACGGAGTAGAGATGACCCCCAATGGAGACAATTACGTGGCAGAGGTTGACCTGAACCAAGGCGATGTGTTCACCCTCGCCGTTCCCAATTTCAACGTAGACAACATCTATATCGACAACCAGTTTGCCTGGGGCTTGGGTGATGGCAAATTCAAGTTCAACGCTGTCAGTGGCAAATATTGTGTCGTGCTGATGGAAGGAAGGAACTACCTGAAGATATTCCCAGGCACGATGGCCGCCCCTGCCACCATCAATGAGGGTGGCCTCTGGATCATCGGAGAAGGCATCGGACGTCCCAATGTCAACAATTACGCCCCGGGTTGGAACACGGGTGCCATGACCGACATCCCCGTGGCGCAAGTAGCACCCAACATCTACCGATACCAAGTCACCTGCGGTGTGGAGATGTGGGACAACTGGTGCAATTACAAGTTCTTCGGACAGCCCAACTGGGGAATCGAATTCGTACCGGGAACCGATTATGCCATCACCACCGACAACGAATATCTCAAGATTGGCGAGAGCGATGGAAACGTATCCTTCAACGGCGTGTTTGAAAATGGCAAGTCCTACACCATCACCATCGACTTCACTGCAGGCCTCAACGCCGGTGTGATGACCGTCGTAGAAGATGCTCCCGACTTCGTGAAGGACATCCAAGCAATTGACAGTAATGTTGGCAATGCCTGCTACACCATCTCCGGTGTGCGTGTCTCAAATCCGACACAGCACGGCATATACATCATCAATGGTAAGAAGATTGTGAAATAGTGATTGAAAACACACAACGAAAGAGCCGTGGCAAAACCACGGCTCTTTTTTTCTGACAGGAATGACACTTGCCATCCCAACGAGTGATGTCAGGGAGTCACATGAGAACCATCTGCAACAGACTCGACAAACCTTTTTATCAAAGAGGCATGGGAAAGAGGTTTGCTTGGGTCGTCAACATCATCATTGGTGTCATAATCCAAGAAGACGATGGTCTTTCCCGCTTTGAGCAGGTCGACGAAATATTGAATCTCCTTTTGACACTTATGCTCAAGCATCCAGTTGTAGGTAGGAACATAGATTTGCTTCCTCGCCTCAATGTATCCAAGCAGCATCCTGCTTCCCAGCCCTTTCTGATGCCCAAGGCATTTGCCATGCGTGCGGACTGTGCGCTTGAGGTTTTTCATCGTGGTGTTGGTGAAGCAACTGAAGTCGACACCCTCGTTTTGAAACACCTTGAGTCCCTGCCAGACACCCTCCACGCTGGCGGAGGTCACTGTCCCGGAAAAAGACACTGGGATACCTCCATGCGGATAAAAGGGCGACAATCTCTTATACTCCCCTTTGCTTGTCACATCGAATATCTCCGCATCAGGATATTCCTTGAGAATGTTTTCCGTCTTGCTCCTTTTGTTCTTGATGATAATCATAAATGTTGAAGTTTTGATTGTGTTTGATTAACAGATTGAAATATATAGCTTTTCATCATATCTTTTCCTAAGAACATCAAAATCATTTTCACTGGCCATTCACTCTATAATGCCACAAAATGAGATTTGGTAAACAACCTGCCTCTTCATAAGTTGTGATTTTTTAAGCATTGCTCTTTGTCGCATATGGCCAGACACCTTGTGCCATATCAAAATAGGGTGTCTATTTTGTAATCTGTTTTTTCATAAAGAGTACGTTTCGCTTTCTTTGCCAAGAGGTCTTGTCCAACAGTCGGTGCGCATATCCCCTCCCCTGTAGGGTCAGGTCTTGTGCCTGACCGCAAAGGGGCTGGGGTGGGGTCTTTGATTAAAAGTCGATACAACAAATAGGACACCCTAATATCATAATGTTAATTCATGCAACATCTTGGTTCTCTGCCCACTGCTCACATTGCTTCAGGACTATGTTCATGGCGTCTTCGGCTTTGCTTGCAATGTTATGCCAACGAGCATTCTGAGGAACCCAAAACACATGCTCTGCCGTGTATTCGTCACGGTCTTCCTCGAAGCCTTCACCTTCCTCTACAAGTTCGTTGTATCGCTTCTCAAAACAATCGCCGATGTATTTGAGGAAGACAAGACCCAATACTACATTCTGATATTCCGATGCAGTGAGATTGCCACGAAGTTTATTCGCACTATCCCAGATACGGTCTTCAATGGATTTCTCTTTGACTACTTTTGCTCTCTTTGCCATAGTATTCTAAAAAAAGTTTGGTGTAAAGATAGTAAATCTTTATGAAATAGACGATTTTTGTCTGACAAATGTCTGTCATCATATTGCATAGATTATGCCATGAAAGGCGCCCCCCCGATAAACGCGGTGTCTCCGCATTTTCTCTTTCCTTGTTGGTCCACCTTTTTCGCCAATTTGCCAAAATTTCCTTTTTTTTGTTGCATTTATAACCATAAAAGATTATATTTGCAATTGAAATGGCATAACAATAATAATAACAACATAGCATTATGAAAAAACTATTCTTCACTATCGCATTGACGCTCTGTACATTTACAGCCAATGCACAACCCATCTCAAATGGCGATATGAACCACGACGGTGATAAAAACATCACCGATGTAATCATATTGGTTGACCAAATCCTGAATGGCGCAGGAGCAACAGCCTACCTCACCTGCCCCGACGACCACCATCCGCACATGATCGACCTCGGCCTGCCCTCCGGCACGAAATGGGCATGCTGCAACGTGGCAGCCGACAAACCCACAGCCTACGGCGACTACTACGCCTGGGGCGAGACGGAGAAGAAATCCACATACGATTTGAGCACCTACATCTATTGCAACGGTGATTGGAGCACCTGCCAAAATCTCGGAGAAGACATCGCTGGCACGGAGTATGACGTTGCCCACGTGAAGTGGGGCGGCTCATGGAAAATGCCGACAGAAGAACAGCAAATGGAATTGGAAAACAACTGCACCTATGAATGGACAACGGTGAAAGGTGTCAAAGGAGGCAAGTTCAAGGGAAAGAACGGTGGCAGCATCTTCTTGCCAGCAGCAGGCCGCCGCAATGAATCAGGTCTTGAAGATGCCGGCTCGGCCGGCTACTATTGGTTGTCCATACAGCCCATCTGGGGCGCCCCGGTCCTCGCAGAATGCCTCTACTTCGATCCAGGCGAGCAGGCTTCGTCCTCTGGCTACTGCACCGACGGCCAAAGTGTCCGTCCCGTCACGAGTGGACAAACTGTTGACCCCAATGGCGATATGAACAACGACGGTGAGAAAAACATCACAGATGTGATCATATTAGTTGACCAAATATTGAATGGTTAGAAACCACAACCCTACCTCACCTGCCCCGACGACCACCACCAGCCTGTACTCTGACCCCCCCCTTCGGGGTTCGTTCAACATAGGTCTACGAACTAGAAGGACTATTAAGCCCTAATAGTCCGTAGACTTCGGGGGACATTCTCGACATGGCTGGCAACCGCACAGCAGGAAATTTTGTGACTAATTCTTGGACAAGCCAACCGACATAGTCGAGCGCATGCTAAACCCCGTGCGCACTTCCCTGTTTCTCTTCCAAATGAATGCAAATGACTGCAAATGATAGCAAAGCTATGCAAATGATTGCAAAGCCATGCAAGCCAATGCAAAAACAACTGATAATGATTATGATAATGATTATGATTATTGATAATGATTATGATTTTTATAAGAAATGAAAAAAGAAAAAAGAAACTTCTCTTAGGGAGAAGTAAAGAAAAAGTTTTTTCTTTTCGCGCTCGCCCACCCTTTTCATATAAAAAGAAAAATACTATCATATAACAAAATTGTTGACATAGCAAGTAGGTTGGGTAAAGGCAGGCCAAGGTGAGCGCAGCGAACACAGGAAATCGCAACTCTGTTGCGTGAAAAG
>CADADN010000051.1:0-34725 GCA_902786665.1 uncultured Prevotellaceae bacterium | reverse complement strand
GAGTAGGTGCGGTTGAGCCCCCTCCCGATGTCGGGAGGGGGACGGGGGGAGGGTAGGTACCCCTCCTTAGGCCAAGGAGGGGGCGGGGTGGTTGTGAACATCCAAGCCGGAGGCTTGGAAAAATTGTTATTTTCACTTCACTTTGCCGCCCAGAATCATTACTTCCATAGAAGGAATACCACACTGGCAAAGTTCACTCCATGGCAAAATGACATCATATTTAGTTATACTACCTCTATATTTGCACCGAAAACGATAATCATGCCATCTTGACATCATCTCAATCACATCACACCATGGAAAAACGACATATAAGCAACAAGCGCGAAACAAAGAGTTTCATCATGCATGAGAACATCATCCGCATGTCTTCACAACTGTCCGACGAGGACCTGGCAAAACTCATCCGACAAATTTATCAATACATCGAAAACGGCCAGACTCCCGCTGAGCAGCAAAACCTTGCCTTGACCATCATCTTCAAGGAATGGCAACTGCAATACGAAAAAGACAAGGAGCAGTATGAACACGTGTGCCAATGCCGAAAAGAAGCAAGCCAGAAACGCTGGAAGAAAACCAACACCGTGGAAAAGGTCAAGGTCAACACAGCAAACGCCCCTGCCACTCCTGACAACTCTCCCGTTGCCTCTGATTATCAAGCAGAAGAGGCATATCATCCACAAAAGGAAAAGGAAAAAGAAAAAGACAAGGTAAAGGAGTCGGGCAACCCCGCCCCGGCACTGGATGCAAGGAAACTTGCCTTCTACCAAAGCATACTCCCCTACACCGACCAATACGACCGCGAGATGCTCAATGACTTCTACCAATACTGGACGGAACTCGACAAACGGCGGAGACGCATGCGTTTCGAGATGCAGAAGACGTGGGAAACCAGCAAGCGTCTTTCCACATGGGCAAGAAGAGAGAATAAGATTTCATAATTATCCGTATGCTTCCGATAATCATCCGTAAGAATGGGATGAGATTCATAGCATTTTAACGAAAAATCCAAATTATGGGAGTTTATTTTTCTTTTCTGCGTAAATGTCGGATGAAAGTTGTAATTTTGCATCGCGAAGGCGTCGGATGCTTCACGCTGAGGTGAACCATCGGTGTCTGTCGAATCATAACATCCATTATCATGAGCAAGAAAAAGAAGAAGAACACCTGGAAGAAGGTGGTGGCAGGCATCGTGGCCCTGTTGGCTTTGGCAGTGCTCTGCCCGGCCTTTTATTTCCTGAAGACCTCGATGCTGACAAAGGAGAAGACCCAATACGTCTATGTGGACCGCGATGACAACGTCGACTCGGTCTATGTCAAACTGGACAGCATCACGAAACCACACGCCATGAAAGGCTTCCGTTTCCTGGCCGAACACAAGGACCTTGCATCCAGCCTCAAGCATGGCCGCTACGCCGTAGACACGAACACCAGCGCGTGGGACTTCTTCAACACCCTCAAACGGGGAGAACAGGCACCTCTCAATGTGCCCATCCCCTCGGCTCGCACAATGGACAAACTGGCCGTCGCCGTGTCGAAGAAACTGGAACTCGACAGCCTCGAACTGCTTCACGCCTTGACGGACTCCACCGTCTGCGCCCGCTATGGGTTCACACGGCAGACCATCCCCGCCATGTTCATCCCCGACTCTTACAACATGTACTGGACGGTGTCTGTGGATGAATTCCTCGACAGGATGAAGAAGGAGTTTGACAACTACTGGAACGACGAGCGCAAGGCTAAAGCCAAGGCCTTAGGTCTCTCGCCCGTGGAAGTGAGCACGCTGGCCAGCATCGTGACGGAGGAGACACGTGCCACCAAGGAGAAGCCCACGGTGGCCGGCCTTTACCTCAACCGCTTGAAGAAAAGCATGCTGCTGCAGTCGGACCCGACCGTGAAGTTCGCCATGCAGGACTTCGGTGTGCGCCGCATCCTCAACCGCATGCTGACCATCGACAACCCTTACAACACCTACAAGTATGCCGGACTGCCCCCAGGCCCCATCCGCATCCCGTTGAAAGAAGACCTCGAAGCCGTGCTCAATCCTGAGAAGCACGATTACATCTACATGTGCGCCAAAGAGGATTTCAGCGGCACTCACAACTTCGCCCGCACGGAAGCTGAGCACAGCGCCAATGCCGCAAAATACCACAAAGCCCTCAACGAAAGGGGGATAAAAAAGTGAATATTCTGGAGTTAAAAAGGAGTTAAAGGGGAGTAAAAAAGGAGTTAAAGGGGAGTTAAAGAGAAGTTAAAGAGGAGTTAAAGGGACATATGTTCACTTTTGAGAGGTGAAGGGTCGTATTTTCTGGAGTTAAAGGGGAGTTAAAAAGGAGTTAAAGGGACGTATGTTCACTTTCGAGAGGTGAAGGGACATATTTTCTGGAGTTAAAGGGAAGTAAAAGAGGAGTTAAAGGGACGATTGAAGACAAATAACATATCAAAAACTCCGTCCACGTGATTCAGAAGCGGATTTTATGTTATAGAGCATAAAAAAATATTTGTCAGATAGGTAAAAAAACCGTACTTTTGCACCTGTTATCCTGAATACAATCTTTTTACCTTAAAAAAACGCTAATACCTTAAGATAATGCCGTCTCCTCTGAGAAGAGGGGGCGGTCTTTTTTTTAGGGGATATGGAAGGGAATAGGAAGCCTATGAAAAGAACTGGAGGTCTAAGGTGGAAATAGGAGTTTTCAGGAAGGGTTTTAGGAAAGCTTAGCGATTTCCACGACGAGGAGTTTTCGTCCTTCCACGCGGAAGCGGATGTCGAAATTTCTGAAAGGCATGCCATACACCCTCTGTGGGTCGTCATGGAAATGCGGGCGTGGGTCAAGGGAAAGCAGCCTTGTCACCACTTCGCGGTCATCGTCGTCGAGACACTCCCCCACCCCTTCTACGAAGACCACGTCAAGGCATTTCCATTCTCGCTGGTCGACAAAGCCGCTCCTCACCCCCACATGGCTGTCGGCATACTCGACATAGGGTTTGATGTCAAAGATGGGTGTGCCATCCATCAAGTCGGCTCCCGAGACATGTATGACGGGGCCGCGAGAGTCGTCGAGGTCGATACGCACGATGCGCACGGAGGATAGCCCGATGGGATTGGGACGGTAAGGCGAGCGTGTCGCAAACACCCCCATGGCCTGGTTGCCTCCGAGCAAGGGCGGTCTCACCGTGGCAAAATGCGCCACATGGCTGTTGGCGGAGAACCCCCATAGGAGCCAGATGTAGTCGAAGCCCTCCAACCCCCTCACATAGTCAGGATTACGGTATTCCTGTTGGAAGACGATCTCTCCTTCAAGCCCTTCGACAATCCCGCTCTGACGCGGTATGCCAAACTTCGATGTCAAGGGCGAATGGAACGTGGCAATGGGTTTCATCATCGTTAATTCGTGTTAATTGTCGCCATGGGCGAAATTTTATTGCTACCTTCGCAGAACATATCAGCATCAAGATGGAAACAGTAAGACTGGAAGACCTCTCCATAGGCTATGCCTCACGGAAGAACCGCAAGGTGGTGGCCACCGGCATCAACGCCTCCCTGCACAGCGCATGCATGACCTGCCTCATCGGTCCCAACGGCGTGGGCAAGTCGACGCTCCTCCGCACCCTCTCCGCCTTCCAACCACCCTTGGGCGGGAAGGTGTTCATCCATGACAGCGACTTGTCGTCACTCAACGAGAAGCAACTCGCCCGTTTGATTGGCGTGGTGCTCACCGTGCGTCCCGACGTTCGCAACATGACCGTCGAGGAGATGGTGGCGATGGGTCGCAGCCCATACACCGGTTTCTGGGGCACGCTAGGCAGGGAAGACCACGCCATTGTCGACGATGCCATCGCCATGGTGGGCATTGAAGCCCTTTCACAACGCATGATCCAGTCGCTCAGCGACGGTGAGCGTCAGAAAGTGATGATTGCCAAAGCCCTTGCCCAGCAGACTCCCGTCATCTTCCTCGACGAGCCCACTGCCTTCCTCGACTATCCGAGCAAGGTGGAGATGATGCAGACGCTGCACCACCTCAGCCGCACCGCCGACAAGACCATCTTCCTCTCCACGCACGACCTGGAGCTGGCCCTTCAGATTGCCGACACCGTATGGCTGATGTCGGAGGGCAAGGACATCAGCATCGGCACTCCCCGAGAACTCGCCGACTCCGGCGTGCTCAGCACCTTCATAGAACAGAAAGGCATCGTCTTCGACAAAGAACGTCTCTCTGTCACCGTCATGCCTCGCTGCTGACACTCTCCGGCTTCTTTTTCCTCCTTGTGGCCCTTACGATGAGGATGCTGGCCTCGTAGAGCAGCCAGATGGGCAATGCGACGACGAAAAGGGTGAAAGCATCGGTTGTGGGGGTGATGATGGCCGACACGACGAGGATGACCACCACGGCATGTTTGCGGAAATGCGCCATATGCTCCCATCGCAGGATGCCAAGCAATGCGAGCAGCCAACTCACTACGGGTAGTTCGAAGACGACGCCGAGCACCAGGCTCATGGAAATGAGCGTGTCGGCATACGACTGTATGGTGAGCATGTTGGTGACGTCGGGACTCACCTGATATGTGCCAAGAAATCTCACGGTAAGGGGAAAGACGATGAAATAGTTGACCGCAGTGCCCAAAAGGAACATCGCGTAGGCACATCCCACCACCTTCACGGCCGGCCTGCGCTCTTTGTCGTAAAGCGCCGGAGAGACGAAAGCAAAGAGTTCGTATAACACATAGGGCGACGCCAACAATAGTCCGCAATAGAACGCCACCTTCATATGTATCATGAACTGCTCCGTGAGTCCCGTGTTCATGAGATGGATGGCGAAAGGCTCCACGCCCAACAGCCGATAGGAGATGAAATCATCGTGGCTCGGCGCCAACACGACGTCGAACAGCACCTCCTTGAAGCAGAATGCGAGAACGGCCAGCACCGCCGTCACCAGCAGGATGCGAATGATGCAGCTGCGCAACTCATCGAGATGGTCCCAGAAGGTCCCCTCGTTTTTCGAGGTGCTCATTCCTTCTTCGTCTCGTCGTCCGTTTTCTTTTCGTCGGCGGGGTCTTCAATCTCCTTCATCCCCTCCTTGAAACTCTTCACGCCCTTGCCCAAACCCTTCATCAGTTCGGGAATTTTCTTCCCGCCAAACAGCAGGAGCACCACCAGGGCGATAATCAATATTTCTTGCGTGCCTAATCCAAACATATCGATATCGTTTAAACGCTGCAAAAATAATAAATAAAATTGAAAATTGAAGATTGAAGATTGAAAATTGTATAAAATTGAAAATTGAAGATTGAAAATTGAAAATTTTATGCACACACGGCCTTTTGCCCACGATAATTTTCTATTTTCAATCTTGAGCCCACTTTAAAAAGTCCTGTTTGAGCAAATATCGGTGTTGGTTATCCCCTCCCCTCAAGGGGAGGGGAGATGCGCACCGCCCTTTTGCTCACTATCCACTTTTTTAAAGTAGACTCAAAAATAAAACAAATCGCTACAGAAATAACCGTGCAAAAACCCAAGAATGGCGGTGCGGCAAACGGTGCTGCTGTAGGGGCGGGTCTTGTGCCCGCCTGCCGCCAAGAGGTCGGTACCAGGTGGTAGAGACGGGATACATCCCGTCTCAGTGCGCACCACTGGCATTCCGCTGGTGAGACGGGATGTATCCCGTCTCTACAATAGCGAACCGAGCCGTTTGGCGTGGCATTCCTTTCATTTCATCCTTACAGCACGAAAATTTTCAATCTTCAATCTTCAATTTTCAATCTTCAATCTTCAATTTTCAATCTTCAATCTTATAGACCCGCCCCTACGACTCAGGGGACCATTTTGACTTTACACAGTTTTATCAGGAATTCCGTAGTATTTTGTCATCAAACAATGTGAACAAAAACAAAGGAGGTAGGAGGGATTCCCATCCGTCCTACCCGAAAAAATAGTCAAGGGATTATTCAAAGAACTGTTGTAAAAATAGTAATGACATCTATCAACAAAATGAAACCGTCTTACAATCGCTATTGCTTCAGATTTCTGCTGCAAATATCGCAATTGCAAGACGGTTTCAAAAAGGAAAAACCCTATTTCGCTGGTGGGAAAAACCTATTGTTAAAGGGGAAAACCCTATCTGCTCACTCTCCTTCAGGAATGACGGGTTTTGGCTTCACCGTACCATCAGGCTGCTGAGTGGTTTTGGGTTGTGGTTTCGGTTGTGGAGTGGTTGCCGGCGGCGGAGTGGTTGTCGGCGGCGGAGTGGCAGCCGGCTGCGGAGTGGCCGCAGGCTGCGGAGTTGTCGTTGACGGACTCGCCGGTTTATCCTCACCAGGTGTGGCTTGCGTGTTGTTGGGCGCATCAGGGTTGGATTCCGCTGTATTCCCTTCACTTGGCTTCTCCTGATTATTGTTGGTGGTTTCCTTCTTTTCTTTTTCCTTTTCCTCTTCCTTCTTTTTATCCTCCTTGACCAAGTCTTCGTCTATCACCGACTTAGGACGAGTGTCCTTGAGGATGTTGATGGTGTCTTTTTCCTTGGGCTTGGCATTCACCATCTCCTCCTGGCTATTCTTATCATTTTGTTTCCTTTGCGCCCAGAACCAAATGCCAAAGGCCAGAAGCACCAAGACAAGAGCAGTAACCGTCACGATGGGGAACTCACGCTTTGGGCGTTCTTCCTGTTGCGAATCAGGATAGTCCACCTCTTCTGGTTCTTGCTCAGGCTTTTTCGGTTTTTCGACGGGGGTGGAAGGTTGTTTTTCCTTTTCCTTCGTCTTTTCCGCCTCATCCTTTTTCTTTTCTGCTTCAATGTCTGCCAGCATGGCAGCCATCAATTTGCTTTCATTCTCGAACAGACGCTCATCCATAGCCTCGTTCATGACACCGCTGATGTGGATGATGCTCAGTGCGAAGGCAGCATCTTCTGCATCGGCAAGTGTCTTCAATCTCACCGACTTAGTCTTGTCATTCACCGGTTCGCAAATCACATCCAATAGTTTCCGGTCGGAGATTGCCTGTGAAGCCTTTTTCGACATGACGACAAAATAGTCGCCATACTTTACATTGGTGATAAAAGCCTTCACCGGTTCACTCATTTGCAGCGCCTTTGGTACGAGGACACGCTCGTTATCTTTCGACTTGTAAAGCAACCTTCGTCCCTTAGGCCTTATATGGTAGATGCGCACCGCACCCGCATGAGCCGCCAGCACCCCATGTCTATGCAAATACACAATGGCATACTGTGTACCATCATGGTCGGGATATTCCTCGTCCATTTTGTCCTTTGCTGCGAAGAGAGCCTCATTGAAGACATCCTCTGCAAGAGGTTCGTCGGCACAGGTGCTCTGGAACATCTGGTCGGAGAAAGTCTGCGCAAACACCTTCGCCGCCTTTGTTCCTGTGCCATCATTTCCTTCAGCCACGACAAACAATTTGTCGTGGATGGTGGCAGCATCGACATCAGGGAAGACGCATACCCCATCTGTCCCATTGCTCTCAATGCCGGCAATGGTCTCGGGTTTTAAAATGTCGAATTTCATAACGGCAAGTGATGTGTCACGGCTGCAGCAAGTCTCTGAAGACGAAGAGCAGAGCAAAGAAGAAAACAGCGTATACTACCAAAGCAAGCGCAATGGAGATGATCCACGCAAAGACACCCGTCATCCCTTTCTCACTGAAAGGCTTGGTGAAAAATCCCAAAACATTAAGGCCTGCAATCCACATGATAGGACAGAAAGCTATCACGATCAAAGCCACCATCACGAGGTTGCCTTTATAAAGCCACATCAAGGGGAGTACAGTAATAATGGAAAGCACCAAGCAAATTGTACCAAGTTTTTCAAAAGCGTCCATCTTTTAATTCTTTTTTGAAAGTTTGGCAAGCCGCGCTCCGGCGGCCTGCCAAACATGAGTGTTAATAAATTAATCTTCTTCCACTGCTGCCTGAGCCGCTGCCAGACGGGCGATAGGCACACGGAACGGTGAACAGCTGGCGTAGTTCATGCCGATCTTGGCACAGAACTTGACAGAGTTTGGTTCACCACCATGCTCACCACAGATGCCACAGCGGAGTTCCGGACGTACTTCACGTCCATTCTTCACGGCATACTTGATGAGTTTGCCCACACCATTTTGGTCGAGCACCTGGAACGGGTCAACCTTGAGGATTTTCTTGTCGAGATAGACAGGAAGGAAGGATGCGATGTCGTCACGGCTGTATCCGAATGTCATCTGTGTGAGGTCGTTTGTACCGAATGAGAAGTACTGTGCTTCAGTGGCGATGCGGTCGGCTGTCAAAGCTGCACGTGGAATCTCAATCATCGTACCAATCTCAAATTCCACCTCGATGCCATACTGTGCGAACACCTCTTTGGCAACCTTCTGGATGATGGCCTTCTGCTGCTTCAGCTCATAGAGGATGCCGATGAGCGGCACCATGATTTCCGGCATCGGGTTCTTGCCTTCCTTCTTCAGTTCGCAAGCAGCACTGAGGATGGCACGTGTCTGCATGGCGGTGATTTCGGGGAAGGTGATGCCCAGACGGCATCCACGGTGTCCCAGCATCGGGTTGTTCTCAGCGAGAGAGTCAACACGGCGCTTGATATCCTCCACGCTGACACCCATCTCCTTGGCCATTATTTCCTGACCGGCGATGTCGTGTGGCACGAACTCATGGAGAGGCGGGTCGAGCAGACGGATGTTGACTGGCAGTCCGTCCATAGCCTCGAGGATGCCCTTGAAGTCAGCCTTCTGATAAGGCAGCAGTTTTGCCAAAGCCTTCTCACGTCCCTCTGCATCCTTAGCGAGAATCATCTCACGCATGGCGATGATCTTCTGGTCCTCGAAGAACATGTGCTCCGTACGTGTCAGGCCGATACCCTTTGCGCCGAATGCGCGTGCCACCTGAGCGTCATGCGGAGTGTCGGCATTGGTGCGCACCTGCAGTTTGGTGTATTTGTCGCAAAGGTCCATCAACTCCTTGAAATCACCAGAAAGCTCAGCAGCCTTGGTGGGCACCTCGCCAGCATACACCTGGCCGGTGGTACCATTCAGTGAGAGATAGTCGCCCTCTTTATATACAACGCCGTCGATTTCAACGGTCTTCGACTTGTAGTCTACATTGAGCGATCCAACGCCGGATACGCAGCATTTGCCCATGCCACGAGCCACCACGGCAGCGTGGGAGGTCATGCCACCACGAGCGGTGAGGATGCCCTCGGCGGCCGACATGCCGGCGAGGTCTTCGGGAGAAGTCTCGATACGTACGAGGACCACCTTGTGTCCTTCCTCATGCCATTCCTGGGCCTCGTCGGCGTGGAAGACGATTTGTCCACAGGCAGCACCCGGTGAAGCAGGAAGACCCTGTGCAATCACCTTTGCCTTGGAAAGAGCCACCTTGTCGAATACCGGGTGGAGCAGTTCGTCGAGTTTCTGCGGTTCGCAGCGCATGATGGCGGTCTTCTCGTCGATCATGCCCTCATGGAGCAGGTCGATGGCGATCTTGACCATGGCGGCACCTGTGCGCTTGCCGTTACGTGTCTGGAGGAACCAGAGTTTGCCTTCCTGCACGGTGAACTCCATGTCCTGCATGTCGTGGTAGTGGTTCTCCAACTTGTTCTGGATGCCGTCGAGTTCCTTGTAGATTTCGGGCATGGCCTCTTCCATGGAAGGATACTTTGCAGTACGCTCTTCCTCGCTGATGCCGGCACGCTCGGCCCAACGCTGTGAGCCCAGCTTGGTGATTTGCTGCGGTGTGCGGATACCAGCCACCACGTCCTCGCCTTGTGCATTGACGAGATACTCACCATTGAACACATTCTCGCCATTGGCGGCGTCACGGCTAAAGCATACGCCTGTTGCGGAGGTGTCGCCCATGTTGCCGAACACCATTGCCATGACCGACACTGCCGTACCCCACTCGTCGGGGATGCCTTCCATCTTGCGATAGAGGATGGCGCGCTCGTTCATCCAGCTGCGGAAGACAGCGCAGATGGCACCCCAGAGTTGCTCGATGGGGTCGTTGGGGAAGCTCTTGCCGGTGCGCTCCTTGATGGCTTCCTTGAAGAGTTTCACCAGTTTCTTGAGTTCATCAACAGAGAGGTCTTTGTCGAGGACGACGCCACGCTCTTTCTTCACCTGCTCGATGATTTCCTCGAACGGGTCGATATCCTCTTTGTTGACGGGTTTCATCTCGAGCACCACGTCGCCGTACATCTGCACGAAGCGGCGGTATGAGTCATAGACGAAATGTGGGTTGTTGGTTTTGCGCACCATACCCTCGGCGACCTCGTCGTTGAGACCGAGGTTGAGGATGGTGTCCATCATGCCAGGCATGGAAGCCCTTGCACCGGAACGCACGCTGACGAGCAGTGGGTTCTCGGAATCTCCGAACTTGGAGTTCATCAAGTCCTCGATGTGCTTGACAGCAGCTGTCACGTCATCATTGAGGAGCTCCATGATTTTCTCCTGCCCAACTTCATAGTATTCGTTACAACAGTCGGTTGTGATGGTGAATCCCGGGGGAACGGGCACTCCGATGAGGTTCATCTCGGCGAGGTTGGCACCTTTACCACCGAGCTGCTCACGCATTTTAGCATTACCTTCGGCTTTTCCATTGCCGAAAGTGTAAACTCTTTTTTGTTCGCTCATAATAGGTTATATGGTTTTCAATAAAAAAAATATCCTTTGGAATTGCAAAAATAATGCAAATTCGTGTAATGACAAAACTTTTAAGTCATTTTTTGCAAAAAAAGGGTGTTGCTGGCATGATAGGACGATGGTCAGACGTGTCGGAAAAGTGGGATGCTCCCGTTTGGCAACCTTTATATCATGAAAGTAAAAAATCTTGCTACGGGGTTGAAATGGAATGGACGCCCTGCGCCAAGAATGTTTGCACATCAGCCTACGAATTCTTCATAGCAACAAGCGTGGCTGTTCCGACCACGCCGACGAACGTTCCCCGACAAGCCCTCTCGCTTGCATGCCAGCCAGTCTTTTTTCTCATACTATGAAAAAACATCTTATAAAATCTTGCGTAATTCATACATTTTTACGAATTTTGCATTTTGGTAAGAAAACCGGTTCTTGCATTATCATGGAAATCTTAAACCATAAAATACGATAAACTATGTTTAAAAACCATCCAAAAGGATTGCTGCTTGCAGCATTAAGCAATATGGGAGAGCGTTTCGGATATTATATCATGAACGCCGTGCTTGCGCTTTTCCTCTGCTCAAAATTCGGCCTGTCCGACGGTCAAAGTGGTTTCATCGCCGCCATGTTTCTCACGGCCATTTATGTGCTGAGCCTTGTTGGCGGCATCATCGCCGACCGCACACAGAATTACAAAGGCACCATCGCGTGGGGCTTGGTCATCATGGCCTTGGGGTATGTCCTTCTTGCCATCCCCATCCTTGCCACTCCCGACAATACTTCGTGGTTGTTGCCATTCACGGTATTCGCCCTTGCACTTATCGCCTGCGGCAACGGACTGTTCAAAGGCAACCTCCAGGCCATCGTAGGCCAGATGTATGACAATTTCGAGGCCAAGGCGGCGAAGGAAAGCCCGGAGCGTTTGAAATGGGCTCAAGGTCAGCGAGACGCCGGCTTCCAAATCTTTTACGTATTCATCAATGTCGGCGCCCTTCTGGCTCCATTCATTGCCCCGATGCTTCGCAGCTGGTGGCTAAAGGTTCACAACCTGACATACAACGCCGACCTTCCCAAACTTTGCCACGAGTACATCTCCGGGAACATTGATTCCCAAAGCATGGACAACCTGACGGAACTTGTTGGCAAAGTTGGCGGCGATGCATCCAACCTGTCAGCTTTCTGCACCCAGTATCTTGACATTTTCAATACAGGCATCCACTATTCGTTCATCGCTTCAGTGGTCACCATGCTCATCTCGCTTGCCATCTTCCTCTTCTCGAAGCACCTCTTCCCCACTCCGGGCAAGAAAGAGGCTGTCGCCACCGAAGGCTACACCCAAGAGGAGAAGCAAGCCATGGCCACGGAAATCAAACAGCGTATGTACGCTTTGTTCGCCGTGCTCGGCATCGCCGTATTCTTCTGGTTCTCCTTTCATCAGAACGGCCAGTCACTGTCCTTCTTCGCACGTGACTTCGTGAAAACAGACACCATAGCTCCCGAGATATGGCAAGCCGTCAACCCGTTCTTCGTCATCGTGCTCACACCTGTCATCATGTGGATTTTCTCCATGCTGACAGCCAAGGGACGCGCCATCTCCACTCCTCGGAAGATAGCTTACGGCATGGGCATTGCCGGTATCGCCTACCTTTTCCTGGCCGTCTACTCAGCCACTCAAGGTTATCCCTCGGCCAATGAGTTCACCGTATTGTCCGACTCTGCCAAAGCAGGCTTGAAAGCCGGTCCCTGGGTGTTGATAGTCACCTATTTCTTCCTTACGGTTGCAGAGTTGTTCATCTCTCCGCTGGGTCTCTCCTTCGTATCGAAGGTGGCTCCCAAGCATCTCCAAGGCTTGTGCCAAGGATTGTGGCTGGGTGCGACCGCCGTTGGCAACGGTTTGCTGTGGATAGGTCCGTTGATGTATAACGAATGGCCCATCTGGGAGTGCTGGGTGGTGTTCCTCATCATCTGCCTCATCTCCATGGGCGTGATGTTCTATATGGTGAAATGGTTGGAGCGTGTGACCCAATGACCTCATCCATTCACCAATGACCAAGGGGGTGTGTCGTTTTCTGACACACCCCCTTGATTTTGAAGTTCCTAAAGACCGATTTGGTTTGAGCTGTTGAATGTCTGCATACTATCTTACGACCTTCTTTCCATTGGTGATGACCACGCCCTTGTAACTGTCGTTCACCCTTTGTCCTGCGAGGTTGTATGAGGGTTGCGCATTGTTCTCTCCTTCTGTCACGACGTTTCTCAGCCCGTCGGTGATGTCGAAGAATAATGCGTTTGCTGGCAATGTCGAATCGGTTTGCTTAATGGGCAGGTACGCCTTGCTGGGTTCATTCATGAATCTACCCCCGCCTTCATTCATCCAGTAGAAGCCCACCTTTCCGTCCTTGACTGAAAGAGCGTAGAACTTGTATGTGGCCTCGGGGTCATCTCCCGCTGTGTAGGCGTAATCGTAGGAACCACGCAACAGGTTTTCACCGACAATACCAGGCTCTTTGGTAGGTACGAAGACGTATAACTGATTAGGAGTTCCTTCCAGCACCACTCCACATCCAGCTGGGATGACGGAAGTGATTGGCAAGAGGTTGATCACGTTCCCACTGACGCTCTCCACCACGGAGGCCGTGAGGCCATCGGGGATGACGGATGCAGTCTCGGAGTTGTAATAGGTGGCATAGCCAGTTTCGCTCATAAAGAAGGAGTAGGCTTGCGGTTGTGCCGGGTAGGTCACCTTGATGGAATTATAGTATTTGCCGTCGTCGGAGAAGACAATGTCGACGGTTGCTTCGTCGCCGTCATAGACGTATGTGGCCACCTTGCTTCCACTGCCAGAGGAGGGCGTTTGCCCCGCCACGGTGGTCTCGGTGATGTTGCCGGAAGCAGAGGTGATGACCACTGTCATGCCTTTCTCTGCCGGGATGGTGAACTTGGAGCCTTTGTTGATTTGAGCGTTTGTCCGCCCGATGTTGTTGGTCTTTCCCCTGACACCTTCGATGGCCGAGCCGGTGGTGTTGTCAATGAACATCGGTATGTCGATGGTGATGGCGCCCACCTCAGCCTGTGCAACGAAGTAGCCGGTGGCTCCCTCGATGTTGAGTGCCGGCGTGCCGGTGAAGTCCCAAGTCACAGTGAGTTCACTGCTGATTTCATCAAGGGATATAATGCTTTCCTCGAAGTAGGGGGTGAGGGTGATGTCCTCGGTGAGGGTGATGGTCTCACCGAATTCATAAATAGTGAAACCTTCGTCATTGGTCCATCCGATGGCGGTAAAGCCTTCCTTGCTGATGTAGTAGTTGGCTGCAGGCAAGGTGTAGGTGCTTTCCACATATTCAGGGTTGAGTATGGTGGTCACTGTGCCCTTGTCACCCTCTCCTGCGGAATACTCCACCTTGAAGAGTTTCTTGAAGGTAGCAGTGTAAGCTTCGGCGGCCGTCACATTTTCCACGGTGAGGGGATTGTCTGTGAAGGTAGCGCCGTCGCTTTGGCGGGTCCACGACACAAACATATAGCCAGTCTTCGGTGTTGCGGTGAGGGTGACACTCTCTCCCTCGTCCACCTCCACGCTCTCCGGAGAGACGGTGCCCATGGTCTCATCGGCACTCGTCGCAGTGATGACGTAAGAGGTCACCGCCTGCTCCACACCGTCGATGGTGCCGGTGATGATGATGTCGCGGAAGGCGTAACTCTTCGTGTCTGCATTGTAAAGGACGATTTGGAGGCCACACTCTCCAGTGGCTGCACCGGCTTCAGGGTCGATGTCAAGGCTGTAAACGGTGTAGTTTTGCGTAGCATTGTTGTCACGAGCAGGGTCGTCAGAGGTTTTGCTTGCCGCTGTGGATTTCAAGTGGATGTCACCTTCATCAGCGCCAATCCAGTCGATTTCCATCTTTCCACCATCTGTTCCGCAACGAGTGGCGGTGAAGGTTACCTTAGTGGGATGGAAGGTGAGGCCGGCATTGGGCTTGAAAGTAAACTTGATTTTGTGGGTGTCAGCTGTTGCACTGCCGGCTCCACTCATTTTTATCTTGGTGGATTTCAAGTCTTGCTTGTCACCATTTAGGGTTTGCGTACCATTGAACGACAGCGCGCTTCCCAAGGAGAGGTTGATGTTTTTCACAAAATCGGCAAGGTCTTCACTCGCCACGCCGGTGGTGTTGTCGGGTGAGGAGAGTACCCATGTGATGGAGCCGGAGACATCTACGCCAGCGGGGTCGGTGACTGTCAACAAGTAGGAAGCGGAAGCATCACTGTAAGTAGTGGAATTGGAGATGGCGGCAGTGATGGTGGTTTTACCAGCAGCGACAAGAGTAATCTCACCTGTAGAGGCATCCACGGTAGCCACATTGGTGTTGCTGCTGGAATAGGTCACTTCGCTTGCGGCAGCTGCTGGGTCAACAGTCAATGCTGGTGCAGTAAAAGAATTTGCCCCTCCTGAGATGTCGGCGGAATAGTTGGCAGCAGGGAATGACAAGGTAACAGCTGTACCAGCCCTTGTGATGGTGAATTCATCGAAATACACAGTCTTGCCCACGCTGCGATAAATATAGAAAGTTTTTGCTCCTACAAGTTCGCTCCCCTCAGGAATTACGTAAGAGCTTAAGTCTGCCCAAGACGCAGTAGTTGCTTCTTCACATGTTAGTGCTGCATTGCATGAACCGGGACGGGTATCAGATGTGGATAACCAAATGCCAAGTTCAGTGTCAGTTCTTGTATAAGTTCTTGCATTTATAACATCTCCAACCTTTAATTCTTGATTAAGTACCACCTTAAAAAATGTATTATTATTGGTGATGCTGAATGCAAAGCTACCGCCTTGTTTGGCTATGAGGTTCTTTACCTGCTCTTGTTGGTTGATGGCATACATTGTTCCACCTGTGATAGTGGCATCTGCATTGGAGATTTCCGTTGTGCTCGAAGCAGCAAACTCCACTGCGTCATTGGCTGTCACATCAGCGGAAAAAAGCACAGTTTCTGCTTTCATCTGCCCTGCGGCACACGCCAAAAGTATTAAAAAAGTAAGAATTTTTTTCATTTTAACATGGTTTTTGGTTAGTTATTTGTTTTAGATAGAAATATGTGGCAAAAATAATCAAAAAAAACTATATTATGCACCAAAAGGCAGAAAAGTTTTTTAATTGGCTCTTTGGCTCTTGAAGTAGTTAACGACAAAAGTTCATAAAGTTTTTTTGGAGGGTATTTGTCATCATCAGAAGTCGCAGGGAGGCGCAGAGGAAGTGGAACAAATTTGAAATCAATAAGTTATAGACACTCTACCCCCCACAGGTCAACGCCAACTAATCTTCCCCCACACCCCCTCTGGCTCAGAGGGGATGTGTGGGGAGTAAGAATGTACGCGTGTCGGCTTTGATTGAGGGACTTAGGACCTTTAGGGACTTTAGGGTCTTTAAGGTCTTTAAGGTCTTTAGGGTCTTTAAGGACTTTAGGGACTTTAAGGTCTTTAAGGTCTTTAGGGTCTTTAGGGTCTTTAAGGTCATTCCTACATCCCTACGGCGGCGAGCCATTGGTCGTAGGCCGCCACCTCCTTCTCCTTCACCCGTGAGTCTGAAGCGATGGCTTTGAGAATGAACTGCCTGAGGGTGAAGAGTATGACTTTTCTCTCATCGTCGTTGAAGTCCTCCACCAGGCTCAAGGTATCTCCAATGATTTCCTCCAAGGTGTAGGTGTGGTTGATGGTGTCGGCCAAAGCCACCTTCAACTCCGAAGGGATTTCCCCCACCTCCTCGATGCTGGAGATGTACCCCTCGATGAACTCTTTCTCCTTTTGACTGAATTCTCCGTCGCACGAGGCAAAGAAAAGCCCTGCCTTTGCCGTCAGCATGATGCTGTCACTCAACTTTTCATTCATCATAACGATTTGCCTCCCAATAAGATTGATTTCAAGATGCCACCGACGATGTCGCCGATGTTGCCCATATTGATACCTCCCAAGATGCTGCCAGAGTCATTAGCTTCCTGTTGCCGCTTCTCAACCTCCTTCTTGGTGGAGCGGCGTGTGGTGCGAGGAGTGGTTTCCACTGGTTCTTCCTCCTCCACGTCGAATCCTGCACGGCGTTTCATATCGTTGAGGATGTCGTTGAGCCCGCCGCTTTCCTTGTTGGAAGACGTTCTCGACGATGTTTCCCGTGTGGACGAATTCGTTCTTGATGACGTTTCCTGCGTGGATGTGGAAGAAGAAGAATCTCCCGCCTTTCGAGCCTGCCGGCGGATTTCCTCCGCCATGTCATCATAGCCACCCGAGTTGCGCGATGAAGAGCGACCGGTAGTGGTGCTCGAGGAGTTGTCGCCCCCCATTTTCTTCTGAATCTCCTTCACGATATCGCCCAGGCCGCCGCTGTCATTGCTTGACGACGACGTCCCGCCACCGAAGACGGACCCCAGTCCGCCTTTGATGATTTCTTCAAAAAAGCTTCCCATAATATAGATATGATTGATGGTGTATGTTATTCATGCGAAGACCTCACTTCGCTTCTTTCTTATAAATGTAGTCGAGAGCGGCTCCAATGGCCGTGCAATACTGCGAATATTTCGGTATGATGTATTTCACCTTGTAAAGCTGCTCCATGATGGGGAAGACGTCGCGGCACTGTGGAAGCAACGTGAGGTTGCCAATCATCACAAACTCCTTGATGTCGCTGTTCAGCGATGCCAGCACGGCGGCACTGCCGATGGTCTGCAGCACGGTATGTATCAACCCCACTGCGATGTCCTCCTTGGCGGCGTCGGTCTTGGCGTTTCCGAAAAGTGACGCCGTGACATTAAGTGGCAGGCCGGGCAGGGAATGCGCGCTGATGTCGCCTATGGTGAGGTTGACGTTGGAGATGTCACCCTGCATGGCCATGGCAGAGACCTGTTTGATGTCTGCCGTCTGCAGCATGATGCGTGAGAGTCCTGCAAGCGTCCCCCCGCCGATGCTGATGCCCCCGATGTGTGAGATGTCGTCGCCATCACAGCGTACGAGCGACGTGCCTGTCCCCATGCTCACCACGATGATGCGGTCGAGCCCCGACTCGAAACGTGCTCCCAGTCCGTCGGCCACGAACTCGTCGCTCTTGCATGTGGGCAGCCCATAGACAGGACGCTCGATATATGCCGCCCCCACGCCGGTAAGCACCACCTGCTCCACATCTGCCAGTTCGATATGGTTCTCATACAAATATTTTCCAAACGCTCCGTAGAGCGATGCCACCGGGTCGGCGGCGGTGGTGCGCATGGGAGCCACGACCTGCATTTTACGCACTCCAACGATTTTCGTGGTGCTGATGCCCACGTCGATACCTATGACAATGCTCATTTGTCCAAATTTAATTCAAGAGTTGAAGAGGAGTTGAATTCCTTACCTCACGCCTCAACATTCCTGCTTGTAAAAGTTAAGTAATATTATGATATGCTTTCAGGCCACGAAGATACACAAAAATTCGGGAATGGCAACACTTTTTCTGGAAAAAACTCCATATTTCTTTTTTCTCTCAATATAAATGTGTATATTTGCTTCGAGATTGACAAACTAATACAAAACCAAGGCCCTCAAGCCTCAAAACCCAACCCATCCCACACCTATTATGAAAAGAAGACACTTCCTCGCAGCGGTCATCGCCACATTCACGTTAACCGTTTCCGCGCAAACCGAACTCTACCCCAAGCATTTCGACTTGGAGCAAGTGACCTTGCTCGATGGTCCCATGAAAACAGCGATGGACCTCAACATCAACACGCTGCTGCAATATGATGTGGACCGCCTCCTCACACCATATGTCAGACAGTCGGGCCTGGCCTCCACCACCGACACCGCCAGTCCCTACTACAAATGGGAGAGCAAGCATCCCTCCTTCCCCAACTGGGGTGACTCCAGCTTCAATCTCGACGGGCATGTCGGAGGTCACTACCTCTCCGCCCTCGCATTAGGCTATGCCGCCTGCCACGACACTGAGATGAAGTCACGGCTGAAAGAGCGCATGGACTATATGTTGAACGTGATGAAAGACTGTCAAGACCAGTATGACAACAACACCGACGGCCTTTACGGATTCATCGGAGGGCAACCCATCAACAACGAATGGAAGACCCTTTTCAGGGGCGACATCAGCGGCATACGCAACCGTGGAGGCTGGGTGCCCTTCTATTGCCAGCACAAAATCCTGGCAGGACTGCGCGACGCCTACCTCTATGGCAACAGCGAGACGGCACGGCAAATGTTCCTCAAGCTCGCCGAGTGGAGCGTCAACGTGGTGTCCAAGGTCAGTTCCGGCGACATGGAGAACATGCTCAACATCGAGCATGGCGGCATGAACGAGAGCATGCTCGACGCCTACCAACTCACCGGTGACGCCAAATACCTCGCCGCAGCGAAGAAATACACGCACAAGACGATGCTCAACGGCATGCAGACACTCAACACCACCTTCCTCGACGGCAGACATGCCAACACCCAGGTGCCTAAATACATCGGCATGGAGCGCATCTGCGAGGAAGACGCCACAGCCGCCACCTATCAGAAGGCCGCCACCAACTTCTGGGCCGATGTTGCACACAACCGCACCGTGTGCATCGGGGGAAACAGCGTCAGCGAGCATTTCCTCGCCAAAGCCAACTCCAACCGCTACATCGACATACTCGACGGACCGGAGTCGTGCAACTCCAACAACATGCTCAAACTCACCGAGATGATGAGCGACCGCACCGGCGACGCCAGCTACGCCGACTTCTATGAGCAGACGATGTGGAACCACATCCTGTCGACCCAAGACCCGGAGACGGGAGGATATGTCTATTTCACCACCCTCAGGCCACAAGGCTACCGCATCTACTCACAGGTGAACCAAGGGATGTGGTGCTGTGTGGGCACCGGCATGGAGAACCACTGCAAATACGGGCACTTCATCTACACCCACGACGGAAAGGAGACTCTTTACGTCAACCTCTTCACACCCAGCGTCCTTGAAGACGAGACTTTCGGCATCAGGCAGGAGACCCTCTTCCCATGCATCAACCCGGCGGCCTCCAACATCCCCACGCCCTACACCGCCACCACCACCCTCACCGTGACCAAAGGGGGCACTTACGCCATCGCCGTGCGACACCCGGCTTGGGCGGGGAAAGAATACCAGGTGTCGGTCAACGGAGCTGCAATGAACGCCGCCGTGACCCAGGGCACCGCCAGCTATGTCACCATCAACCGCACGTGGGCAGAAGGCGACCGCATCGTCGTATTCCTGCCCATGGAACTGAGTTACGAGGAATGTCCCAACTACACCGACTACATCGCATTCAAGTTCGGCCCCATCCTCCTCGGAGCACCCACCACCACCTCCTCCCAACAAGAGGCTGCTGAAACAGGACTGCGCTACGAGAAACTGCAGAACGAGTATGCCGGGTCAGGGCGCATGGACCACGCACCCGGCAACAGGGCGTCGGCCAAGAGCCTCGTCTCCTCCCCCCTGCTCATCGGAGAACGCGACAACGTGCTCGACCGCATCAAGATGAAGGAAAGCAGCGACCTAAGGTTCACCATCGACGCCAGCCGTGAAGGTGTGGAGTCCTATGCATGGAACCAACTCGAACTGCGCCCCTTCTACCAAATCCACCACGCTCGCTACATGTGCTACTGGTACCAACAGACCGAGGAGAACTACGAGAAGAGCGACATGGCACTGAACGAGGCGGCCAACGAAGCCCTGGCACAACGCACGCTCGACTTCGTGGCACCGGGAGAGCAGCAGAGCGAGGCCGGCCATGAAGCCAAATACTCCTCAGACTCCAGCACCGGCGACTACAACACCGAGCACTACCGCGACGCAAGGCAGAACGGATACATCCAGTACACCCTTTACAACGAGCAGCAGGTGGGCGAGCGACTCAGCGTCATGTTCCGCTTCAACCTCGCCGACAGAGGAAGGAAAGCCACACTCACCATCGACGGTACGAAAATTGCCGACATCACCATCCCCTCCTCCGCCAAGGGGAGCGACGCCAACGGCTTCTACAACATCGAATACCCCATCCCCGAGAACCTCGTCAAGGATGGCGCCGGGAACGTGAAGAAACAATTCGTAGTGAGACTGACCGCCTCTTCCACCACGCTCTGTCCGGGCATCTATTACATCAGGCTGCTCAAGGACTATGAAGAGGAGACCTACCAAGCCTATCATTTCATAGCCAACGAATGGACCACGGGCGACCCCAACCGCGTTTCGGCCTCGAACATCACCTACGACAATGAGAAAAACATCATCCACGTCAAGGCTTCCGGCAACAACAACGTGGCGCTGATGCTCAAATACCAAGACAAGGAGTATGCCATCAACAGCGACCAGATATTCATGGTGGTTAGGGGCACCAACCTGAGCACAGCCTCGGGCGCCTCCTACCTGTGGTGGCTCAACGGTTCCAACCATGGCACACAAGTGGCTCCCACCAAGATTAGCGCCTTGACGGCAGACGGTGTCAGCCAGAACGTCGTGGCATGGGACATGACGACAAGCGGGCTTTATGAAAACTTCACCGGCATACATCCCAGCGTTTGCGTGGGACAAACCATCTTCGGCCTCACCTCCACCACAGGGCAAAGCGACATCTACGACATCAACTTCGTCAGCGATGTCGATGCCTATGTGAGCAACACCGTCGGGGTGGCCACGCCAAGGGCAAATGCCACATACAAGACAAATGCCACATACGACCTGACAGGAAGACCTGCCAACAGCAACAGCCGCATCGTGCTGAAAAAAGGGAGGAAGGAAATCAATAATAATTAATAATTTACAATTTATAATTAATAATTTTGACAAGTTTCGCATTCGCTCAACTTTCTGGAGTTAAAGGGGAGTTAAAGAGGAGTTAAAGGGACATTTGCCCACTTATGTCGCTATTTTGGGAGGAAACGATTACCCCATACTTTTTAAAGCCCTCTCCACGCTTTATTTTCCCTTACTTGCGAAAGTCGAGTTAACAATTTACATATGTTTCTCTCTTGCTCAACTTTCAGAAGTTAAAAAGGGGAGTTAAGTTAAAAGGCCATATACGACACCTTGACTGTTAAAATTTCCTATAAAACGACAAAAGATGTGGTGTGTTTGAAAAAAAAGGCCTACATTTGCTGATGATGAAAAACGAATTACATTCACCTAAACACTGATAAACATGACGTACAAAATTATCGACATCGAGGGCATCGGCCCCGTTTACGCAGAAAAACTGATTGCAGCAGGCATCAACACCGATGAAGAATTGCTGAAAAAATGTTGCAAACCCGCCGGCCGCAAGGAATTGGCAGAGGCTACAGAGATTCCAATCAAACTCATCCTCACATGGACCAACCACTGCGACCTCATGCGCATCAACGGCGTTGGACCACAATTCTCCGAACTCCTGGAAGCCGCTGGCGTGGATACCGTGAAGGAATTCCGCAACCGCAACGCAGAAAACCTTGCCGCCAAACTGGTTGAAATCAACGAGGCAAAGAATCTGGTCAACCGCGTTCCCAGCCTGAAGGAAGTGGAGAAAATGATAGCCCAAGCCAAAGAGCTTGAGCCAATGATGGAATATTAATCCCGGAATCTGAGGAATCGGAATAATCTGAGGAATCGGAATAGTCTGAGGAATCGGAATAATCTGAGAAATCGGAATAATCAGAGGAATCTGACTATTCCGATTTTTCGATTTCCATTTCTAAAAGTATGGCCTCTCATTTCCCGTCCACGGGCATGTCAATGGTGTTGGCGGGACATTTTTGAGCAGGAGCCACCTTTGCCGTGTCCGCATCTTCCAGCATCCCAGTTATCTCCGCCTCCCCTACTGTCCTCATTCCGCATGACTCGACAGTCATTGCGACGCCCACTGCCATTCCGAAGAAAGCAGCCTTCCCCACCACTCGCTTCAAGTCAAGTTGGCGCTCCAGGTATCTCACCTCAGCCTCACATCGGGGGCATGAACCAGAGCAGTCGCCCTCATGGTGGCACTCGGCAGGCTCGTAGGGTATGTCATTGGCACGAGCTACCTCCACACGGATTTCCTTCAGCTTCTCGCAAACCTTTTTCCCATATTTCATAGTCGTTACTTTTTGTTCTTCATACGGTGTTATTTCCCATCCACGGGCATGTCAATGGTGGTTGCGGCATTGGCGTCGGCAGCCACGGCGGTGGTGTCGGCTTCGTCCTTTTGATTCATCAACATTCCGGAGACTCTAAATCCACACGACTCAACAGCCACGGCAACACCCACCGCCATACCGATGAAAGCAGCCTTCCCCACCACTCGTTTCAGGCCTAGTTTACGCTCGAGATATCTCACTTCCGCTTCACACTGCGGGCAAGTGCCAGCGCAATCACCCTCGTGGTTGCACTCAGCTGGTTGATAAGGGATGCCATTGGCGCGAGCAACCTCCATACGGATTCCCTTCAATTTCTCGCAAATCTTTTTTCCATATTCCATTGCCGTCGATTGTTTATTGTTATACTTCATTCTCCACCTTTCATTTCAAAAGAGTTGCCCATGTCATGGATTCTGGTTGCTAAGATACATGTTTTCTACGTTATTTCCAAATAGTCAGTTAAGGATTTCACAAACACATGCAAAAAGAAAGGTTTTTATAAGAAAAAAAAGCAAAGACAAGGCATTATTCAAAAAAAATCGTATATTTGCACATCAGAAACCAAAACCTATCCTTTAATGAAAAAAGCATTCTTCACCTTGCTAACAGCCATGCTGTTCTGCCTGGCATCGCAAGCCCAGGAAATGAACTCCTGTCTTCACATCGCCGACTACTCCATGCGCATGGATTTCAAAGTAGCCAAAAAAGCGATGAAGAAGGAAGGTTTCAAGAAAGTCACCCGCCGCGACGACCTTGTCTATTTCACCAACAAGAAGACGCAAACCGATGCCGTGCTTTACATAGTTGGCGACCACGTGGACTATATGAAATTCCTCTTCACCACGGCTCCGTCTCCCAGCGAAGTAGAAAATTCTGCCAGGATGTGCGGCTACACCCCTGTCGGCGCTTTGGGACCGAACCGCAAGTTCATAAAAGAGCCCTATGCCCTCTACACGTCTCCCGTGAAAGACGACCCCCATTATGTATATGGCTTTGTCATCAGGTACGAGCCTCAGGGTTGGTGAGAAGCACCCATCACCAAGAAAAGCAACAAATCATCATAAAAAAATGGCAAAAAGATTTTTTTAGGTGTCAAGTTGCTGATTTTAGATGTTTTTTTTTGCACAATTGGAAAAAAAAGCATAATTTTACACCCGATTAATGGCCTACCTAATTCCAAGTGACGCCATAGGAACTAGCATTCAATATTAAAACAAATAAAAAATAAGAACCATGAAGAAGTACATCAAACCCATTACGGAGTGTGTCGAGGGCACCCTTCAGCTGCCATTGATGTTGAGTCTGATCGACGAAATTGGCGATGGCCAGTTGAGCAACTCTTTCGATTTCGAAGAGGATGATACCCCGAAGAAGAAAGGCAATTTGGGCCACGACCATCTTAGCATTGGTTTTTAAATGAAATCAATCACAAGCCTCCCCCGAGCCTATTGGGCTCGGGGGAGGCTTGTATTGAAAAAAGACAGGATGCCAACAACATTGGCAGGAGCCTAATACCCATCCCTCTCAGCCTTCTCCTTGAGATGTTTGATTCGCTGGTCGAAATCAGGATGTGAAGAGAAAGCCTGTAAAAACTTTTGATATCTGCTGTCCTGCCGTTTTGAAAGGCTCTTGAGTTTCTCAAAAAGCCTCACCATGGCCATGGGGTTCTTCCCATGGGCTTTCAAGAAGTCATAGCCATAGTCATCGGCCTGCGTCTCATGGTACTTGGAATGTGAAGCCGAGAGGACGGCACTGCTCAAAGAGCCAAGAAAGGAATCAGACAACCCTGCCCATGTGTCGCTCACCGCCCCCAGAGCGTCGGAAGCGGCACTTCTAAGGATGGCGCTCCTCCACGCCTTCTTGGAATGCTTCAAAGCCACATGGCCAATCTCATGCCCCAGCACACCCATCAGTTCATCATCGGTGAGTGCATCCATCAACCCTGTGAAGACCCTTACGCTGCCATCAGGACATGCGAAAGCATTGGCCTCTGAAGTCTTGTACACCTTGAAATTGAGAGTCACCCCCTCCACACTGTTGATGCCGCTCATCACCCTTGCCAGACGCTTGGAGTAAGAATTGGACGCCGACAGCACGGTATGTTTCTTGTCCAAATAGGCCACCTCATCCTTCACCATTTCAGCCAGTTGCTCATCAGTGATGGTGATGGCCTGCCCCACTTTCCAAGCACTGGAGAGCGCACGAAGCCAATCCACTTGCGCCATGGCCTTTCCTGGAAGGAACAATGCAAAAAAGACAACGACCATCGTCCTGCAAACATCGCGGAAGTTTGCCTGTTTCATATCTTTCATTTTCTTTTTCATCATAGGGGCAAAGATAGCGTAAAAATCCCATCTTTGCAAGCATCCATTTAAAAAAACGATACGACAACGATGAGATTAAAGATTTTTTTATTACCTTTGCATATAATAAGCCTTTGACGCCCCAAGAGGCATAAAGGCGCTAAAGGTTTTAGAAGTCATGGACACCTTGCAACCACCAAAACTCATGAAGAAAACAACAGCTACCACCGATTTATATATGAGAAGAAGCATCATCCTATTAGCCGTCCTGGGCCTGTCGCTTGTCCCCATCGTCACAGACGCCCAGCGAAACACCCCCCTCATCATCGACCGTCAAAAGAGCAGAGCCACCGACTCCCCAACAGTCGTCGGCGACACCGTGCCCAACGCAGCCCACTTCAGTGGCGGCTCCACCGACAAGGTCACCGAGGAGCGTATGAACAAAGGTTTGGTCACCAACTCTCTCAGCGCCCTTAGCGGCCAGGCCGCCGGCGTGCAGGTGTCGAGCGGCGACAACCACATGGCCATGCTCAGCAGCGTGCGCGTGCGTGGCACCACGTCGCTCACCGGCGGCAACGACCCCCTTGTCATCATCGACGGCGTGGCTTCCGACGTGGCCACCCTCACCTCCATCTATCCCGCCGACATCGAGAGTTTCACCATCCTCAAGAATGCAGCCGAGACGGCCAAATATGGTTCAAGAGGTGCTTCCGGCGTCATCGAGGTAACCACGAAGAAAGGAAAGGGAGGCAAATTCCACATCTCCTATGACGGCAACCTCGGTTTCGAGTCCACATACAAGAAGCTCAACATGCTATCTGCACGCGACTATGTCAAAACCGCAGAAGAACTTGGCCTTCAATACTTTTCCCAAGGAAACGACGTGGACTACCAGGACGCCATCACGCACACCGGCTTCGTCCAAAACCACCACGTGGCTTTCGGAGGCGGCACAGAGACCAGCAACTACCGCGCCTCAATAGGACTGATGGACCACAAGACCGTGGTTCGCACCAACGACTACAACAATTTCGTGGCCAAGCTCGACATTTTCCAAAAAGCCTTCGACGACCGTCTCAGCGTCGAACTGGGTGTTTACGGCTCCTCGCAGAAAGCCCATAACATCTTCGACGAGCAAGGACTCTTCTACTCCGCCGCCGCCATGAACCCCACCATCTCCAAAGAGCGGGAAGGCACGGGAGGATGGGGCAAGAATTCCACCGCCTCGCAAATCAACAACCCCATAGCCCTTCTCCACGAACAAGACCATGAGACGCACCTCAATTTCAACACCCATATGAAACTGACCTACCAGATCTGGCCCAACCTTAGCGTGAGCGCCTTCGGTTCCTATTCCTACACCAGCACCGAGAACTCACAATACCTCCCCACGTGGGTGTGGGCTCAAGGCCAGGCCTATCGTGGCGAGAGGAAGACCGAGGACTGGCTCGGCAACCTCTCTGTAAACTACTGGTGGGACTTCAACTCAGAAAACCGCATTGAGGCAACCGGCCTGATGGAATACAAGCGCGACGTGCTCACCGGTTTCTACACGACCGTGAAAGGATTCTCCTCCAACGAGTTTGGCTACCACAACCTTAAGGCCGGTTCGCTGCGCCCCTATGGCGGGACAGGGTCGAGTTACCAGCGCCCCATCCTCACTTCCTTCATGGGCAATGCCAAATACCTCTTCCTCCACCGTTACACCTTGGGATTCACCATGCGCGCCGACGGCAGCAGCAAGGTAGGCAAGAACAACCGCTGGGGATACTTCCCCTCCTTCTCATTCGAATGGGACATCCTCAAAGAGCCCTACATCACACACTTGCCATATGTCAGCCAACTCAAGTTGCGTGTCGGCTCCGGCATCTCCGGCAACCTTGGCGGCATCGACTCCTACAACTCCCTTGAGATGTACCAACCCATCGCCATCGTCCCCACCTATGGCACACCCAGTGTCACCCTCGGGCATGCCACCAACGCCAACCCCGACCTGAAATGGGAGACACGCGGCACCTTCAACATAGGCCTCGACCTCGGGCTGTGGCGCAACCGGCTTGTGATGACCGCAGAATACTACTACTCAAAAACTCACGACATGCTCTACCTCTACGACGTGAGCGTGCCACCCTACCCCTACGACAAACTGCTGGCCAACCTCGGTTCAATGAGCAACCAAGGTTTTGAATTAGGACTGGGAGGAACGCCTCTGGAGACACGGGACATACAACTCAACGTGAATATGAACCTCTCCTACCAGAAAAACAAACTCATCTCCCTCTCCGGCAACTACAATGGCGAATACATGAATGCTAAAGACATCACGCCAATCAGTTCGCTCAACGGAGCCGGCTTCCATGGCGGCAACAACAAAATCGTCTATCAAATCATAGGACAGCCCCTCGGAGTGTTCTTGCTTCCTCACTGCACGGGAGTGAAGGACTTCGGCGACGGCACCTATTACTATGAAATCGCCGACCTGAACAACGACGGCACGGCCGACCCCGCCACAGACACTTACATCGCCGGACAGGCCACTCCAAAATGGACATTAGGCTCCAACATCAGTTTCAGGTACAAGAACTTCGACGTCTCCCTTCAGATGAACGGAGCCTTCGGCCACAAAATCTACAATGGCACGAAGCTCACCTACATGAACATGGGAGCCTTCCCCGACTACAACGTGATGACCGACGCCCCCAAGAAGATGATTTACGACCAAGTGGTCACCGACTACTTCCTTGAAAGCGGAGACTACCTCAATTTCGACTACCTCACCTTTGGATGGAACATTCCCATACGTCGCTACGCGCCCAATATCAACGCGCTCCGTCTCTCCTTCAGCATCAACAACATCGGAACCATCACCTCCTACAGCGGCCTTACCCCGATGATCAACAGTTACGTGGTGAGCAGAACCCTCGGCATCGACGACAAGCGCTCCTATCCGCCCTACCGCTCCTTCACCTTCGGCGTGAGCATCTCCCTCTAACCCCATCTTCACCCTCACACATACAAGCGAACCATCATGAAGCAACATACCAAGCATATCAGCATCCTAGTGGGACTCGTCGCCATGGCAGCCCTCACCTTCACCTCCTGTCTCGACGAAGACCCAAGAGACAGGATTGACGAAGAAGAAGCTTTCGACACCCCTGCCAACATGTACCTCAACACCGTAGCCAACCTTTACAGTTACATTGGTGGAAACGCCAACAGCCAGGGCCTTCAAGGCACGTCGAGAGGAGTCTATGACTTGAACACCTTCACGACCGACGAAGCCATCATCCCCACCCGTGGCGGCGACTGGTATGACGGCGGTTTGTGGCAAGCCCTCTACACCCATAACTTCTACGTAGGTCCGGTGGAAGACACCTGGAACTACCTCTACAAGGTCATCGTGAAATGCAACAAAGCCATCAACCGCCTCGACGCCTACACCGGCCACTTTGAAGAAAGAACACTCAGGGCATGGGAAGCAGAAGTGAGAGCCCTCCGAGCCATGTATTACTATTACCTGCTCGACCTCTACGGAAGCGTGCCTTACGTCCGCACCGCCACCACGGAACTCAGCGCGGCGGAACAAGTGAGCCGAAGCACACTCTTCAACAACATCTGGGAAGAACTGAGCAACGCTCTGCCCTATCTCGCCGACGAGCGCAGCAACCATGAAGGCGACTACTACGGACGAATGACACAACACGTGGCATGGTTCATCCTGGCGAAGATGGCCATCAACGCCGAGATTTGGACCGACGACGACTGGACCGACGACGTGCGTCCAGACGGAAGGGACATCACCCTCGTATGCGAGGAGGAACCCCTCAATGCCTGGGAGGCTTGCATGTACTGGTGCGACAAACTCACCGCCGCAGGATACCAGTTAGAAGACTATTACCCAACCAATTTCTCTGTCAACAACGTGAGCTCGAAGGAGAACATCTTCACCATCCCCATGGACAAGAACCTTTACACCAACATCTTCATCAACCTCTTCCGCTCCCGTCACTACAACCATGGCGGCGCCTACGGCATGGCCTCCGAGAACGGCACGTCTGCCACCCTGAGCACGGTGAGGACCTTCGGATACAAGACCCAAAATGAAGACAGACGTTTCAGATACAACTTCTACGCCGACACCGTGTATGTCAACGACGAGATGGTCACCCTCGACACAGGAGAACCACTTGTCTATCGCCCACTCACCATGGCCCTCGACCTCACCGGTGAACCCTATGAGAAAACCGCCGGAGCACGAATGAAAAAATACGAAGTGGACCGCACCGCCTATTCCGACGGCCAACTGCAAAACAACGACATCGTACTCTTCCGCTACGCCGACGTGCTGTTGATGAAATCTGAGGCCAAGGTACGCAATGGGGACAATGGAGACATGGAAATGAATATGGTACGCGCACGCGTGGGAATGCCCTATAGGAAAGCCACCCTCGCCAACCTCCTCGACGAGCGGTTGATGGAACTGATGTGGGAGGGTTGGCGCCGCCAAGACCTCATCCGCTTCGACCGATTCCACCGCAGCTACGACATAAGGCAGCAACTCCCCAATGAGGTTGACCGCCACACCATCGTGTTCCCCATTCCCGGAGGTGCGCTCAGTCTCAACAAGAAACTCAAGCAAAACCCGGGATACTGAGAAACAATCCGTACTATACGGTTGCTTTTTCAAAATGTTGGAAGTAAAGCTTCCATAGGTATGACGATGAGTAATGAACACGCGCTCGGCTCTTCATATGCAACAGAGTCGAGCGTGTTTTCGATATCAAAACTATACAGGTCGAAAAATTCATACCCTACTTGATTCGCTTTTTTGTTTGCGGCATGAAAAGCCAAAAGATATCGGCCCTGGACTATTTGCTCGTTGGCCTTGCTGGCCGCCAGAATACAAATGCACTTGCTAAACATCAATAACCTTAAATTAATCAATTTGTTTTATAGGGTGTCCAATATCACGTGTTCTTTTTATCACGATTTTTCGAATTAAAGGAATTCTTCCCACCAAAGTGATTGTTCATAATAATTCGATAATTAGATATGATGATAAAAGTACAACAAATTAGCCCCTCTAATATGGAAAAGCAATAACCATTATTGACATGTTAACAGTAACAATGATAAGCAAGGCGCAAAAAGTGAGTGGGATGCTTACACAAATACCGCACCGTTGATATCTTATTCCTAAGTCTTTATTTCAAAAAATAAGGATGATAGAGAAAAGGATCAATTTGGACCAACGCGTTTCCGTATAAATGCCGTAATTTTGTCGCGATACAAAATCTATACGGCTTGTATTTGGACATATTTCAAACACTTTTGCTATGAACGTTCACGACAGGATTCAAAATCAGCATTTGTTTGAAGTAACCATGAAAGCAGGCTGCAAGAAAAAGAAAAGATTATACTATCATTAACACCAAAAGAATATGAAATCATTCAAGTATTTATGGATTGCATTGCTCACCATCTGTATGGTAGCTTGTGGAGATAAGGAAAAGTCAGGTGACAAATCTGAAATAAGGGTGAAACCTTTAGAAACCGAAGTGTCCGGCGACATGGAAGGTTGTTTTGTAGTCGTTGATAAGGAATATAAAGCAACGGGTGATTGGGGAGACGGACTTATAACAGTCGAGATAGAACGCACTGAGGAAGACTTGCCTTTTGATTTGGAAGGTCAGAATTTATATTCATTCAGCGAATTTAGTGCTTCAGAATACATACAAGTCGGATTTGGAATTGAATTCTATGATGAAGAAGGGAATGTGCTTAAAAAGATTTCCGCGGATGGTAGTGGCTTTTCTGGCTCGTACTCTCCCGATGAGGCGAAAGCTCTTGTCAAGCTAAAACCAGGCAAAAAAGGCACGATTCGTTTTCAAGCAAAAAAAGGTGCTGTCGGATTCAAAATATCGTCTGCTTATGAAGAACATGGTGGTGGTGGTAAAAGCCATTCTTTTCTTGACGATGACGAAAAAGATGATGATGACGATGACAATGATGATGATGACGAAATCGCAAATGTCAAAAGTGTAGGAGCTGATTTAAGTAAACCTTATGGAGACAAGGATTTGTCGGATTATTTAGATTCAAGCGAGGATTTGGATTTTGATGTTGACGAATGGCTTGATGGATATGAAAAGTTGTTGGACGAAGCAATCAGATATATAGATGGATATAGGAGGGGGGACCCTACTGCAGTTGAGAAATACAACCACATTTTACAAGAATCGCTAAAATATTCTAAGACAGGAAGTAAAGTTGGCCATTATTTTGTAAGGTCGGGAAATCCTGTACAAAAGAGAAAGTTTCAGAGGATTATGGAAAAAGCACAAAAATTGACACAGAATGCTTACAAATAGACAGTCATAATGATATGATTATACTTTCAAGCCATTCTTCATAAAATGAAAATAAGAGGAACGGCATGGTGTTTGAATAATTGGGAGTGTTTTGCAAATCCTTTTTACAGCCCTGCTGATGGTTCAACATCAGAGCCTGTGAATCAAGATAATTGCATTTTCTACTGATAACTCGCAGCATAAAAATGTCATACATCATATTTTGAACATTTAAACATAGACGTTCGGCAGGAAGGAAGCATGTTTCCTCCTGCCGAACTTTTCTTTGCCGAGGGTCATCCACAGAGGCCAAAATGGCAATTTGTCACATTTTTCTATAAAAATGCGACAGAAAACACTTGTGTTACCTAAAAAAGTTGTATTTTTGCAAGCGAAAATTTTTAATTAGAACTATTTTAATATGTAAATCATCATTCTAGAAATTTTCGCATTCATGAGGAAACAATTTTTCAAGACCTCATCATTGGCCGTTGCCATGGCTGTTCTCAGTTCGGTGGCGGCCATGGGGCAACAACGTGACAGCCAGTCAATCGACTGGATGAAGGAGTTGACCAACCGCATAGAGTTGCATGGCTACGCCCAAGGTGGCTACTCCTACGACGACATCAACGGCAAGACCAACAGTTCGTTCAACTTGAAGCGCACGCTGTTTTGGGCAAAGGCCCGCGTAACCGACCGTTTCTCTTTCTTGTTCATGCACGACTTTTCGAGCGTGGTTCAAGAGTATTATCTCGACTACCGTTTCTCCAACGACAAGTCACTCAACTTCAGATTAGGTCAGTTCAAGCACAGCTACAGCATGGAGAACCCGCTCTCCCCCACGATGCTTGAACTCATCGACGTCTATTCCCAAGCCGTCCTCTACCTTGCAGGCGAAGGCCCCGACCCCCTCAACGGTGTCAATTACGGTCGTGACCTTGGCGTGATGCTCTACGGCGACCTTTTCAACAACAAGGTGCATTATGAGTTGGCAGTGATGAACGGCCAGGGCATCAACCGCAAGGACGGCAACTCCGACAAAGACCTCATCGTCCACTTGGAATACAAGCCCACCGAGCAATTCCGCATCGTAGGAACGGCCCAGAAAGGACGTGGCCATGCCGTGGGCACCGCCGCCTGGAACCCCGGCGTGCAGGTGGGCGACAACTACCGTCGCGACCGCGTGAGCCTTGGTGCAGAGTGGAAGAGCAAGGATGTGAACATCCGTGCTGAATATCTTGCAGGCAAGGACGGCGACGTGGACAGCCACGGCGGTTATGTCACCACCAGCATCCCCGTAGCCAAAAATTTGGACATCGTGGCTTCCGCCGACTATTACGACCGCAACACCAAGATGGATTACTACCAGACCAACCTCACCGGCGGTCTCCAATACTGGTTCTACAAGAAATGCCGTCTGCAACTTCAATACACCCGCTGCATGAGTCATTTCAGCGACGACTACAACTGGCTTCAGGGCCAGGTGCAAGTGGCATTCTAAAAGATTTGAGATTTGAGATTTGAGTTTTTAGACTTTAGAGACTATAAAAACCAGAGAAACTTCAACAATCATTCATCAACCTAAAACAAGGAAAAGGATATGCTCATCAAAATATTGCTCACCATCATTTTCGTAGTAGTGATGGTAGGCGTGGGACTATACTCACGCAAACAGGCCAGGACAGTGGAAGGATTCGTTCTCGGCGGCCGTACGGTCGGCCCCTGGCTCACCGCTTTCGCATTCGGCACCAGTTATTTCTCTGCAGTGGTGTTCGTGGGATATGCCGGACAGTTCGGATGGAAATACGGCCTATCCGCCTCTTGGATTGGCATTGGCAACGCCGTGATAGGTTCGTTGCTCGCCTGGATATTGCTGGGCAAGCGTACGAAACTGATGACACAGCACATCGAGAGCCGCACCATGCCCGACTTCTTCGGTACGCGCTACCAGAGCGAATGGCTTCGTGTGACGGCGTCCGTCATCGTTTTCGTCTTCCTCATCCCCTACACCGCCGGTGTCTACAAAGGCATCTCCACCCTCTTCGAGATGGGGTTCGGCATCCCCTATCAATACTGCGTCATCATCATGGCCATCCTCACCGCCGTGTATGTCATCCTTGGCGGTTACAAGGCTACAGCGATGAACGACTTCATCCAGGGCATCATCATGCTCATCGGCATCGTGGTGGTGATAGCCGCCGTGCTCAACACCCAGGGTGGCCTTTCCGCCGCCGTGGAAAAGATGGCATCCCTGCCCAGCGACGAGAACCCTTCTGCCAACGGCGGTTTCGCCTCACTCTTCGGCCCTGCGCCATGGGACCTGGTGGGCGTGGTGGTGCTCACCTCTCTCGGCACATGGGGACTGCCTCAGATGGTAGGCAAGTTCTACTCCATCACCGATGAGAAAGCCATTCACCGCGGCACCGTCATCTCCACCATCTTCGCCTTCGTCGTGGCAGGAGGATGCTATTTCCTCGGAGGCTTCGGAAGACTCTTCCCCACTCCGCCCACGCTGCCCAACGGCCGCCTGGACTTCGACTCCATCGTGCCATCGATGCTTGTCACCCTTCCCGACATCCTCATCGCCCTTGTGGTGCTCCTGGTGCTGTCGGCATCGATGTCCACATTGGCCTCGCTGGTGCTCACCTCCTCCTCTACCATGACGCTCGACCTCATCTATCGTGACAAGAAGTCGATGCCGGGTGAAGTGAACGAGGGTAGCATCGACGACATGGTGTCAGAGAAAATCGAGCATCGCAAAGTGGTGGTGATGCGCGTACTCATCATGTTCTTCATCGCCATCTCGCTGCTCATAGCCCTCAACCCACCCACCTTCATCGCACAATTGATGGGCATCTCTTGGGGTGCGTTGGCAGGAGCCTTCCTCGCACCCTTCATGCTCGGCCTCTACTGGCGCGGCGTCACCAAGGCCGCTGTCTGGGCCTGCTTCATCTGGGGCGTGGGACTCACCGTGGTCAACATGCTCATCGGCAACCCCATCAACCCCATCAACTGCGGTGCCATCGCCATGTGTGGCGGCTTCGTGGTGGTGGCCATCGTCAGCCTGTTGACCAAGAAACTTCCCGAGAAAGACGTGGACAAGATTTTCGAGTGCTACGAGAAAAATTGAAAATTGAAAATTGAAAATTGAAAATTCCTTCTAACAAGGGGGATATTCCGAGGAATCGGAGGAATCGGAATAATCGGAGGTATCGGAACATTAATCGAGTAGGAGGTAAACACTAATCGTAGGTGTTTATCTCCTACTTTCGTGTTTACCGACCTCTCACACCACCGTACAAGCCGTTCGGCATACGGCGG
>CADADN010000050.1 GCA_902786665.1 uncultured Prevotellaceae bacterium | reverse complement strand
AGGGGTTGCAAGCAACCCCAGCGCTGCCCCTCGACTTGCATGTGTTAAGCCTGTAGCTAGCGTTCATCCTGAGCCAGGATCAAACTCTCCATTGTATAATTAATGTATCTTCGCTTTCCCCTTGCGGGGATTGCTCTCTTGTCCCAGGACGCTCCATCGAGCTCAAAGTGCACCTTTCAAATTGAATTGAACGGCTCGTATCTTTCCACCCTCGCGACCGGCCTTCGACAACACCCCCAGGGGGCGGCAAAGGCTGCGCGATTGCTTCTTGTACTACTTCTCTGTCTTTCCTATGTAATCCTTTCAAAGAACGATTGTCGCGTTGCTTTTTCAAGCGCAGCGAATGCAAAGGTAAGGCTAAATTTCAAGCCGAGCAAATTTGCAACCAAAATTTTACTTATTTTAATGTTTTTAAAGATTCATTAAAATAAACACGTCTATTTTCAAGCCTTTTGACGACTAAATCTTTGAAAAATGAGGGTATGATGATTAAACGATAGCATTTTATTTGCAATAATGGGATGATGCCGCCACCTTATTATATATAAAAGAAATCATATTATACTTATGATAAGGCTCGTATCTTGCCATTATTCTTCATTCTTGCTTTCTTCCGTTGTCTTTTCCCTTTTTTCTTGATTTTCGTTGCCTTTAACTATTTCATTGACTCCGTCTATGAGCAAATTGTAATACAGATATAGGCTATCCTCCATATCTTCCACGTCGAACGAACAATATTGGATGGTTTCGTCCTTTAAATCCTTATAAAAGATGATATCTCGCTTTTTACCATCCTCGATACAGTGCACTTTGTATGCGACGCGGTTGTTGCTTCCTTTAGCGGTAATCAAATCGGCAACAATGTTTTCATTTGCATATTTCTGTTTGATGTTTCTTGCCAGTCTGTAAGCTGAGTCTGGATCTTGGTCAAGAAGCATCATGAGTTGCGCCCTATACCCCATTACTTCAAGTTTGGTGCTTTCAAGCAAGGACAACCGGCAGAATGCAGAATCTGGTACAACTTCACCAATTACCTTCACCTCCCGGTCTGAATAGTTCTTTTCCAAGTATTCAGTGATTTGCTTTTTATCATCCTTACATGAAATCCATACAGAGACAATTAAGGAAACCAATATGAAAGATAGTATTTTTTTCATTTTTTTATTGATGAATCATTTCACGTGGCGAAATTACAAAAAAAAACTGATATAATACAAACTAGCATGTATTTTTTATCATTGATATCCGATAAAACAATGTGAGCCGAAAGAAAAAGGGGGGACAACCCTTCGGCACATCCCATAAAATTTGTAATTTTGCATTTGAGCAATCAAAAATCATATTTATGGACAAATTTTCAAATTTTCCCGGACAACCGGTATTATGCCCCCCAAGAGTTTGGTGGTATGGTCGTGCTAAAAGCAGAAGGTTCTACAATAAAGTGACATGAGCAAAAAAATGAAAAAGATATTGTTTCTTCACGGCTTCTATGCCAGTGGTCATTGCATCCCTGCCATAACCTTGCGGGAGGCATTCGAGGGAAAAGTGCAGGTGCTGACACCCGACCTTCCGACACATCCACGAACGGCATTGGAGCAAATAAAGAATCTTTGCGCAAGGGAATGTCCAGACCTACTTGTGGGGAACAGCTGCGGCTCGTTCTATGCTCAGATGGTCGCACCCGTTGTAGGTGCACCGGCCTTGCTGGGCAATCCGCATTTCAAGATGACCGAGTTTCTGAAGACAAGAATCGGCGAACACGAATACAAGTCACCACGCAAGGACGGCAAACAGCGGTTCGTCATTGACGAAGGCTTGATAAGGGAGTTTGCAGAATTGGAGGCCATTCAGTTCGAATCCTGTCATCCCGATAGCAAGGACCGTATATGGGGCTTGTTTGGCGACAAGGATACATTGGCACATTTCGAACCGCTATTTCTGGAACACTACAACCACTCGTTTCACTTCCCTGGCGGGCACACCCCGACAGCTGATGAAGTTCACACTTGGTACGTGCCACTGATAGAGAAACTGTTGATGACATGAAGATCATCTCATTTGATTTCGACGGTGCTATGGACACAGCATATTCCAAAGACTCCCTTGTCGACCATTTCGTTACAAATAAACTAGGTCCATCTTTAAAATGATGACAATTTGCAATCTTTCGTGTTCCCAAAACACCAAGAGGTTCTCCTCCTTGTGCCAATAATGCGAGCGGGGAGGCCCACGCTTCCCATAATTCCAAATTTATGGGCAAGACATTCGGTTTATTCTCCCCAAAAGTGTACTTTTGCATAGCCTTAGAAGGAGTCGCCGAGAAAGTCTTGCAGCCCTCAAAGAGGCAACAAGCTGATGTTATGAACTGGATTATCTTAATTATCGCCGGACTATGTGAAGTAGGCTTCACCTATTGCCTCGGCCGCGCCAAGGGTATCGTTGGAACAAGTTATTGGCTGTGGATGAGTGGCTTTGCCGCACTCTATGTGCTGAGTGCCGTATTGCTGGCAAAAGCCACTGAGACATTGCCATTGGGAACAGCCTATCCCGTATGGACGGGCATCGGAGCTGTAGGAGCCGTCCTTGTCGGCATATTCATATTCAAAGAACCCACCTCTTTCTGGCGTTTGTTCTTCCTTACCACTCTTATTGCATCAATCATCGGACTAAAAGCATTGTCGTGAACGATTTCAGTTTTTGGATGAATAAAACTACAAACGACCGTGCGAAGTTATAAGAATCGTGTATTTCCTATTATTATGCTTTTCTTTCTTTTGAGTCCATTTTCTTCATCTTTTTACTTTTTTTGTATGAAAAGCAAAAAGAAGTAGGACATAGGAGAACCATTTAAAAGAAAAAGTGTATATTTGCAGAATAAAAAAAGTATAAATCATCATAATTATGGAAATAGGAGACAAAGTGCCCGAAATTCTGGGCTATGACGAGAATGGCAACGAGGTTCGCCTGAGTGATTTCGAAGGCAAGAAATTGGTGTTGTATTTCTACCCCAAGGACATGACTTCAGGGTGTACAGCAGAGGCATGCAACCTTCGCGACCACCTTTCAGACCTTTCAGCAGCCGGATATGCGGTTGTTGGCGCCAGTGTAGATGATGCAAAATCCCATCAAAAATTCATTGCCAAACATGAACTGCCATTCCATCTCATCGCCGACACGGAAAAGACCTTGGTGGAGAAGTTTGGCGTATGGGGCGAGAAAAGCATGTACGGTCGTAAATATTTCGGCACCTTCCGCACAACTTTCATCATCAACAGCGAAGGCATAGTGGAACGTATCATCGGACCGAAGAAAATCAAGACGAAAGACCACGCCAATCAAATCCTTTCAGAATCATGACAAGACAAGTGGAAATCACTCTGAGTCCACGTCCTCGAGGCTGCCACTTGGTGACCAACGAAATTGCACGTCAATTGCCCCCCTTGCCCAAAGCTGGTTTGTTGCACCTTTTCGTCAAACACACCAGTTGTGGACTCAGCTTGAACGAAAATTACGACCCAGATGTACGTCGTGACCTGTCTGCAATCTTCGACCATCTCGTACCAGAGCACCAATCCTATTACCAACACACCCTTGAAGGCAGCGACGACATGCCTGCACATGCCAAGGCTTGCCTTGCAGGAGTCGACATCACCATCCCCATCACCGGTGGCCGTTTGAACATAGGCACTTGGCAAGGCATCTATCTTTGTGAATTCCGCAACCATGGCGGCAACCGCAAGATTGTTGCCACTATTATAGAATAACCCAATACCCATAAAGAGGACACCCCCCCAACCACAACCAATCTCTATGATCAACAAACAACTCCTTAGCCCATCGAGCATCGTCGTCATCGGTGGTTCCAACAACATTCACAAACCCGGTGGCGCCGTAGTGCGCAACATCATCAATGGCGGTTACCAAGGCGTGCTTCGCATCGTCAATCCCAAGGAAGACGAGGTGCAAGGCATCAAAGTTTTCCATGATGCGAAAGAACTACCTCCCACCGACCTTGCCGTATTGGTAGTCCCCGCCAAGTTGTGCCCTTCCATCGTCAAACTTCTTGCCTCTGAAAAAAGCGTTCGTGCTTTTATCATCATCTCTGCCGGTTTTGGAGAGGAGACAGAGGCGGGCGCAGCTTTAGAGCAAGACATACTCGACACATGTGAACGATTTGGTGCCGCACTCATCGGCCCCAACTGCATAGGTCTTCTCAACGCATGGCATCACAGCGTGTTCACCAAGCCCATCCCCCACCTCAACCCCAAAGGTGTTGATTTCATTTCCGGTTCAGGAGCCACTGCGGTTTTCATACTCGAGTCCGCAGTGATCAAAGGCTTGCAATTCAATTCTGTATGGAGCATCGGCAACGGCAAGCAGATAGGCATTGAGGACGTCCTTCAATACATGGACGAACATTTCGACCCTGAGCGCGATTCACTTGTGAAATTACTTTACATAGAGAATATCGCCAACCCCGACAAGTTGCTTTTCCACGCCAGTTCTCTCATCCGCAAGGGCTGTCGCATCGCAGCCATCAAGGCAGGCAGTTCTGAGAGTGGCAGCCGAGCCGCTTCCTCCCATACGGGAGCCATTGCCAGCAGCGACTCCGCCGTCGAGGCTTTATTCCGCAAAGCAGGAATAGTAAGGTGCTTCTCTCGCGAGGAGTTGACTACGGTGGGTTGCATTTTCACGCTTCCCCCGTTGAAAGGCAAGAGTTTCGCCATCGTCACCCACGCCGGCGGTCCCGGAGTGATGCTCACAGACGCACTTTCCAAAGGTGGTCTTTCCGTCCCTCCTGTAGACACTGAAGCAGGCGAGGAACTGAAGACACATCTTTTCCCCGGTTCTTCCGTCACCAATCCCATCGACATCCTCGCCACAGGCACCCCGGAACAATTAGGTACTGCCATTGACTTTTGCGAACACCGTTTTGACAACATCGATGCCATCATGGTCATATTCGGCACCCCCGGCCTTGTTCAGCTATATGAGACCTACGACGTGCTTCACAAGAAGATATCAGAATGCAAAAAGCCCGTCTTCCCCATCCTTCCCAGCCTGCATACCGCCGGTCCTGAGGTGGAGGAGTTCCTTCGCAAAGGCCATGTCAATTTCAGTGACGAGGTGACTCTTGCAACAGCGCTTACTCAAGTGATGCGCACTCCACCGCCAGCCCCACCCGAGATAGAGTTGTTTGGTGTTGACGTCCCCCGCATCCGCGACATCATATCCAACATACGTGAAAGTGGATACATCTCCCCCAACCTCGTGCATGATTTGCTTGGTTGCGCTCGCATCCCCATGGTGGAAGAGAAGCTAAGCGACAATGTGGATGAGCTTGTGTCCTTCTCCGAACGTATTGGCTATCCTGTAGTGGCCAAAGTGGTGGGTCCCGTACACAAGAGCGATGTGGGAGGTGTAGCCCTCGACATCAAGGGCCCCAAGCATCTCAAGTTGGAGTTCGAACGTTTGATGAATATTGAAGGAGCCACCCATGTACTGGTTCAAAAGATGCTTCATGGCACAGAACTGTTTGTAGGTGCCAAATATGAATCGCGCTTCGGACATATTGTTCTATGCGGACTAGGAGGCATCTTCGTTGAAGTGCTTAAAGACACGAGTAGCGGCCTTGCTCCTTTGTCCTACGGAGAGGCATATTCCATGATCCATTCCCTAAGAGCATACAAGATCATCAAAGGCACTCGCGGTCAGGCGGGAATCAACGAAGCCCGTTTCGCCGAGGTCATCGTCAGGCTTTCCACCTTGCTTCGTTTTGCCACAGAAATCAAGGAGATGGACATCAACCCGCTACTTGCTGATGAAAACGGTGTAGTCGCTGTGGATGCCCGCATTTATGTTGAACCTTCAAAATGACTTCCCGTTCAGATGAAATGGATGAAATAAAGTATGAATCTGCATCGCTTTTATGCTTCAAATCGCAAAAACATCAAAAATTTTTAACGAAATCGACGAATCCGAAACTTTTTTTGTAATTTTGCACCGTAAAAAGGAATCTTGCTTATATAGTTCACTCTTCTATTTCCAATGAGACCACGCAAGTTGTTGTTGTTAGCATCACTGATTTCCTTTTATAATGGTGCTTATGGCGAACCTGTAGGCAAGGATAAAGCCTTGCAGGTTGCAAAAGATTTTGTGTCCACCCAACATCTCAACCTTTCCAGGAATCTCACCTTGTCTTATAAGGGTTATGGCAAGACCGATGACCCTGCGCCTTGTTATTATGTGTTCACCCAAGAACAGGACAAAGGTTTTGTCATCATATCAGGCGAAAGCATCACCAAGGAAGTGATAGGATATAGCGAAGAGGGAACGTTCGATTCCGCATCCATTCCCGACGGCCTTCGTTACTTGCTTGAATGGCATTCAGCAGAGGTGGCGGTTGCCCGTCAACATTCACCATTTGCCGTCCAACAATCATCAACGGCAGCAGCTTCCACCACTTCCCATCCCACTCGCCAGGCGATTTCCCCCATGTTGACTACCACATGGGACCAAAAAGCACCTTACAACTTGAAATGTTTCATAGCTAACGGAACCCAATCATTGGCAGGCTGCGTGGCCACGGCAATGGGGCAAGTGATGAAATTTCACGAATGGCCACAGAGCTCCACCACTTCCATTCCCAAATACACAGCCTCCAATGGCATGAGCTATAGTGCATTGCCACCCAAGGTTTTTCCGTGGGACGAGATGAAAAATGCTTATTACCCATTGAAGGAAGGCGAGGAGGCAGATGCCTCTCTCCTTGCAGTGGCCGACTTGATGCTCTATTGTGGACACGCAGTGAAGATGAACTACAAACCCAGTTCTGCCGCAGCGTCCTCCAACCTTGTTCCCTATGCCCTTGTCAACTATTTCGGCTATTCCGATGATGCACGCGTTGTAGAACGTTCCAAATACAACAATGAGACATGGTGCGACATTTTGTATAATGAGTTGCTCAACCGTCGTCCTGTCTTGTATGCCGGTACCACATCAGAGTCTCTGAGCCACATCTTCATTTGCGATGGTTATGATGGCTATGGCATGTTTCACATCAACTGGGGAGCGAGCGGCAAGTCAAACGGCTATTTCAGTCTCAACTCTCTTCGCCCTTCCATCTTGACGGAAGAGTACACAGCTTTTGATAATTCACAGCGCATGGTCATCGGTATCCATCCACCCTCTTCAACCACTGATCCTTCCGACACCTATCTTGCCACAAGCCAACTTACCACCTCGGCAGCCACTTACACATTTGACAAAGCTGCTGGTCTACGAAAAACTATAACCTTCAGTTTCTCAGGGGTGGTCAACTACGCCCGTACAGATGCCGCCATCGGCATCTTCCAAAATGGAGAATTGAAAGAAACCCTTTACAGCATTTCCAATCTTCGGGTCTTTCGCGACACAACCATAACTCGCAAACCCACTATCACCTTTGGAAAAGGGCTGGACAATGGAACCTACGAAATCCATGGACTCAATCGCTTGTGCGGAGAGCAAGAATGGCGCATCAATGCAGACTCCCGTGACCATTTCATACAATTGGTGGTGAAAGACGACAAAGCCACCTTGACCAATATTGGAAACGAGCAAGGCACCGGCACCGTGCCCTCCTTGCAAATTGTCAGTGTCGGCCAAGTCTTTGAAACCGGTGTCAATCCCAAGCAAGTCAGGATGATTGTAAAAAACACCAGCGATGTGGATTTCAGAGGAACAGCTTATCTCATTCTCAACAGCGACAAGAGTTTGTATGAGGGATGTTTTGTCGATGCAGGCGATTCCACCATCATAGATTTCTATACAGACAAGCCGTCTGGTTCCTACACGGCAAAATTGCAGATAACAGGCAACAATTATAACAAGACATTCAATGCCGGTACACTTGTTCTCACCAATCAAGGTTCCCTTCCCCGTCTTCAAATGGAGAGGATGACATTCAAGAACGTCTCAGGAAGCATTCACTACGGCAGGGTTTTAGATGGTGTTATCTCCCTTCGCAATCCAACGACGACAGATTATAGCGGCCTAATGTCATACAGCATCCACCTTAAAGACACTGACAACAAGTACCAGATGTCGCAAATTGTGAACATCAAGGCAGGTGAGAGTGCAGACTTTCCTTTGTATTTTGAGAACTTGGAGTTTGGCGACAAGATATCCATTGTTGACATCGGCGACCCTTACACCATCTATTGCCCCACCACCGGCATATGGACGGTCACCCCAGGCATTGTGACATGGACAGCATCAGGTGAGCGTGTTGCCACAGCTCCGACCTACCATTCAATAGTTCCGGAAAATGCAGTAGCTGCAAGTTTCGAGGGTCTTTCACTCTCCGACGTGGTACCCAACAACAATGAGAACACCATATATTATTTCGACAGTGATGCCATCGTGCCCTCTCGTTTCAAAGGCAAGAATGTCGTAACAGGCAACAAGGCTTCCTACATCCATTTCGTGGAAGGCAAGGATTTTTACGTGCCTTACACCTTCCATACCTCAGAAGTGAGCTATACCCGAGTGCCCGAATCTGGTTTTGACGGTAGAGGAGGCTGGCAGACCATCATGCTCCCATTCTCCGTCGACAGCATCCACGACTCATCCACCCCTGGCAAGCCTTCACTTTCGTGGAGTATCACAAACATCCCTTCAACAGAAGGCAAAAGATTATGGCTTCGTGAATTGACATCCATCAACGACGATGAGGCACGATTCAAGGATGTAGATTACTGGAGGCCCAACGCCCCTTATCTGATAGCCTTCCCGGATAGGAACTGGGGTTCTTCATTCGACCTTGTCGGACATGAACTAACGTTCAATGGCTATGATACAGACGTGGTGAAGACGTCGGCTTGTAAAATGACTTGCGACGGTTATGAGTTTGTGGGCATCACCAACCGGCAGATTTCCTCAAACGCCTATGTGCTCAACGACAGGGGTGATGCGTTCATTATGAACACGACAAAGCCCATTGAACCAGCGACGGCGTATCTTCTTCCTGCAAAACAATCAGGCGCCAATGCCACCGACACCATCCATATTGTCAATCATTCCGCCCTGCCAGGTGATGTGAATGGCGACAAGATAGTAGACATCTCCGATGTGATGACCACCGTCAACATGGTGGTGGAAAAGGTCCCCCACATCTTCATCTATGCCAATGGAGACCTCGACCAAAACGGTGTAATTGACATAGTTGACGTGATGATGTTGGTATGGCTGACATTAAAATGAATCAATAATCACAAATAAATACAAGAAATCATGTATTGGAATGAAAGCATTGAGTGCATGGACCGCGACCAGATGCGCGAAATCCAAAGTAGGAGACTGAAGAAAATCGTCGATTACTGTTATCACAACACCCCGTTCTACAGGAAGAAATTCCAAGAAATGGACCTGTCCCCAGATGACATCAAAGGTATAGAGGACCTTTCCAAACTGCCATTCACCGACAAGACCAATCTTCGCGACACCTATCCATTCGGACTTGCCGCCGTCCCAATGAGCCAGATCGTGCGCATCCACGCATCTTCCGGCACCACGGGCAAGCCAGTGGTGGTATTGCATACACGCAAGGATATAGCCATGTGGACAGAAAGCATCTCTCGTGCTTTCACAGCCTACGGCTGCACGAAGGAAGACATCTTCCAAATCTCATACGGTTACGGCCTCTTCACCGGCGGATTGGGTGCCCACGACGGCGCCACCAACATCGGTGCCAGCGTCATCCCCATGTCTTCGGGCAACACCCAGAAGCAAATCACCCTGATGCACGACTTCGGCACCACCACTCTTTGTTGCACACCTTCCTACGCCATGTTCCTTGGTGAAGCCATGAGCGAGTCGGACTGGCCCAGAGAGGAGTTCAAACTCCGCATAGGTGCCTTTGGCGCCGAGCCATGGACTGAAAACATGCGAGTGAAACTGGAAGAGTCATTAGGCATCAAGGCCTACGACATCTATGGTTTGAGCGAGATAGCCGGTCCCGGCGTCGGTTTCGAGTGCGAATGTCAGCACGGGACGCACCTCAATGAAGACTATTTCCTTCCAGAGATAGTCAATCCCGAAACCGGAGAGCCTTTGCCCGAAGGCCAATTCGGCGAACTCTGTTTCACCCATCTCACCAAGGAAGGCATGCCTCTGCTGCGCTATCGCACCCACGACCTCACCGCCCTCCACTATGAGAAATGCTCTTGTGGACGCACACTGGTGAGGATGGACCGCATCCTTGGCCGTTGTGACGACATGCTCATCATCCGTGGTGTCAATGTGTTCCCCTCTCAGATTGAAGCCGTCATCCTCAAGACCGAAGAGTTCGAGCCCCATTTCCTCCTTGAAGTCGACCGCGTGAACAACACCGACACGAGTTTGTTGAAGGTGGAAGTGAAAGAGGAATACTTCACCGACAACATGTCCAACATGGTGGCACTTCAGCGTAAGCTCGAAGGAGAGCTTCGCAGTGTCATCGGCCTTGGATTCAAGGTGAAACTTGTGGAACCCAAAGGCATAGAACGCTCCACAGGAAAAGCCAAGAGGGTGATAGACAAGAGAGTGCTTTGAATTCATTCCAAGGGCCTTGGGATTCCATAAGAAATCCCCTGGCCCTTTCAAAGAAAGCCAACATCATATTTTAGAACCTTCAAACTACAAAACCATGTTAGCAAAACAACTATCTGTTTTCCTTGAGAACAAATCCGGACGCCTTACCGAGGTAACAGACGTCCTTGGCAAAGCCGGCATCAACCTGTCGGCGATGAGCATTGCCGACAATTCCGACTTCGGCATCCTTCGCTGCATCGTCAGCGACCCTGAATTAGGATACAAGGTGCTGAAAGAGGCTCATTTCACGGTGAAAATCACGGATGTCATAGGTTTCACTTGCCCCAACACCCCAGGCTCCCTTGCCGTCGTGTTGAAATGCTTGAGCGATGCCAACGTCTTCATCGAGTACATGTACTCCTTCAGCAATGGGGATGGCGCCAATGTTGTCATCCGCCCCTCCGACCTTGCCCTTTGCGAGCAAATCCTGCAGTCAAAGAAAATCGACTTGTTGGCTGCCAGCGACTTGTATAAACTATAAACCTCATAATATAACAACACATCAACGAAACCATCCACCACCTTTAAAACCATCATCTATGCAGAACAAGAAATATGGACATTTCGATGACGTCAACCGCGAGTACGTCATCACCGACCCCCAGACCCCCTGGCCTTGGATCAACTACCTGGGCAACGAAGACTTCTTCTCACTCATCAGCAACACAGCCGGCGGCTACAGTTTCTACAAGGATGCCAAATTCCGCCGCCTCACACGGTATCGTTACAACAATGTCCCCATGGACAATGGTGGGCGTTATTTCTATATCAAGGAAGGTGACACCATCTGGAACCCCGGTTGGAAACCTTGCAAGACACCACTCGACTTTTATGAATGCCGTCACGGCATGAGTTACACACGCATCAACTCAAGAAAAGACGGCATCGAGGCAAGCGTTCTCTTTTTCGTCCCATTGAAAAGTTGGTGCGAAGTACAGAAACTCACCTTGACCAACACCAGCGACAAGCCCCGCCGCCTCCAACTATTCTCCTTTGAGGAATGGTGCTTGTGGAACGCCGCCACAGACATGGAAAACTTCCAACGCAATTTCTCGACAGGTGAAGTGGAAATAGAAGGTTCTGTCATCTATCACAAGACAGAATACCGTGAACGTAGAAACCATTATGCCTTCTACAGCGTGAATGTTCCCATCGATGGCTTTGACACCGACCGTGAGACCTTCATCGGTCTGTACAACGGCTTCGAAAAGCCCGACGCCGTGGTTGAAGGACGGCCACGCAACAGCCATGCCCATGGCTGGAGCCCAATCGCCTCACATTACATCGAAGTGGAACTTATGCCTGGTGAGAGCCGAGATTTCATCTTCTTGTTAGGTTATGTGGAGAACGAGCAAGACGAGAAATTCGTCGCCCCTCAAGTCATCAACAAAGCAAAAGCCAAGGCTGTCATCTCCCAATACGACACCACGGAGAAAGTCGACGCCGCATTCCAAGCATTGTCCGACTACTGGGACAACCTATTGGACATTTACGTGGTTGACACGGGCAACGACAAGCTCGACCGCATGGTGAACATCTGGAACCAATACCAATGCATGGTGACGTTCAACATGTCGCGTTCCGCCTCCTTCTTCGAAAGCGGCATTGGTCGTGGAATGGGGTTCCGTGACTCCAACCAGGACCTCGTAGGTTTTGTCCATCAAATACCGGAACGTGCCCGTCAGCGCATCCTCGACATAGCATCCACCCAATTCCCCGACGGTGGTTGCTATCACCAATACCAACCATTGACCAAGCGAGGCAACAACGACATCGGCGGAGGTTTCAACGACGACCCTTGTTGGCTCATCTTCGGCACCGTGGCCTACATCAAGGAAAGCGGAGATTTCGGCATCCTTGACGAACTCGTCCCATTCGACAACCAACCAGGCAGCGAAGTGTCGCTGATGGAGCATTTGCGTGTCTCCTTCAACCATGTTGTTGAGAATCTTGGCCCTCATCAACTACCTTTGATAGGTCGAGCAGATTGGAACGACTGCCTGAACTTGAACTGCTTCTCATGGGATCCCAACGAGTCGTTCCAGACAACGGAGAACAAGACAGAAGGCACGAAAGCAGAGAGTGTCATGATAGCCGGTCTTTTCGTGGTGACAGGCAAGGAATACATCGCCCTCTGCAGGCGTGTAGGCGAAGACGCCGAAGCCGACCGTGCCCAAAAGCATGTCGATGCCATGGTGGAAGCAGTGAAGCGTGACGGATGGGATGGCGATTGGTATCTGCGAGCATACGACTATTATGGCAGGAAAATAGGTTCTCACGAGAATGAGGAGGCAAAAATCTTCATTGAGAGCCAAGGTTGGTGCTCCATGGCAGAAATCGGCAAAGAAGACGGCATGGTAGAAAAGTCTTTGGATGCTGTCAAGAAATACTTGGAGTGTGAACACGGCATCGTCTTGAACAATCCAGCGTTCACGAAATATGTGTATGAGTATGGCGAAATCAGCAGTTATCCCGAAGGCTACAAGGAGAATGCCGGCATTTTCTGTCACAACAACCCATGGGTGATCATCGGCGAGACATTGGCCGGACGTGGCGATGACGCCTGGAGCCATTACCGCAAGATTCTTCCCAGTTATGTGGAGGAGAAGTACAGCACGCTCCACAAGGTGGAACCGTATGTCAACTGCCAGATGGTGGCAGGAAAGGATGCCGCCCGCCCCGGTGAAGGCAAGAACAGCTGGCTAACAGGTACGGCCGCATGGATGTGGCTCACCGTCAGTCAGTATATCCTTGGCATCAAGCCCGACTACGACGGTCTCCGCATCGAGCCCTGCGTCCCCTCCACAGCGACAGAGTATTCTGTGAAGCGCAAGTTTCGCGATGCAGAATACCGCATCCGCATCTCCAATCCCCAGGGTGTCTGTCATGGCGTGGCGAGCGTAGAGGTGGATGGCAATCTCATCAAACGCAACACCATCCCCTATTCTCCCGGATACCATGACGTGACCGTGGTCATGGGGTAAGACAACAGCACACAAACCATTATTCCTATGAAGAAAATAACAACAATCATTCTATTAGTGATGGGCACACTGTCCATCCAGGCACAGGATTTCCCCCTGCGCTTTGTTGACAGCAATGGCAGCGAGGTGGCCGATGGCACTGTGTTGGACCTGACCGAGGTTGAAGACCTAGGTTTCGGCGACGTGCAGATATCCTCAGGCTTGTTCGTGGAGAACCTCACCTCAGAAGACGTGGCATGCGGTTCTGAATACTCCATCATTGCCCTGCCCAACGGCGCCTTCCAAACCTGCTTCCCCACGAACTGCGTGATGCGTGAGACGACAGGCAGTTGGACATCTGAAACCGGGACGCTTGCCGCCCATGAGAAGAAGAGCATCCAGACCGAGTGGCTTCCCTATGACCCTGGAACGGCTGTGGCGGAGTTTCAACTGCTCAAATACAAATTGAATCCCGTGACCCAGAAATATGCGATAGACGCTCGCGGCCCCAAGGTGACATTGCGCTTCATCTTCAATCCCACTGGAGAACTCAACACCGTCTCCGACTCTCGCGTAGTCTCCACGACGTATCACACTCTTGACGGGCGATGTGTGTCATCACCCACCCGTGGCCTTCACATCGTGCGCGTCGCCTACTCCGACGGTACTGTGAAGACAGTGAAACAGAATTATTGATTTTTCACCAACACCATCCATCAACCATGCGCTTTCATAGCGCATGGTTGATAAACAACAAAATATTATGAAAAAATATACTATATTATTCTTGGCTGTGCTGCTGATGCCCGTATGCACATGGTCGCAAAAGGCGTTGAAGCAACTGCCTACGTCTTCCATCCCCAAGATGGCGGATGGGACACAAAAGAGCCAACCATCACAGCAATCACTCCAACGCCAAGTGGACCTCGACAGGATGATGTCGGCACGTGCCGCATTTTCCAAAAAGACATCCAAAGCAAAAGGTACAACGACAGCAGGTCGGTTAAAAGCTCCCATCGAAGGAGATTACGAATTGATTACAGAGACTCCCGATGGCACCCTGCTCAACTGTACACGTTCAGGCCAAGCATACATGGTGCTTTCTTTCTACATTTTTAACACCACGGTCCATAATGGCGTGTGCAACGTCGTCTTGGGTGAGAACAACACGATATACATCAAAAACATCATCTCGCAGTATAATACCGGCTCATGGGTGAAAGGCACCATCAATGGTTCGACCATCACCATCGACTTCCCACAGAAAGCCATGGAAATGTCAGGCACTTCATACTATGTTGACTTGCTGAGTTATGATGAACAAGAGCAATGGTACCTTCCGAAAGATGGTCCGCGTAGGCTGACGTTGGACTACGACCCCGTCACCAACAGCATCAGCACACCCGCTGGTTCCGCCTTCGCCTCAAGTGAAGATGTCGTTGCCTTGGTGGATAAAGATGATGGATGGACAGGTTATGCCGACTGGGACATCAACGTCAGTAAGATGGACGCCGAGACTGTCGCCGCCCCTGCAGGATTGGAGACATCCGACTATTCCATCACCGCCGAGGAATATGAGGGCAGCCTGGTGAAAGTGGGGTTCCAAGGCACCGACATCTATGTACAAGGCATCTCCTACACCATGCCCGACGCTTGGGTGAAAGGCACGGTTGTGGGCGACAAGGTCATCTTCAAAAACGGACAATACATAGGGCCGGATGAGCAGAGCGGATATCATCAATTCCTGGTATCCGCTGAAGGCAAGAAAACTTGGGACAATGACCAAGGGAAAATTGTGACCCACTACAATCTTACAGAAGGCGACATCGAGTTCGACTACGATGAAGCCACCAAGACACTGAGCAATGGCAGCACGTTCCTCGTAAACGCCGGCACAGATGAAGTATACTATCTGTCAGCCTTCACCAAGGCCCTCATCAAGCCTTTCACCGAGGTGGCTGCCACCCCGCTAAAACCGAAGAAGTTGTCTCTCGAAGAAGGAGGTATCGACTTCTACCAAAACGGCTGGGGGTGGGGCGTTTTAACATTCGACCTCAGTACCAAGGACGTGGAAGGCAACTACATCCTTCCGGAAAAGCTCACCTACCAACTCTACACCCGTGTGAACGGCGAGGAGAAACCCATGACCTTGGAAGCAGGCGAATTCATTTACTTGGATGAGGACATGACAGAGATACCCTTTGATTTCACCGAGAATTGGGACATATACATCAATGGCGCCACACGCAATATCTACTACCATGTCATAGGTCCCGAAGCATTCGGCGTACAAGCCATCTACCGCGGCCTGGGAGAGGAACGCCGTTCAGAGATTGCGTGGGTCAACGTGCAAGGATTGGGCTCCACAACCCAACCTGAAGCCGCCACCCCCTCCTATCCCGACATCGACCCCTCCAACGTAGGAGGCAGCATCAAGTATGGCTATTTCACAGGAGAAGAAGATGTGAATCTCTTTGGAGAAAAAAAGGAAGCGACATACGACGTGGCCATACATATCGACCATCCCGACCTTGTAGGCACCTACATAGAGAGCATCACCATCCCCATGGTTGAGGTGAAAGGCATCAGCGGCATCTCCGCCTGGCTTTCCAGCCAATTGCGCATTGAAGACGGCAAGAACGTCCCCGACCTCGTCAGCATGGACCTCACCCCCGACGAGGCAGGCTTCATCACAGTGAAGCTTGACAAGCCCTATGTCATACCCGAAGAGGGCGTGTATGTGGGTTACACCTTCACCGTAGATGATGCGAGCATCGAACTCAACCAGACTCCCGTAGCCGTGATGGATACTAAAGCCTACAAAGGCTTCTTTCTCCACACCTCGAAAGGCTTTATGAAATGGTTGAACTTATCCTTCGAGTTTATGATGAACAGCGTCATCCAAGTGACAGTTGGAGGCAGCAAGGTGAAGGAATACAACGTAGTTGCCGCCAGCGACATGCCCACCTATGTCTTGGCAGGCAGCCCCATAGATGTCGACCTCGGTTTTTTCAACATCGGAGCGAGTGAAGTCAATTCCATCGACTTCGAATACAAGCTGGATGGTAAAAGCGGCACCGGGCACATAGACCTCTCCGAACCTGTCGCAGGATTTTATGGAAAGTACTTCTCCGCGCCATTCACCTTCCCGCCTGTCGACACCAGCGGCAACTATGACTTGGAAATCCATGTGACCAAGGTGAACGGCCATGCCGATGAAGGTTTGGCAGATGCAGCCATCATTCCACTCTTGGTCATCAACAGTTTCCCCAAGCACCGCAGCCTCATCGAGGAATACACCGGCACTTGGTGTGGTTATTGCCCTCGCGGACTTGTTGCCATGGAGCAACTAGCCGAGTTGTATCCCGATGACTATGTACGTGTGAGCTACCATAACGGTGACCCAATGGAGATCATGTCCTCTGATTATTTCCCCAACTATGTGGGTGGTTACCCCGACGCATTTGTTGACCGCTTTTTTGAGGTGGATCCTTACTATGGCAGCACTGGAGAAGCCATGGGCATAATTGATGACTTGAACCTGCGTGCCAGTGAATTCGGCCAGGCCACCATCAACATAGTTCCGACCCTGAGCAAGAACAGGGAAACGGTCACGGTAAATACAGAAGTCACTTTTGCCACCGACCATGAAGGTGCGAAGTATGCCTTGGAATACATCCTTGTTGCCGACAGTCTCACCGGAACAACCAACGACTGGGTACAATCCAACTACTATGCCGATGGAAGCATGGGCGAAATGGGTGGATTTGAATCTATGGAAAGTTCCATTGTGGGCATACCTTACAACGATGTAGCCATCCAGATGTCAAGGATTGGCGGCATCACCGGCAGCCTTCCCTCCACCATCAAGGCTGAACGCCTGTTGAAACACACCTTCCGTTTCCAGTTGGCCAACTCTTTGAACACGAGGATGGAAAGCCTCATCCAAGACTTGAACAAATTGCGCGTGGTTGTCCTTCTCATCGACCAGGAGTATGGCTTGGTGGTGAATGCCAACTCCGCCCCAGTCACAGATGCCGACTCCATCGTCGAGGTAGAGGGCACCAATGGCAAAGTGACAAAAGTGGAATTCTACGACCTCTCCGGCCGACGTGTCAATGCCTCCCATCGTGGCGCGAGCATCATGCGCACCACCTATTCAGACGGCACCGTGAAGACCGTGAAAGTCATGCGATAAGATTCATAAAGCTTATAAGTCCTAGGAAACCGGAATTCCCATTCGCCCGGCGTGATTTCATCACGCCGGGCTTTTTTGCCAAGTCGCGATCATCAGCCAAGTCGCGAACATCACGCATACAAGAATGTCGACATAAAGAGCGAAAAGAAGGAAAAACCTGTTTTTATTTTGTGATTTATCATCTTTATGCTACCTTTGCATCCGATTTGCAAAGTGCAAGTTAAGGGGTGCCCGATATTTCGGGCTGAGATCAGACCCTCTGACCTGATCCGGGTAATGCCGGCGTAGGGAATCTTTCTTTTCCATCCCTTTTATGTTTTATTAAATAAGGTAAGACTTAGATGAGAAAAATCTTATTCATTTATGCAGTCCTTCCCTTAGCAGCAAGTGTCAGTGCGCAAGACACTGATTCACTTCGGCTTGAGCAACTGCAGGAAGTGGTTGTAAAGGGCGTACAGGCACAAAAGGACGCACCGTATGCCATCACACGCATCAAGAAAGCGGAGTTGCAGGAATTTTCGAAAACAGGCAAGGAACTGCCCTTCTTGTTCTCCCAAACCCCTGGCGTCCTCTCATGGAGCGAGAACGGCATGGGTACGGGCACGACCTACATGCGCATCCGTGGCTCAGGGGATGCCAACATCAACGTAACACTCGACGGAGTGCCACTCAACTCTCCTGAAGACCATTGTGTGTTTTGGGCCAACATGAACAGTTACGCCTCGCTGCTTGGTAGTGTCGAAATACAGCGCGGCGTGGGTTCCTCCACCAATGGCGATGGTGCTTTCGGCAGCACGATATCCTTGGCTTCCAAAGCCGCCTCCCCCACCCCTTCACTGGAAATCAGCGGCTCTTATGGTTCTTACAACACCTTCAATGTCGGAGGCTCCTTTTCCACCGGACTGTTGTGGAATCATTTCGTGCTTGACGGAGCTTACCACGAGACCAATACCGACGGCTACCTCCATGGGACATCCGAACGTTCCGGCAGTTATTATGGAGGTCTTCGATACTTAGGCGAACGCTTCCAGATAGGCTACAAGAATTTTGGCAATTTCGAAAAGACCGGACAAGCTTGGAACGGAGTCACAGCCGGCAACGACGACCTCTCCTTGATGGACGGCACTTATGGTGAGCACACCGGCATCCATACCTACAAAGACCTTTATGAAGCAGGATTGGGACGTTACAACAGCTTGTATGAGTCCCTAGTCACAGATGACAACGGAGCCTTTGTCCAAGACAGCAAGGGCAACTATGTCACTCAGCGGTATACGATGGCAGATGGCAGTTATTGGAAGAAAGCCACAGACAATTTTTGGCAAAGCCACAACATCCTTTCCTTCTCATGGGCCATTTCCAACCGGCTGAAGACCAGCGTATCCCTGCATTACACCCACGGCTATGGCTATTACAATGAATTCCGTCCCAACAACAAGCTGAGCAAGTTTGGACTGACTTTCAGCGGTGCAGACGGAAAGAACGTGAAGCGTGCCGATTTCGTCCGCAAGAAAGGTTTGAAGCAAGACTCCTATGGCCTGATATGGAACGCCAACTACAACGACGAGCGTTGGGACTTGGTAGGCGGTGTGTCTCTTCAACAATTCAGCGGCAACCATTTCGGCTACCTTACCTATACCAGCAATAGAGAATTAGGCAAAGTGCTGTTCCCCAAAGGCGACTACTCATATTATGACTCCGATGCCGACAAGGGAGACTACAATGGTTTTGTGAAAGCAGCATACACCATTATTCCTCATCTGACAGTATTCGGCGACGTGCAATACCGCCATATAGACTATCAGACCAATGGCATCAATGACAAGTTCTTAGCCAATGATGACGGCACTTACAGCAACCAACGTCTTGACATCGACAAGAAGTATGACTTTGTCAACCTCAAGGGCGGAGTGAGTTATAAAACGGAAAGGCATCATCTTTACGCCTCTGTAGCCACCAGCCACAGGGATCCCGAACGCAACAACTTCACCGACAATGGCAGTTACCCTCCCCCATCCGCCGAAAAACTCTTCGACTATGAATTAGGCTACACCATCACAGGTAGCAACTGGCACGGAGGCGTGAACTTCTATTACATGGACTACACCGACCAGTTTGTGCAAACAGGTGCCAAGAGCGATATCGGAGAGTCGCTAACCACCAACATCAAGGACTCCTACCGTGCAGGCGTGGAGATAGTAGCAGGTTGGTCGCCTCTCTCGTGGCTATCCTTGGAAGGCAATGCCGCATTGAGCAAGAACAAGATAAAGGACTTCAATGAAGTGGTGGAGGACTGGGACCTTGGCGAACGTACCATCCATTATGACAATTCCACCCTCGCATTCTCCCCCTCCGCCATCCTCAACGGTTTCATCAACTTGCACCATGGATGCTGGCAGGCCGTCTGGCACACGAATTTCGTCAGCAGGCAGTATTTGGACAACACTGAGAACAAAGACCGTTCTTTGCCTTGTTACAGTGTATCTGACTTCAACATCACCCACACCTCCAAGGTGAGCAAGGCAGCCGGCTTGAAAGAAGTAACGGTGGGAATGAGTCTGAACAACATCTTCGGACGCCGTTATGCGAGCAGCGGCTGGGTTTATTCCGCCATATACGAAAGTGGCGGGCACGGCAATGACAACAGATACTATCAAATAGGTTTCATCCCCATGGCAGGTTTCACCGCAATGGGCAACATCACTCTCAGGTTTTGAACAACATAACAACATTCATCCAGACCCATTGGCTTGACATCACCACCACGCTGCTGGGGTTGCTCTACATCTATTTGGAGTACAAGGCCAGCATATGGCTTTGGTTTGTGGGTTTCACCATGCAGGCTCTCGGCATCGTCCTCTACTACCAAAACGGCCTCTACGCAGATTGCGGCATGGAAGTATATTACATAGCGATGACCATTTATGGCTTCATCACTTGGAAATTTGTGAAAGGGAAGAAGAAGCGACAAACCGACCTCCCTGTCACACATTTCAAGAAAAGTCTCATCCTCCCATGGGTCGTCGCCACTTTGGTGCTTTGGGCTGGTCTTTGGTGGCTGCTTGTCACCCAAACAGACTCTCGCGTGCCAATAGCCGACAGTTTCACCACGGCATTGAGTTTTGTCGGCATATGGGCATTGGCAAGAAAATATTTGGAACAGTGGCTCATCTGGATTATTGTCGACATTGCGACATGCGCACTGTATTTTTACAAAGGCATACCTTTCAAAGCCAGTCTCTATGGTCTCTACGTCGTCATAGCCATAATGGGTTATCTCAAGTGGAAAAAGATGATGACAAAACAGTATGAGCAAGTTAATTGACAACATATAATTACAATCTTGTGTACGCATACGTTTTTGTGTGCGTACACATTGTTAAAAAAGCTTTAATTCAAAAGTTAGGTGATAGATATTTTGGAATTGCGCAATAAAAATGCTAAATTTGCATATCTTTTAAAAAATGATTGTAAAAACAACCCTTAAAATGACAAGCGATTTAGACAAAGACAATAATAATTTTCGCTAAACCCTCACCTTTGTGAGGTAAAGTCCACTCGTGAGAGTCGACATCTTTGAGTTAATTTATTTTAGTAAGTTATATCATGCGCTGGGTCGGGAGACTCGGTGCATGTTAGTTTATATATTATCTCGATTGATTTTTCCATTCCCCTTTCCTTATATTTGAAAAAAGGAGGATGTATCCCTACATCCTCCTTTTTGGAAGCAATAATGCGTAAGTTATTTTTTAAGTTTGAACGAATGTTCTATATTGATGATTTCTTCGGAGAAATGGTTGTCGATTTTCATTCTTTCCTCCACTTTCTCACAGCTATGCAGCACAGTGGAATGGTCTCTTCCAGCAATGAGCTTCCCAATTCTTGCAGCAGGCATTTTCGTGTGTTTTTGAGCGAGATACATGGAAACCTGCCTAGCTATGACAAGATTCCTTTTTCTGCTCTTTCCACCAACTTCCTCAACAGGAACGTTGTAGAATTCGCACACTTTGTCAACGATTTCATCCACAGTGATGGGCCTGTCATCCATTTTCACAGACCTTTTGAGGATGCTCTCAGCAAAGGTGATGTCAATTCGCTTGTTGTAAACAATAGAGTATGCCATGAGCGAGTTGACGACCCCCTCCAAGTCCCTGACGCTTCCATTGGCGTTTTCCGCGATGTACATTACTACGTCTTGAGGAATGTCCAGTCCGTCGTGTTTGATTTTTGCATTGAGAATGTCAATACATAGTTGCACATCAGGCTGTTCCAATTCAGCAATGAGTCCACAACAGAATCTGGTGACCAATCTCTCATTCATGCCTTTGAGGTCAACAGGAGGTCTGTCACAAGCAAGTATGATTCTTTTCCCATTTCTGAAGAGATGGTCGAAGATATGGAAGAACGTGTCTTGTGTCTTTTGTGCGGTGATCCATTCTTGGATATCGTCGACAATGAGCACATCAATGGTTTGGTAGAAATTGATGAAATCATTGAGCGTGTTATACCTGACAGCGTTGGTGTACTGCACCTGGAAAAGCCTTGCGCTGACATACAGTACCCTTTTCTGTGGGAACAGTTTTTTCACCTTCACTCCAATGGCGTTGATGAGATGAGTTTTCCCACATCCGGAAGGTCCGAAAACGAACATTGGATTGAACTGTGTTGTGAATGGGTTTTGGGCAATAGACAGCCCCACAGCTCTTGGCAACTTGTTGCTTACTCCCTCTATGAAATTGTCGAAAGTGTGTTGGGGGTTGAGTTGAGAGTCTATGGGTTGAGGTTGTGCAGCATCCAAAACGGAATAAGACTGATTTGCCCTTGTTCTTGGCAGTGGTTTTTCAATGTTGTCCTCCTTGTTGTCGGAATCCACCACCATGCCAATGTTGTTGGTTTTGTCAGTTACGATTTTGTATGCAAGCTTGACACCATTACCAAATTCTCTTTTTAGCACTTTGCTGATTAAGTCAATGAAGTTCTCCTCAAGGTACTCATACACGAATGGGCTGGGCACCTTGACGACAATAGTCATCGAGGCCGGTGTGTAGGACTCGAAGACTATTGGCTCGAACCATGTTTTGAATTGCTGCTCAGAGACGTTGTTCTTGATGACCAAGAGACATTTTGACCAGAGCTCAGCAGGATTTTGTTTCATTGACTATTTATAAAGGTATTAAGACAAGGAATGCCTTTCTTTCAAATTCGAATGCAAATATCGGTATTTTTTTTGTGATAAGCAAATGTATGTTTTAGGATTATTTCAACGAAAATGCGTAAAATACTATGGAATGGGGAGTTATCCCATTTGCTTAAACCATTGAAAAATTATTACATTTGCATTTTTGCAAGTTGTTGAAACATCGCAAGTTATACAAAAAGGTTATGAATCGACAAAGCACAAATCTGACACAACGTCAAATATTCCAATCAACTCTTAGCCAAAGTGTTTAATTATTTTGCTAAAGTAATTATTTAAGACATCATTATTTAGACCTATTCTATTTAAGGTACTCAGATGAGTTTTTCCTTGTTTGTTTTTCAAGATTCGCAGAATCGATAGTATTTTGATATTTTAACGCAAGAAGAGAATTCTTCCGTTGGTGTATTTGCGTATGATTAGCATATTGTATTGAAGCATGCTAAATGTTTCGAACTTTATTCAGTCGATTTGTGTCATTTGTCTTTTTTGCCAAAAATTGAGAAATGGACATATCTTTTAGGATGCTCCCTGAGATTGATGAGGAGTGAGTCGGCATGTGCCATGGTGGAGTTGAGATTATCGTAAACAGAACGGTCGTTCATCAAAAGCCCCAGCGATCCATTGTTGTCATTTAGTGCAGCCGTGAAGGATTTGAGATTTTGCAATGTAGCCTGCAGTTCGGCAATTGTGCCTTCCAAGTCAATGCTCTCAATTTTTCCATTGAGGTTGTCAGTCACGTTGACAACGTTCCCCATAGCCGAGCTGGCATTGTTGAGCACCCCATCAGCCTTTCCCATAAGCCCTGGTATGCTTTTGTTTACTTCAGCCATAAGAGTGTTGATTTGCCTGGTTGTGGTGGTAAGGTCGTAAGTGACTTGCTCTGCGTGATGAATGGTTGAAGGCAGTGCAGGGTCTGCAAGTATATAGTTTACGCTTGTAAGTATAGAGTCTATTTTGGGCAGCAGCTTTTCCACCTTGGGCACCATTTCTTTTACTTGTGCCAATGCTCCTCCATTAATTCTTCCTTCAATGTTGCCATTCGGCTGTATGAATCCATCTTTGAAATCACCTTCCACGAGGTCTATTTCCACATTTCCCAGTAAGTCGCTGGATATTTCAGCTACTGTACCTGCAGGAATTTTGAATCGTTTGTCTATATCGACCTCGACGACGATTTTCCCATGGTTGTCATAATCATACTTGATGGCAGTCACAGTTCCCACCTTGAATCCATTAGCTTTAACTGGATTTGATTCAGAAAGGCCATCAATATTTGTGAAATTGATGTAATAGTTGTTTCCGTCACCCAATAGCCTAACCCCTTTGAGATAGTTCATTCCAAAGAAAAGCAAGACGATTCCTACGATGGCTACTAGTGCGATTCTTATTTCTTTTGTAAAGACTTTCATTATGAGTAAGATGGAAAAATGATTATTATTAAATAATTATTGTTGTCTTCTGTATTCTCTCAAGGCACTTTGGAGAGGTATTTTGTATCCGTCTCTGAACGCGATGATGAAAGCACCAGGAAACTTGTCAACCAGCGTGTTTCTCAAGCTTTCCACTTCAGCAAAATTGTCAGTGGCGCCTATGGTGTATTTCACCATGCCGTTTTCGGTGTATGCATCGACGTTTTTGAATCCATGGAAGAAATCGCTATTGATATTCTTAGGCTCTGTGGTAGCAGCTATCTGAACTTTGAAAATGGGTTTCCCTTCAAGAATTGCCCCTTGTGGGGGAGCTGTCACCTCAGGGAGTTCTGAAAAACCGGGATGCGAAGTGGCTGCTTGCTGCCTTTCCTCGCTATGTTTCTGTTTCGGCTGTTGCTGGTTGGCGTCTGTCGTTTGCGCCACAACGGCGGGCTCTACAGGCTTTTGAGTGGTATTGGCCGTTTGCGCCACAACGGCGGGCTCTGCAGGCTTTTGAGTGGTATTGGCCGTTTGTGCCACAACGCCTGGCTCTGCAGGCTTTTGAATGGTATTGGTCGTTTGCGCCACAACGACAGGCTCTGCAGGCTTTTGAGTGGTATTGGCGGTTTGTGCCACAACGCCTGGCTCTGCAGGCTTTTGAGTGGTGTTGGTGGTTTGCGCCGCAACGGCGAGTTCTGAAGGCTTTTGAGTGGTATTGGTTGTTTGTGCCACAACGGCGGGCCCTGCAGGCTTTTGGCTGATATCGGTAGTTTGTGCCACAACGGCGGGCCCTGCAGGCTTTTGAGTGGTATTGGTCGTTTGTGCCACAACGGCAGGCTCTGCAGGCTTTTGAGTGGTATTGGTCGTTTGTACTGAAGTTGCTGGTGCTGCAGGTTTTTGAGTGATGTCGCTCGTTTGTGCCACAACGGCAGGCCCTGCAGGCTTTTGAGTGGTGTTGGTGGTTTGCGCCACAACGGCAGGCTCTGCAGGCTTTTGAGTGGTATTGGTCGTTTGTACTGAAGTTGCTGGTGCTGCAGGTTTTTGAGTGATGTCGGTTGTTTGTGCCACAACGGCGGGCCCTACAGGCTTTTGAGTGGTGTTGGTGGTTTGCGCCACAACGGCGGGCTCTACAGGCTTTTGAGTGGTGTTGGTGGTTTGCGCCACAACAGGCTCTACAGGTTTTTGGCTGATATCGGTTGTTTGTGCCACAACGGCGGGCTCAACAGGCTTTTGAGTGGTATTGGTGGTTTGTCCCACAACGGCGGGCTCTGCAGGCTTTTGAGTGGTATTGGTCGTTTGTGCCACAACGGCAGGTTCCGTAGGCTTTTGAGTGGTGTTGGTAGTTTGCGCCACAACAGGCTCTACAGGCTTTTGAGTGGTATTGGTTGTATTGGTGGTTTGTGCCACAACGGCAGGCCCTGCAGGCTTTTGTGTTGTATTGGTTGTTTGTGCCACAACAGGCTTTTGTGGCTTTTGGCTGATGTCGGTCGTTTGTGCCTTAACAGGTTCTGCAGGCTTTTGTACGGTATTGGTCGTTTGCGCTGAAGTTGCAGGCTGAGCAGGCTTTTGGTTGGTTGTTGAGGTAGGAGTATGCGAAGGAGCTTGATTTCGAGAAGGTTTTGTATTTTCTTGACTTGTGATTTTTTGTGAATTAGCCTTGTTTGCAACATCAGTGATTTGTGGTGATACGTTCTCAGTATGGCTTGCTAAAACGTTCTTCTCATCAGTAGTGATTTGGGGAGATGCGTGGTTGTTGGGTGTAGCGGATTGGTTGGCAGGAATGTTTTCTTGTTTTTCTTTGGCATTGGTTGTTTGCTGATTATTTACAGCCAAGTTCCCAGAAGGGCTCTTGGCTGGTATTTCCTTATCAGGATTGTTTTGTTGTCGGGAGTTGTTTAGTGCGGTTTCATCAGGTATGCTTAGTGGCACAGGGTCTTGGGGATTGGTGTTTGTAGAGATGTCACCAATGCCCCTGACAGCTCTTGGTTGTGCATATTCAGTAACAGCATAAAGATTGTCGTCTTGCTCCACAATGCTATTCGTCGGAATGTTTTCATCGTTGCCATTGTCCTCCTCATCACTTTGTGCTGACAAGAGCCCGGTTTCGTTAGAGGCAAGATCTTTCATATCCAGGTCACCAGAGGGTCCGAACTCGTTTGTTTGAGAGTCATTTTCGTTTTGAGCCACCTTCACGCCATATTTTTTCTTATATTTGACAAAAGCGTTGTAGATGCCTTTAGCTATTTTGTCTTGTCCTTCCTTAGTGTTTAGATATGTTTCCTCGTCAGGTGTTGTGATGAACCCCATTTCAATAAGACAACTGGGCATGGATGTCTCCCTTAGCACGAGGAATCCGGCTTGGTGCACCCCTTTGTTCACCCTTCCACTGGCTGAGCATACCTCGTTTTGTATCATTTTGGCAAGTTCCACGCTGTTGGCCATGTTTTTGTCTTGGAGGATTTCAAACATGATGTAGCTCTCAGCGGAATTGGGGTCGAATCCAGCATATGTCTGTTTATAGTTTTTTTCAATGAAGATGACTGAATTTTCCCTTTTAGCCACGTTGAGGTTGTCTGCAGCCCTGTGCATTCCAAGTGTGTACGTCTCGAATCCTCTCGAGATTTTCCCTCCATCAAGAGCGTTGGTATGTATGGATATGAAGAGGTCTGCCTTGTTTTTGTTTGCGATGTTGGCTCGTTCTTTGAGTTCAACAAACACGTCCGTCTTTCTTGTGTAAATCACTTTAACATCAGGACAGTTTTTTTCCACATAACTGCCAAAGGCGAGTGCCACCTTCAGGTTGAGGTCTTTTTCTTGTGATGTCTTCCCTATCGCCCCTGGGTCTTTCCCACCATGCCCTGCATCAATGACAAGCACGAATTTGCCTGCGGCAAATCCTTGCATGGCCAAAAGGACGATGGAAGCAACTATTAATCCAATCTTTTTACGCATTTCCATTACAAATCTTTTGCAAAATTAATCAATTATGCTTGAAAAACCTCCTTTGTGGTATCGTTTTATCATTATTTAAGATACGATAGTTGTTTTTGGGTTAAAAGACGTTGTAACAGAATGTGAAAAACCTAAGAGTCTTCTTTTTTCAGTGTTGAGAGGTCATTTCTAGTGAACCATACCCTAATGCCCGCACCTTCGCATTGTGCGCCCATTGGTGGGTTGATTTTAGTGATTTCCACCATCACTTCTGATGCCATGTCAAATTCTTGCAGGATGTTTTCGGCGATTCTATCCGCCACATGTTCCAACAAGTCAGAAGGTGTACCCATTTCTTTCGTGACGATTTTGTATATTGTCGCATAATTGATGGTATCCTCCACGTTGTCAGAGTGGAAAGCCTTTTTGATATTGGCCTCAACCTCCACAGTGACAAGGAAGTCTCCCCCCACACGCCTCTCTTGCTCCATCACGCCATGGTGCGCATGGAACCTTATGTTTTTGATGAACACAACCGTATTGTGTATTTCGCATTGTCTCATCCGCATCTTGACGTGCCGCAGTTTTTACAGATGAGGCATCCCTCTTGATAGACCAGCGTTTCCTGTCCGCAAACGGGGCATTTTTGTCCACGGGCCACGGTGCCGTCCACGATGTATTTTTTGAGCGCCCTCTCCACCCCGTTTTTCCATGTATTGATGCTCTCGCTTTTGAGTTGTAGTGAGCCAACCAATTTGATGACATGGTCGATGGGCATTCTGTATCTGAGGACTCCGGAGATGAGTTTTGCGTAATTCCAATATTCCGGGTTGAATTTTTCGCTTAGTCCCTCCACGGTGGTCTTATATCCTCTTTTGTTTTCAAACTGGAAATCATATCGATGGGTTCCGTCTTCGTTGGTCTGTTTGATGATCTTACCTTTCGTCACTGTCTTAGGCAGCACGATACCTTCCTCGTCGTCTTGTAGTCCGGTGAAGATCTCATAGGGATATCCTTCGAGCAAGCCCACGAAAGCCACCCATTTCTCCTTGTTGTTTTGGAATCTTACCACGTCGCATTCCAAGGTTTGAGGCCTTACCTCCGTCACCTCCGGGCGTTTGCATTCCGGCTCTGGTAGTTTGGCGTTCTTCTTCTTTTTCTTCTCCACGGAGACCATGACACCAGCTCTGCTGCCATCCCTGTATATGGTGCATCCTTTGCATCCCGACCTCCATGCCTCGACATACAACCTGTTGACGAGAGCCTCGTCTACGTTGTTAGGCAAGTTGACCGTGACACTGATGGAGTGGTCGACCCATTTTTGAATGGCACCTTGCATTCTTACCTTCATGAGCCAGTCCACGTCGTTTGCGGTAGCCTTGCTGTAAGGCGATTGCGCCACCATCTCCTCTATTTCCTCTTGAGTGTATCTTTTTTCCGTGTCGAGTCCCTTTGTTTTCATCCAAGTGATGAACTTGGGGTGATAGACGATGTATTCCTCAAATGAGTCACCCACCTCATCAACAAAGTCTACGTGCACATTGGTGTCTCCCGGGTTGACTTTTCTCCTTCTTTTATATACAGGCTTGAACACAGGCTCTATCCCACTTGTGGTTTGGGTCATGAGACTGGTTGTTCCTGTAGGAGCGATGGTCAGGCAAGCAATGTTGCGCCTTCCGACAGTCACCATTTCATTGTAAAGGTCGGGGTCGGCTTCTTTGATGCGTTGTATGAACGGATTGTTCTGTTCCCTTTTGGCGTCGTAAATGGCGAAAGCGCCTCTCTCCCTTGCCATGTTGACAGACGCTCCATATGCAGCCAACGCCAGTGTGCGTTGCACCCTCACGGCGAAGTCGGTAGCCTCCTGGGTGCCATATCGCATTCCCAGCGCTGCTACCATGTCTCCTTCGGCGGTGATACCCACTCCAGTGCGCCTTCCCAAGCTGCTCTTGTTGAGGATTTTCTCCCATAGATGGTATTCCGCACCCTTGATTTCCTCACTTTGAGGATCGGCTTTGATTTTCTCCATGATGGCTTCAATCTTCTCCAATTCCAAGTCGATGATGTCGTCCATGAAGCGTTGTGCCAGCGCCACGTGTTTCTTGAATCTTTCGAAGTCGAAACGTGCCTTGTCGGTGAAAGGTTCCTCTACATAGGAATACAAGTTGATGGAAAGTAGCCTGCAAGAGTCATAAGGACAGAGTGGAATTTCTCCACAAGGATTGGTGGAAATGGTCCTGAATCCCAGGTCGGCATAACAGTCGGGTATGCTTTCCCTGATGATGGTGTCCCAGAACAACACACCCGGTTCGGCACTTTTCCATGCATTGTGCACGATTTTCCCCCACAGGTCTTTTGCCTTGATGGTCTTTTCCACCAAAGGTTTGTCACTATCGACAGGGAATTTCTGGACATAGTCCTTTCCTTCCATGGCAGCTCGCATGAACTCGTCGTCGATGCGCACCGACACGTTGGCACCCGTGACCTTTCCTTCAGTCATCTTGGCATCGATGAACGCCTCGCTGTCCGGGTGCTGGATGCTAACGGTGAGCATGAGAGCACCTCTTCTCCCGTCCTGTGCCACTTCACGGGTGGAGTTGCTGTATCTTTCCATAAATGGAACCAATCCGGTGCTTGTGAGAGCGGAATTGTTGACAGGCGACCCCTTTGGCCTGATGTGTGAGAGGTCGTGCCCTACCCCTCCTCTTCTTTTCATCAACTGCACCTGTTCCTGGTCTATGCGCAAGATGGCTCCGTATGAATCGGCGTTTCCGTCCAAGCCTATGACGAAACAGTTGGAGAGCGATGCCACTTGCAGGTCGTTTCCGATGCCAGTCATGGGACTACCGGCCGGAACGATATATTTGAAATGGTCAAGCATTTCAAATATGGTTTGCTCATCTACGGGGTTGGGGTATTTTTTTTCAATCCTTGCTATTTCCTTGGCAATGCGCCGATGCATGTCGGAGGGTGACTTCTCATAAATGTTTCCAAAACTGTCCTTCATCGCGTATTTGTTGACCCACACGCGAGCGGCCAATTCATCACCTTCAAAATAGTCGAGCGAGGCCTTGTAAGCCTCTTCATATGAAAAAGTTGCTTGATGACTCATAGGTTATGTTCTGTTTTAGGGATTGCAAAATTACGAAGTTCTGATGAGAAAAAAGAAAAAAGGAGAAGGAAAATGGAGAAAATGTGGTTTGCACCATCTTAATCTAAAAAGCAACAAGACGCCAAGTCATAAACCGCCACCCGAATCGAATCACAGGCTTCAGAAAAACAGGAATAGTTAAGAAATCCACTCCCCACCGCTGAAAAACACAAAAAAAACAACTTTTCTCCAAACTTTTTCCAACTATGCAACAAAACTGCGCAGTTTACGCATACCTTTGCACCGTGATTAGAAATCACAGAGCGAAGTCAGGCGGTGCCTCGGCATAGAGCGAGCTCTCTGCGCTCGGCTTGCACTGGCATTGCATCGTGATTAGAAATTACAAGAGTTTTTGAAAGCGATCTTTGAAAAGATTTTTACCATAATAACATCCTTCATGCCTTGTAAACGCTATCGTGGGGTGCCAACCTCACAGAGGGTTTCGAGACATGGGGATTTGAAAAGAGAATGCGGGCAACCCGTTCTCTAAACAAAACTTTGTTGGCTTCTTCCTGATAAAACCAACCGGCGGGCTTCGCGTCGTCAGAATAAAGCAGTAATGCTATAAAGTGACCTTCCTACCTTTCCAAAAAAA
>CADADN010000049.1 GCA_902786665.1 uncultured Prevotellaceae bacterium | reverse complement strand
CTACGGAAATCACCGTCACCCTCCAGATACTGCCATTGCAAATCTTCGATGTTGATACGATTGTCGCCCGTTACATCACGTTCAAGTACGAATATCTTTCCATGCGTCTTACTTTTGTCTGCGTTGAAATGCGGTTGCTCAGTTTCAAAGAGTGTCGGCTGGTATGGCATTTTGTACTTCTTGCTTTCAGGGGCATAGCTGGTGGAAATCAGTTTCTTCAATCCCAATAGTTCAAAGTTCTGCGCAAAGAACTTAGTAAAGTTGCTCCACTCTGGGTCGTCGCAAGGCAGCAGCACCGTCTTACCACGAAACACATTCGGGTCATAGTCCAGATAGGCGTTTATCTCCTTCTGAATATCGGGATATTGCGTATAGAACTCATCGTTCTTCGCCGTCTTCGCATTTGCTAAATTCGTATTTGCCATACTTGTTCGCTTTCAGTTTTCAATTATGGGCACAAATTTACTCAATTTTATTGAGTATTGAGCATCTATAGTGCAAAAAATGCTAATATTTCCTGCAGTACAAAATGGTAAAGCGACAAGAGTGAAATTAACCTTCCTCATCACATTCAAATGTGAGTAAATCTTTGCGTTGGAGATAGAAAGTTTCATCCATAGCAGGACGAATATCATCCCATTCATACGGATGATTATCGGAAGCTTGCGGATAATCATTGATTTTTTACGAAAACACCATTGTCAAGCAGTATAGAAACACCCCTACTGTTTTTTATCGTCGTCGAAAAAAAACACTTGGTTATACAAGAATTCCTGATTTTGGTGTTATATCAAATGAAAACAAAAAACATTACGAAAATGAAGACTTTGAAGACTTGTAGGAGAACGCGATTTGCCGAGAGGAAATCAAGATTGTTTGCAAAAGGGCGGAAGACTGCCATACATGCCATCGCCTTTGTGATGCTTTCTGCCGTTTTCCTTGCCTCATGCAGCAGTGATGACCCTGAAGGGAAGTGGGACCCCATGATATGGAAAGCAGAAGTGCCTGTCCAAGCAACCAATGGCGTGTATACCGTTTCTGCAACCGGGTCTGAAATCACCTTCGTATGTCGGAACTATTCATCCCCATGGATTGAAAATGCAGTGTCGGCGGGGGAATACCATTATCCTCCCCGTGAGGCGAACGACTATCATACCATAACGGCAGACTGGTTCAAGGCTGAAATAAAAGGGAACCAGCTCAAGGTGACTTTTGAAGACAATGAAACAGCAAAGGAAAGGCCACTTGAACTGACAGTCACAGCAGGCGACATCTTCCACACCTTCAAATTCATACAATACGCAAACTGACAAGGGTGGCAGAGTCGTTCCGCCACCCCTTCTAATGCATTGGGAGCACCTCTATCCCGTTTTTCCTGTGTGGAATGAAGAGAACCGACGTGACTGCCTTTATTGAAACAATTTCTGTGCGAAGTCATGGAGCGATTTTCGCCATACCTGCCACTCGTGGTCGCCGGGGAAAGTATTGAAGGTGATGTTCAATCCAGCCTGCCGCATATCGGCCACCGCCTTCTGGGTGGATGACAACCGCGGGTCGTCGGTGCCGACAGAGATGTAGAACACTTTCAATGCCTTGTTGTACTTCTCATGTTGCGAGAGAAGGCCTGGCATGGCAGCCTCTGCGTCAAAGGATTTTGTCTCACGGATGCCGCCGAAGACACCGGTGCTGAACACGCCGATGTAACTGAAGAGTTCCGTATGCTGCAGTCCGACGAAGAAGGACTGGCCGCCGCCCATGGAAAGTCCTGAGAGCGCCCGATGCTGTGGGTCGGAGATGGTTCGGAAATGCTGATCCACGAAAGGAATGATGACTTCGGTGAGTTCAGCCTCAAAGCCTTTCATCCCCTCGATGGAATAGCCGAAGCCCGCACCCGGCACCGTGATGTTGCCGTTGGACATGACGACAATCATCTCCTTGGCCTTGCCCTCTGCGATGAGATTGTCAAGGATGTAGTTGGTCTTGCCTTGGAGCGTCCATCCCGTCTCGTCCTCACCTCCCCCATGCTGGATGTAAAGCACGGGATAGCGCTTGCCACTTGTGGCATAGTTGGCCGGCGTATAGACATACATCGTGGCATTGCCCTTCCTCACCTTCGAGTAATAAGTGACAATGCCGACCTGTCCATGGGGTACGTCCTTGATGTCGTAGAAAGTGCAGCCAGCTTCAGGAATGTCGATGGCGCTGGTCATCCTGCCACAGCCGAAATAACTCTTGCTGGCCGGGTCGGACAGTTCCATCCCACCCAGGTTGAACCAGTAATAATGGAAACCTGGCACCAATGGCTTGGTGCGGGCCATCCATGTGCCATCCGCCTGCTTCTCAAAGCGGCACGATGGGTCGAGCGAGACCTTCATCTGGCTCAAGTCCTCATTCGAACGGATTTTGAACTCCACGCTGTTGTCTGACAAGACATGCGGATATCCCTTGGCATTGATGTTGGTTGGAGGGACGACAAAATCTTGTGCTCCCGCCGTCATAGAACAAAGCACGCTCAACAGTAACAGTATTTTTCGCATCTTTCTGATATTTGGTGGTTATTATGAATCAAGTGTGGCAAGCGGATGCCAAGAAGACTATCTGTCCTTGATGTTCGGCAGGAAATAGGTAACGATTCCAAGCAGAGGCAGGAAAGCCGTCAACTGGAATACATACTGGATGCTGGAAATATCCGCCAGCCAACCGAAAAGGGCGGAGCCAATGCCGCCAAGACCGAACGACAAGCCAAAGAAAGCGCCTGAAATCATGCCGACATTGCCGGGCAACAGTTCTGTGCCGTAAACGAGGATGGCCGACATGGCCGACGACATCACCATCCCCACAAGGATGACAAGAACGATGGTCCATGTAAGATTGCAATAAGGCAACAGAAGGGCGAAGGGCGACGAACCAAGGATGCTCACCCAGATGACGTACTTGCGCCCGTAGCGGTCGCCCACCTCTCCGCCAACCAGCAGGCCGACAGCGGTGGATACGAGGAAGGCGAAAAGGACATATTGCGATGCCGTGATGCTGAGTCCGAACTTGTCAATCATATAGAAAGTCAAGTAGTTCTGGATGTTGGCTGTGTAGAAGTCTTTGGAGAACATCAGCACCAGAAGCACCATCAAGGCAACGACGACTTGGCGGCGTGTCAAATGGGTATCATTCTCCATATCGAATTTGGACTTGCCGCCAACGTATTGCTCTATCTGTCTCTTGTACCATCGGCCGATTCTCGCCAACACCCATACGGCAACCAATGCGAGGACGGCAAACCAACGTATGCTGCCTTGTCCATGGGGGACCACTATCAGCGCAACGGCAATCGGTCCGAGTGCACGTCCCACATTCCCTCCAATCTGGAATATGGACTGCGCCATACCTTTCGCACCTCCTGAAGCCAGCCGCGCCACCTTCGACGACTCCGGGTGAAGCACCGATGAGCCTACGCCAACGAAAGCGACAGACAGCAGCACCAACGGGAAACTGCCGGCTACGGACAGCAGCAACAGTCCTGTCAGCGTAAAACACATACCTATGACCAACCTGTAGGGACGGGGATGTTTGTCGGACAGATAGCCCACCACCGGCTGCAGCAACGACGATGTGACCTGATTGGTCAAGGTGATGGCTCCTATCTGCATAAAGCTCAAGCCCAACGTTTCCTTGATCATCGGGTAGATGGAAGGTATGACAGCCTGGAACATGTCGTTCAACAGATGTCCCATACTGACCATCAACAGCACCGATATGGTAGCATTCTTCCTATTCATAAAGCCAATATTATCCTTTCATTCAGCATTCTGCATCTGCCACTTTCCAGGCATGACAAAGGGGGGCAAAAAAATCCCTTGCAAATTTATAAAAAAGAGAATGGAATGTGCATCAAAACGCAAGAAAAATGCAAGAATGAATCAAAAAACAAGCATCCCCCTGAGACACTGACAGACATTGAACAATAGGAATCCCTACTCCTTTGTTTTGAACTTGTATCCGTCCCATTCCAGCACTTCGTCCCATCGTTCTCCTTCAGATGCGATAGACACCCGAATGTTCTTGCCTTTGCGAGGTAGGAAAAAGACACTCAAGCAATTTCCATCATACAGGGTACCGATGTCCTCCGGCAATATGACTCTCATCGTTTTCTTGTCATTGTCATAAAGGTAGAACCTGCACCCAACGTACTCGCTCCAAACGTAGTCTCCGTCGACTTTCCATCTTACGTTGCTACATACCAGTTTATGTTTGGCATCGGCACAATTCCAAAAGCACATCTCAAAATAGGTTGTGTCATTACTATCCACACCTGGCATTTCGTAACTTATGAATCCGTTTTTGACATCCACGATGAAGTGCCCGTGATGGCGGAGAGGCTTTTTCTGCTGGTACCGCATCCAATCCTCATACACTTTGTCAAAGAATTCCAATTCTTTGGAATGGTTGAGGCTGGCGGTTGCAAAATCTGCTATAGTAGGTCGAGTTCCATGGCTTTTCACCTCTATCCTCACGCTGTCATCCTCGTAAATGGGATATTCAAAAGTCTGTGCTGCCACCTTTTGCATCCATACCAGTGCTACAAAAGTCATCAACACGGAACAAGTCTTTGCTTGCGGCCTTTTCATTGTCTATTATTCTTTTTATGGTGCTAAAATCTCGATTTTATGGCAAAGATACATATTTTTATCCATAACAACGAAAGATGGAGCCTTTATCCATACAGCTATTAACATATGAGTCGATGTTTTCCCTGTCACCAAATTCCGGCGTGAAGGGTGGGACAATCCACGGCGATGCAGGAAAGCGTCGCCCCCGAATATTACTCTGCTCTCGTCGAGGATTTGATGCAGTCGTTCATTGTTGTAGCAACCTGCGTCTGTAACACAATTGTGTTTGCAAAGATACATCAAAGAAAGAAGAAAAACAATTTATTTCCACAGATATAGCCACTCGGCAAACAAGTCGACTCAATTCAACAAAAAGCATGGTAATATTTGCAAGAATGAATAAATAGGATTATTTTTGCAGCGAAAGACAAAAGAAGATTCAACATAAATTGTTTTATCCATGAAGAAGTATTTTTTGATGACCGTAATCACACTGATTACAAGCTTGACAGCAGTAGGCCAGAATATGTTCAGTGGTTCAACAGACTTGGAAGTAATAGCCAACGAGTGGGAGGCTATCACCCTTAAGGATGTACCCGATGGTAGTCTCGTCACGATGCTTGACTGCTTCAACAAGAAGTGGCCCACATGGATGCTTCGCTCAGCTGTCAAAACAATGAGAAAAGGCGTGGTGGGCCGAGACACACATAACAATGGACAAATTGTTGTACACAACAAGCCTAAGGACGGTTTTGTATCGGTCGATTGGTACGGTTACGTTGAACGACATGAGTTTATGAGAGCATGTTACTGGAAACGTTCAAATGGCCACCGTTTGCTCGGAATATACTTTGGTGGGACCGACAACTACCCCAACATACATTTCGTTTGTTTCTACGACTACGACACCAAGAGACACACACTAACTCCCGAACCCCAAATCATCGACGGCTTCCGAACGACGGAAGACAGGAAATTCTACTATGATTTGCCAGAAAAAGGCAAGGAGTTGCAAATTACAGAATTCAGCTCACAGGGACACTTCATACACACGTTCAAATGGGACGGCATGAAACCCGTGTTCTCAAAAACAGAGAAGATAGAAATAGACGATAACAATGGAGAACATTTTGGAGAAGATAACGATGACGAAGAGTAGTGACGAGGGTACGGGATGCACATGACTCATAGATAGAGAATGAATTACAATGCTTGGCTTCATCATACAGGGAGTTGCGGTGGCCGGCCACCCCTTCGCATTTCAGCCTGTCGTATGAACTCCTCGGTTTCTCTGATGGCTGTCTCTTGTGCCTCCCGGATATAATCAGCGGCAGTGGGTCTGCTGCATCCGCCTTGCTTGGTGTTGCTTTGTTGGAATGACAGTTCGTTTCTTGCCCATCGAGCGAGTCGCTTGGAAGTGTTCCAAGTGGGTTGCATTTCAAAGCGCATACGGGTGAGCGAGCGGTTTTCTTCTGTCCAGTATTCACCGAAGTGCCTTATCATCTCCTCGCCATATCGTTCGACATAGGGATGCAGGGAGTCGATAAACCGCAGCCGTCGTATTTCGAGTTTTTCCGTCGGATTTTTCTCGCACGTATGCGCGGGTGTGAGGTTGTTTCTTTCTTTTTTTTGTTTTTTTTCTTCTATAGGGGGTGCAGGGGGGAATTCTTCTTTCTTTTGTTTTGTTTCTTCTTTGCGTGTCACAAACGTTGTCACATTTGCTGTCACTTGGTCTGTCGCATAGCCTGTCACGCCAGTTGTCCCAAACGGATTTCGCACATTGTCGTATTTATCTGATTCATAGCGAAATGTCACAGCATCACAGCTGACTGGAGTTGTCACATCTTCTGTCACACAGGCTGTCTCATCCCCTGTCACATCGGCTGTCACACAAGCTGTCACATAGAGCAGGTTAGGTTGGCGCGAACCGGCAGTGTTTTCCCATACAGCGTAGCCTTTTTCACAGAGGCGGTTGATATAGCGTGCAAGTGTTTGCCGGTGCATGTCCAATTGGGATGCCAAGGCATTGATACTGCCGTTCACCCTTCCGTCACCATCGGCCATGGCGAGGAGATAGACCAATATCAAGGCTTCACGCTTGTTGTCGAATAGAGAGAGGAGTTCCCGGCAGTCGGTGGTGGTGATTCTAGTCTTTTCCATATCCTTGTTGTTTCAAATGATTACGAAGGACAAAAATATGACACTTTTCTTCATCAATGATGTCATTTTGATATGGAGGTGAAGGGAAATGCGTCACATTTCTCTTTCATAGAAGCACTAAACGAATCAAAAACTCCGCCCCCGTGATTCACAATCACTTGTTGAACGGAATCTCTTTTATCTCTCCTTCCGTATTGGTGAAGGTTAAGACGTGGTCGCCGGGTTCAAGGTTCCAATAGGCGCAGGGGTTGCCGCTGACATCGATGCCGTCGATACGGGTCAGGCGGTCGCCCAAGCGCACCCCCAAGTCATAACAACGGCTCTTGCTCCACACGAGGGTGACATAGAGGTTGCGTTCTTCGCGGGGCATCATCACAAAATCGCTGAACGTGTTTGCCACCATCACACCATTGTCATAATGATACGGTTGGAAAATCATCTGATGCGTGTTGTAGTCGATGACCATCGACCCGTATTTAAGGATTAGACTGCCCAAGACAAAATCATTGGCAGCCTGACAGTTGGTTGTCACTTGGCGGAACACGCAATCGCCGATACGAATACTGTCCAAACGAAGCATCATCAGGCGCTCTTCGTCAGTCTTGCCATAGACCCCTGCCGTGACGCTCCCCATGGCTGTGTCGAGGGTGTCGGCCTCGGTGATGTCTTGGCGGCGCACATCAAGGAAACCGGGAAAGCCCGTGTCAAGCAGGCACCATCGCGTTTTGTCAGGACGAGTCGACACCTTCAGATATGGCACCCTCACATCTTCCTTGAACGAGAAACGGAAGCCCTCTTCATCGTCGAAGACCCCCTGCCTGTCGGTGATGACCATGATGCCTTTTTCCGTATCGATTTTCACGGCACGACATTTTGAGGCAAAGTCACTTCCAATGCACCCGACAATCTGCTGGCAGTCGTATTCAAAATTGACCATGCTTCTGGATGGAGCGAGGACCACCCGGTAGTTTCTGACTGTGACATGTCCGATATGCATCTCAGGGATGCATTTCACGCCTGTAAGATGCACAAGACCAGCCGCATCGCCAGCCAAGGTGAAACCAAACTTCTTTTTCAAGGAGACGGCACGATCGGTAAACATCAGTCCCACGCTACAGCCTGTGTCGAAAACAAACTGGTGAGTACGTCCCTCCACCTCCACCGGGATGAAGATTCTGCCACGACGGAATTCGATGGGGATGGTATCGCAGAAATTTTTCTCCATGACACGCATCTTGGAGAAATACTGAGCATTGGCCGGCAGAACCATGCCAAACGCCAACAACATACATACGAAAAGCGATGGCCAGAGCCGATGTTTCATGGTTGCTTATAATAATCCTCCCATTCCTTCAACGCTTGCTGCCAATCGGTTTGTTCGCCTCTCTCAGCAGCTTCTTTCAAGCGCTCAGCCTCGTCGCGAGCCTTGTCCCTGGCCCGTTTTGCCTTCATAGCCTCTATGGTGGCATCATCAAGGATGACGATGGCTCCCCTCTTGACGGCAGCCATCAGTTCCTCCTCACCGAAAGCCTTGCCAGGCTCGTTGAAGTCGGAGATATTGAACTCATAGTCCACACGTAGGGTGTGCCTTATGATTTTCTGCTTGGCACGGTTGCCCTCGTTCTTCATTTTCAAGAGTTTTGCAATCTCTTGTATTTCCTTTTGCGAAAATTTGTTTCTGCCCATGATACTAAAAAAGCCCACCTTTTAGGCGGGCTATGCGGTGCGTACGAGACTCGGACTCGTGACCTCCGGCGTGACAGGCCGGCATTCTAACCAACTGAACTAACGCACCTTATCAGAACTTGTTGGCGGTGCGTACGAGACTCGGACTCGTGACCTCCGGCGTGACAGGCCGGCATTCTAACCAACTGAACTAACGCACCATTTCGGTCATAGTTCTGATTTGCGGATGCAAAGTTAGGAATATTTTTCTTATAAAAAAATTTTTTTGTTGTTTTTTTACAGAAAAATTTGCATCATCAGCGCATCATGGTACTTTTTTCCATAAAAAATCCAGTCTTTCAGTATTGCGCCTTTGGAAAATCCCGCCTCTTGGAAGATTTTCAATGATGAGGTATTGTCGATGTCCACGACCGCACATAGCTGATGTAGATGGATAATGTTTCTGGCATATTCGACGGCCATTCTCACGGCCTTGCATCCATATCCATGGTTTCGCACCCTTTTCTCCACGGCGATACCCAATTCCGCCCTATGGTGCCTTGGCTCGAAATTGAAGATGTCGAGCAATCCCACAGGCGTCCCATCCTTGTCCTCCATGACCAGCCTCACCTGTTTGTCGGCATAGATGTCCGAGGAAGAGGAGAGCAGGTAGTTGTTGAGTGAAAAACGGGAATAAGGCACATTGGTGTTGCCCACATCCCATAGTTCGGCATCATTCTCTATGGAATAGAGGAAATCAAGGTCTTCGGGTTCAAGCGCCCTAAGCTTCAAAGCATCTTCTTTCCACACTCCAATCATTTGAGTATTTCCTCCGCTGTTATGATGGTTTTCGTACGAGGGTTGTATGTACCAATCATGACATTGTCTGCCGGTTGCTGGGCGAAGATGTCGAGAATGGTTTTAAACGAATAAGCCTCGATGTCGTATACGATGTACTTGATGGTTTTCGTATTGATGATGTCATCCAAGATGGAGAGATGCCCCTCGGGCCTGACTTTTTCATTGGCTACGATGAATTCCCCCGACAGTCCCTTCTTTCTCGCCAACTTCCGGCACTGCGTGATGGACCCCACGGAACCGATGAAGATGTAGTCGGGCTCCCTTCTTCTTCTCGGGCTGAAGAATCCCAAAGCCTTCCTCATCCTTGCCATCTGCATCTGCACGAGTGCCAGAGTAGCCTTGAGGTATATGGCCATCTTGATGGGTATGGTGAGCCACAGGCTGGAACTGCCGTAATGCTTCCTGAAGAAGATGAGCATGGCCTCGTAGAACACATGAACGTATCTGAATGATGACTTCTGCGTGCTCTCCCCCTTGTAGTGCAGGATGGTTTCAGGGAGGTACCAGTTTTGGTACCCTCCTTTGAGCAGTCTGTATGACAAGTCGATATCCTCACCATACATGAAGAAGTCCTCGTCGAGCAGTCCCACCTTTTCCACCGCAGCCCTTCTGAGCATGCAAAACGCACCGCTGATCACCTCTATTTGCACTGGTTCGTCCCAGGGCAAGTAGCTCATATAATACTTTCCGAAAGTCTTGCTGTCGGGGAATCGCTTGCATAGTCCCACCATCTTATAGAAAGAAGTCATGGGCGTGGGCAAGCCCCTTCTCGACTCCATCGCCTTTGTGCCATCGGCCTTCAGCATTTGCACCCCCACCCCACCGGCTTGAGGATGCTCGTCCATGAACTGCAAGACATTGCGTATGGTGTCCTCGCCCACGACAGTGTCGGGATTGAGTAGCAGCACATACTCCCCCTCCGACTGCCTTATGGCGATATTGTTGGCCCTGGCGAATCCCAGGTTGTGGTTGCTTTCGACGAAATTGACATCCTTGAAATACTTGGACACATATCCCACACTTCCGTCACGTGAATGGTTGTCCACGACAAACACCTCCGCTTCAAGTCCTTTGATGGCCCTGCGCAGGCTGTTAAGGCATTGGTGCAAATAATGCCTTACGTTGTAGTTGACTATGACGACAGTGAGTTTCATTCCTTCGGTTTGTCAGTCTCCATCTCTCTTGCACACCTATCCGCCGACGGGTAAACAAAGAAGAGGCAGATGGCCAAGATGAGTGCGAGATAATAAAACGTGGGGTTGACAAACAAGTAATATGCCAAGATGCTTGCCACCATGGGAATGCACAGCATCATCAACCTTACCATTCCCCATGTGAGCAGTGCCCCCTCCTTCCTTCGGGTCATATCGTCCTTCACCTTTTTCCATTTGAAGAGCCAGAACGAGAGGGGTATGAGGACCAGCGCCAACAGTTCGAGTATGACTGCAGTGCCATACTCCGCCATGACGTTGCCCGTTAGCGCCCCTTGTTCGACAATCGAGGTCTCATACACCACGATGATGAGAAGAGCGAGCCCCAGCGCGCCCCACAAGGTTGTCAACAGTATCGTTCTTGTTTTCTTCATTGTCATTCTTGTTCTTTTTGCGCATCAGCTAAAGGGGAATCTTTCAGGAGTTAAAAAGGAGTTAAAGGGGAGTTAAAGAGGAGTTAAAGGGACATATGTTCACTTTTGCCTCGCTTAAACCACTATTTTGACTCGTTTATACCACTATTTTGACTCGCTTTCACCTCTATTCGTCTCTATTCACTTTTAGCTTCATTTGCTTTACTGATGATTGTTGCATCTCGGGATGCCTATTTCCCGAAAGGAGTCCGGTTGATGATGGACCGTCCCAGTGTCACTTCATCAGTGTATTCCAATTCGTCACCCACGGAAATACCTCTTGCCAGAACGGTGAGGTTCACATCGTAAGGTGCCAGTTTTCTCGATATATAGAAATTGGTGGTGTCCCCCTCCATGGTGCTACCCAATGCGAGAATGACCTCCTCGACCCCGCCTTCCTCGACACGTTCTACAAGCGACTGTATCTGCAAGTCGGAGGGTGCCACACCATCCATAGGTGAAATGACCCCACCCAGGACATGGTATAGGCCATGGTACTGTTGCGTATTCTCCACAGCCATCACATCCTGGATGTTCTCCACTACACACACGATGGAGCGGTCTCTTCTCGCGTCGGAACAAATGGCGCAAACGGGCGCGTCGCTGATGTTATGACATACGCCACAATATCTCACCTCACGTCTCAACCTCCCCACGGCCTCGGTGAAACTCTCCACCTCGGCCACCGGTTGTCGAAGCGTGTGCAAAACGAGGCGCAAGGCGGTCTTGCGCCCTATGCCCGGCAATTTAGCGAACTCTCCCACTGCTTTCTCAAGCAGCGTCGAGGGATATTGCTGGTACATTTAGTTTCAGTTGGTGAAGAGGTATACACCAAGTCCGAGCCTAAGCCCCACATTGGAGTATTTCCCGTGGTTTTTCATCGACTGCTCGTAATAGAGAGCCGGTTCGATGGTAACGGTGCGGTTGATGAAAAAGGCATATCCCACTTCCACCGTCGGCATGATATCGTTGTAGGAATGGTTGGAATGCTTGTAGTTGACACCCGCCCCTAGATAGATGCCGTTTTGTATGATGTAGTAACGCCCCATGGCTCCGACGACGAACCTGTCTGGCGAGGGGTCGTCGCCACCCACGTGGTTGTATCCCAAATTGCCCAGGACCATGAGGTTGTCCTCGAGGAAATAACCACCCTTGGCTTCCAGTCCGCAACTGAACTTGGTTGAGCCATTATAATTGAGGTCAAGTCCTGAGAGCGATGCGCTGACATAGGTCTTACCTTGCTCAAACTGTGCGCTGGCTGTCATAGTGACCACGAGAGCCACAACCAGCATGTAAAATTTCTTCATCATTTTCTTTCCTTTCAATCAATTGATTACAACTTGTTTTTTTCGTTATTATTGAATTTCCTGTGCCAAGCAGCGAACCACACCACGGCGACTACGCAGCATGCCAATCCCAATCCGTAACCTAAAGTCAACGGGATGGTGACTCCTTCGATGGCATTCAACCCATTCGGACTGACGAAGATGAAGGTGGAACAAACCGTAGTCATGAATAGTGCCGGTATGAGACTGATGACGTATGGCTTGTGGTTTCGTGCGAGATATATGGTGATGGCCCACAAGGTGAAGACGGAGAGCGTCTGGTTACCCCATCCGAAATACTGCCAGATAGTGTTGAAACCATCCGGATTTTCCATCTGCCACACAAGCAAGAGGATGGAAGCAGCAAACATGGGGAGTGCGATGTAGAGTCTCTTTACAATGGTGCGTTGCTCCACTTTCAAAGCAGAGGCGATGATGAGCCTTGCGCTGCGGAAAGCGGTATCGCCCGAAGTGATGGGTGCTGCCACCACACCAAGCACGGCGAGGATGCCACCAAACAACCCGAGCCATCCAGAGCAGACATACTGCACCACCGCCGGAGCAGTGAAGAACTGCACAAGTGTCTTTGGCGAATCACCCTGTAGCTGCTCGTTGAACTGTTGAACGACCTCTTGCGGCACCACCTCTCTCCATCCTCCGTAATAGAAGAAATAAGCAGAGACGGATGCCCAAATGAGTGCCACCAAGCCCTCGGTAATCATAGAGCCATAGAAGATGGGCCTTGCCAATCGCTCACTCTTCAAGCAACGAGCCATGAGCGGGCTTTGAGTGGCATGGAAACCACTGATGGCACCGCAAGCGATAGTGAGGAAGAGGCATGGGAAAACGGGGTTCTTTGCAATGAACGAGTCAGCCCCCAACAGCGAGGCAGGGTCGTTATGATTTGCTTGGGACAAGTCTGTCCATAGTTCGGGAATGCCCGGCCATTTGATTAACAGCATCACGAGCAGCGCGGCAGCCATGAAGAGCAACGAGAAGGCGAAAATGGGATAAAACCGGCCGATGATCTTGTCGATGGGCAGCATGGTGGCGAGGATGTAATACACGAAGATGACCACCACCCAAACGATGAGTCCCATAGGTGCCATGTTTTGCAAGAGCAATGCCGGGCTATAGACAAACACGACTCCCACCATGACGAGGAGGAACACTGAGAAGACAAGCATGACCGCTTTAGCGTTCTTGCCAAGATAAGTTCCTATGAGTTCCGGCAGGTTGGCTCCTCCGTGCCTGATGGACAGCACACCGCTGAAAAAGTCGTGCATCGCCCCGGCGAAGATGCATCCCAAGACAATCCAGATATATGCCCCCGGCCCATACCAAGCACCCATGATGGCACCGAAGATGGGTCCGGTTCCAGCGATGTTCAAGAACTGTATCATGAAAACCTTCCATGTTGGAAGCGGCAAATAATCCACCCCGTCGGTCATTGCGACGGCAGGTGTCGGCCTGTCATCAGGTCCAAAAACATTCTCTACGAACTTGCCATAGATGAAATAGCCTGCTATAAGCGCCAGTAGACTCAATAAGAACGAAATCATAACTTCAAAATAGTTTTAATCGTGCAAAATTACATTAATATTTCCAATTGTTAAGCAGAATGACGTTTTTTAACATGATTTACTCATCGTCATATATACTCAAATCTCCAGGCACCAACTTATTCTTGCAACTTTCAGGGCTGTCGTCAGGCTTATACAACTTTTCAGCTCCAAGTTTTCTTAGCGGTTTTTTGGGTAAATCACTCCATTTCTCCTTTCTCGAAACATTTTTGTCTTCCTTGTTGTAAGTGACATACTGCCTCTTTCCTGTAAGATAGTTGAAACTGACCATTTCCGCTTCTCCAGAGCCACGATGATAATTCTCCCAATCTTCCCCAATGAGGAAGAAGTCGCCGTCTTGGTATCTGAAATTGTAAGTGCAGCTGTCAGCACTCCAAGACCCTGCCGTTAAGTAATATTGAAAAACAAGTTGGAGAACACCTTTAGATGAAATATGCAAATCAGACTCAATCATTTGGTTATCATCCATGATTTTCGGCAGGACCGCATCATATTTTTTGAAACAGCGGAAACCACCATCCTTTTCACCAAAAAAGATGGCAAGAACAGGTTGGTTGAAATTTTGTTCAATCCCCTGTGTATCATCCAAAATATTGATTTTCTCCGGGCCTTTGGGAGTTGCCATAACCACAAGGTCCTTCACCCCATCCTTGTCAAGATCTCCCTTCACCTCCATATGCGACCAACTCCTCAGTTTGGCAAGCAACGCCTTGTCTTCAGACTGCGTAGAAGGAGATGAGGCCTTGGAGTCCTCCGTTTCTGTTTGTACATTTTCGACATTCTGAGGACCGCCACTCGTCTCAGGTTCCGGGGTCTTGACATTTTTGCAAGACATCAAAGCGAAGGCTACGAAAGCGATAGACAAAACAATATTTTTTTTCATGGTTGCAAATTTGACATGATAGATATTGACTAATTTGTTTAAAGACTGTTGTTCCATATAAAAGTCACCATGGCAGAATGACGTTTTTAACATGATTACCATGTCTTACTCATTGTCTTCCAACGACCAGGTTCCAAGTTTTCTGAGCGGTTTCTTGGGCAACCGGCTCCATTTCTCCTTTTGTTTGGCCTTTTCGTCAAACATGTTAAAGGTGACATGCTGTTTCTTCCCCGTGAGGTAGTTGCAGCTGGTCTTCTCAGCCTCTCCCGTGTTGCGCATATAGCTTTGCTCGTCTTGTCCGATGAGGAAGAAGTCTCCATCTTGGTATCTGAACTTGTAGCTATAGTTACTTGTCCCCCACGACCCCATGGAACTGAAATAATCCAACCCAATCTGCAGCACCCCCTTGGGTGTGATCTGGAGGTCGCAGTCAATCATATTGTAGGGATCAGTGCGTCTTGGAATGACATTCTCATATTGCTTGAAACACTGGTAGTTGCCATCCTTGTCGCCAAAGAAGATGGCCAAGACGGGTTGGTTGTAGTTGTATTCATACCCATCTTCCCTTTTTTCTATGAATTCAGGGAAGTTGGGTGTGGCCATCACCACAAGGTCGGACACCCCGTCCTTGTTGAGGTCTCCCGTGACTTCCTGATGTGTCCAGCCCTTCAACTTGGAAATCGGCAAATTGCCATTCGACAGGACAGAAGGAGGAGTGCCCTCGGGTTGGGCAAGAGCCATCATCGGCAATACGAAAAGGAACGTTAGTAGATACTTCATCACGTGGATAATTGAAAATGATACGAAATAACTTTTTAAAAATGCAAATTTAGTGAAAAAAACGATTATACCAACATTATAGTCTAATTTTTTCAATTTTGAGGGACACTGTAATGATATGATGGCGGCGGCCCCACAAGCCCCAGCCCCATTAGCCCCATAAAAGCCATAAGCCCCATGTAAGCTATAACAGAAACAAGAAAGACAAGGATTTTTTTGCAAAAGTGGGAATAACATGCTACATTTGTAGTCAAAAAAGGGAATGTGGCAAGTTTATGAATAAACGAACGGTAGCTGTCGTTGGCGGTGGTGCAGCAGGCTTTTTTGCCGCCATCAATTTGAAAGAGATGCGTCCAGACTTGGAAGTGTCCATCTTTGAGCGCAGTCCACGTGTCCTTGCCAAGGTGGAAATATCCGGCGGTGGTCGCTGCAACTGCACCAACACCTTCGAAGGCGTTGGCGACCTGAGCAAGGTTTACCCCCGCGGGCACAGGTTGATGAAGCGTCTTATGAACGTTTTCGACCATCACTCCGCCTATGAATGGTTTGAGCGCCACGGTGTTCCCTTGGTCACCCAGCCCGACCACTGCGTGTTCCCCGCCGCCCAAGACTCCCATGCCATCATCGACTGTTTCCTCCAAGCCGCTCGTCGTCTGGGCATCACCATCCACACCCGCCGTCGCATTGTCAACATCGACGATTTGGAAGGCTTCGACTATGTCGTGGTGACCACAGGCGGCTCCCCCCACTCCACCGGTTTGCAATGGTTGTGCGACCTTGGCCATAAGATTGAGCCCCCCGTCCCCTCCTTGTTTTCCTTCAGCATCGCCGACGAGCGTTTGAAAGCCTTGATGGGCATCGTGGCGGAGGATGGTGTCATCCAATTGCCAGGCACGAAATTCCGCTCCGAGGGAGCCATCCTTGTCACCCACTGGGGTTTGAGCGGTCCAGCCATTCTGAAACTCTCAAGCCATGCCGCCCGCCATTTGCACGACCACGACTACCGCGGGGTGGCAAGCATCAACTGGACGGGGAAGCCAGAGAGCGAGACCCGCGAGGCGTTGTCCCTCATGGTGACCAACCACCGCCAGAAGCAATTGTCCACCCTGGCGCCCCTGGGTGTATCGCATCGCTTATGGCAGTATTTGATGAGCAAAGCCAAAGTGGAATCCCCCACCCTCCGCTGGGGTGAGATGGGCAAGAAGACATTCAATTGTCTTGTGAACGTGATGACCAACGACGAGGTGGCACTGACCGGTCGCGCCCCTTTCCGCGACGAATTCGTGACCTGTGGCGGCATCTCGCTCAGCAGCGTGAATGCCTCCACATTGGAGAGCAAGGTGCATCCAGGCCTGTATTTCGCGGGAGAGGTGCTCGATGTAGACGGAGTGACAGGCGGTTTCAATTTCCAAGCCGCCTGGACGACAGCCTATGTCGTCGCCAAGAGCATCACTGGGAGACAAGAGGAGGATAAAAAAGGATAAAAGAGGATAAAGAGGATAAAAGAGGAGATAAGAGGATAAAGAGGATAAAAGAGGAGATAGGGAAAACAGGAGGGGATGGCTAAGACTTAGTCAAGGCCTTTTCGACGAGACTGCCGTAGTCGTCGCCTAATGACGCCAGTCGATTGAGGCAGTTGTATGCCGCGTGCCGGACAGCCATGGAGTCATCGTGCATGGCAACGACCGCTTGGTCCAAGATTTCTGCGATGCCACGCGTGTCGGGCTCTTCACCTCTTGCCAGTTTTCCGGAAATGATGCTATATCCGCACACCTGACGTAGCGGCAGGTTTGATGCAATCCATTCGAAAGCCAGTACGGGGGTGAAGTTGAGGTGCTGCAACAAGTTGTGCGCCAGCATCTCCGCCATTTCCACAGTCTCGGTTTGCTCCATCCAGAGGTCAGCCAGTTCCGGCGACATTTTGTCATGCGGCATGATAATTGTAGCCAAAATCTTGCACTCGCGGATGTTCTCCTTCCATAATTCGATGGCCAGACGATAGTCTTTGCCGTATTCTTCGGCCATTTTCTTCAAGTCTGTGAAAGCCACCCCCCAGTTGAGGTGGTAATCGATGCCGTTTTCACGCATGTAACGGGAAGCCTCCCCGTTCATCAGCAGTCGGAAGGACTGTTTGATTTGTTTGAGTTTGTTGTCTGTACACATAATTTGGGTTTATCTTTCGACAAGTGTCACCGATTTGTCATCCCATGGCATATTCTTTTGAGTAGCGTCTCATCTGTTGTTCGTAGCTTTCAGAATAGTCCACCTCGATGTCCGTGATATTGCCCTGCTCGTCACTTACAGGCACGAGTCTTGGGTTGAGGAAGCCCTTGTAAGGAGCGAGGTTCAACTTCTCATACCTTTGGAGGATTTCCTTGTGTAGCATCGGGTCCACCTTCACGGCATAGCGTTCGACGAGTTCCCTTGCCGCCTTGAAGTCGCCTTCGCTCTTGATGCGCTGCACTTCCGCCAGCAATTGTGCGAACGCCTCTCTCAGCCTTTCATAGTCGAGGATCATGACATAGGTCTTCCCATCCCTTTCAACCAATCGTACGGCATCATCGACGTGTTCGGCCGTCCATCGGGCGATGAGGGCACGATTGCGCATATGAGCCTCCTCGATATTGTTTCCCGGACGAATGCGAGTGAGTTGTGTCATCAGACCATTCATCATATAGGTGTAATACTGCGCCTTGTATGCCTCTTGGTCGGGCAACAGTCCTAATTCCACCAATTTGGGGTCGGCCATGTAATAGAGTCCGAAGAGGTCGGCCCTTGCCTCCTCGATGGTGCTTCCATAAGCCTTGAGTGCATCAGGGTCAGCATCCGGGAGAAGTTGCCCGCTGCCGTGTCCAAGGCACTCGTGCAGGTCGGTATGCAAATTGTCGGTGAAGTCACCATAGCGCTCCACCATCTCCAGGGTGTGCTTGTCGATGACAAACTCCTCCTTGAATCCATTGCCATGGGCCGCCTTGTCGTATGCGTCGGTGATGTTGCCAATGGTGACGCTTTTGCTCCCGTGTGCAGCACGTATCCAGTCGGCATTGGGAAGGTTGATTCCGATGGCCGTTGCAGGATACTCCTCACCACCGAGCATGGCAGCACAGACGACATTTGCCGTGACACCTTTCACCACTTTCTTCTTGAATCTCCCGTCCACAGGCGAGTGGTCCTCGAACCACTGTGCATTGTCGCTGATGGTCTTGGTGCGCTTGGTGGCCTCGCGGTCCTTGTATTCCACGAGTCCCTCCCATGTGGCCTTTAGGGCCAACGGGTCGTCATACACCTCGATGAATCCATTGATGAAATCGATGTCACCCTCATGGCTTTCCACCCATTTTACAGAGTACTTGTCGAAATCTCTCAAGTCGCCAGAGACATAGTAGGCGATAAGGAGTTGGATGAGTTGTCTTTGCTCCTCATTCTCTGCCACTTCGGCCGCCCTTTTCAGCCATTCCACGATATGCCGTATGGCACTGTCGTACATACCGCCGAGTCTCCAAGTCTTCTCGTGCAAGACGCCATCCACCTTGACCAACTTGCTATTGAGTCCCCATGAAGGCGGTGTCTTGTCGTCAGCATCCTTGAGTGAAGCATAAAAGTCCTCCACCTCCTGCTGTGTGACCCCTTCATAGAAGTTGACCGCCGACGTTTCGACGAGGTCTTGACCGTCAGCCTTGTTGGTGCGTCGTGGCAATACGTCAGGTTCGAAGATGACGGGGAAGAGTTCATCCATCATCCCTTCGACGTCCTGCCCTGCTTCCAGCGGCAGATCCTTTGCGTCTACTCTCCGCAGCGCCTCTTTCAAGAACTCTTCGGAGAATCCCGGTTCAAACTTCTCCCCACCATAATGGTGATGAATTCCGTTTGAGAACCATATTCTCTTTAGATAAACCCTTACGGCCTCAGCCTGTTTCTGTTCGCAAGACGAATCTAAAGAGCTCTCCACCGCCTCAATCAACCGTCTTATCCTCAGGTTGTATTTTCCCATTTGGTCGAAGGTGATGTCACGCCCCCACAAGGTGGCTTCCGCCAGGCAGTAAACATAGGTCTTCTGTCTGAGTGTCAAGTTCTCGAATCCGTCAAGCCGGTATCTCAGCATCTGTATGTCAGCGAAACGCTCTCCGGCATAGCAAAAGTCATCTTTCATCAATTGATATCAAATAGTATTATTTCATCCTAATCATTTCTTTCCCAAACAAATTTGCTCATCTTGCCATATCAAATGAAAAGTAGGAAAAAAATCAACTAGAAACAAGAAGCCGATGAGGCTTATCGACCTCTCACAACCCTATATGATTGTGAACAGTGTCATAGCAAAGCCTCATCAGCTCCTTGAAGTCAATCATCCCACCTTTTCAAGGGATAAGAATCATACATTTTTTTCAGCGGGTTTCCGCCCACGCCTTGCTTCCTTTTTTGGTTCCCTTTTTGTCTCCTTGAGCGAAGGATGCTGTGCGAAATGTTTCATACGATACTCCCTGGGAGTCACTCCGTTGATTTTGTAGAAGGAAGCATAAAAGGATTGTCTGTTGGAGAAACCGACCATCGAGCTGATGTCTTCCATATTGAGCTCTTGGTATCTTTTATCCACCAAAAGGGTCATTGCCTCGTCAATCCTGTATTTGTTGACGAAAGACGTATAGTTCATATGAAAACGCATATTTACAACAGCAGAGATGTACCTTGTGTTTGTGCCGAGATCCTCTGCCAAGCGTTTCGCAGAATAATCCTTGTCCTTATACTTCTGCTGGATGAGAATGATATCAAGAATTTTCTCTTTCAGTTCATCCATAAGTTTAGGACTTACCAGGCTTCTGTAAGCAGCCTCTTTTTCTTTTTTTTCCGTAATGTTGTACTTTGCCATATCTATGAAAATAAATGAGTCGGTATTAAATTTTTAGGTTTTGCAAAATTAAATATGAATTTTCAAAAAAGCAAATTTTTTTATGTTTTTTTTCCAACAAGAATGATTTTTTCTTACAAAATTGTCAATGTTGACAAAAAACACACATAAAAAGACAAAAACACGGCACTGTCGTATCCATATGCACAAATGAGTTGAAGATGCCACTATTCCACCCGAATGTAAATCGGCCCCACAACGCAAGCGAAAAGGAAGGAAACCATATGAAAAGTGCTCAAAAGCCCTATTTCCTATCGATAATTGGTGTGAAAAGGCAGGAAAAATGCACCTTTGACACCTCCGAAAGCGCTTCAGCTCTTAAAAGCTGAAAAAAAGTTTGGCTTTCCGCTCTGTTATTCGTACCTTTGCATTGAATTTTGAGAAAAGAAAGATGAGACCCACAGCCATATTGCTTCTGCACTGCCCCGACCAACAGGGCATCATCTCTGAAGTGACCAAATTCATCACCGACAACCAAGGGAACATCGTCTACCTCGACCAATATGTCGACCGTCAGGATGGTGTTTTCTTCATGCGTCTTGAATGGGAGTTGGATGATTTCCTCATTCCCCGTGACAAGATCAAGGAATACATCTCCACTCTTTACGCCCAGCGCTATCAGATGACCTTCAGCCTTTATTTCAACGACATACGTCCCCGTATGGCCATTTTCGTCAGCAAGATGAGCCATTGTCTTTACGACTTGTTGGCCCGTTACAAGGCAGGCGAATGGGATGTCGACATCCCCTGCATAGTGAGCAACCACGAGGACCTTCGCTATGTGGCAGAGCAGTTCGACATTCCTTATTATGTGTGGTCCATCAACAAGGACCACTCCAACAAGCGCGAGGTGGAAGCCGCCGAGATGGCCTTGTTGCGTGAGAAGGAGGTGACTTTCATTGTTCTTGCCCGTTACATGCAAATTGTGACAGAGGACATGATAGCCGCCTATCCCCACCACATCATCAACATCCACCACTCTTTCCTCCCCGCTTTCGTTGGTGCGAAACCTTACCACCAAGCTTGGGAGCGAGGTGTGAAAATCATCGGTGCCACGAGCCACTATGTCACCACCGACTTGGACGCAGGCCCCATCATCGAGCAGGACGTGGTCCGCATCACCCATAAAGACACTCCTGAAAGCTTGGTGTTGAAAGGCCGCGACCTGGAGAAGATCGTACTCTCTCGTGCGGTGACGAAACACATCCAGCGGAAGATTTTGACCTACCACAACAAAACGATCATTTTCAGTTGACTGTATGGAAGCAGCAATCGTAAAATACAATGCCGGCAACATCTATTCGGTAGAGAGTGCCTTGAGACGCCTCGGTGCAACCCCCTTGCTCACCGATGACCCGGAGACTCTGCGACAGTCTTGCTGCGTGCTCTTCCCCGGTCAGGGCGAGGCCCGTGGTGCGATGGAATACCTCCGTCAACATGGCCTTGACAAAGTGATTTGCTCACTCACCCAACCAGTCCTGGGCATTTGCATCGGTCAGCAATTGATGTGTCGGCATTCGGAGGAAGGTGACACCGACTGCCTCGGCATCTTCGACACCGACGTCCGCCGCTTCGTCCCCACCCGTCACGAAGAAAAGATTCCTGCCATGGGTTGGAACAGCCTGACGGGCCTCAGCACCGCACTCTTCGACGGCATCGCCGAAGGAGACTACGTCTATTTTGTCCACAGCTATCATGTGCCGTGCTGTGAGCACACCATCGCCACAGCCGACTACATCCATCCCTATAGCGCCGCCATCCACAAGGATAATTTCTATGCCACGCAGTTCCACCCGGAAAAGAGCGGGCGTGTAGGAGAGCGGATACTTGAGAATTTCCTTCACATTGCACAAACCTGGCCATCCACTCACCCATGATAGAACTCATCCCCGCCATCGACATCATCGACGGCCAATGCGTCAGGCTGAAGAAAGGCGACTATTCCGACAAAACCGTTTACGCCTCCGACCCCACAGCCGTAGCCAAAGCATTCGAACGTCAGGGTTTCCGCCGCCTCCACGTGGTGGATTTGGATGGTGCCAGATCACGCCATATCGTCAACACCTCCATCCTGCGCTCCATCACAGAGGCAACCAACCTGGTGGTTGACTTCGGTGGCGGCATCAAGACCGACGCCGACATCGAGGAGGCTTTCCGCTGCGGTGCCAGCATGGTCACCGTCGGTTCGGTTGCCGTCACCTCCCCCACCCTGTTCTCTCGTTGGCTGCACAAATATGGCCCCGAGCGCATCATTCTCGGCGCCGACGTGCGTGACGGCAAAGTGAGCATCAACGGGTGGAAGGAAGACAGCAGCGAATCGTTGCTCCCTTTCCTTCGCTATTATGTGGAAGAAGGCGTCACCCATGTGCTCTGCACCGACATCTCGCGCGACGGCATGCTCTCAGGTCCTTCCGTCGAGCTGTACTCCGAAGTGATGCGAGCCTACCCCTCGCTTCATCTCATCGCCAGCGGCGGCGTGTCGTCCAACGAGGACATTGAGCTGTTGCAACGCCGCGGCATCCCCGCAGTGGTGTTTGGCAAAGCTTATTACGAGGGGCGCATCGATGTGACAAGGCTTGAGATTTGAGAGTTGAGAATTGAGATTTGAGAGTTGAGAGTTGAGATTTGAGAATTGAGATTTGAGATCTGAGAGTTGAGAGTTGAGAGTTGAGACTTTATATAGTATTTAGACCATAAGCGACCTACATATCCATGGGATTAGCCAAAAGAATCATACCCTGCCTCGACGTGAAGGATGGCACCACGGTGAAAGGCACCAATTTCGTCAACCTTCGCAACGCCGGCGACCCGGTTGAGCTTGGCAAGGCATATAGTGCTGCCGGAGCCGACGAGCTTGTGTTTCTCGACATCACAGCCAGCCATGAGGGCAGAAAGACTTTCACCGACATGGTGACTCGTGTGGCTGCCGAGGTGAACATCCCCTTCACAGTGGGAGGTGGTGTCAATGAATTGTCGGACGTGGAACGCCTTCTGCTTGCCGGTGCCGACAAGGTCAGTGTCAACAGTGCCGCCCTCCGTCACCCCGAACTGATCAACGAAATCGCCAAGCGTTTCGGCTCCCAGGTCTGCGTCTGCGCCATCGACGCCCGTTTCGACAACGGGCATTGGACCTGTTACGTCAACGGAGGCCGCATCCCCACGAGTCGCGACCTTTTCGACTGGGCCGAGGAAGTGGCATCACGCGGTGCCGGCGAAATCCTGTTCACCAGTATGAACCACGACGGGGTGAAGCAAGGATTCGCCCTTGAAGCGCTCGCCAAGCTTCACGACCTGCTCCCCATCCCCGTGATAGCCAGCGGTGGTGCCGGTGAGCGTCGTCATTTCCTTGAAGCGTTCACCCTAGGCAAGGCCGATGCCGCCCTTGCCGCCAGTGTATTTCACTTCGGCGAAATCGGCATTCCCGACCTGAAACGCTATCTTCGCGCCGAGGGTGTAGATGTAAGGTTGCAAGACATGGGCATGGAACAATGACAAACTCAAAAAAGAGAGAAGAAAACGATGGAAATAGATTTTGAGAAAGGCGGCGGCCTTGTGCCCGCCATCATCCAGGACGCCAACACCCGCCAGGTGCTGATGCTTGGCTATATGAACCAAGAGGCATTGGCCAAGACCCTTGACACCGGTTTGGTGACATTTTACAGTCGCACACGCCAGACATTGTGGACAAAGGGTGAAACCTCAGGCAACAACCTTCGCCTCGTAGACATCAAGAGCGATTGCGACCACGACACATTGCTTGTCAGAGCCATCCCCACCGGCCCTGTCTGCCACACCGGCACCGACACTTGCTGGGGTGAGGACAACGAAGGTCGCCCGCTCGACTTCCTCAGCCAGCTTCAAGACTTCATCGAGAAGCGCCACGAGGAAATGCCAGAAGGCAGCTACACCACCAGCCTCTTCCGCGACGGGTTGAACCGCATGGCCCAGAAAGTGGGGGAAGAAGCCCTTGAGCTGGTGATAGAAGCCACCAATGGCAGCAACGAGCGCATGGTATATGAAGGAGCCGACATGCTCTACCACCTCATCGTGCTGCTCACAAGCAAGGGGCTTAGGATAGAGGATTTGGCAAGCGAACTTCGAGTACGCCACGACCCTCAATGGAAGAAACACTGAAAAGACCAATAACGAAAAGACATATAAGAGATGCTGATAGACTATCAAAAAGTAAACATCGTGCAAGATGAAAACATCGTGCTGAAAGACGTGGACTTTCAAGTGAATGAAGGTGACTTCGTCTATATTATAGGTAAGGTGGGAGCAGGCAAGAGTTCTCTCCTGAAGACCATCTATTGCGAACTGGACCACAGCAACCCTGAGAAAGCCGAAGTCCTGGGTCGCAATGTGAACACCATCCGTCGCAAAGACATCCCGGCCCTGCGCAGGGAGATGGGCATCATCTTCCAAGATTTCCAGCTGCTTCCCGACCGCAGTGTCCAGAAGAACCTCGACTTCGTGCTCCGCGCCACCGGATGGAGCAAGCGCAAGGAGCGCAAAGAGCGCATCAACACCGTCCTGGAAGCTGTTGGCATGGCCAACAAGTCGGAGAAGATGCCTCACGAACTTTCCGGCGGTGAGCAGCAACACATCGCCATCGCGCGTGCACTGCTCAACAAACCCAAGATCATCATTGCCGACGAGCCAACGGGCAACCTTGACTTCGAGACCGCGAAACATATCGTGGGACTTCTTGAGCAAATCAGCAAAGACGGCACAGCCGTGGTGATGTCCACCCACAACATCCAATTGCTCGACCTATTCCCCGGCACGGTATATCGCTGCAAGGACGGCACAGTGAAAGACGTCACCCACGAGTATCGTCAGATGGACCTGTCTGAAGATGCGAAGGAATGATAACGAGAAAACAGAAGATTAACAACTAAACGATAACGAGATGATAGTAATGAAATTCGGCGGCACCTCCGTCGGCAGCCCCGAGCGAATGAAATCGGTGGCCTCACTCATCACACGTGGCGGCTCCCCAACTTTTGTAGTGCTCTCAGCCATGGCAGGCACCACGAACACACTTGTGGAGATATCCAACTACCTTTACATGAAGAATCCCGACGGCGCCAACGAAGTCATCAACGCACTTGAGGCACGGTATCTTCAACACGTAGAGTCACTGTACAGCACCGAGGAGTGGCGCGAGAAGACCCGCTTGTTCCTTGCAGAGGAATTCAACTACCTGCGTTCGTTCACAAAAGACCTCTTCACCAGTTTTGAAGAGAAGAGCATTGTCGCCCAAGGCGAGGTCATCAGCACGAACATGATGGTGAACTACATGCACGAGGTTGGCATCGACGCCGTCCTTCTTTCCGCCCTTGACTTCATGCGCACAGACAAGAACGCTGAACCCGACCCACAGCACATCAAGGAGAAGCTTGGTGCCCTGATGTCAGAAAACGAAGGGCACCAAGTGTATGTGACCCAAGGTTTCATCTGCCGCAACGCTTATGGCGAAGTGGACAACCTGCAGCGTGGAGGTTCCGACTACACCGCCAGCCTGATTGGTGCCGCCCTCGAGGCGGAAGAGATTCAGATATGGACCGACATCGACGGCATGCACAACAACGACCCCCGTGTTGTGGATGGCACGAAAGCCGTTCACCAATTGAACTTCGAGGAGGCAGCCGAGCTTGCTTACTTCGGAGCCAAGATCCTCCACCCCACCTGCATCCAACCCGCCAAGTATGCCGGCATCCCCGTCAGGCTTCTCAACACGATGGAACCCGACGCCGAAGGCACCATCGTGGACAACGTGACCATGCGTGGCCAGATGAAGGCCGTGGCAGCCAAAGACAACATCATCGCCATCAAAATCAAGAGTTCGCGTATGTTGCTCGCCACCGGTTTCTTGCGCAAGGTATTCGAGATTTTCGAAAGCTACCAGACCCCCATCGACATGGTCTGCACCTCCGAAGTCGGCGTTTCTGTGACCATCGACAACGACACCCACCTCAGTTCCATAGTCAACGAGTTGAAGAAATACGGAACAGTGACCGTCGACACCCACATGTGCATCATCTGCGTGGTAGGCGACTTGGACTGGAGCAACTTAGGTTTTGAAACCCTTGCCACCGATGCAATGAAAGACATCCCTGTGAGGATGATTTCCTATGGCGGTTCCAACTACAACATATCCTTCCTGGTGAAAGAGCAAGACAAAGAGCGTGCTTTGCGCAACCTTAGTGCAAAACTGTTTAGCTAACAGATGTTATGAGAGGACAATTCCCCACAGAAAAGTTCGAGGCGATAGAGACCCCGTTCTATTATTACGACACCGATTTGTTGCGAGCCACCCTTCGTGCCATACAAACAGAGACGAAGAAGCACGAGGGTTTCCAAGTGCATTACGCCATCAAGGCCAATGCCAACCCCAAGGTGCTCAACGTGATAGCCCAGTCAGGTCTCGGTGCCGACTGCGTGAGCGGTGGTGAGATCAAGGCCTGCTTGGCCGCCGGTTTCCCCGCCCACAAGATTGTGTATGCCGGTGTGGGGAAAGCCGACTGGGAAATCAACCTTGGGTTGGATAAGAACATTTTCTGCTTCAACGTTGAAAGCGTGGCCGAACTTGAAATCATCAACGAGTTGGCCATCCATCACGGCAAGAAAGCCCGCATAGCCTTACGCATCAATCCCGACATTGGCGCCCACACCCACTCGAAAATCACCACCGGCCTTGCCGAGAACAAATTCGGCATCGCCATGCGCGACATGGAGAGCGTGATAGAAATTTGCAGGGGAATGTCGAATGTGGAATTTGTAGGACTTCATTTCCACATTGGTTCTCAAATTCTCAACATGGGCGATTTCGCCGCCCTATGCAACCGCATCAACGACCTTCAAAAGCAGTTGGAGCAGAGCAACATACATGTGAAAGACATCAATGTCGGCGGTGGTCTTGGCATAGAGTACACACATCCCAACCGTGTCCCCATCCCAGATTTCAAGGGCTATTTCGACACCTACGCCCGTTTGTTGAAGCTTCGTCCCGGGCAGGCGCTGCATTTCGAGTTGGGCCGCTCCGTGGTGGCCCAATGCGGCACCCTTGTCACACGCACACTCTACGTGAAGCAAGGTGCCACGAAACAGTTCGCCATCGTCGACGCCGGAATGTCCGACCTCATCCGTCCCGCGCTATACCAAGCCTTCCACAAGATTGAAAACATCAGCAGCGATGGTCCTTTCGAGACCTACGACGTCGTAGGCCCCATCTGCGAGTCGAGTGATGTCTTTGGCAAGTCTGTTGACATGAACCTCACTCGTCGCGGCGACCTTGTCGCCATCCGTTCCGCCGGTGCCTATGGCGAAGCCATGGCATCGCACTACAATTGCCGCAAACTCCCCAAAGGCTACATCACCGAAGACTTATGACCGGCATCTCCATCGACCTTCTCACCCTCGTCCTTTCTGGTGCGTTGCTGTTGTCCGCACTGCTCACGCCCATGATGAGTCCCTTCTTCCGACGACTGAAGAAGTCGGAGGGTCAAGGTGCCATAAGCCCTCCAAGCGTCACCATCCTTCTGATATCCAGCGGCGACCATCAAGCACTCGACGAGCATCTTCCCCTCTACCTCACGCAGGACTATCCTCCCGGTTACGAAGTGGTGGTGGTGGCAGAGAAAGCCGACTTGGACACGGAGAACGTCCTTAAACGTTACGACTCATCTCCTCTTCTCTACCATACTTTCGTACCCGAGACTTCCCGTTACATGAGCAAGAACAAGTTGGCCATCACCCTTGGCGTGAAAGCAGCGAAGAACGACTGGGTCATCCTCACCGACCCTCGTTGCAAACCCGCCGACAGCCATTGGCTCTCCTCTTTGGCAGGTCACTTCACCAACAGCTGCCACATGGTCCTGGGGTATTCCAATTACACGACAGAGGCGAAAGCTTTCCACCGTTTCGAGCAACTTCACACCGCCCTTTACCTCTTGCGCGATGCCCAAAGCGGCATAGCATACCGCACCAACTCCCTGCATGTGTCTTTTCGGAAGAGCGACTTCCTCGAACGTCAAGGCTTCTTGGAATACTTGAAATATTCCATTGGTGAGTATGACTTCCTTGTCAACAAATATGGCCGGGATGGCGGCACTGTCGTAGCCACGTCACCCTCCACCTGGTTGTGGGAAAACCCCATCCATAGAAAGTCATGGCAAAACCGCCAGGTGTATCACCACGAGGTGGGGAAGCACTTGGAGGGCGGTGCCAATGTTCGCATCACTCATTTCCTCGACCAATTGTTGATGAACCTGAACTACCTTGCCGAAATCGGCATTGGCATCTGGGCAGGCCTCACCATGCGCTGGGTGCTTCTAGGTGTCGCCGTGGCAGCCCTCCTCATCACCTTGACGCTCCGCACCTTGAACGGCAAGAAGGCCTTCAAACAATTCCAAACGGGTTTGGCGTCCTGGCGCGTCGTTCCCCTCGAACTGGGCCTGCTTCGCCACACCTTCCTCACTCGCATGCGCTACGAATATGCAGACAAGAACGATTTCATCAGTCACAAAGTTTGACTAACCAAGACAATTCACCTTAAAACGCACAATATGAGAACAATATGTCAAGCACTATTGCTGAGCATGGTACTCTCTCTCCCTATCCATGCCGAAGATATCCAAGTCAACAGCATCAACTACAGGCTTCTTCCCGATGGAACCGCAATGGTGCTCCCCAACCATTTCGATGAGAGTTCCAGCGGCATCGTGATCATCGGTCTGAACAACGGTTATGATGGCGACGTGGTGATTCCGGAAGCCGTCACCCACAACGGTGTATCCTACCCAGTCACCAAAGCCTACAATGGGACATTCTCCAATTCCACGAAGATGACGAGCATCTCCCTACCTTCCACCCTGACCGATTTGGGCAGCACCCCCTTCTCCTCATGCAACAAGTTGACCACCATCACTGTTGCAGAAGCGAACCCTGTGTATAGTTCCGAGAATGGCGCTTTATACAACAAGTCGAGAAGCACCCTCATCTCTTGCCCTGGCGGCAAGACGGGTAGTTTTTCCATCCCCTCTTCCGTGACCAAGATTGCAGCCAGTGCCTTCTATGGCTGTTCCAAACTCACCTCCATCAGCGTCCCCTCCACGGTGCAGCAAATGGGTGAGTGTGCATTTCGCGCTTGCATCCTCTTGACAGAAGTGAACATCCCCGATGGCGTCACCCGGTTGGAGAACAGCGTCTTCAGGGGATGTAGTTCGCTAAAGAGCATTACCGTCCCCTCATCTGTGACGTCCATAGGCGACTACGCTTTCTACTATTGCCAAAGCTTAACCGACATTCAATTCATGGGAGAAGTGACGTCCATCGGCTCCTACGCCCTCAGCTCATGCGTAAAGTTGACGTCCGTGGAACTGCCCTCTTCCGTTCAGACGATGGGCGACCGTGTCTTTGAAAGTTGCACCAAGCTGCTCACGCTCAACATACCGGTCAGTTTGCAGAGCCTTGGCGTTGCCACTTTCAGGGGTTGCTCCAAGCTTCAAGCCATCACCGTTCCTACGGAAAACACCCATTTCTGCAGCGAGGATGGCGTATTGTTCGACAAATCCAAGGAGCGGCTCATCTGCTGTCCGGCTCAAAAGCAAGGCGTCTATGAAATACCCTCGACGGTGAAGACAGTCGACAGTTATGCGTTCTTCATGTGCCTTTACTTATCAGAAGTCAAGTTTCCTTTATCACTCATCGAGATAGGCAACTCATCATTTGCCAACTGCTCCAGCCTTACCCAGCTTACGCTCCCCAATTCCCTGCGTCGCATCGGTAAGAGTGCCTTCATCACCTGCAACATGTTGAGTGAAATCATCTGCTACGCAACGAATCCCCCCGTGAGCACCCCCGAAGTGTTCTCCACATACAGTTACACCATTCCCCTTTACGTCCCTTCCAACTCTATTGCCTCCTACAAGAACAGTGATGATTGGGAGCGGTTCAGCGACATCCGTCCGATCAAGGAGATGGCCTCCGCCCATGTGGACAACGCTTTCCGTGGTGCAGCTTCCAGCATGGAAGTGAACTTGAACAACGCTCAGACCAATGTGAGCAGCTACTCCTTTACGCTTCAACTTCCTGCCGGCATACGTCTGATGACAGACGACAACGGGGCAGCGAAACACCAATTCACCGACCGCCATTCCCAAGCCAACACCACTCTGACAATGAACAGCAGCCAAGAGAGCGGTTACACCCTCACTGTAGTGAACGGCAGCAATTCATTGAAAGGAAATGAAGGCGACGTATTGAGCCTTTTGTTCTTGGTAGACGAAGGAGTGGAGGCAGACAATTACACCGGCACCATCACCTCCGGCACCATCACCTATGCCGATGGCAGCACGGCAACCTTGGCCAACACTTCGTTCCCCATCAATGTGAAAGAAGGAAAGTTGGGCGATGCGAACCTTGACGGCGACGTATCCATTATCGACGTGACGTTGGTTGTCAACCGTATCCTCGGCGACCCTGTTGGCACATTCTGTTGGCAATTGAGCGATGTGAACAAGGACGGCACCATCACCATAGTTGATGTAACAAACCTTGTCAACCTTGTCCTATTAAAGCAATGAGGCAGGTTTTCAGACACAATAGCAACAAGACACCCTATGAAAAAGAGACCCTTTGCAGGGTCTCTTTTCATTTTTCGATTGCGATGGTCTCGATGGTGAAGAAGAGGTCTGAATAGGGTTTTATGTGTGACCCCATCCCCCTTGGGCCATAGGCTTGGTCGTAGGGGATGTAAATCTCCCATTTCGACCCTACCGGCATGTTGGTGAGTGCATGCCAGAACCCAGGCACTGTTTGTTTGGGTTGCATGACAGCCGGCTCGCCACGTTGGTACGAACTATCGAATACGGTACCATCCATGAGTTTTCCCTCATAATGCAGCCTCACCCTGGTGTCATCCTTGGGTTTAGCTCCTTTACCCTTGGTCACCACATGGAAAAGGACGCCTTTTCCGTTTGGAAGTTCCTCAAATCCCATCTTCTTGTATTTCATCATATTGGCAATTCCCGCCGCGTTGCTTCTCACCTCATTGAAAAGTTTTGAAGCCAGGTCTTTGTCCGACGATAGAGCCGCCACTTCTTCTATTTTAGCCTTGACATCTTCATCAGACAAATAGAATTCGAAATCCGTGGCGTCGATGTTATTATTGATGTCATCTTGGAAAGCAGCCCATTTATTGGCCATCCCCTCAATGGAGTCACCTGGTTGTTTGACAAGGTTTGCCAGTCCTTTTACCTTGTCAAGCAGTTCTTTGAAAATCTCTTTCGTATCACGATACTTGGCCGGTGTAAGTCCCATGTCAGAGTAGTTGCTCTCCATATCGGCCACCAATTTCTCCAACGCCGGACCGCAGCCGTTTTTCTGGAAGAATTCCTTCCTCCAATCGATGACTTGCTTGATGTCATCGGTGGAAACCATCATTCCGTCGGCATTCATTGCCAATTTATCAGTCTCTGCCCTAAGCCAGTTTTCCTGATAGTCTTTGAGCATCACCCCGGCAATTCTGGAAGCCACTGTTGCGTTCACCTTCATCTTCATGGCGTTGGTTTTGTAATTGTTGCCGAAGAGCAACATAGCAAGCCATCCAAGCACCGCCAAGCCAATGACAACAATGGCTATATACACGAACCTTTTCAGTTTGGCTTTTTTAGTACGTTTTGCGCCCTCGGTCGTCAAAGTGTGGGCGTTTTCCTTCTTTTTCTTCTGATTTTTCATATTCTTTTCCATATCAACCCTCTAAAATATACATTTCTATTATTGCGGATGCAAAAATATAAAGAAAAAATGATTTTTGAGTCACATTATTTCAGTTTTTTATGTAACTTTGCAAAAAAGACAAAACTATGAAGATAGCCAATCCAGTATACGACACAGTATTCAAATACTTGATGGAAGACGAACGCATAGCCCGCACCATCCTGTCGGCTTTGCTGAAGAAAGATGTAGTTGCCGTGGAAATAAGACCTCACGAATACACCAACGACAATCACGACTCACTGACTGTCTTCCGAATCGATTTTGGCGCCACCATCCGTGACGCAGAAGGCAAGGAGAGTTTACTACTGATAGAGTTGCAAAAAACTTGGTTGGAAACAGAAACGTTACGTTTCCGCCAATACCTTGGAGTACATTACTCAAATCCCAAAAACATCAAGGCCGATGGCCAAGCCCTACCTATGGTTGCCGTATATCTCCTTGGACATAAAGTGGGTGACATCGAGGAGCCCGTGCTTTACGTCAGCCATAAAGCCTTCAGCTATGACAACCAAGTGGTGACAAAAGGCCTGCCCAACCCCTTTGTCGACGGCCTAACACACGACAGCATCATCGTGCAAATCCCCCGCCTTCACGGTCAAGTCAACAACCGTCTCGACATGGTTTTGAGCATCTTCGACCAATCCCGCAAGGACGAGAACGACAGCCGCGTGCTGAAGTTCGATGACAATGCCTACGACGGCGATGCCGACATGACCCGCATTTTGCACCGTCTCACCATGGCCGCCGCCGATGCCGATATGCGACACAAGATGAATGTAGAAGACGAGTATTTTTCTGCCATCGAGAAACGCGACACCGAGATTCTCTTGAGAGACCGTGAGTTAGCGGAAAAGAAGGCACAGCTCACAGAGCAGAAGGCACAGCTCACAGAGCAGAAGGCACAGCTCACAGAGCAGAAGGCAGAGCAGAAGGCACAGCTCACAGAGCAGAAGGCACAGCTCACAGAGCAGAAGGCACAGCTCACAGAGCAGAAGGCACAGCTCACAGAGCAGAAGGCACAATTAGCTCAAAAAGACGAGATGCTTCGCATAAGTGTCAAGATGCTTTTACAATCAGGCAAAACTATCGAGGAAATAGCATCGAGCATGGGTTTGGAAGCTGAATATGTTCATCACCTAGCCCAATAGGCAACAGCCGTATTGGAATCTTGGGACGAATTGTTTGATTCATTTGGAATGCACTAATAATGACCTATTGGCAAAAGACACAAATATGGCAATCCTTCCAAGAGATTCGTCTTCCACTCTGCCGATGTCATTCCGTCGTATTCTTACATTCCACCTATCTTCTTTTTTCTGCAAAGGGCATCGTTTTTGAACAAAAAACGTTACCTTTGCATATCCAAAAATGAGATTGAGGAAATGCTGTCATATATAGTAGCCCCTTTGGTTGGGAGCGTGATAGGCTATATCACCAACGACATCGCAATCAGGATGTTGTTCCGTCCCCACCATGCCAAATATCTTTTCGGTCACAAGTTACCCTTCACTCCCGGCATCATCCCGAAGGAGAAGGGTCGCATTGCCACCGCCATCGGTTCATCAATCAGCACGCACTTGATGAACCATGAGGTATTGGAGAAGAACCTTCTCTCGCCCGAGATGTTGGAAAAGATAGAAGAAGCCATCGACACGTTTTTTATCGAACAGAAGCACAACCCTGAACCTCTGCGCGACTTTCTTTGCCATTACATGTCAAAAGACGAGTTGGATGCCATCGCCGTCCAGGGCAGCAGCGACCTCACCTCTTTACTCTACGAGAAACTGGCGAGTAGCAGCGTAGGCGACAAGATTGCCCATGTGGCTGTCACCCATGTGATGCAGAAGATGCGTCATTTCGGCAGCGGCATCGGCGACAAGCTCGCCGACGAGGGCATAGGCCATGGCGGCGGTTTCGGCGACATGGTTCACCGCGGCATCAAGCGCATCTTCGGTCACCAAGGTAGCAACGCCGCACAACAGTTCATCAACGCCCTCGCCGAGCCAGTGGAGCAAGCCCTGTCCAGCAACATCAACGACATGCTTCGGACCAACTCCAAAAAGATTGTTGGCGACCTCATCGACACTGAGACAACGGCTCTGCTCGACCGTCCCATGAGCGACCTGCTGAAAGACAAGGAAGAACAAACGGCGCGAGCTAAAGCCTCCCTCCTTTCTTTCTACCAGACCATCATCTCCGAGCATCTTCCCAAGATTCTGGAGACAGTCGACATCAGCACCATCGTGGAGAACCGCATCAACGAGATGGATATGGTCGAGGCCGAGAAGATCATCATGGAAGTGCTTTCCAAGGAGCTTCGCGCCATCGTATGGTTGGGAGCCGGTCTTGGCTTCCTCATGGGGTTTGTCAATTGCTTGATTTTATGACATCCCTTCTATAGAAATCTACGAGCCACCACCCCAAAGACGACAAGAAAAAAACACCACGAATGAGAACATTTGTATCATGGCTGCTAGCTTCCATAGTGGTAATCGCCACTGTCGCTTGCACGGAAGACCGCCCCACGCCAATGGCAAAGAATCATTATCGCGAAGTCAGCCATCCCACGCCGAACATCGAACGAGACACATTGAACGAGATGCTTGGCGTCGTCCTCCACCACACCGCCCTTCCCACTTTGGAAGCCGCCCTTAAAGAGCTGACACGCCCTGGTGGGGTGAGTTCACACGTTGTCATCGACACCGACGGCACACGCTACATCCTTGCCCCCCTTACCGCCGTCACCTATCATGCAGGCAAGTCCATCCTCAACGGGCGTGAGCGCTGCAACAACTTCTGCATCGGCGTGGAGTTTCAAGGCAACACCGCCCAAGTGCCTCTGACCAAGGAACAGATAGGAAGCGGAGTGGAATTCCTTCTGCCCCTCATCACAGAGCGCCACATCCCTCTTGACAACATCGTGACGCACAAGATGGTGCGCGACAACTTCATCCACCATCATCCCACAGAGAAACGTTGCAAGACCAAGGTGGACATCTCCTCTTCAGACTATTCGAGGTTCATGGATGCCTTGAAAGTGTCACTCGACTCCATACAATCCCTATCAGAATGACTACAAAAAAGCGAAGGCGCAAGAGGCGCAAGAGGTCTGGTTTCCCACTTGGCAATTGGTGGAAGAAACAACGACGTCATAAGAAACGGCTGTTGGCATGGCTGGCAGGCATTGTCGCCCTCCTTTTTGTCGTCCACCATTTCTTTCCGAACATCCTTGACAGCCTATTCCCCTCCACCTCTTATGAGACATCTGCCGATTACGACGGCATCGACATCTCCAAATACCAAGGCAAGATCAATTGGAAGAAGGTGAAAGCCAACCGCAAAATCAAGTTTGTCTACATCAAGGCCACCGAGGGCGCCTCCTTGTTGGACAGGAAATACAAGACCAACCTTAAAGGTGCCCGCGATGTCGGCATACCCGTCGGGAGTTACCATTTCTTCACCTCCAACCGTTCTGCAAAAGAGCAGTTTGCCCATTTCAAACGCAATGTGCCAAAAGACAAGCAGGACCTGCTGCCAATGGTCGATGTGGAGGAGGATGGGGTGCATAACATCAGCCGCAAGGATTTGCAGAAGAGCCTTGATGAGTTCATGCAACTGGCCAAGAAAGAATATGGGAAATACCCACTGCTCTACTGTCCTTTGGATTTTTACAACAAGATGCTGGCACCGGAATTCAACAAATATTACATCTTCATTGCCCGTTATGGCAAGTCAGCCCCCCGCCTTCACGGCCCAGGCAAGCACAATCTTTGGCAATACTCAGAGAAAGGGCGCATTGACGGCATCCCCAACCTCGTCGACCTCGACAAGTTCGAGAATGGCACATCCGTCCGCGACATCATGCTCTGACCATCCGGAACACGAAGAAACACGACAGCAAGAAGAATCACAAACATAAAGAATCAAGAAATGACACCAAGAACCACATTTTGGACAAGAAAGGTCATCATCCTTTTGCTCTGCATGGCCAGCCAGACCCTTCAAGCACAAGTCATGGAATACAAGACTTTCGTTTACACCAGCGACGAATTGGCCAACGACATCAGCAAGCTTAACGACGAGCGCGACTCCTCGCGCGGCTATCTTGGCGACATTCTCTCCGCCACCGGCAATTCGATGAAAGGCATCGCCTCAGGTTACGTCTCCACCTTCATCGACATGGGTGTGACAGCCATCGGCGCCCTCGTCACACGCAACGCGCGCATGAAGAAAGAATGGGAAGAGGCGGTGAAGAAAGAGAACGTCTTCCAAACCGTCATCAACTCCGTATCCGAGATGAGCGATTTCTACGACGCCCCCTCCTTCGATGGTGCGATGGACCCGAAGGGCATGCGTTTCGACGGCATCGGCTGCCTGCGCACCTCCGACAAGGACACCCTGTTCTACATCTCCTGCCATATCGACCGCAGCAAACTCCACCGCATCATCAACCATTCCAAGTTTGAACTTGTGCTCGACACCCTCATCCTCAGTCCCACGCACTCCAACCTCCCCAACACCCAACTGTCGATACCTTATTCATTTGAGGAGCGCAAGGATTTCACCCTCTCCATGGACATCACCATCTCTTCTTCATGGATGAACGAAATCGTGCAGTTGCAAAAGAACCAAGAGTTGGGCACCTTCCATATCAACGTTCCCGTCAACGAGAACAATCTTGATGAAAAAGGTTTCCTTCGCTATGTCCGCCATGCCGACGAGCCATCCCGTTACCAAGTCACCGGCGAATGTTTCATCGTCCCCCGTTCCTACAGTGGCTTCCGCGACGAGCACGACAACTTCAAGGACTGCTGGGGCACTGGTGAATACAAGCTCTCAGTGAGCATCAAGGAGACTTGCGACGTGACCGATGCCTACCGCGCCAACTGGAAAAGCGACTACAAGCACCGCAAAGAATTGGCAAAGAAAGGCAAGGAACTGGGATTGCTCGAACAAAGTTGGGAAATCGTATCCAAGCAAGACTGGAACGAAATCACCCATTCGTGGGTGATCACCACGCTGAAAGCCCCCGCCAAATACATCTCCAACGACCTGATCAACCGTATGGGCTTGGAATCCAAATAAGCGACATCCTATGCGAAACGCCTCCAAGTTGCTCACCCTCCTGTTGTCGACAGCTTTGTGCATGCCGGTCATCGCACAACCGCTGCCCCAAGACACTTTGGAGCATCGTCTGGCCACCGTACCCTCCGGAGCGGAAGACAACGCCTTCATTGCCGATGCCCTCCGTCTCGCCAAAGAGTTGAATCACACCGGGCGTTCGAAGGAAGCGATAACATGGGGAAAGCGGGCACTCGATGCCACCGAGCGTTTGCATGGCACCCAAAACGCCGGTTATGCCCAAGCCCTCTCCGACCTTGCAGGAAGTTATTCCCACACAGGCTCCTACGAGGAAGCTCTCCGTCTTGGCAACGCCGCCCTCACCCTTCGCGAAGAGACATGCGGCAAGAACAGTTTGGAATATGCCCAATCGCTTAACAACACAGCCCGCTACCACGCCTATCTGGGCCATTACATCGAAGCCATCCGCCTTGGACGCAAGGCGATGGAGCTACGCGGGCAACTTTCAGGCACCGACGATGCCGACTATGCCCAGTCGGCAAGCAATCTGGCCGGCTATTACTCCCGCATCGGCAACTATGACGAAGCCCTTCGCCTCGGCACCCTTGCCCTGAACATCAGGGAAAAGGCGACCGGCACGGAAAGCTTGGATTACGCCCAGTCACTCAACAACCTTGCCAAGTATCACTATTTCAAGGAAGAATACCAAGAAGCCATCCGTCTGGAAAGCCAGGCACTTGCGCTGCGCGAGAAATTGCTTGGAAAGCACCATCCCGACTATGCCACCGCCCTAAGCAACATGGCCGACTACCTTATGATGGTCGGCGACTACGAGAAAGCCCTCCAATACGGCAACGAAGCCCTTTCCATCCGCCGCGAGACGCTTGGGGTGGACCATCCGGAATATGCCGAGTCGACCAGCAACATGGCCAGTTACCATCACGCATTGGGGCATTATCCGGAAGCCGTGAGTTATGGCAGGGAAACCCTACAGCTGCGCCGGCGCCTGCTTGGAGAGCAACATCTCTCCTATGCCCACTCCATGTGCAAGATGGCCATCTACTTCTCCTCCGACAACCAACCCGACTCAGCCTCTTTCTACGCACTGAAAGCCACCAATTTCTATTCCAAGTCCATCCTCAACACCTTTGCCGACCTCACCTCCAGCGAGCGCGACCTCTTCTGGCTCCGCGTGAAGCCATGGTTCACCCGTACGCTTCCCCAACTTGTATGGCAAGCCCCCAGCGACGGCATGGTGTCCAGTGCCTACAACGCCACCCTTCTGGCCAAGGGCCTGTTGCTCAACAGCGAGTTGGAGATGGCCAACCTGCTGATGGAAAGCGGCGACACCCTTCTCATCGATGCCTATCACCAACTACAGTACAACCAAGCACTGCTCACCCACCAATATGCTCTTCCGAAATCAAAGCGCACCATCAACACCGATTCGCTACAAGCCGTCATCACCAAGCAAGAGCGCAGGTTGGTGAAAAAGTCGAAGACTTACGGCAACTACACCAAACCTCTTCGCATCGACTGGGAACGCATCCACCGCCAACTCCATCCCGGCGACATAGCCGTAGAGTTCTTGTGCTTTCCCAACACCAAGGGCGAGGAGCAATATGCCGCCATCGTGCTCACCAGGGAGATGCGCAAACCCACTTTCGTGCCGCTGATGAGTGGGGCGCAACTCTCTTCCATCCGTACGAAAGACATCTACACCACCAACAAGGTGACCCAATTGGTGTGGCAACCCCTCGCCCCCTATCTTGAAAAGGCACACAACGTCTATTTCTCCCCCGCCGGCGAACTCTACAACATAGGCATAGAATCGCTGCCCCACTGGGAAGAGAGCCAAGGACTGCTGATGGACCATTGGCTCTTCTATCGGCTCTCGTCCACGCGTGAAATCGCCCTTGCCCGCGAACACACGAAGGTGTCCTACTCCGACGCTGCCATTTACGGCGGTGTGAACTACGACAGCAACCTCGACAATGACACGTCGACCGACGACCCTCAAGCCTCAAAGAAATTGAAGGGCGGCGCCAAATACCTGCCTGGGACACGCAAGGAAGTGGAGGACATCAGCCATATGGTGAGCGACAACGAACTCTCCATCAACCTGCATACGAAAGGCGATGCCTCGGAAAAGTCATTCAAGCACCTCTCCGGCCATGCCCCCACCATCATCCACATCGCCACGCACGGTTTCTACTGGACCGACAGTGAAGTGCGCGAGGGCGGCATGGACGACCGTCTGATGTTCCTCTCCACCTATGGCAACATGGACGATGCCGACAAGGCCCTCACGCGCTCCGGCCTGCTGCTGGCTGGTGCCAATCACACATTGACAGGCGACAACAGCCTTCAAACGACCGAAGACGGCGTGCTGACAGCGAAAGAGATTTCCATGCTCGACCTACGCGGCGTCGACCTGCTTGTTCTCTCCGCCTGCCAAACCGGCTTGGGAAAGATCACCGGCGACGGTGTCTTCGGTCTGCAACGCGGTTTCAAGAAAGCCGGCGCCAACGCCATTCTGATGAGCCTGTGGAAAGTGGACGACCACGCCACACGCCTGCTGATGAACAATTTCTACAAATACCTGATGGACGGCGTGGACAAACACGAGGCCCTTCGTCGTGCCCAGACCGACCTCCGCACGATGGAGGTGGAGGCGGAAAGCCGCACCAGCAGTAGGCGAGCCATCTCCATCCGCGCCAAGCGAAACCGCACCACCGTAATGAAGCGTCCCTACACCGACCCATACTATTGGGCGGCCTTCATCCTGCTCGACGGGATGGAATAACGTTAAACAGCAACCATAACTTACGCATTCGCTGAACTTTCTGGAGTTAAAGGAGAGTTTTGTTGAAGAGGAGTTTTGTTGAAGAGGAGTTTTGTTGAAGAGGAGTTAAAGGGAAGTTAAAAGGGAGTTAAAGGGACATATGTACACTTTTTCAACCTGTAAGGATGAAATGAAAGGAATGCCACGCCAAACGGCTCGGTGTGCAATTGTAGAGACGGGATACGACGGGATGTATCCCGTCTCTACCACCTGGCACCGACCTCTTGGCGGCAGGCGGGCACAAGACCCGCCCCTACGACTTCGGGGGAATTCTTGGTGTGACGACCAACATTACAGGTCGCACTTTTTTCGGAAGTTAAAGGGGAGTTTTGTTGAAGAGGAGTTAAAGGGGAGTTAAAGGGACATATGCTCATATTTACCCCCTTTTAAGAGGAAATGAATTCTTTAAACCCTTCTTCACGCCCCTTTTACCCAACTTGAGGAACTTATATAACTTAACATAAGAATAAAAATGAAGATAGGAATCATCGTAGCAATGGACAAGGAACTTGCCCAGTTGCAAAACCTACTCTCCACCCCCAGGGAAGAGCAGAGTGGTAGCAAGAATTTCATCACCGGGTGTATCGGCCCACACGAAGTAATCCTTCAGAAATGCGGCATCGGCAAAGTGAATGCCGCCGTTGGAGCAGTGGAAATGATAGACCGATACCATCCCGACCTCATCGTGTCGACAGGTTGCGCCGGCGGCGCCGACACCCATCTCAAAGTGACCGACGTGGTGGTGGGCACACACTACACCTACCACGACGTCTACTGTGGCAGCGAGGTGGATTACGGACAGTTTGTGGGAATGCCAGCCCTTTACGAAGCCGGGAAGGAGTGGGTGGAAAAGGCCTTGCACCTGAATTGCTCCACCACCATCCATGGCGGTTTGATGGTAAGCGGCGACTGGTTTGTGGACTCTCGTGAGAAAATGAGAAAGATTCTCAGCCATTTCCCCGATGCCAAGGCCGTTGACATGGAGAGTTGCGCCATAGCCCAGACCTGTTATCTACATGGTGTGCCTTTCGTGTCATTCCGCGTCATCAGCGACGTACCCCTGAGCGACGAGAAGGCCTCCCAATATTATGACTTCTGGAGCAGAATGGCAGATGGGTCGTTTGAGGTGACCAAGACCTTTATCGAGGCATTATAGGAGGGAATAGGACGTTTTTGGAGGAAAAAGAAAAGCCCTAGAAATTCTAGGGCTATTCCTTTTGACTTCTCTTTCTGTCGTTATGGTCGAGGATGGCCTTTCTCATGCGTATGCTTTTCGGGGTGACCTCCACGAGCTCGTCGGCCTTGATGTATTCGAGACATTCCTCAAGGCTCATGACCACCTTGGGTATGATGCGTGCTTTCTCGTCACTGCCGCTGGCCCTGACGTTGGTGAGTTGCTTGGCCTTTGTGACATTGATGACAAGGTCGTTGTCGTGAACGTGCTCGCCGACGACCTGTCCTGCATACACTTCCTCGCCCGGGTCGATGAAGAAACTCCCCCTGTCCTGCAACTTGTCGATGGAATAGGCGAAAGCCGTTCCTGTCTCCATGGCCACCATGGAACCATTGACGCGTCTTGAGATTTCACCCTTGAAGGGTTGGTACTCCTTGTATCGATGAGCCATGATGGCCTCCCCCTGGCTGGCAGTGAGCACGTTGGTGCGCAGTCCGATGATGCCCCTCGACGGGATGTTGAAAGCGATGTTGGTGCGCTCTCCCTGGCTCTCCATCGACACCACCTCTCCTTTGCGTCGTGTGACCATGTCGATCATCTTGCTTGCAAACTCATCCGGCACGTTGATGGTAAGTTCCTCGATGGGTTCACACTTCTTGCCATCAATCTCCTTGTAGATGACCTGCGGCTGTCCCACCTGCAACTCATAACCTTCGCGTCGCATGGTTTCGATGAGGACGGACAGGTGAAGCACGCCCCTTCCGCTGACAATCCAACGGTCGGTGTTGCCATCAAACTCCTCCACCTTGAGGGCGAGGTTCTTCTCCAGTTCCTTCTGGAGTCTTTCGTTGATGTGTCGTGAGGTGCACCATTTACCCTCCCTTCCGAAGAAAGGCGAGTCGTTGATGGTGAAGAGCATGCTCATGGTGGGTTCGTCGATGGAGATGGGTGGCAGCGGTTCGGGGTTTTCCAAATCGCAGATGGTGTCTCCAATCTCGAATTTCTCCAGTCCGATGATGGCGCAGATGTCACCGCTCCCCACCTCTTTGGTACGGACGTGCCCCATGCCCTCAAAGGTATGCAACTCCTTGATTTTTGTTTTCTCAGAAGTACCGTCCCTATGGGCGATGGTGATACCCATTCCCTCTTGCAGGGTGCCACGGTGCACACGTCCCACGGCGATGCGGCCGGTGTAGTTGGAATAGTCGAGTGATGTGATGAGCATCTGAGGTGTACCCTCGATGACCTTTGGTGCCGGTATGACCTCCACGATTTTGTCAAGGAGGTAGGTGATGTCTGAAGTCGGGTTGTTGTAGTCCTCTCCCATCCATCCGTTCTTGGCACTGCCATAAACCACGGGGAAGTCCAATTGCTCTTCCGTGGCGTTGAGTGCGAACATGAGGTCGAAGACCATCTCATACACCTCTTCCGGCCTGCAGTTGGGCTTGTCCACCTTGTTGACCACGACGATGGGTTTGAGACCTATCTCCAACGCCTTTTGCAGCACGAATCGTGTCTGTGGCATGGGGCCTTCGAAAGCATCCACGAGCAGGAGACAACCGTCGGCCATGTTGAGCACGCGTTCCACCTCCCCACCGAAGTCGGAGTGTCCCGGAGTGTCGATGATGTTGATCTTCACACCTTTGTAGTTGATGGATACGTTCTTCGAGAGAATGGTGATACCTCTTTCCCGTTCGAGGTCGTTGCTGTCGAGCACTTGGTTGCCAATTTCCTTACCCTCGCGGAAGAGGTTTCCCGCGAGCATCATCTTGTCGACCAATGTCGTCTTGCCATGGTCGACATGTGCTATGATGGCGATGTTTCTGATGTCTTGCATTGTTACTATCTTGGGGTACTTTTCAATAGGGACGAATGACCCTTTTTGTTGTTAGACAAAAATCTCATATCCTGAAATCGGCTGCAAAATTACAAATAATTGGCGTAACAGACGAATAAAAACGCAATATTGCGCAAAAAACACAAGAAAAAAGTCGTAAAAGTTTGTTGTGTCGGAAAAAAGTAGTAATTTTGCAGCCGCATTTGATGCAAGTGATAATTATTTACCATTTTACAAACCCAACAAGATGTATTTAGACAAGGCAAAAAAAGCAGAGATCTTTGGAAAATACGGGAAGTCTAACTCTGATACTGGCTCACCAGAAGCCCAGATAGCATTGTTCTCCTACCGTATATCCCATTTGACGGAACATTTGAAGAAGAACCGTAAAGATTATACTACCGCACGGTCACTGACCCAGTTGGTAGGAAAACGCCGTGCCCTGCTCAACTATCTGTACGACCGCGACATCTCTCGCTATCGTGCGATCATCAAGGCTCTCGGCCTGCGCAGATAATTGCAGCGAGCAAAAGATCTTGGACTCCGCCACGACATTGGAAGCGTCGCCCCCTAAGTGCGCACCATTGTGTTCACGATGTAACTTACTCCCCCTCTAAGATTAGAGGGGGTCAGGGGGCGTTGAACTATGCAAAGTTTTTAGGGGAGGATATGCCTGAAAGCCAAAAAGTTACAGACCCCACCCCAGCCCCTCCCCTTGAGGGGAGGGGATATGAACACCCCGAGTGTGTTCAAAGTAGGCATATCGGACTTTTTCAAGTGAACTCATCACTTTTTTTCGCGGGCGGCGTTGTTCGCACACTGGGCCGGCTGGGGGTCTACAGTATGTATGTCCGTACAAAAGTCAATAATGGCGGTGCGGCAAACTTGGAAGCGTCGCCCCCTAAGTGCGCACCATTGTGTTCACGATGTAACTTACTCCCCCTCTAAGATTAGAGGGGGTCAGGGGGCGTTGAACTATGCAAAATTTTTTAGGGGGGGGGGATATGTCTGAAAGCCAACAAGTTACAGACCCCACCCCAGCCCCTCCCCTTGAGGGGAGGGGATGTTGCTCTCCGAGTGGGCATCCCGGGGTGTGAACACGGTCCTTTAGACCCTTCGGGAAAAAGCGGCAGAGCCGAGCGGCAATTGACTTCCGCTTCGCACGTCGACCTACGGTTCCGCCTGAACATTCTTGGCGGAGTTTGCAGCCTGAGCAATCTTGGCGGAGTTTGCTGCCTGAGCATTCTTGGCGGAGTTTGCCATCCAAATTGTTGGTGTTTTCGGTGTTTTCTGCATTTTCAGCCAACTTGACATCAGATTTCTTGTTGTCTTTCTGTTTTTTTCATATCTTTGCGGTTGATAAGAGAAATGAGTAATGACGAACGGGGCAACTAATCACATTCAAAAACCCGTCCTTGTCATACGTTATGCAATAATCAGTTCAACTTAAAAACATATGGAAGTAATACAAAGTTTTACCATTGACCACACCCGTCTGAAGCCAGGCATCTATGTGTCTCGTGAAGACAAGGGTTTCACCACTTTTGACCTTCGTATCACAGAACCCAATCAGGAACCCGCCGTGGCACCTTCAGCCATGCACAGCATGGAACATTTGATGGCGACATGGTTTCGTAATTCACAAGCCAAGGAAGATGTGGTATATGTTGGTCCCATGGGTTGCCTGACAGGCATGTATATCATCATGCTGGGAAATTACAGCGTTGAGGATATGCGCAAACTCACCATAGAGTGCTTGGAGTGGATACTCACTCAAGATGAAGTTCCCGCCACCGAACCAGCTTCTTGCGGCAACTATTTACTTCACGACCTACCCATGTGCAAATGGGAAAGCGCCCGCTACCTGGATAGGTTGAAGAATGATTTCCATTGCGAGTACACCAAACTTCAAATCACACTCAAGGATGGCAAGACCTTTGCCGATGCTTGATTTTTTAAGGGGAGTTAAAGAGGAGTTAAAGTTTAAGGGGAGTTAAAGAGGAGTTAAAGGGACAATTGTTGTGCATATCGAGTGCAAAGTCAAGCATGCTTGATTTGCCGAAACGTACACCAACAATCGAGCAAGGCTCAGATGCTCACTATTACCGCCTTGGGGGAGGACTTTTGAATCAAAAACTTCATTCCCGTGATTCTGAATCAGACGGATAAACCTTTTAGTCAAAGACCCCACCCCAGCCCCTCCCCTCGAGGGGAGGGGATATGCGCACCGACTGTTGCTGGGGAGATGCGCACCGCTGTTGCAGGGGAGATGCGCACCGACTGTTGCAGGGGGATGCGCACCAACTGTTGCAGGGGGATGCGCACCGACTGTTGCAGGGGAATGCGCACCGACTGTTGCAGGGGGATGCGCACCGACTGTTGCGGGGGGATGCGCACCGACTGTTGCAGGGTGATGCGCACCGACTGTTGCGGGGGGATGCGCACCAACTGTTGCACCGCATTGTTAATGGGCGGAGGTGGCTGGAACAAGTCTCTATGACTTCGGAGAAGACGGGAAGAATCCCGTCTCTACAAGTGTGCACAGCCCTTGTGACTTTAAGAATGCATTAGAAACTTATTCATCATCCCTCCACACTTGACTCAGCGGTATCATGACGAAATCGCGGTCACGCATGAGAGGGTGAGGGATTTTGAGGTCGGGGTAATCGATGCGCCAGTCGTCGTAAAGGAGGATGTCGATGTCGATGATGCGGTCGTGATAGACCCCGTTGAGGGATTTTTCCGTTCTTCCCATCTCCCTTTCTATGGCCTGTGTCGCCTTCAGGAGTTTCCTTGGCGACAAGGACGTTTGGCAGGCGACGACGGCGTTGACAAAGGAGTTATCGGAGTCGAATCCCCACGGTGCAGAAAGATGTAGAGCCGACTGTCGCACGACGCGTCCAATCAGCTCTTCAATTTTTTTAACGGCCACGTTGATGTTTTCAACTTTGTCTCCGAGGTTGGAGCCGAGGCCGAGATAGGTGATATGCAGTGTTTCAGTCATCAAGTATGAGCATGGCATCACCGTAGCATCCGAACTTGTAACCATTCTCTATGGCCATATCGTAAGCCTTCATCACCAGGTCGTATCCACCGAAGGCACAGGCCGACATGAGGAGAGTGGAGAGAGGATGGTAGAAGTTGCACACCATGGCGTCGGCCAGTCCGAACTCATGAGGCGGGAAGATGAACTTGTTGGTCCATCCCTCATATTCCTTGAGTTGCCCATCGGTACCAACAGCGGTCTCAGTTGCCTTGATGACACTTGTTCCTACGGCGCAGATGTGCCTGCCCTCCGCCTTGGCGGTATTGACGATGTCGCAAGCCTCCTTTTCCACGAACATCTGTTCAGAGTCCATCTTGTGCTTGGTGAGGTCCTCCACCTCGATGTTGTGGAATGCACCGAGAGCGCAGTGCATGGTGATGAAAGCGAATTCGATGCCTTTGATTTCCATTCGTTTCATCAACTCTCGGCTGAAGTGCAGTCCTGAAGCCGGCGCGGTGACAGCCCCTTCGTTCTTGGCGTAGATGCATTGGAAATCCTCCATGTCCTCAGGCAGGACAGGACGGTCTTTCACCTTGATGATCTTGGTCTTTCCCGGTTCGCTCTCGTCGGGCACCTCTTTCTCCACCTCATGGTCGATGATGTAGTGAGGCAGCGGTGCGGAACCAAGGGCGTAGAGTTCGCGTTTGAACTTGTCGTGAGGGCAGTCGTAGAGGAAACGCAGCGTGCGCCCCCTGCTGGTGGTGTTGTCTATGACCTCAGCCACCATGGTTCCACTTTCATCGAAGAAGAGTTTGTTGCCAATCCTTATTTTCCTTGCCGGCTCCACGAGGACGTCCCACAGCCGCAGTTGCTCGTTGAGCTCCCTGAGTAGGAACACCTCGATTTTGGCATCCGTCTTTTCCTTTGTGCCGTAAAGTCTAGCGGGGAACACCTTGGTGTCGTTGAAGACGAATACATCTCCCTCGTCGAAATATTCTATAAGGTGTCGGAACTCGATGTATTGTGGTGACCCGTCCTCATTCTTCAGAGGTTGGCCATTCTCATCGTTCCTGAACATATCGATTCTTTCCGACTTGCGGTGAACCACCATCATTCTGCACTCGTCTCTGTTGTAATTGGGATAAAGCGCGATTTGCTCTTCCGGAAGTCTGAACTTGAACTGTGATAATTTCATATATCTGTCTCCTTAATGATTATATTCATCTTTATTCACCACCCTTGGCGGTTCCTTTGTTCGGGTATGGAGCGATGTCCTGCGCATCCAGCCATGCGGGGAAGTCATCCAGCGTGAGGCAGTCTTCTATGCGGCACTCCCCCACCCTTGTCCTTCTGAGTGAAGTGAGGAAAGCCCCACTGCCAAGAGCAAGACCGATGTCCCTTGCCAATGCCCTGATGTAGGTGCCCTTGCTGCACACCACGCGAATGGTCATCGTCATGGCGAGAGGATTGAAGTCGAGCAGTTCGATTTCATCTATTCTCAGCGGTTTCGCCTTGAGTTCCACGTCTTTCCCCTTCCTCATCAAGTGGTACGCCCTTTTGCCATCCACCTTGCAAGCCGAGAAAGCCGGCGGCACCTGCATGATGTCGCCCACGAACTTCTTCAGCGTATCCTCCACGAGTTGGCGTGTGATATGCTTTGTGGGGTATGTGAAATCTACGGTATGCTCGCGGTCGAAACTGGCCGTCGTCGCCCCAAGTTTCAATCCCGCCACATATTCCTTGGTGTGAGCCTGCAGTTGCTCTATCTGCTTGGTGGCTTTCCCTGTGCACAAGAGCAGAACGCCCGTGGCGAGAGGGTCCAACGTTCCTGCATGACCGGTTTTCACCCTCTTCACCCCGAGTTTCTTCGAGATGAGGAATCTGATATGCGCCAAAGCCCCGAAGCTTGACATTCGGTAGGGTTTGTCTATGCCTATGATGACCCCTTCCTGAAAATCCATCAGTCAACCATTACCAGTGATTGTCCCATCAGCAGCATGATGATGATGATGCCGCCGACGATGATGCGATACACGCCAAAAGCCTTGAAACCATATTTTGTGAGGAAGTTCACAAACCATTTCATGGCCAGGAGTGCTACGATGAAAGCCACAACACATCCGAGGATGAGCATGGTGATGTTGTGCGAGGTGGCCCACGACGTGTCTTCCTTGAAGAGGTCGAGCAAGTCGAGCAAGGTGGCACCCGCCATGGTAGGCACTGCGAGGAAGAAAGAGAATTCTGCCGCCTTCTTGCGTGAAAGTCCCTGCGTCATGCCACCGACGATGGTGGCCATTGAGCGCGACACGCCCGGTATGACGGAGATGCATTGGTACAGGCCGATGTTGAAAGCCTTCTTCTCATTCACCTTTACGGCATCGCTTCCTTTATTGAACCATTTGTCGCAGAATAGCATGAAGATGCCACCGAGAACAAGCATGATGGCCACGACCAACACGCTGTCGAGCAGCCAGTCGAGCAACCCCGATTTCTTGGCGAGCAGTCCGATGACGACGGCAGGGAGCACTCCGATGAACAGCAGCCAATAGAACCTGAACTTATGTATCAGTTTCTGGAAAGCGTTGCTGCCCTCCGGCGCCGGGGTATGGTCGATATGGAAGAACCTCTTCCAATAGAGGCACACCACGGAGAGTATGGCCCCAAACTGTATGATGAAGGTGAACGCATGTACGAAAGCGTCACCTTGTTTTACTCCCAAAAGATTTTGTGTGATGATCATGTGCCCTGTGGAAGAGACAGGGAGGAACTCCGTCAGGCCTTCCACAATGGCAATGATGATGGTTTGTATCCAATCCATTTGTTATTTGGAATTATATCTTTTTCTTATTAGTCAATTTGTTAATAAAAGGGGAAACTATCATCATAGCCGCTCCCGCTCCTATCAACCCATTTGATTCAATCAAGATGCCTACCCCCAATTCAGCCAAACCCAAGCCAAAAGAGATGATGGGCCAAATATGTTTGAAGTTCTGCTTTTCTTCCTTATCTTAATCCCTTAAACAGGATCAATCGTTGTTTTCTCAGGAAGGCCATCATCATTCCTTTCAGCATCCTTCTTCCTATACATCACGCCGACAATCATGGAAATGAACCCCAAGAAGCAGACGACAGGAGCCACCTTGACACGCATGGTGCCGAAGATGTCGGGATTGAACTTCTCTACCGTCGACCCCGGGCCACTCATGAGGAGGAATCCAATGATGATGACAACCGCACTGATGGTCAGCAGGATGAAATTGGTCCGCCCGAAAGCCAGATTTCTTTTGTCAACAACAGTTCTTTTGTACATGAAATTTTTTCTGTCCATGCCAGTTCTTGGGTCCATGCCAGTTCTTTTGTTCATGACATTTCTTCTGTCCGTGACATTCCTTTTGCTCATAACAAATGTATTTGATTGATAGTTCGCTATTAAATTTTGTAAAGTTCCCCTGCTTTCATCTTGAGGAAGTTGTTCACAGAGAGCCATGAACAGAAAGTGGTGATGATGATGCCGAAAAGCAGCACTGCAATCCCCGTGATGATGAGCACATCCCATGTAACCACCTCCATAACATCACGCTGGTTCTTCCAGAGGAAATACATACCGACAGCCAATACGGCATTGGCCAGGATGCCAGCAATGAGGCCTTGTGCCACAGCTTGACGGATAAATGGTGCCCTGATGAAGCCCCATGACGCACCCACGAGTTTCATGGTGTGAATGTTGAATCTCCTCGAATAGATGCTGAGTTTCACGGTGTTGTTGATGAGCACGAAGCATACGATGAGGAGCAATGCGGCTATGACCAGCAGCAAAAGGCTGAATTTCCTTACCATGTTGTTCACCTGCTTGATAAGGTCCTCAGGATATCTCACCTCCGTGACATTGGGGAGTTTGGTGAGTTCCTCTGAGATCCATTTCAATGAGTCGGTGTTGGCATAGTCGGCATGGAGTTGGAACTGCAAAGAAGGCAAGAAAGGATTCATACCGGCAAATTCCGAGGGGTCGGTGCCCAGGGTCTTCTTTGTTTCCTCCAAGACCTGTTCCTTGGAGATATACTTCAAAGAGTTGATATATTTTTTCGACGACAAGTTGTCGCAGAACTGCTGTGCTTCAGTTTCGGTAAGGTCTTGTCCCAAATCGATGAAGACCGGCAGTCTCTCTTTGATGGAAGCAGACAGGTTCCTTGCGGAAAGTACTGTAAGCACCACTATTCCAAGTAAAATAAGCACCATGGCTGTGCTAATGCACAAAGTAATCACCTGTAGCCCCCCTTGGCGGCTACGGGTCTTGTTTTTGTTTTTTCCCATTTTTTAGGTTATAATACACCAAATTTTGTGCAAAAGTAGTAAAAAAAGCTTGGGAAAGCAAACCTTTAACGACTATTAACGCTATGAAGTGAGAAAAATGATTACCTTTGCGTATTGAAAGCAAAAAAAACATGATTATTTACCCATCCCCCATTTTCGGCCCTGTTCACAGCCGCCGCCTTGGTCTTTCCCTTGGTATCAACCTTCAGCCCGACGATGGCAAGATATGCTCGTTCGACTGCATCTACTGTGAATGCGGCTTCAACTCCGACCATCGCACCCGTTCCCGCCGCCCCACCCGTCAAGATGTTGCCAACAGCCTCCGACGGAAGCTTGAGGAGATGGCATCCTCCGGCCAACGCCCCGATGTGCTCACGTTCGCCGGCAATGGCGAGCCTACGCTCCATCCCGACTTCCCCGCCATCATCGACGACACCCTGCTGCTGCGCGACGAATTGGCTCCGAAAGCCAAGGTGTCGGTCCTCAGCAACTCCACGCAGATTCATCGTCCTGAAATCCGCGAGGCCTTGAAGCGCGTGGACAACAACATCCTGAAGTTGGACACGGTGGACGAGGCTTATATCAATATGGTGGACCGTCCCTGCGGCACCCATTATGACGTGCGCCGCATCATCGCCGACATGGAATTGTTTGAAGGCCACCTTGTGATTCAAAGCATGTTCATGAAAGGCGTCACCACTTCAGGCGACGCCGACAACACCGGTGACCGTTACGTGCTCCCCTGGCTCGACGCGCTCCGCCGCATCCGTCCCCGCGAAGTGATGGTTTACACCATCGACCGCGAGACCCCCGACAGCCATCTGGAGAAAGCCACCCCCGAGGAACTCGACCGCATCCGCGACCTTGTATTATCAGCGGGCATCCCCTGCTCCGTTTCATATTGACCCATCCCACCAACCCTACCACCTATGAAAGAACAACTGACCTCATCCAATCTCAGAATTGAATACAACCCATCCGTCAACTACGTCTGCAGTCTTGCAGGAACCCGCTATTTGAACATCTGCGAGCTGACCAACGATGACGACGTAGACTGGCATGACATCGTCGTAAGCATCAGCGGCGAGATGCTCAACACCACAGAAAGCCGCATCAGCATGGTTCCCAAAGGGCAGACGGTATCCGTGCAGAACCTTGACATCAAGCCCAACCTTGACATGCTCCGTCACCTGACCGAGAGTGTCGATACGCAATTCGTCATCACCGTGAAAACCTTTGGAAACGCCGTAGGCGCTCCCCCCCGGCCATCACGTAACAATGAGGACACTAGCCATGTGGAAGAAGGCAAAACCGTCCCAACCGAGACTGAAGCCCAACCGGAAGGCAACCAAGAGCACGAGTTATACCGGCAAGACGGAGTCATCCACCTGATGGCTTACGACCAGTGGCCCGGCATCAAAAGCAATCCAGAGTTGCTGTCGGTCTTCGTCACCCCCAATACGCCAGCACTCAACCCCATCAAATTAGCCGCTGCCAAGCAACTCGAACGCCTCACCGGTTCCTCGGCTTTGGACGAATACCAGACCCAAGACCCCAACCGTGTCCGTGCCCAGGTGGCCGCCGTCTATGAAGCCTTCCGCGAGCAAGGGTTGGTCTATATCACCGTCCCACCCAGTTTCGAGGACGACGGCCAGCGCGTCAGGCTGACCGACGAAGTGCTGAGCCAGAAACAAGGCACGTGCCTCGACCTGACCCTTGCCTATGCCTCCTGCCTGGAAGCCATCGGCCTGCACCCGTTGGTGATCATCGCCAAAGGCCATGCCTATCTTGGCTGTTGGCTGGTGGATAAATATTACCCCCAAACATTCTGCGACGATGTGAGTTTCCTCTCCAAGTCCGTCGCCGACGGCATCAGCGAGATGGTGGTGGTTGAAGCCACGAAGCTTACGGAAAAGGGTGTCTCGTTTGAACAAGCGGTGAAGTCCGCCGAAAACCATCTCCATTTGGAAGCCGACGACTTCCTCATGGCCATCGATGTCTACCGCTGTCGTCTGGTGAACGTCCGCCCCATACCACGGGAAGCCGACTCCTCCGTACAAGAAGGCCTCGAACTCGACCAGGCCACCCGCGACATACGCGAAATGCGCCAATATGATGTTGAGAATTCCGAAGAGCGTCGTCTTACCCGTCAACAGATTTGGGAGCGCAAGTTGCTCGACTTCTCATTGCGCAACAATCTGCTCAACATGCGCATAGGCAAGAAACTCACCCAGTTCATTTCCTTCGACATCGACAAGTTGGAAGACCACTTGCAAGCCAAGGAGGACTTCAAAATCCTTCCACTTCCCACGAAACACTCCGCAAAGGCCGACGAAAACGGCATCTACAACTCCCACGCCCAAGACGAGACGTTGGAAACCACTGTGTTGGATGGGTTGAAACACAACCTATTGTACTCCTATTTGAAAGAAGAAGAACTGACCAACACCCTGAAAGGTTTGTTCCGTTCCTCCCGCACAGCATTGGAGGAGAACGGCGCCAACACGCTCTTCCTCGTGCTCGGCATCATGAAATGGTATGAGACCGACAAGAGCGTCAAGCCCCGCTACGCCCCATTGTTGCTTGAGCCCGTCGATTTGGTGAAGAAGAGCGGCAACAACTATGTCTTGCGTGTTCGTGAAGAAGACATCACCTTCAACACCACGCTCATGGAGATGATGAGCCAGCAACACGACATCCATTTGCACAACCTCGACCCCATTCCCACAGACGAATCCGGTGTCGATGTGCGCCAGGTGTTCGCCATTGTCCGCAAGGCCATCGAGAACCAACAGCGATGGGACGTGATAGAAGAGAGCATGCTCGGTCTTTTCTCCTTCAGCAAATTCGTCATGTGGAACGACATCCACAACAATGCCGAAAAGATGCGCCAGAACCCCGTGGTGGAAAGCCTCATCCAGAAGCGCTTGGTCGGCGTGAGCGAGCCATCGACCACCGACACACGGAAGGTGGATGTCACCGTCACCCCCGGTAGCTACGCCATCCCCGTCGACGTGGACTCCTCGCAGTTGGAGGCCGTCATCGAGTCAGGCGAAGGCCGCAGCTTCATCCTTTACGGCCCTCCCGGCACCGGCAAGAGCCAGACCATCACCAACATGATCGCCAACGCCCTGTACCACAACCGCCGTGTGCTTTTCGTAGCCGAGAAGATGGCAGCCTTGGAGGTGGTGCAGAAACGTCTGGCGAAAATCGGCCTCGACCCCTTCTGCCTGGAGATGCACTCCAACAAGATGACCAAGAGCCACCTGCTGCAACAGTTGCAAAGCGCCCTCGACCTCACCCGCATCAAGTCGCCCGAGGCATACGAGAGTGAATCCAACGCGCTTTTCGAGCAACGTAAGTCGCTCATCAAATACGTCAACCTGCTTCACGAGAAGCAGTCCACCGGGTTGTCACTCTACGACTACATCACACGCTATACGAGCATAGAAGGCAAAGATTCCCTCAACCCCACCCCCGCCCTGCTCAACGGCATCGACAGCCAGCGCATCGACGAGTTGGAGAAAGCCATTCTCCAACTCTCCGCCGTGCTCGACATCACAGGTTCGCCGAAAGACCATCCTTTGAATGGCCTTTTCATCACCGACCCATCGTATGACGCCCAGCAAAAGACCACCACGTTCCTGCAGCAAGTAGGCAAGTTGGCTCCCAACGTCCGCACCGCCCTCCGTGCCCTCGCCCAGGCCAATGGTCTCACCCTGTCGGAGAATACCTCCAGCGTGTCATGGGCAGTGCGTTTCGCCGACGCCCTGGCAGCCATCCCGAGCATCAGCAGCGACCTCCTGCGCATCGTGGGAGACGAGCAACAGAATGCCGTTTGGCAGCAACACATCGCCGATGGCAAGGCCCTCGAGGAGGTACGCTCCACCATTGGCAAGGACTATGCGAAGGCCGTGCTCACCCTCGACGTCATCCAACTGAGAGGCGAGTGGGCCAATGCCTGCGACAAATGGTTCCTCCCCCGCTACTTCGCCAAGAAGAAGGTGGTGAAGAGTCTTCGCGGCTACCGCCCCAACATCTCCTCCGACGACATCGAGCCGTTGATCGCCCTACTTGACAAGCACAAGACGCAGATAGAGAAGCTTTCCCGTCTGCGCCAGCAGAGCGCCAAGGTGTTCGGCGTCATAGGCACCCCCGAACAAGAGCAGTGGGAGCAGATGGAGGAAAGCCTCCGCCAGGCTCCCGCCATCCGCGCCATGTTCAGCGAGACCCCGATGCCCGCCGCATACATCCCCCCTGTGAATGCCAGCGCCACCCAAGGCCTCGACTTGACCGCGGTCCGCCAGATGAACGACCTGATGACCGGCGCCCGCGACTATTGCACCATCGACCCACGCATCACCATCGACGACATCATCCTCCGCACCCCGCAATGGCTGGTGGGGATGAACAAGTCAAGAGACTGGGCGCAATGGTGCATCCGCCGTCGGCAACTTCAAGAGCAAGGTTTGGAACCAACCGCCGAATACATAGAAGGCGGCCATGACAGCAATGAGGCCTGCGACGCCACCCTGCGTGGTCTATACAAGAAACTGTCGATGGACTTCATCGACCACAATGCCGACCTTCAGATTTTCAACGGCATCATCTTCGAGGAAGCCATCGCCCGTTACCGCGACATGGCGAAGCAGTTCCAAGACCTCACGAAGAAAGCCCTCTACTGCAAGCTCGCCTCCCGCATCCCCTCGCTCATCATCGAGGCCGCCAACAGCAGCGAGATAGGCATTCTCAAACGGTTCATCGCCTCCGGTGGCCGCGGCGTCACCATCCGCCACATCATCGACCAAATCCCCACCCTTCTGCCCAAGTTGTGTCCCTGCATGCTGATGAGCCCCATCTCCGTGGCCCAGTTCATCGACCTCGACCAGGACAAGTTCGACATCGTGGTGTTCGACGAGGCCTCCCAGATGCCCACGAGCGAGGCCGTCGGCGCCATCGCCCGCGGCAAGGCCCTCATCGTGGTAGGCGACCCGAAACAGATGCCCCCCACGAGTTTCTTCACCACGACCGCCGTTGACGAGAGCGAGGCAGAGAACGACGACATGGAGAGCATCCTCGACGACTGCATCACCCTGTCGTTCCCCGACCATTACCTCACATGGCACTACCGCAGCCGCCACGAGAGCCTCATCGCCTTCAGCAACTCCCAGTACTACGACGGCAAGCTCTACACCTTCCCCTCGGTTGACGACCGTGCCTCCAAGGTGAACTTCGTCCCTGTGGCCGGCACCTACGACTATGGCAAGTCGCGCAGCAACCGTGCCGAGGCCGAATCCATCGTAGCCGAAGTGGTCAGGCGACTGAAAGACAACGAGTTGTCGAAGCACAGCATCGGCATCGTGTCCTTCAGCAAGGTGCAACAAGACCTCATCGAGGACATCCTCGTCGACGAGTTGAGCAAGGACCCGCTGTTGGAGAAACGCGCCTACGACTGCGAAGAGCCCATCTTCGTGAAAAACCTGGAAAACGTGCAAGGCGACGAGCGCGATGTCATTCTCTTCTCCGTGGGCTACGGTCCCGACAAGAACGGCCGCGTGTCGATGAACTTCGGTCCGCTCAACAACACGGGCGGCGAGCGTCGTCTCAACGTTGCCGTCAGCCGCGCCCGCTACGAGATGATGGTGTTCTCCACACTCCAACCCGAACAAATCGACCTCAACCGCAGCCGCGCCCGTGGCGTGGAAGGCTTGAAACGCTTCCTGGAATATGCCAAGAGCGGTCGCATGTCACTTTCCTCCACGCAGATACAAGAAGAGACAGACACCGCCCTCGTCGATGCCATCGCCAACGAACTGCGTCTGCACGGCTACAAGGTTGACACCCTCGTTGGCCGCTCCCGTTTCAAGGTAGACCTGGCCGTCGTCGACCCAGACCGTCCCGACCAATACCTGCTCGGCATCATCTGTGACGGCAACAACTACTACAACACACGCACCCAGCGCGATCGTGAGATTTGCCAACCCGGTGTCCTCCAGGGTTTGGGATGGAACCTCATGCGCGTGTGGACCATCGACTGGTTCCTCAACCCCGAGAAAGTGACCGACCGCATCCTCGACCTCCTGGACTCCATCAAGAGCAAAGGCACCCCAGAGCTCAAGAAAGGCACGAACGCCCCTGCCGCCGCCACCGCTCCCAAGAGTGGGCTGCTAGGCAACATGGGGTTCACCGTGGAAGAAGGTGAAGTGTTGGAAGCACCGGAGAACGACAAGGAGATTCCCTACAAGAAAGCCAACATCCCGCAGCGCTACACGAACAAGACCCAGGAAGTGCTGGCATTGGCACGCCGCCAGGTGGAACAAGACATCAGGGACATCATCGCCACCGAGCAGCCCGTGACCATTGGCTATCTCCGCAAGCGCATCATGTCCATCTACGGCCAGACACGCAACACCGAACGTTTGCAGCACATTTTGGAAAAAGGCCTTGCCAAGGCATACGTCGACCCGCTTTCGGTACCCACCAACGCCGCCTACTGGGCCAATGCCGAAGCCGCCAAGGGCTATGACAAATACCGTCAAGTCAGCGGCCGCGACATAGAAGACATCCCGTTGGTAGAAGTGCGAAACGTCGTCCTCCTGGCCATAAGCCAGCAACTGTCGCTCAGCATCGACGACCTTCTCTCGCAAATCTCCCGTCTCCTCGGCTTCCCCCGCCGCACATCCAAGACCAAGGAGGCCATCTACCGCGTCATCGAGCATTTGGAGCGCGAGGGCAAGGTGAGATGTGAAGGCGACAACATCTTTACGACAGACTCCACCATTCACTGACAATCATCGACACACACAGATAGTCCATGACAAGCCGACCATACACCCATTCTAGCTTTCTACTGTTCCTGTTGGTGATATGTTGCATGCCCGCAGTCGCACAATCCACCTTGAAGGAAGGAACCTATTACTTGTACAACAAGGCCTCAGGGCGATTTCTCATGGCCGGAGGCAACTGGGGCACCCAAGCCGTATTGGGCGACCATGCCATTCCTCTGACCTTGGAAGAAGCAGGCGAAGGCTCCTATTACATCCGCACCGGTTTTGACAAGTCCGGCGAAGGCTACCTCAGCCCCACCACAGAGGGGTTGTTTCTCGACTCCTACAAACTGGCGTGGCCCATCAGCCAAGGGCAGTCAGGCTGCCATGTCATCAGCAATCCCTATGGCGGCTACTTAGGTTATTTCGGCACCGATGTCGTGGGCACCTTCCTCACCGACCCCAACAGCAACGAGGCGCAGTGGCAGTTCCTCACCTTTGCACAGATGCTCCGCCAACTGCTCACCGCCACCACCTCCCATCCCGTGGATGCCACCTTCCTGGTGGCCGACGCCCGTTTCGACCGCAATTACAACATGGGCAGGTGGGAAGGCAGTTCCTTCGGCATCGGAGGCGTTGATGGCAACAACGAGATTGGCAATTTCTGCGCCGAAGTGTGGAACGCCAATTTCGATGTTCACCAACAATTGGAAAACATCCCCAACGGCAAGTACCGTCTCAAAGCACAAGGGTTCTACCGTTACAACAACACCAGGGACAATACCAACAGCGTGGCCTTGCAGGCACACGACAACGGCACCGAGCGGTTGCGTGCCGAACTCTACGCCAACAACACATCCACCTCTCTCCAAAGCATCGCCAGCGAATATGACAACATGGTGGGCATGGGGCTCAGCGGCTCCAGTGCCAACCTGCCCTACTCCATGGCAGAGGCTGCCAACGCTTTCACCGCCGGCCTCTACACAGACAACGAGTTGGAGGTGACCGTCTCCGACCACCAGCTCACCATCGGGTTGAGGAAGACACGCAAGGACGGTTGCGACTGGACGATATGGGACAACATCGAACTCACATTGCTTCAGGCCTTCAACAACGACGACTATCAGATAGAAGACGATGGGGATGCCCCCGACGATTACGAGAACGCCAGTCCCGACAATCCCTACGACATGACCTCGCGCATCACCAATCCGCAGTTCAACAGCACGAACGGTTGGAAAGGCAGTCCCGTCATCGGAGGAGCCTCCTCCAACCTCAACGCAGAGAAATACAACACCACGTTCGACGTGAACCAGACCCTGGACAACCTTCCCAACGGCTGGTACCGCCTCCAAGCCCAAGGCTTCTACCGTTATGGCGACTATCACGACGAGCAGCACAAGTCGTATTATGGTGGCGGATGGGAGGAGAACGACGCCAACAACATGTATGCGATGTACACCATCCCTTACGCCGTCATCAGCAGGAAGCTCGGTTTGGAAAAGCATCTTGCAGAACTCTATGCCAACAGGGTTTCCATCGGCCTTCCCTCCCCCTTCGACTTTGCCCACGACACAGCGACCCATCCCGACGACTACTCCACCGAACTGGGTTGGGTGCCCGACACACAAAGGGGAGCCTCAGGGGCGTTCTCCGATGGCGAATACCCCGTGGAATTGCTTGTCCCCGTCACCGACGGCACGCTGACCATCGGCGTGAAGAAGTCGCTCGGCTACAAATACGACTGGGCCTGCTGGGACAATTTCCAACTCTTCTATCTTGGCAAGGACAACCTCGTTTATGCCGACGGTGTGCAACTCGACACCCCGTCGCTCACCATGGTGACCTATGAGAGAAGGCAGTTGGAAGGCAAGGTTCTCCCCGCCACGGCCTCCGACACGACACTCACCTGGCAGTCGTCCAACACAGGCGTGGTGGAAGTAGATGCCAACGGCCTGCTCATTGCAAGGGGGGAAGGCACCGCCCAGGTCACCGCCATCGCCAATGGTTCCAAGAACCACGTGTCAAGCACCGTCAACATCACCGTGGAAAACGGCACTGCCAATGCCAAGGATTTGCTCATCAATGAGATACAGGTGTCAAACATCGATATGTTCGTCGACCCCTCCTCCAACTATGGAGGATACATCGAACTATACAACCCCACGGACAAAGGCGTCAGCCTTCGCAACCTGTATGTCAGCGACGACCCCGACAACCTGTTGAAATGCCGACTGACCTCGAAGAGCGGAGCCGTCCCGCCCAAAGGTTTCGGACTGGTGTGGTTCGACCACCGCGAGACCTATGACGGCCAAGTGGATTTCAAGCTTGACATGGACGGCGGCACCATCTACCTGAGCCAGTCAAACGGCACCCTCATCGCCAGCCAGACCTATCCTGCCGCCATCAGCCGCACCTCCTACGCCCGCACGACAGACGGCACGGGGAAATGGGTCGTCACCGCCTACCCCACCCCTGGCGCCAGCAATGCCGGCAGCAAGGAAAAACTCGATGCCTTGACCGCCCTCCGTCTCGACGCCCCGGAAACGAGCCAGGAGTCACAACTCTTCACCGGCGAACTTACCGTGGAGGTTGACATCCCCAGCGGCGCAACACTCCGTTACACCACCGACGGGTCGACACCCACGGAGCAGCACGGAGACATCAGCCAGGACGGCCTCTTCCACATCAGCGAGACCACCATCCTCAGGCTGCGGCTGTTCAAAAACGGCATGCTGCCCAGTCCGGTGAAGACCTGCTCCTTCATCTACAAGGACAAGGACTACATGCTGCCCATCGTCTCCGTCGCTTCCGACCCCGCCAACTTCTTTGACGACGAGATGGGCGTCTTCGTCACCGGCACCAAAGGCATCACCGGCGGCGGCGTCAACTTCAACTGCAACTGGAACATGGACTGGGAGCGCCCCGTACATCTCAGCTACTTCACCCCCGACAACCAAAACCACCACGAGCAAGAGATGTCCTTGTCCAGGTTTGGCGGATGGAGCCGGTCATGGTATCCCTTCAACTTCAAGCTCATCGCCAAGAAAGAATACGAAGGGCTCAACTTCGTGAACCATCCCTTCTTCGACAACAAACCCTACCTGAAGCACAAGGCGCTGCAGTTGCGCAATGGCGGCAACGACCTTTTGTGCCGCATCAAAGACGCCTCGCTGCAGCATATCATCATCAGCAGCGGGTTCCACCTCGACTGCCAGGACTACATGCCCGTGCACAGCTTCATCAACGGCAAATACCAGGGGATGCTCAACCTGCGGGAACCCAGCAACAAGCATTTCGCCTATGCCAACTACGGCATAGACACCGACCTGATGGACCAGATGGAACTTGGCGGCGGCATCGACGTGAAGGTGGGCAATGCCGATGCTTTCAACCTATGGAGGACGCTCTCCGCATCCGCCAGCGACGCCGACACCTACGAGCAGATTTGCAACATGGTGGACATGGACGAGTTCATCAATTACATGGCCACCCAGATCTTCCTCGGCGGCGACGATTGGCCCGGCAACAACTGCAAGGCCTTCAAGGGCGACGACGGCAAATTCCACATCGTGCTCTTCGACATCGACCAGGCCCTTCGCTACGATGCCTATGCCTTCACCCACATCACCAACAACAGCGGATGCCCCCTTGTGTCCATCTTCCTCAACATGATGGAGAACGACACCTTCCGCAAGCAGTTCATCGACACCTATTGCCTTGTGGCAGGCAGCGTGTTCGAACCCACGAGGTGCGCCGACATCATCGACCGAATGTCCGACGAGATGAACCCCGCCCTTGCCTGGGAGGGGCTCTCCACCGACCCCACAGCAGGTTACGTCAAAGCCGCACTCACGGTGACACGACGCAACAAGATGATGGACGCCCTGGCACAATGGAGCAACGCCCGAATCACCACTCCCGGCCAACAGGTGAAAATCTCCTCCAACATCCCTTCCGGCAAACTTCAACTCAACGGTCTCCCCATTCCCACCGACCGGTTCGACGGAACCCTGTTCGCACCCGCCATCATCAAGTCCTCCGCCCCCGAAGGCTATGTCTTCAAAGGTTGGTATGACGAGAGAGGGCGCTTGTTGGGCACAGACCCAGAATATGACATAGCCGACCAAGGGTCGCTCACACTCGTGGCCACCTACGAGGAATCCAACACCGACGAAGAATTGTTGGCAGCCATCGCCGTACCCATCAAGGTGAACGAGGTGAGTGCCGGCAACAGCGTCTTCATCAACGACTGGATGAAGAAGAACGACTGGATAGAACTTTACAACAACACCGACACCGACCTCGACGTGGCAGGCCTGTATTTGAGCGACGACATCGACGAGCCCTTGAAATACCAAATCCCAGAGGGCAACGGCGTGGTGAACACCATCATCCCCGCCAGAGGCCACCTGCTGGTATGGGCGGACAAGTTGGAAAGCCTCTCCCAAATCCACGCCAACTTCAAACTCTCCAACACCGACGGCAACATGGTCCTGGCAAGCAGCAGTGAAGATTTTGTCGCCCGCAACGCCGACTATTTCAACGCTCATCCTGGAATGCAGAACTTTGTCGATGGTATGACCTACCACACCCACGACGGCGACCAAAGCATGGGACGATATCCCGACGGAGGGCGCTTTTTCTACCGCATGTCGAAACCCACCATCGAGCACACCAACACCCTGCTCTCCTGTGACACCATCGTGGGCGAAGACCTGAACCTCATGCCCGACGACCAACTGTTCACCCTCCATCTCTCATCGGGATGGAACTGGGTGTCTCACAATCTCTCCACTCCCGTTTCCGTCACACAACTGTCCGACCACGCCAACCGGATAACCGGTTGGATGAAGGAAGCATACAAGGATGACGTCCTCGGCATGACCGGCCCACTCAAACTGATGGAGGCAGGGACGCTCTACAAAGTGTTGATGGATGCATCCGACACCTTCAGCAGCGACGAGACCCCCTGCCGCCCCGACATGCCCATCGCCCTGCGACCAGGGTGGAACTGGATAGGCTATCCTGTCAACGGCATGCAACCCCTCTCCTCCGCCTTGGCCGACTACCCAGCCGACGAAGGCGACCAAATCATCGGACAAGACGGTTTCGCGATTTTCAACGACGGTTCCTGGCAAGGTTCGCTGTCCTCCCTTGAAACAGGCAAGGGCTACATGCTCAACACCGACAGGGCGAAAATCCTGAGGTTCGCCAGTCCCTCGCTACCCCTGAACGTCAACAAGGGCAAGCATCGCGGGCCCCTCTCGCAACGCTTCGGCATCGACAAGACCGCCCATCCCAACGTCATGGGTGTGGTGGCCGTCCTGCAAATGGACGGCATGCAGCAGGAAGCCGACCGTTACACCATCCTCGCCTTCTCCTCCGACGAATGTCGCGGCGCCGGCAAATGGGTGGGCGACCATGCCTTTATCACCATCCACGGCGAGGGAGGCGAACCGCTGACCTTCCTTGCCGTCGACAACATCGACGGCACGACCCATACCATCAAGGAAGCCTTGGCTTTCAACGCCAATATCGAAGGCAGTCTCCAGGATCCCGTCATCCTGACCATGGACGAGACGACAGACGGCATCATGCTCCCCGGCAACCAAGTGTTTGCCACCACGACGATGGAAGGCCTCTACAATCTCAACGGGACACGTATGAAAGGCCATGCAGGCACACTCCCTCCGGGCGTCTACGTGATGAGGCATGCCGATGGCACCTACCATAAAATCCTAATCAAATGACACTCCTTGACCTATTCCATCATATGAAAGCATTTTTCGTCTCCCTCCTCTTAGCCATCCTTGCATGCTCTCCGTTGCATGCACAGGATACTGTAAAGGTGATTTTCGACGGAGCCTCCGCCTCTGTCATCGTCCCCGACAATGTCAAGGGAGTCACCTACACGGTGTCGGGCGCCCACGTCGTCATCAATTCCACGACCATCACACAGGAATACACCTATTCCCTATCGGGAGCATCCGACAATGGTTCGCTGACCTTCAATGGCAACTACAAGTTCACGATGAGCCTCGACGGCCTTCAACTCACCAACGCCAAAGGTGGGGCGGCCATTGACGTGGAATGCGGAAAGCGCGTCTCCGTCATCTTGTCCGACGGCACCATCAACACCCTCGCCGACTCCCCTTTGGGTTCCCAGAAAGCAGCCCTATACTTCAAGGGGCATCCTGAGTTCAAAGGCTCAGGCACCCTCAACGTGACAGGCAACCTGAAACACGCCATCTGCGCCAAGGAATACATCGAGCTGAAGAAGTCGACAGGTTTCATCAACATCCTCGGCGCTGTGAGCGACGGCATCCATTGCGGTAAAGGCAATCCCGATTGGGAGAACAACTATTTCCAGATGGACGGTGGCACGGTGGATATCCGTGAGGTGCAAGGCGACGGCATCGATGCCGACGACTACGGCACCATCCGCATCAACGACGGAGCCGTGAGCATCACGGTGGAACACGCTGCCACGGCCTTGAAGGCAGACAGCATCGTCAGCATCAAGGGAGGAGTCGTCAACCTAATGGTCACTGGCGATGACAGCGAGGGCATACGCGCCCGCCACACGGTGGACATCGCCGGCGGCCAGACCAGCATCATCGTCACCGGCAACGGCAGCACAGGCATCAAGGGGAAGCGATACACCACTGGCTCCACCGTCCTCAACGGAGGTTTTGTCACTATCAGCGGCGGGACGACAGAGGTCCACGTGCTTGGCGGCGCCTATAACGACGAGGCAGGAGCGACCATCCCCTGCACGGGCATCAGAGCCGACGCCGACCTGACCATGACCGACGGAGAGGTTGACGTCTACGCAATGGGGTTGGAGACCCTTCCCATCGACGTGACTGGAACCGACGACAGGTCGGGAGGCACGTTGCGCATCATCAGGATCCCTTGGCACACCAACGCCTTCGACTACCAATACGACATGACTCTGTATGTGGTGGTGGAGGCCGACGGGCAACGCCTCGACGACTATTCCAACAAGGCCGTGGGAGCGTTCATCGGCGAGGAGTGCGTGGGATACGGCGTGTTTGAGGACACCGACTACGGCATCATGCGTGTCAGAAGCAACAGCACCGAACAGCAAGAGGTGACCTTCAAGATCTACGACTACGACTTCGGCCGCGCCTTCGACGCCACAGCCGACCGCGACATCACCTTCACCCCCACGGCCTCCATAGGTACGCCCAGCGATCCTGTCGTCATCGGCTACACCGCACGCGGACTGATGGGCGATGTCAATTTGGACGGCATGGTCAACATCACCGACGTGTCATTGATGGTCAATTACATCCTCAGCCATAACACCGAGCATTTCTATTTCCCCAATGCCGACATCGATGGAAGCAACACCGTCAACATCACAGACGTGACACAGGTCGTCAACATCATCTTGAATCCGGGGGGATGAAGGTGTTGATGTTGTTAGAAGTTGTTAGAAGTTGTTTTAGAAGTTAAAGAAGTTAAGGAAGTTATCGCTTCGCTCGAAGTTAAAGACAATACTTGGAGAATGAAGTTGTTGAAGTTGTTAGAAGTTAAAGAAGTTAAGGAAGTTATCGCTTCGCTCGAAGTTAAAGACAATACTTGGAGAATCAAGTTGTTGATGTTGTTGATGTTGTTAGAAGTTAAAGAAGTTAAGGAAGTTATCGCTTCGCTCGAAGTTAAAGACAATACTTGGAGAATGAAAATACTTGGAGAATGAAGAAGGATGACACTTTAGAATTTCTTAATACAAGAGACTGAAAATCAAGATAATAAAACCATTTGCCAAACATTCGACAATAATGAGAGTACACCTTCACCTCATACTGGCCGCCATCCTGGTCCTGGGTGCCACAACGGCTACCGCCCAACGCCACGAAATCTACAACGACCGCATAGCCACGCTCCAAGTGGTGGCTGGCGACGACTGGCTATCGCCTCCTGTCACCTACTTGAACAGCCGCACACCCATCATCATCTCCTTCGACGACCTGACACATGAGTACAGCCGCTTCACTTACAAGGTGGAGCATTGTGAGTACGACTGGTCGTTGAGTGAAGGCTTGTTTGAAAGCGACTACATCGAGGGGTTCACGGAAGGCAACCTGATAGAGGACACGGAACAATCGCTCAACACCAACACGCTCTACACCCATTACCGGTTGGTCATCCCCAATGAGCATTGCCAACTAAAGATGAGCGGCAACTACCGCCTGACGGTGTTTGACGACAACAACGATGAAGAACCAATGTTCACCGCCTGCTTCATGGTGGTGGACCCGAAGATGGAAGTAGGGCTTCAGGTGACGAGCAACACCGACGTGGACATCAACCACAGCCACCAGCAAGTGGCGATGGAGGTGAGTTACAACAATTGCAGGGTGATAGACCCCACCTCGCAGGTGAAGACCGTGGTGCTGCAGAACAGTCGTTGGGACAATGCCGTGGTGAACGCCGAACCTCAATACACGATGATGGGCAAGGGTTTGAAATGGGACCATAACCGTGCCCTCATCTTCGACGCCGGCAATGAATACCACAAGTTCGAAGTGCTCGACACCGACCACCCCACCCTTGGCATCGACCGCATCAGATGGGACGGCTCCGTGTTCCACGCCTTCGTCGTCCCCGACGAGCCACGTCCCAACTACATCTACGACGAGGACGCCAACGGTGCTTTCTACATCCGCAACAGCGACAACGTGGAGAACAACCGCCTGACCGACTATGTGATGGTGCATTTCCAACTCAACAGCCCTTATGAAGCGAAAGGGAAACTGTTTGTCAACGGCAACTGGACTTATGACCAGTTCCTACCTCAATATCAGATGGAATATGACTACGACACCCATTGCTACAACGGCCAGATGATGCTGAAAATGGGCTACTATTCCTATCAGTACGTGCTGATAGACGACAACGGCCGACCCACCATCATGCCCACCGAGGGCAGTTACTTCCAAACCGAGAACCAATACCAGGCCCTTGTCTATTATCGCGAGCCAGGCGGCCGCACCGACCTACTGGTGGGCTACCAACAAGTGCATGTGAAATTTTAAGCTTCGGCCGCAGGCCGGGGGCGAGGGAGAACTCCTCTTTAACTCTCCAAACAAGTATACATATGTCCCTTTAACTCCTCTTTAAATCCTCTTTAACTCCTTTAACTCCTCTTTAAGAACAAGCTTTTTATTGCTTTTTTCCCAATCTGATGGGCATGGCCAGCACCAATTCCGTGTAGTCGGCCTTGAGATAATGCGCCTTCACCTTGAAGCCGAGAGTGAGGTTGGCAAGCGAGGGGAACATGTATCTCACACCCACCGTCTCATAATAACGCTTTTCAATGAACTTGGCGCGGTATCCCATTTCGCGGTACAGATATGCTCCCAATGAGACATGCATGGACAAATTGTGGAAGAATGCCTCGTGCTTTGCAGCAATGCCCACCGACCATGGGCTGTGCTTGTCGGGGTGGTTGTTGATTTTGTCCACCTCTTCTATCCTTGAGGCGTAACTGCCGTGGAAGAGGTCGATACCCACACCCGAAGCCCATCTCCTCGCATATCGGTACATAATGTCAGCTTCAGTCGACCATGCCGTGTAGAGTTTGAAATCCTCCGTGCGGTATTCGGGGTCTTCGGAAGGCAGGTCGAACTGGGTATAACTCCAGTCCTCCTCCAATGTCTTCGCCCCCAGTCCGACGGTGAAATTGAGATACCAATATGGGTTGAAAGGAGGATTCACCTTTGCATTCCTGTTGTTATAGACAGTCTCGTAATATGGATAATAGGTAAGTGCGAGGGATGGTCCAAGAATGTTGGCTCCCCTGTTGGGTCTGTTCAACGCCCCATTGCTCACGTGCCAGTATTCCAGTCCGGCTCCCACTCCCCATTGGGGGGCGATGCGGTAGGTGGCATGCAATCCTGCACCGAAGTAGATGAGCCATCTCGACCCTACGATTTCGTTGTCCGCATTCTTATACTTGTCATACTTGTCGTGGCTGTAGGCGGTTCCCATGCTGACCGTTATGTCTGCCATCCATTTCTTCGACCTGTACAACTTCCTTTTCATCGCCCCATAGAGCATCCATGTGTCACCGAGGTATGAAGTGTAATTCCTCACGTCCTCAGGTCTCCAATCATATTCCGGATCCCTCAAGAACTTGATTTTTTTGTTGGATGCGTATTTCAATCCCACACTGAACACCGGGAAGTCATAGTCAGAGGCAAATGCGTCGCTGTCAGCGGGCAAGGTAGCATAATTCAACTCCGCCCCGATGGAGAAATTGCTTTTGTGCGGAACAACGTATTTCCCGTCGAATTGTTTCATATTGAGGATGGTTCCGGGATTGGCCACCACGGAAAATCCCCAATGTGTCAGGGAGTCCTGTTCTTCGGCCTTGATGTTGCCTGCGAAAATCAAGAAAAAGGCCAGCAGGCATGTGTGGGGCGTGATGATGTGTTGGTATGGATGACGATATGGCATGGTAAGTTTTTTAGAATGGCATTCCCACTGCAAAATGGAAGGAGAAGTCGCGTCCCATGTCGGGATGCACCACCGCGTAGTGTTCATGCGAGTTTTCATATGCTGGATTGATAGCCTTCATGCCCATGTCGAACCTCATGATGAAATAGTCGAAATTGAGTCTCACCCCCAGTCCGTAGGCCACGGCTATCTGTTTGTAGAATTCGTTGATTTTGAACTGTCCCCCCGGTTGGTCTTCATATTCCCGCAGGGTCCAGATGTTTCCTCCGTCGATGAAGAAGGCCCCGTTTAGTTTCCAGAAGAGGTGTGTGCGATACTCCAGGTTGAGGTCGAGTTTCATGTCACCCGTCTGGTTGATGAAGTCGATGGCGCCATGGCTACCCTTGAAAGAGCCGGGACCCAATCCCCTCACCCTCCATCCTCTGACGGAGTTGGCTCCGCCCGAGAAGTATCGTTTTTCAAAGGGGAGCACCCTGCTGTTTCCATAAGGATAGGCAATACCCAGTCCTGCATGCACGACGAAGGAGTTCTGATTGTCGAGATGGAAGACCTTGGTGTAGTCGAAGTCACCTTTTACATATTGTGCGAATGCTATGTTGAAGAGCACGTATTGCCCGTCGCGGTTGCGATTGAAGTCCATGAGCGAGGCAGCGAGCCTGAGCAGGTTGCCACCGAGTTCCACATTGGCCTTGATGGCGTGGAGTCCGTTGTTATAGGTCAGTCCGAATCCCGTCCTGATGATGAAGAGGTCTTCGTAGTTGTATCTGAGTATGGCGTTCCTGTTGCTGACGCTGTCGAGGTACTGCTGCTTGAAAGTGGACGAAATCCACGGCATATAGATGTAGTTGAGGTCTATTGCATCCCACTTGAATGTCCACTTGTCTCGCGGTTTCTCCCATCTGTATCTCCATCCTGCAGAGACGACCCTGCGGTGAAACTCAGGTCTGTTCTGCAGGTTGTAACTGAAAGACAGTTCGGAAGAAGCGTTGACCTCGCGCTTGAAATCCTTGGAGAGGAAGGGAGCGACAAACCTTGGGAACAATATCTTGGTCTCCGCTCCATATTCCACATAGTCCTCATTCTGGTATCCTTCCAGTCCCGTGATGGCTTCGAATGCTCCACGCAGGCTGACGGAGAGCAATTCCGACCCATGGAAAAGGTTCCTGTTCTGGTATGTGAGTGTGGCAGCGGCTCCCAAGTCGCCCGCCGTATTGGTGCCCTCCGGCTGGAAGGAGATGGTGCTTGGTTTGTTGAGTCCGTAGTTGACGTGACAGTCGAGCATTCCCTCTTCCTCCCTCTCGGTGAACCGCAGGTTGGTGAAACGTATGGCGCTAAGTCGGCTGAAGTTGTTATAAGTGCGCTGCACAGCCGAGGCCTTGTAAGGATCGCCCACTTGTATCGCCGTACTTCCCTCGAGCACACTTTGCCGAATATGGGAGGTGGTGGAGTCGGCACAGAGGTAGTCGATATTCGCAATGGTATACCTGGGGTGCTCTGTTTCAGGCATTTGGCTATGCTCTTGATATTTGAGTATGTGCATGGTGACATCCACGAGTCGGCTTCCTCTCATAGTGTCGGCCTCGAACCTTATGAATTCCTTATGGAACTTGTAAAACCCTCTGTCCAAGAGCAGTGACGTGATGCGGCTTCGCTCCCTGTCCAGTCCGTTGATGGTGAAAGGCGAACCGCTGTGCAGGACGAGGTTGGCGGAATCGTTCTCTGCAAGAATGTCGAGGATGTTTTGATCCTGGATGTCATAAGTCATGTTGCGTATGACGAAAGGCCTCCCGGGTTCGAGGGTGTAGATGGCCTTGAGTTTCTTCTTCTTGACCTTGACGGAGTGGTTCACTTTTGCGTTCATATAACCCATGTTCTGCAAGGCCGTGAGGAGGTCGCGCTGCGTGACCATAGCTTGTACGGTGTCATAGAGCACGGGAGCCTCCCCCACGCGTTTGAGGGTCCTGTTGACCCATTTCGTGGAGTCCCTTCCCGACATGGCGTAGATGCCAAGGGGTATTTTGAAAAGTGAGAACCATTTCGAATTCCCTCTCAGTCGAACATATTGCTCCAGTTGCGACGGGTCGAAGTCCTTGTCATTCGACTTGATTTCCACCTTGTCGAGAAGGTATTCGTTTTCGGGGATGTACTTGGCCGTAGAGCACGCCGAAAGGCAGGCAATGACCAAAGCCATAGCCAGCATCATCCATAAGGAAGTTGCCCTTTGTGTACCAAGTGTCTCCATTTCGGTGCAAAAGTAGTGTTTTTTTTCGATATGGCATTCATTAAATTGAAAATTGAAGATTGAAAATTGAAAATTGAAGATTGAAGATTGAAAATTGAAAATTGAAAATTAGATACTTAAGTTTCGGAAGTGAAAATGCCTTACAAAACTGTAATTTATCTTGTATAGCAACCGGTTGTGAAGTGAAGCCCGAAGGGCTGGGACGACCACAGGCAGGTGGTGGAGCGAAGCGTAACCCCTGCTTGACAATGGTATGAAATCAACAACCCCGAAGGGGTGACAGAGCAACGATATGAAGTTTATGAAGTTGTCATTCTGCCACCCCTTCGGGGTTGTTGTTCACACCACGCTTTTAGCAGGGGTTCCGTGCTTCGCACTCCACCGCCTGCCTGTACTCTG
>CADADN010000048.1 GCA_902786665.1 uncultured Prevotellaceae bacterium | reverse complement strand
GTCGTCCCAGCCCTTCGGGCTTCACTTCACAACCGGTTGCCATACAAAACAAAACCTAGTTTTGTAAGGCATTTTTACTTCCGAAACTTAAGTGATAATTCTTGGACGAGCCAAGCGGCAGAGCCGAGCGCGTGTTCTTTATCATTTATCCCAATTCATTTTTTTATCGTCGCTTGTTTCTGTTCAGCTTGATTTATTTCACTCTCCACACGTTGAGGACGATGCCTTGGAACCCTGCACCGAAGTCTGGGGCGCAAAGGAAGAGGGAGTTGTTGAGCCACGCATATTTGCTGTTGCTGTCGGTCTCGAATTGCGGTGCGCATCGGAAATAGAAGGATGGTCTTCCTTCGGCATCCTGGCCGCTCCCTATGATGCCGCGGTTGCGCACATGGATGACCACGCCGTCATCGGTCTTGATGCAGTAGATGGCTTCCAACTCGGTGCGGTTGAGTGCCTTGTTGCCTAATTGGTAGTCGGCGCCGCCACTGAGGATGGTGCCTTTCAACAACGGGCCTTCGAAGGTGCCGCCGGTGATGGGGATGATGGTGCGGTCGCCATGCTGGGTGGAACCGGCGGAGTAGGCTTCGCCAAGGGTCACGCGCAATTGCATCACAAACTCCATTTCGGGAGCAGCTGGGGGCTGTTTCGGACTTTGGGGTTGGGCGGCAACGCCTAAGGTGCAGAGCAAGGCGAAGAGGGTGAGGATGAGTCTGGTAGGTTGCATGGTCGTGGAATTTGTTGATATTATGATATTTTTGCCTCGTTTACATATGGAGAATTTGGGTCACTTGCGCTGGGTTGAGCGCCCATTCGTAAGTGTATGCCTCATCGGCTTCTTCCGACTTCTCCACGCGCTCAAGTCCTTGTGCCGCAGCCTTCATGTCAAGGAGTTTGCCAATGGTGAGTTTGGCTTCCAACTTGTGCAGATAAGCCTCGACTGAAGCACTGTTGGCTCCTTTCAATGTCTGTGAGGTGAAAGGCATTTCGAGCCAGATGATTTCGCGTTTCGCAACGTCGAGGATGCCGAAGACCAGGCCTTTGGAGAGGTTGCCTTCACTGATGCGCACCATGTGCTGCACGCAGGAGGGGTCGTAGGCCACGCCGTCTTCCTCAGACACCTTCATCTCGTAGGCGGAGTTCATCCACCCCACGACAAGGTTGGGGGAGAGGGCGCCGGTGGAGTAGGCGTTGCAGGTGAAGATGGCATACCTCGCATTTGCTGCCTCCAATTCCGGAAGGGAGAGTTCGATATATTCTGCCGTGCCCACCTTCTCGGGGATGGAGCGGATGTCGCCGGAGTGCTTGGCACCCACGCAGGTCAGATGGTAGTAGGCACATTCTTCCATACCGCCATTTGCAAGGGAGATGCGGCAACTCAAGTCCATGTCGAGATGCTGCGCGTGCAAGCCCTTGCCCCATTGCATGAAGAGGCGAACGGCATCGCCTTCCACGGGGAAACGGATGCCTGTCAGGGCGCACGACGCATCCTGGATGGTGGCGGAGCGGTCGCCCACGCTGACAGGGATGTGATACAGAGACGGATCGATGAAGATAGTCTTGGCTTCTGTCTTGACGGCGGCAAACCGTCTTGCCATCGATTTCTGATAGAGGTTGATGACGCCTTCCACCATTTCCTTGCGCTCTTCGTCACTGTAAAGAGCCAACAACTTGTGGGCTTCGAGCTGATGGGTCACACCGGTGATGGGACGGGCGAGGCGTGTCTCTTTGGGGTCGAAATAGGCTTCTGCTGCATTGCCGAGGGAAAGCAGCAGGCGGGCGGGTAATTTGTCGGCAACTTCCTCGAAGGCGGCAAGAACCTTGTCGCTGCCGAGACGGAGCATCGAGGAAAACAGACAACGGGAGAAGGCTCCTGGACGTTCTTGAAGGATGGACAGCACCTTCGAGGGGTCCTCTGCTTGGGCCACACGTCCCTGCCAAGTGTCATAGTCTTGCTTGTAGAACACGTCGAGAAGTTGGGCAAGGTGGTTGAAGCCATTCTTACGGGAATATTCGCCCAACCTTAGGGCGCGGATGATGCGCACCCACATGCCACGCTTCGGATTCATGTCCTCCGCGGCCTGACGGGCAGACATGGGAAGGGCGTTCAACCACCGTGCCACGCGAAGGCAGGTGCTGCGGTCGTATTTCAGAAGCAGGTTCTTCTTCATGCTTTCTCCTGCATCCATGCTTTGGTCTAAAGGTCCCCACATGTGTGAGTATAACTTCTTGGCATGGGCTACAAGTGTCTTTGGCTCGATAATCTGCAAATGGCCGGTTTTCTCATACCAAAGGTAGCGTAAGATGTCGGTGGGGGTCTTTAGAAGTTTCGTCGCCTCCTCGGCCTTGCCTTGCTCCACCAACAATTTGATGACGAGCATGGCGGTTTCCTTCATCGTGACTTCCACTTGGTCGGGCAATGGCAACTCGCGGAGCAGTTGTGCCAGCGAGTCCTTCTGGGTGCCGTCGAGCGGCGTGGCGGAGGTGAGAAGGGATGTGAAGATATTCTGCATGTCCTCAAGGGTGAACAGACGCAGTTCCTTCAACTTGCTGGCCTGGCCCTTATAGACATAATTGGCGGTCTTGAAGGGCTTTCCGCAGAAGGGACAGCCGTTGTAACGCTCGATGGGGAACGTGCCCTCGGGGATGAGATGGCCGCAGGGAAGGGTGGTGCCCTTGAACCCTGCTTCCTCGCCGAAGATGTTGGCTAACATTGTGACGATATGGTCGACAATCGTTTCTCCTGTTGGCACTTGCCATCCTTTCACCAGCGGGGCCCAGTTGAGATTCACACCCATCACGTCGTTGATGCATGATGTGATGTCTGCCAGATGGTCGATGGAAACGGCGTTCAACGCATGGAGCAGTTCCTCACTGACACAGAAACCATTCTCTTTCAAGCGGGCGAGGAATGCCATCGCAGGCATGCTGGCCTCGGATTGCATGTCGATGTCCTCGCGGCGGATGTCGAGGAATACGGCGCGGTAGCGCAGGGCTATTTTCGTCAATGTCTTGTTCTTCATGTCTATCGAGGTTTGGGAACCATAAAAAATTTTCATGGCACTTTTGAAATGCAAATATAGACATATTTTTTGATATGACAACATCTACTATCAAAAAACCTTTCCTTCCTTCGGGTTTTAGGTTTTTTTTTACTACTTTTGCCATGTTTTAGCTACAAGAGGTTGCAACACATCTTAAACTCATACCATGTACGAATTATCACAAAATACCATCCTCCACGGGAGGGCTTACAAATACAAGATTGTTAAGAGGCTGGGACAGGGCGGATTTGGCATCACATATCTTGCAACGGTGCAGATGGTCGGGGAGTTGGGCTCCATCGACACAGAAGTGAAGGTCGCCGTCAAGGAATTCTTCATGCGCGACATCAACGGCCGCGGCAGGGATGGCTCTACTGTGACTTGCGGCAGCAAGGGGGGCGTCTACGACAATTACAAGAAGAAGTTCAGCAGAGAGGCCCTCAGCCTTAGCAGACTCCAGCATCCCAATATCATCAAGGTGATTGAATCCTTCGAGGCCAACAACACCGTCTATTTTGTCATGGAGTTCCTCGATGGTGGCAGCTTGAGAGACTACATCGAAAAAAAAGGAAGACTCACCACCAAGGAGGCGATTTCGATAGCAAAACAGATAGGCGAGGCACTATCCTTCATGCATGGGAAGCGTATGCTGCACCTTGACCTCAAACCTGGCAATGTTATGATGCGTGAGGAAAACCATCCTGTCTTGATTGACTTCGGACTCTCCAAGCAGTATGACAGTAACGGAAACCCGGAATCGAGCACCACGGTGGGAGGGGGGACGCCTGGATTCGCACCCGTTGAACAACTCCTGTACAGGGATGCCAGGGATTTCCCCATAGGGATGGATGTGTATGCCTTCGGTGCCACCCTTTTCAACATGCTCACAGGGAAGTGCCCTCCCGATTCCTCCGTCATTCTCAACGATGGATTTCCTTTGGATGATTTGACGGAATGCGGCGTCGGCGATGGACTCACCGCTTGCATCGTCAAGGCCATGGCACCGGTGGTGAAAGCTCGCTATAAAACGGTGAAGGATTTCGTCGCCGCCATAGCACAATATGAAAATGAGGTGGGGAAGAAAACTGTGGCCAATGATTTCGTAAGGGGGAAAGGTCAACGTAAGGAAGAGAATTGGAAATCACAAGGGGCGAATCTAGAAGATGCTGCAGCATGTTTTGACTATGGACAAAAGTACTATTATGGCTATGGCGTGCCTAAGGATTACGCCAAGGCCTTCGCTTGGTTTCGCAAGGGGGCGGAACAAGGAAATGCTGATGCGCAGTTCACCCTTGGATTGATGTATGATTTCGGTCAAGGTGTGGCTCAGAGCTTTACCGATGCAGCAAAATGGTATACCATGGCGGCAGAACACGGGAATGTTGGTGCACAGTTCAGCCTTGGTGCGATGTACGAATGTGGACAAGGTGTGCCTCAAAGCTTTGTCGAATCTGAGAAATGGTATCGCAAGGCTGCAGAACAAGGAAACGCTGGAGCACAGAGCAACCTTGCCTTGAAGTATTTCAACGGTCAAGGTGTGTCTCTTGACTATGTCGAGGCGGCGAAATGGTTTCACAAGGCTGCCGAACAGGGTAACCTGAAAGCACAGAGTTATCTCGGTAAGATGTTCTTGGATGGACGGGGGGTGGCTCAAAACCATGCCGAAGCCCTGAAATGGTTCCGCAAGGCAGCAGAAAGGGGCGATACCGCCTCGCAGTGTCATCTTGGAAAAATGTACGAGAAAGGCATGGGGGTGGCTCAGAACTACAATGAAGCTGTGAAATGGTATCGCAAGGCGGCAGAGCAAAGGGATGTTTATGGCCAGTATGCACTTGGGACCATGTATCGTGACGGACATGGTGTGCCTAAGGACTATGTGGAATCCGTAAGATGGTTCCGAATGGCGGCTGAACAGGAATATGCCGATGCCCAAAACGCCCTTGGATTAAGATATGAGTATGGGCAAGGCGTGCCTCAGAACTTCGAAGAGGCGATGAAATGGTATCGTAAGGCGGCTGAAAAGGGGAATGCCAAAGGCCAGGTCAACCTTGGATGGATGTTTGGCAACGGTCGGGGGGTACCTAAAAACGACTCTGAGGCTGTGAAATGGTATCGCATGGCTGCTGAGCAAGGCAATGCTTTTGCGCAGTATAACCTCGGATTGATGTATGAAAACGGTCGTGGCTTGCAAAGAGACCTGTCGTCTGCCAGGTTCTGGTATGAAAAGGCGGCTGCAAAAGGATATGAGGAAGCCAGGAAACGATTGAATGCATTAAAAGGTAAATAGAAAATCAAAAGAAGTGGCATCCACCATCTATGTTGGTGTGATGGGTTCTTATGTTTCATTGCGAATCTTTTAGAAAACAACTGTTCATTATGAAAAAAACATCGATTATATTACCTTTCGTCATCGTTGTTGTCGCATTGATGTCAAGTTGTATCTTTAAGGTCAATATCAATGACAATGGGGTGAATGTCGTTTCTCTCTCCTCCAAAGGGTTTGATGACGCACCGTCGTGCAAGATGACCTTGAATGAGTTTTCTGCCATTGAAAACAACACTCCCTTGTCTGTCGATTATTGCCGTTCGGAAGAATACAAAGTGGTCGTCCTTGGCGATACCACCTTGGTGGACAGTCTGAAAACAGAAATCCGAAATGGGAAATTGGTCTTGGGGATGAAGCCTGGTACCTACCATGACCTTTGGTTGAAAGTGTTGGTGTATGCTCCGCGCATCTCAGCCCTTCATCAGAATGGCAGTGGTCAGTTCTTGTGTGACTCTGTCAGCGACAATGAGGGACGCTTCGACGTGGTTGCCTCAGGTAGTGGCGACATCACCATCAAAGGCATCGAATGCAAGGATGTGCAAATGGAGGTCAATGGGAGCGGTAACGTACAGGCGGAAAAGGTGGTGTCTCAAGCGGCTGTGTTGTCTATCAATGGTTCCGGCTCCATACGCATACCTGACTTTTTGGTAAGGGAAATGTTAGACGCCAACATCAACGGCAGTGGCGACATCTCCGTCGACGGTTCTGCAAACAAGGTCAAGGCGAATGTCAATGGCTCCGGCTCCATCACAGGAAAACTGAAGCACCAGGATCTGGAAAGTTCAAAAGTAGGCAGCGGGAGCATAGATTTGAAGAAAGAATAGTGGAATCCACTTAAAGTCGACTCAACATCCTTATAATTAGTCATCGCAGAAAAAATTGTCTACGGAGTCAAGGAGTTTGGGAGTTCCTATGTGCTTTAGGCACATTTTCCTCTTACTCCTCAACTCCGTAGACACCTTTTTTATCCAAAGTTTTATGGAATGTCTACGGACTATTAGGGCTCTTCTTTGAATGCATTGAGCCCTTTGAATCCAGCTTTCAGACGCTAACCTTATTTCACACCTGCCCAGAGGGAAAGGTCTTTCTCTGCGATGAAATTGAGGCCGCTGAGAATGATGGTCTCTCTTGCCTTTTCCGGGTTGTCGGTGCGGAAGACGAGGATGCCCTTTCCCCTGAGAAGGAAGCTATACATGTAGGTGAGGCCTATGCCGGCGTTGCTGAGCACCTCCACGGCGTCGGCAGCCCTTCCGGGCTGGTCGTCGAGCTCCAGGGCGAAGACGTCGGAGAGGGCGACAGGGATTCCTGCCTTCTTCAGTCCCTCGAAGGCGCGGAGGGGTTCGCTGCAAATGACGCGGTAGATGCCGTTTTCCGCGGTGTCGGGAATGGTGGACGCGATGATTTGAATGCCGAAGCGTCGGAAGAGGTCGAGCACTTTTACGAGCGACCCGGCCTTGTTCTCAATGAATATGGATAATTGATGAATGGTCATGGTATGAAGGTGTTGGTTAGAACAGTTTGCGCAGGTCTTTCACCCTGACGGCCTTACCTTCGTCGGAGGCGTGGATGCCGCCCTTGGGGAGCAGTTTCACTTTCGGAGTGACGAGTATCTCATCTTTGAGCAGGCGGGTGATTTCCTTCGTCAAGCGTTGCAGACGCTGGTAGTCGTCGGTAAACAACTCACGAAGCTCCACTTCCACGGTCATGGTGTCGTTGCCGTTCACCGTTTCGAGCGTGATGAGGTAGTCGGTGCTTAATTCCTTGAATTTCAAGAGAATCTTTTCTATTTGGATGGGGAAGATGTTCACGCCCTTGAGAATCATCATGTCGTCGCTGCGTCCTTGCAGTCTCGACAACCGCTTGTGGGTGCGTCCGCAGGGGCATGTGCTGCCGATGATGCTCGTGAGGTCGCGTGTGCGGTAGCGCAGCAGCGGCATCGCCTCACGGTTGATGGTGGTGATGACCAGTTCGCCCAATTGTCCGTCGGGAACTGGCTCGAGGGTGACGGGGTCGATGATTTCCACGATGAAATAATCCTCCCAGATGTGTATGCCGTTCTGTTCCGGGCATTCGAAGGCTACGCCGGGACCCATCATCTCGGAGATGCCATAGGAGTTGTAGGCTTTCACGCCAAGGTTGTCCTCTATGCGCTTGCGTTGCTCCTCGCTGTGCGGCTCTGCGCCGATGCACAACACGCGCAACTTGGTGTCGCGGCGTGGGTCGACGCCTTCTTCGCGCATCACCTCGTAGATGCGAGAGGCGTAGCTGGGGATGGCGTGAAGAACGGTAGTGCCGAAGTCCTTGATGAACTTGATCTGGCGCGTGGTGTTGCCCGCGGCGGCGGGGACGGTGAGCATGCCCACTTTCTCCGCTCCGTATTGGAAGCCCAGACCGGCGGTGAACATGCCATAGCCGGCGGAGTTCTGGAACACGTCCTCAGGGCGGCTTCCCACCATCCAGAGGCAGCGGGCTACGGCTTTCGCCCACTCGTCGATGTCTTTCTGTGTGTGCAGCACGACGGTGGGGTTGCCGGTGGTGCCGCTGGAGGAGTGCAGGCGTGTGCAGTCACGCAAGGGCACGCAAGCCAGGCCGAAAGGGTAGTGCTCTCTCAGGTCGTCTTTCGTGGTGAAAGGAAGTTTGTGGATGTCGTCCAAGGTCTGGATGTCGTCGGGGGTGATGCCCAACTCGGCGAATTTCTCTTGGTAGAAAGGTGAGTTCATGCAGTGCTTGACAGTCGCTTTGAGACGGTCCAACTGCAACTGGCGAAGCTCCTCTTGGGGCATCGTCTCCAGTTCCGGGTGCAAATAAGGTGAATATTCCATGTCTTTTCTTGGTGGGAGCAGTGGCCGGCTGAATAGGCGGCCTTCTCTTGCTCCGTACTTGCAAAATTACGCAAAAATTCTCAAATACGATGCAAAATGTCACATTTTTTGTGATTTGGAGGTCATTCTTCCAAATTTTGGTGGAGAAAATCCTCCAGTTCGGTGCCGATGAGCCCTGAGGCAACCACGTTGCCCTCCTTGTCTACGATGAGGGTGAAAGGGATGGCGTCGATGCCGAACCTGCCGGCTATCTCGCTGTTCTTCTTCAACTCGCTGATGTGTGTCCACGTGGCACCCGTTTGCTTCACGGCATTCTTCCATTTCTCAGCGTCGGTGTCGAGTGATACGCCGAGGATGCCAAGGCCTTTGGGATGGTAGAGTTTGTAGAGTTGCACCATGTGGGGCATCTCTTGCATGCAGGGACCGCACCAACTGGCCCAGAAGTCGATGATGGTCAGTTCATTTTGCTTCACCACGTCCATCGCCGACACCATCTTGCCGTCAAGGTCGGGGGCGGAGAAGTCGGGCATGACAGCGATGTCGTCGCCCATTATGTCTTCCATTTCGTTGAGTCCCATGGATTGGTCTCTGATGAATGCTTCCATATCCTTGATGGGTGGGCGCGCCCGCATGGACTTCGGCATCTTGTTGATGAGGGTCATGACTTGGTTTTCATCCAAATAGGCGGGGGTGACGACGAGGAAATAGCCTAATTCGTTGTCGATGTTCTTTTCTGCCGTTTGGTAGTAGAGGGAGGCCAGTTTGCCAATAGGTACCAACGCTTTTTCATGTGCTGCCAAACTGTCCTCTTTGGATGAATTCTCGTTGAGGTTGGCTATGAAACCAAGAGCTTCATCCATATATTTATAACCTTCTGCGTTGAGTTTTTGCCATTCGTTGTTCAAGGGCGTCCCAGAGACTTCGCATTTATGCTGGTCTTTTGATATGACTAAATGGATGGCACCTTCCTCTAAAAAAAACGGCATGAGCGTGACGGAGTCGTTGAGATTGCCTATAAAGCAGATGGTGATGCTGTCGGCCGTGCCGGTATAGTCGAATTTATTGCCTTTCACCTTGATGGTGTCGAAAGGAATACCATTTTCCATATCACTGATGAGGTAAAGCTCCTTGATTTGTGGCAGGTTGTCAAGCGTGCCGTGAATCTGGTATTCTAACGACTTGTGACACGAGGCGAGAGTGAGCAGTGCGAGGATGAGCAATGCAACAGAGGCATGAGGTCTCATGAGGCTTCTTGTCTAATGGGTATTATCGCTTTTTAAAGGTCTTATACGAGATATTGTGAGCTGATGCTTTGATTGGTGATGACACGGCGGATGGTTTCGGCGAACATATCGGCGACTGAGATTTGCTTCACCTTGGGACAGCGGTTGGTGTAGGGGATGGAGTCGGTGAAGACTATCTCCTCCAGGGCGGAGTTCATCACGTTTTCATTGGCGTTGCCGCTCATCACGCAGTGTGAGGCGCAGGCTCTCACGCTGGTGGCTCCGGCGCTCTTCATCAGGTCGGCGGCCTTGGTGATGGTGCCTGCTGTGTCGACGATGTCGTCGACGATGACGACGTTCTTGTCCTTCACCTCGCCGATGATCTGCATGGTGGCCACCACATTGGCGCGGGCGCGAGTCTTGTTGCAAAGCACGAGGGGGACGCCGAGGTATTTGGCGTAGGTGTTGGCACGCTTCGAGCCGCCAACATCGGGCGAGGCGATGACCATGTTGTCGAGTTTCAGTGACTGCAAGTAGGGCAGGAGGACGCCGGAGGCGTAGAGGTGGTCGACCGGCACGTCGAAGAAACCTTGGATTTGGTCGGCGTGGAGGTCCATGGTGATGACGCGGTGCACGCCGGCCACCATCAGGATGTCGGCGACAAGTTTGGCGCCGATGCTCACGCGTGGCTTGTCCTTGCGGTCCTGTCGTGCCCATCCGAAATAGGGCATGACAGCGTTGATGGTGCGTGCGGAGGCACGTTTGGCTGCGTCGATCATCAAGAGCAGCTCCATGAAGTTGTCGGAATTGGGGAAGGTGCTCTGTACAAGGAACACGTCTCTCCCGCGGATGGACTGTTCGTAGGAGACGGAGAACTCACCATCGGAGAACCGGGTGATTTGCAGGTTGCCAAGTGGGCAGCCCAGACTTTGGCAAATCTTCTCGGCGAGGTATCTCGTCTTGGTGCCTGAGAAAACCAGGAAGTCGTTTTGCTCTTTCATTGTTCTTTTATTTATGTTTGGTTGTGGGTTATCCTATCGCTGTGCGTAGTTTCTCGAAGTGGTTGATGATGTTGCGGTAGTCGGTCTCGTTGTGGATGTTGAAGCGGTTCCAGAGGTCGCCGCAGATGACGACACCGCCGAATCCTAGGTCGCGGGCGGCATGGATGGTGTCGAGTGACATGCCACTCAAGGCGTAGACGTGCTTGTCGATGAGCCCTTGACGGGAGGCTGCCTGCAATTCTGTCATGGTGAAGGTGGCGCGCCTGGCGGGGTCGGAGAGGCTGTCGAAGATGTTGCTTAGGAATACGTAGCGGGCCTTCCGCTTCGCTTCTTTCAGCAGCGTCAGGTCGCTGCATGAGCGGCTGAAGTTGCCACGGTAGCCGGCGGGGCGTTCTGCTAAGGCATCATCGAGATGGATGCCGGCGAGACCGAACTCCTCCTTAAGATAGAAATGGTCGTGGACGGTGATGCGACGGTGAGTGTTCTCTGGCAACAGCGAGAGAAGGCGCTCCACGTAGACAGGGGAGGACAATGGCTTGTAGATGTGCAAGTTGTCCAATCCCTCTTCGAAAAGGGCCTCTAAAATCTTGTCTTCCTCCACAAAGAATGTGGGGCGGGTCATAATGGCAAGTTTCATCTATTGTTAAGATTCTTGACAGAGGATGACGGCTATCACCGATTTCCATCTGCAAATATAGGAAAAATCCATCATACCTACAATAATATGCACAAAAAAAATGTAAAAGGCCTTTAAAAACAAACATGCATCAATTGAAAGGGCTGGCTTCGATAGAAACCAGCCCTTTCTTCAAATCGTTCCGATTACTCCGATTCCTCAGATTACTCCGATTCCTCAGATTACTCTGATTCCTCCGATGATTCCGATTACTCAGATTCTCCCGCCTCCTTCTCTTGTCACGAGAAGAAGCCAAGGAGAGTACCCGCTGCCACGGCGGAGCCTATCACGCCCGCAACATTGGGACCCATGGCGTGCATCAGCAGGAAGTTGTGTCGGTCGTATTCAAGACCGAGGTTGTTGGAGATGCGTGCGCTCATTGGAACGGCACTCACGCCGGCGTTGCCGATGAGGGGGTTGATCTTCTTGTCGGCGGGAAGGAAGAGGTTCATCAGCTTGACGAACAGCACGCCGCTGGCACTGGCGATGATGAAGGCCATGGCGCCGAGGAAGAAGATTTTGATGGTGTTCAAGGTGAGGAATTCGCTGGCTTGCGTGGAGCATCCCACGGTGAGTCCGAGGAGCACCACCACCACGTCGTTGAGTGCGCTGCCTGCCGTTTTAGCCAGGCGCGTGGTCTTGCCGCTCTCCTTGAGCAGGTTGCCGAAGAACAGCATGCCTAAGAGCGGGAGGCCGGAAGGTACGAGGAACGTGGTGAGCAGGAGTCCGATGATGGGGAAGAGGATGCGCTCGGTCTGGCTGACGTGGCGTGAGGGCTTCATGTGTATGACACGCTCCTTCTTGGTGGTGAGCAGACGCATGAGAGGCGGCTGAATCACCGGCACGAGGGCCATGTAGGAGTAGGCGCACACTGCGATGGCTCCCATCAGGTTGGGGCATAGCTTGGAGGATAGGAAGATGGCCGTAGGACCATCGGCGCCACCGATGATGGCGATGCCTGCCGACTGGTTGGGCTCGAAACCGAGGGCGAGGGCTACCATGTAGGCACCGAAGATGCCGAATTGTGCCGCTGCTCCGATGAGCACCAGTTTGGGATTGCTGATGAGTGAGGAGAAGTCGGTCATGGCGCCGATGCCTAGGAACACCAAGGGTGGATACCATCCTTGGCGGACGCCTTGGTAGAAGATGTTGAGAACGGAGTTGTCCTCATATAGGCCGATTTCCAAACCGGCGTCGGCGCGGAAGGGGATGTTGCCCAGGATGATGCCCAAGCCGATGGGTACGAGGAGCAGTGGCTCGAAATCCTTCTTGATGGCAAGCCAGATGAAGATGCTGCCCACGATGATCATGACCAAGTTGGGAATCGTCGCGTTGGCGAAACCTGTGTAGCTGAGGAAGTCGAAAAACTTCGAGGTGACAAATTCTGTGAATCCCATGGCCTTATCCTATCGTTACGAGGGCGGCGCCTTCCATCACGGTGTCGCCACGTGATACTAATATTGAAGTGATGGTTCCATCGCATTCGGCCTCAATGTTGTTTTGCATCTTCATCGCTTCCAGGATGACCACGGTGTCGCCTGTTTTCACGGTGTCGCCCACGTTTACCTTCACGTCGGTGATGGTGCCGGGGAGTGGTGCCAGCACTTTCGTGCCTGTTCCAGCGGCTGCCTTGGGTTTCTTGGCACGTTCTTGGTTGGATGCGGGAACTGCGGGTGCTGCAGGGGCAGGGGCTTCCACCTTCTTCGGACGGCTGGGGGTCTTGACGGGCTCTGGCAGCTCCACTTCGAAGGGCTTGCCATTGACGGTCACTTTGGCTGTCTTGCCTTCTATCTCTTCTATCTCTACGGTGTAGTCCACACCGTTTACTTTATATTGGTACTTGCTCATTGTTGTTGCTTTTTTTAGGTTATGTTCTGGTCCATTTGGTGTTCTCTCTCGGCAGGATGGTGATGATGCCGCTCTCATGGTCGTGGCTGTTGTCGAAATGCTCTTTCAATGCCATGGAGATGACAGCCACGTATACGTCGTTGTCCTCGCCATTGGCGTTTTTCACCACCATGCGTGGGAAGGCTCGCTCGTCCTCGTCATCGCTCACGGCGGAGATGCGTTCCTTGTGTGCGGCTTTCTCACTGGAATAGTTCTTTTCCTGCTGGTTTTTCATGAACTTGCCGAAGAGGGTGAAGAAGATGCAAAGGAGGGCGAGGCAGATGAACACGATGCCCATCGACAGCAGGGTGATGCCGAAACCGTGGGGGTCGTCGCGCTTGATTTGAGCCACCTTGCTCTCTGTCACCTGGATGAAGTTCTCGATGCCGGGGGTGACGGAGTCAACGGGTTTGACCTTCCAATCGTCGCTGCCATCCTTTTGGCGGGCGTAACTTTGATTGGGTTCCATCGGTGGGATGGTGACAGAGTCCACCAGGTCAACGCCGTTGCCTTCATACAAGCCAATCCATACGGGTTGCCCGGCATTGATGGTGGAGACCAGGTGGGTGGAGCCTTCAGCGGGGTTGCTGTTGAGGTAAAGGATGAGGTGCTGGCGTGCACCAAGGTTGGTGCGGGTCTCGTTGTTGGGGATGATGCTCATCTTTGAGACACGCTCAGGTACGGTGAGGCTTGGGTCGGTCACCGACTTGTCGGTGGCGATGTACATGCCCCTCACGTTGATGGTGGAGAACGACGTGTTGGCCAGCTCTATCCAGGGCAGGTGCTTGCCGTATTCGTCCACGATGCTGCTTGTGTTGTCGGTCATCACCTCGTTGATTTTGATGTTCTTGGCTCCTTGGCCCGACATCGTGAGGCTGACCGCAAGCAGGGTCATCAGTAGTAAGTTTCGTTTCATTGAGTGAATTCTATCAGTGTATTAAGTTCTTGTTTTACCTTTTGGATGCTTTTTCCCATCGTCACGAGCAGAAGAAAATCACGAGGATTTGTGCGAAAAGGATGCGTAGGAACATGCTCAGTGGATAAACGGTGGAATAGCCGACGCCCGGAGCCTCGCGGGAGCACACCTGGTTGGCATAGGCGAGTGCGGGTGGGTCGGTGTATGTGCCGGCGAGCATGCCCATCACCATGAAATAGTTGAACTTGAACCTTATCTTGGCGATGGTGCCTATGATGAGGATGGGTATGATGGTGATGAGGAACCCGGAGTAGACGTATTTCAGTCCGTCGCCGGAGACCACGGTGTCCCAGAATCCATTGCCTGCCTTGATGCCGACGCTGGCGAGGAATAGCACAAGTCCTATCTCTCGCAGCATCATGTTGGCGCTTGTCGTGGTGTAGGTCACCAGTTTGACGCGGTAACCGAATCGCCCTATGAGAATGGCGATGATGAGGGGGCCGCCGGCGAGACCGAGTTTCATGGGCACGGGCATGCCGGGGATGGCGATGGGGAGGCTTCCGAAGATGATGCCCACCATGATGCCCACGAAAATGGTTGCGATGTTGGGGGCATTGAGACGTTTCACGGTGTTCCCCATCATCTCTGCCACGCGGTTCACGTTGTCTTCGGGACCTACCACCAACACGCGGTCGCCAACATGGAAATGGTGGTTGCGGCCGGCAAAGAGTTCGATGCCATGGCGGGTGATGCGGGTGACGTTGACGCCATAGACGCTGGAGAAATGCATCTTGCCAAGTGTCTTGCCGTTCATCTTGGGGTTGGTCACCACGATGCGACGAGACACCATCGGCTGCTTCTCCAACTCCTCGTTCCATTCCTTCTCTATCTCAGGACCTATGAACACCTTGATGGGCTCTGAGTCTGCCTCGGCGCACACGATGAGCACCTCGTCGCCCACGGCGAACACCGTGTTGCGGTTGGGCACGCTCACCTGCCCGTCGTGAAGGTAGCGGGAGCAGACGAAGTCGCGGTTGAGAAACTCGCTGATCTGCATAAGGGTACGCCCGGCAAGGTAGGAATTGGTTATGCGAAGGTGCATCATATAGGGCTTCTCGTGTGGGTTCTCCGCCTCCTCCTCGGAGAGCTTCTGCTCTTCGTCTTCAAGGCGCACGTGGCAGATGTATCTCACTGCGATGGTGGCAAGGATGATGCCTGTGACACCGAGGGGATAGGCACAAGCGTAGCCAGAGGCGATTTGAGGGGTGTCGCCCTCTGGGAAGACGGTGCCGATGGCTTCCGTGGCGGCACCAAGACCGGGGGTGTTGGTCACGGCGCCGTAGAGCGTGCCTATCATCATGGGCAGGTTGTGCTTGTTGCTTGTGTCAAGGAAAATGTAGTAGCAAGCGAACATCACCAGCACGTTGAGAATGATGGTGGCTGTGGCGAGACCGTTGAGCGTCACACCGTCTTTCTTGAAACTTTCGAAGAAGCCTGGTCCTACCTGCATGCCAATCATAAAGACAAAGAGGATGAGGCCGAAGTCCTGGCAGAAATTGAGGATGGTGACGGGGGCTGTGAAATGGATGTGGCCTGCCACGATGCCGGCGAACAACACAAAGGTGACACCGAGTGAGATGCCAAAAACCTTTATTTTTCCCAAATAAACGCCGACTGCGATGACGATGGCGTAAAGCAGCACCACATGCGCTACCGAGTCGTTGGCTGTGAAAAGATTGATAAGCCAGTCCATTTTGATAGAAATGATTTTTTGAAATCGGCTGCAAAGTTACGAAAAATTGAGTGCAGAACAAAAGAAAAACATTTCTTTTTTTTATGTTAACTTGGGGTGATTTCGCAACAATGTTGCAAAATTGCTTAAAATATTGCCCGGATGTTCTTTTTCTGAGCATTTTTCATTAACTTCGCCCACAAAACATAAAAAGACGATATGGACACACCTATATATATACTAGAAGAGGCGCGGCTGCGTGACAACCTCTCATTGATACGAACTGTGGCCGAGGAAGCCGGTGTCGAGGTGATTCTCGCCTTCAAGGCATACGCCTTGTGGAAGACTTTTCCCATTTTCAAGGAATACATCCACGCCACCACGGCAAGTTCGCTCTTTGAGGCGCGGCTTGCTTATGAGGAATTCGGAGTGCCGGCGCACACTTTCTCACCGGCATACACCGATGGGGAGGTGGACGACATCGCACGTTGTTCCAGCCACCTCACCTTCAACTCTCTTTCCCAATACGAGCGCTATGCTGGGAGGGTCAGGGGCATCCGCCCGGACATCAGCCTGGGTCTGAGGGTCAACCCGGAATACAGCGAGGTGGGCACGGCTCTTTACAACCCTTGCGCTCCTGGCACGCGTTTCGGCGTGAGCGACAAGGCCATGCCCAAGGTGCTGCCCGACGGCGTGGAGGGATTCCACTGCCATTGCCACTGTGAGAGCGGGTCTGATGTCTTTGAGCGTACCTTGGAGCATATCGAGCGCAGGTTCTCACCGTGGTTCGACCAACTCAAATGGATGAATTTCGGAGGGGGACATCTTATGACTCGCAAGGACTATGACATACCGCGGCTCATACGAATGATGAAGGACTTCAGGCAACGCTACCCGTGGCTGAAGGTGATTCTTGAACCGGGAAGCGCTTTCGCGTGGCAGACAGGATACCTGAAAGCGGCTGTAGTGGATGTCGTGGAGGACCATGGCATAAAGACGGCCATCCTCAATGTCAGCTTCACCTGCCATATGCCCGACTGCTTGGAAATGCCTTATCAGCCTGAGGTGAGAGGGGCGGAGGCTCTCCCTCTTGAGGCGGCCGACAACGGGCGGGAGGGCGACCATGTCTATCGCCTCGGAGGCAACAGCTGTCTTGCTGGTGATTTCATGGGGGCGTGGCGTTTCGACCATGCCTTGCAGGTGGGAGATGAAATCATTTTCGAAGATATGTTGCATTACACCACAGTCAAAACAACCATGTTCAACGGCATCACGCATCCAAGCATCGCACTGCAGAGAACCGACGGACGCATCGAGATGCTCCGGCAGTACTCATACGAAGATTACCGCGACCGTATGGATTAGCCTGTTTGGTCTCCTGTAGCGTCCTATAACGTCGAATAGCCTCCTAAAACCTCCTATTTTCTAAAAATCGGAAAAAAAATAAGAGAAAAATTTGTCGGTTAAAAAAAAAGCATTACCTTTGCAACCGCATTTAGAGAAATGCACCTTGTTTTAAAGGTTGATGCGGTAATAGCTCAGTTGGTAGAGCACGACCTTGCCAAGGTCGGGGTCGCGAGTTCGAGTCTCGTTTACCGCTCCGTGTCTTGCATAAATGCCAAGGAGAATCATTCTCACAAGCCCAGGTGGCGGAATTGGTAGACGCGCACGTTTCAGGTGCGTGTGTAGAGATACGTGCAGGTTCGAGTCCTGTTCTGGGCACAAATTTTTATGCAAGACATAACATGATGGAGAGGTGGCGGAATTGGTAGACGCGCTACTTTGAGGGGGTAGTGTCAATTGTGACGTGGGAGTTCGAGTCTCCTCCTCTTCACCATAATTTTTATTTGTTGCGGTAATAGCTCAGTTGGTAGAGCACGACCTTGCCAAGGTCGGGGTCGCGAGTTCGAGTCTCGTTTACCGCTCTTTTTTTAGGATAAGAAAAACCCAATCAATGAACTTATACATTCGATACTTTGACAAGGAGACATTGGTATACAATGCCGATGAGGCCATTGATTTCTTGTGTTCCATTCCGGAAGTGGGGATGAACCCCCAGATTGAGGCCGATGTCCGTGAATACGTGGAAAGCGACGTGTATTATCCTAAACGTTACAAGGTGAGGCCAAGGGTCTATTTCATCATCATCAAGACTGAGGCTTCCACCATGCTTGATTTCAAACAGAAGAAGGCACTGCGTTCCAACACCCAGCCCACGCAAGGAAACGACAGAAAGGCCGCCACCAATGTGGCTACCAACCGACTCACGGAAGAGCGGAGGGGATGGTATGAAGGCTCGCTTGACTTCAAGCGCGTCGTCATGATTGCTGCTACGGGAAAGCATGAGTACCGCGACACTCATTTCGTCGCCAGGTGCAAGGCTGTCTCCGGACTCGATTGCTACAACCGCATCGTGGAGCATCTCAGGGAGCGTGTTGACGGAAGAAGTCAGTTCCCATCTGCAAAAGGGAAGAATTTCAAGTTCAAGTATCTTGGTATGTGGAAATAACAAGACTCTTTTTTATCAAGGAGGAAAAAACATCTAAAAGGAGGAAAAACCATGAACAAGGTCATGCTGATAGGCAATGTGGGAAAGGAACCCGACATCAGGTATTATGATGCCGACCAGGCTGTTGCCACCTTCCCTTTGGCCACCACGGAGAGAGGTTACACGCTACCCAACGGGACGTCCGTACCCGAGCGTACTGATTGGCACAACATCGTGTTGTGGCGTGGACTGGCGAAAATTGCGGAAAGGTATGTTCACAAAGGCGACAAACTCTTCGTCGAGGGGCGCATCAGGTATCGTTCCTATGACGACCAGAAAGGGGTGAGAAGATTTGTGACCGAAATCATGGTGGAGAACATGGAGCTGCTATCTCCAAAGTCACAACAGCCGACGGAAGCAGAGGAAAAAACGAAGGCTGACAGTCAAAACGCTGAGGCACCGTTCTGACCCCTTTTACCCAAAGCGAAGTGGATAGCATGACGGTTTTATTACAAACACTGAAGGAGGTGCATTGCAACGCCCCCACTTTAGGCGTGTGGGTTGCTGCAGCACTTGCAGTGTTGCTGCTCTTCTTCTCCGGATTCGCCAGCGCATCTGAAATCGCATTCTTCAGCCTTTCACCCAACGACCTCAACGAACTTGACCCTGAGCGCGACGACAACGACAGGAAAATACAGAGACTCAGGGATGACAGCGAGAGGACGCTTGCCACCATCCTTATCACCAACAACCTTGTCAACGTCACAATCATCATGTTGTGCAACTATGTTTTTGCCAGCGTGGTTGACTTCGGGAATGCTTTATGGCTGCAGTTCATATGCATCACCGTCATCCTTACCTTTCTCCTCCTGCTCTTCGGAGAAATCATGCCCAAGGTGTATGCAAGGCAGAACCCCCTCAAATATTGCAGGAGGTCGGCTGGTGGCATCATGTTTCTAAGAAGACTCTTCTGGCCTTTGGAAACCATTCTCATGAGCAGCGGCGCCTTGGCAGGGAAAATCGTGCAGAAGGAGTCGCATGTGCTCAGCGTGGACGACTTGGAGCAAGCCTTGGAACTCACCGACAAGGATGACATCAAGGAGGAACAGCGCATGTTGCAAGGTATCATACGTTTCGGGGACGAGACAGCGAAGGATATCATGACCCCACGCCAGGATATCGTCTATCTGAATATGAAAGACGATTTCAACAAGGTGCTGGGGTGCATTGTGGAGAACAACTACAGCCGCATCCCTGTCTATCAAGGAAATGTAGACAACATCAGGGGGGTGCTCTATATCAAGGACTTGTTGCCGCACATTGGAAAGACAGCCTCGTTCAGGTGGCAGAGTCTCATACGGCCGCCATATTTCGTCCCTGAAACCAAGAAAATCGACGACCTGCTCAGGGAATTCCAGGAAAACAAGGTTCACATCGCCTTCGTCGTGGATGAGTTTGGCGGAACGAGCGGACTCGTCACCCTGGAGGACATCCTTGAGGAAATTGTGGGTGAGATACATGACGAATACGACGAGGAAGAGAAGCAATACACCCGCATCAACCACAATACCTATGTTTTCGAAGGAAAGACTTCCCTTTCCGACTTCTACAAGACTCTCGACATTGATGACGATTTCGCCGACGTGGAGGGCGATGCCGACACCATTGCCGGACTGTTGTTGGAACTCAATGGCGACTTCCCAAAGGTAGGCGACAAAATATCCTTTGGCAAATACGCCTTCGAGGTGATGGCCATTGAGGAGCACCGCATTTCGAAAGTCAAGGTCGTCATCCATTAGGTTCTCATTACATCTTCTTCTTATGAGACTTGCTTTCAGACAACTCTTACTTTCCATATGGCTCGTGTCCTTGCCGGTTGGAGCACAGGTGGTTGAGCATGAACAGCATGCTTTCCCTAAAGACATACCGGCGGGAGGCTATAGCGGCATCACATGGCTTGGCGACAACCGCTATGCCGTGGTGTCGGACAACACCACCTATGAGGGCTTCTTCCTTTTCAATATCCAACTCAATTCCAAAGGCGACATCGTTTCTGCAAAAAAAGTGGGATTCAAAGGGAACAATGGGCAGGGACGAGACAACGAAGGCATCGCGTGGCGCAAGAAAACCAACACCTTTTTCATCACAAGGGAGAATGGCAGCCAAGTGGTGGAACTGTCCAAGGATGGCAAACTTACAGGACGGAAACTGGCCATTCCAAAGGTGTTTCAAGGCACCACGAAAGCCTATGGCTTGGAGGCTCTCACCTACAACGCTGTCACACAACGATTTTGGATCACCAGCGAGAGTACTCTCAACGGTGATGGGGAGAGAGCCACGGCTACAAACGGCGTGAAAAACGCACTGCGGTTGCAGGCGTTCAACGACAACCTGAAACCGGTGGCACATTATTGGTATCTGATGGACGAACCGGAATGTGAGGCTGAAATGCAGCCGCAACGTTATGCCATGGGAGTGAGTGCGTTGACGGCTCTCGACGATGGACGACTGCTAGTGTTGGAGAGGGAGTTTGCTGTACCACAGGCCAAATTGGGCGCTTTTGTCAACTGCAAGATTTATGAGGTGAATCCCCGACAAAGCCGTCAGGCCTCACAGGCAAGGCCGAAAAACAAGGATGGTTTTCTCCCCAAAAAACTGGTTGCCGAGTGGATGACTGCCATCGGATTGCTCGACTTCTCCATTGCCAACTACGAGGGGATGTGTCTAGGGCCGAAACTGGCCGACGGTGGACAAGTCATCGTCCTCATCGCCGACTCCCAAAACCAATACGCAGGCATTCTCTCCGACTGGTTGAAAACCATCGTCATCTATTGAGGCCTTTTTCAAGATGCTTTATTCCTAGGGGGCTAGTCTTCCTAGTTTTCTATTTAAAGATTATCCGCTTGTATCCGAAGGGCGGCCTGAAAGGCCTGCAAGCACATAGCCCAAGGCAACGCCTTGGGTGTCAAGATGTTCATAGTCGCCCTGTCAGGGCGATTGCCTCCTTCCCAATTTCCCAGGGCGTTGCCCTGGGCTGGAGGCTTATTGCCCCTTCGGGGCGTTATCGGAAAGATGCGGATAATCATTTCTATTTTTCCTAAAACTTCCTATGATTTCCTATAACTTCCTAAAACTTCCTATGATTTCCTATAACTTCCTATCTCCCCCTGTCCTCTTCTGTACAAATCTAAAAAATACCCCAGGCGATAGACTTTGAACCAAAACACTGAGGGGTGGTTGCCCGTCAGAAGATGGCGGATGCGCGTGCCCGCCAGGCGATGGATTCCTCGGAAAAGCCATGATAGATGAAGAGCTTTCAGACGACGGCAGACGGCCAACATACGGGAATAGTCTGTCAACTCCTCACGAAAGGAATAAAGTGTCTGCAAACCCTCCTCGGTCTTTTTCATAAAACGCTCATTTGGCTCAAACCTATTGAATCCCAATGGGTTGTCGACGTGCTTGATGTCTACGCCTGCACTTTCCAAGGTCTTGCCGAAAAGCACGTCCTCATAGCCGTAACGACGAAAACGTTCGTCGAGAGGATGCGCAAGCATCACCTCGCGGCGAACTATGAAATTGCAGGTGTGAAAACGGGCATGAGGAGCACGGGAGCGTACCTCCACTTCTTGACCCTTGATGCAGGAAAGCTCGTAAAGATATCGCAAACTGCCACGCGGCCCTTCCGTTGGCAATGCATAACCTCCATACAGCAAAGCATCGCCCAGACAGGAAAGGTAGGTGGAAAGGTAATTGTCGCGCACCACGGACATATGGCTGTCGGCAAACAAAAGCCACTCGCCCCGGGCCTCTCGAGCCAAGAAATTGCGGATGGCAGCACGGCCGATGTTCGTCTCGCGGCGCAAGACACGACAGTGGGGAAGGGCTTCCAAGGTGCGGTTGGCCGACACCATTGCCATGTCGGTGCTCCCGTCGTCGCCCACCAACACCTCAAATGACAAATTTGGCAATGAAACGGCTTGATGGTGAAGGGATTTCACCAAGTCAACACAGACATCGTTGTAGGTCGGAATGAGGATGCTTATATGGGGAGATGTCAACATTAGTGCAAAAATAGTGATTTACTTACATTAATTAATATCTTTTTTGCTACTTTTTTTTGATTTTACATACTTTTGCACTAATTTTGCACGAAAATTATACGCATGCGCAAGTTATTCCTTATTGCTGCCTTCACTGTTATGGCAGTTGCAGTCATGGCCATACCTGCCAAAAGAGTGTGGCGCACATTCATACAACCAGACGGAACATCCATTGAACTCATGCTCATCGGAGATGAGAGGCTCCACTATTACGTCACAAGGGACGAGGTGCCTGTCATCGAGGTCGATGATGTGTTCTATTTCGCAAAGAGTGAAGAAAACATGGTCAAGTCTACTGGAGTGATGGCTCGTGAGCAGCAATTACGCCAACCGGAGGACCTCGCTGCCATTCACACCATCGATGAGATGGAAGCTATCAGGGCGAATTCCATCATGAACGGGATGAGGAGAGTGAACAGGTTAGGGGAGAGCGATCATCCCGACTACCTCGGACACAAGAAGGGACTCATCATCCTTGCCAACTTCAAGGATAAGAAGTTTTGGGATTACTCCGCCGAGGACGGAGGGCAGGCGACATGGGAAAGATACAACGACATCGCCAACAAGGTGGGGTACACCAATAGCAAATATGGAGCCATCGGAAGCGTGCATGACTATTACTACGACCAAAGTTATGGGAAGTTCAACCTCACCTTCGATGTCGTGGGGCCCGTGCAACTCTCCAAAAATTTCTCTTATTACGGAAGCAATGCCAACGGTGATGACAGGAATGCTCCTGAAATGATCATGGAGTGTTGCCAACTCGCCGACAGTCTCGTTGATTTCAACGACTACGACTGGGATGGTGACGGAGTGGTGGAGGAAGTGTTTGTGCTTTATGCCGGATACGGCGAGGCCACCGGGGGACCGGCAAACTCCATCTGGCCGCACATGTGGACCTTGTCCAATGCGGCTTACTATAATAGTAAAATCCCCGCAGAATTCCAACTCGACGAAGCATTGATAGATGTTTATGCTTGCAGCAACGAGCTATATGCAAACTATGGCAACACGGAGATGGGGCTTGGGGTCATATGCCACGAGTTCTCACACTGCCTCGGACTCCCCGACTTCTACGACACCAGCTATGCCGGCAATTACGGCATGGGGGAATGGGACATCCTCGACAGCGGGAGTTACAACGGTCCTCAGGGCATCGGATGGGTGCCCGCTGGCTACACAAGTTATGAAAGGGCGTATGCCGGGTGGTTGAAATACAATGAACTTACCTATGATAGATGGGTGGTCAACCAAAAACCACTCAACGAAAGAGGAAATGCATACGTCATCTACAACGACAACAATAGAAACGAATACTTCCTGTTGGAAAATAGGAACAAGACGAAATGGGACTCCTACGTGCCGGGAAACGGCTTGCTCATCATCCACGTGGACTACAACCAAGCCATTTGGGAAAGCAATTCCGTGAATACAACCGGGTATGGCAATAGTCATCAGAGAATGACCGTCTTCCATGCCAGCAACTCCACTTATGGAGGACATGACGCCTACCCCTACAACGGCAACGACAGCCTCACTGACAAATCAACTCCAAAGGCTTCTGTCTACCACACCAACACCGACGGCACCAAACTCATGCACAAGCCGGTCACGGAAATCAAACGCAACAGGCAGAATGCAAACATTTCATTCTTCTTTAACAATAACAACAAGAGAGGAAGCCAAATGGTGGACAGGATAGATGAATGGACTGATCAGAAGGCGGGCATTGTTGCCGTTTATTCCATCAATGGCGTCAAAGTGAAGGAAGCTGTTGACGAAAGCGAGGTGAGAAACCTGCCCAAAGGCACATACATAATACGAAAAAACGACGGTACCACCAAAAAGATGGTCGTCAGATAGTCATAACGCCCCGTCCGTAAAGGATGGGGCTTTTGCAAATACATGCACATGACTTTCACAAGTAGGAAAAATGAGGTGTGTAGTAAGGTTTGAAGATGCATGGTTGCATTCATGGCTACAAAGGGCGGAAAACAGAACATTTGTTCCTTTAACTCCCCTTTAACTCCTCTTTAACTCCCCTTTAACTCCTGAAATTAGGGCGAATGGATTATTTGGAAAATAATAGGTAGAATATGCGATACGGAATCATTGGAACAGGTGCCATAGGAGGATACTACGGCGGAAAACTTGCCCATGCGGGCAAGGAGGTGCATTTCCTCTTGCATCGAGATTATGAGTTTGTAAAACAACATGGGTTGCAGGTGGACTCCTGCGACGGATCCTTCCATCTCGACCACCCCAACGTTTATGGGAAGGTGGAGGATATGCCCTTGTGCGACGTGGTGCTTGTGGGACTCAAGTCGGTCAACAACCACATGCTGCCAGGTTTGCTCAAGCCACTGCTACATCAAGATTCTCTCGTGGTGCTCATCCAAAATGGCATAGGGTTGGAGGATGACCTTCAACAGAAGATGCCGGGTGTGGCTATCGCTGCCGGGCTCGCCTTCATCTGTTCGGCTAAGACCGAGCCGGGAAGAGTGGATCACCAATGCTATGGAAGCATCAATTTCGGCAATTACTCCTGCAAGGAAGAGGGGATGGTGCCCCAGGTGGTTGAGGATTTCACCGCAGCCGGAGTGGAGGCGCATCTCGTGGAATACCAGGAGGCGAGGTGGAAGAAGGCGGTGTGGAACATGCCGTTCAACGGCATGACTGTCGCTCTCGACACTCAGACCGATAAATTGCTCGCCTTCCCCGATACTGAGCAACTCATCTTCGAACAAATGATGGAGGTCATCGAGGCGGCGCAGCACCTTGGTGTGAAAAACATCGACGAGAGCTTCGCACACAAGATGATTGCCACCACCAAGGCCATGACACCTTATTCGCCGAGTATGAAACTTGACTACGACTTCCACCGACCCATGGAAATCCATTACCTGTACTCGCGACCCATCGAGGAGGCGAGAAAGGCAGGATTCAGGATGCCTAAACTGGAGATGCTGGAAGCTCAACTCAAGTTCCTCGAGAGCCACAGATATTGACGATGAGGTAGGTGCCCAGGCGCCTTCAAATCAAGGTGTGTTCTTCCATATTGCTTTCCCTTCTTATGAAAGCTATGTGAAAGAACACATTTTTTATGACAAAAACTTGCTTTTTCCTTAAATAATCTTTAACTTTGCTCCATCTTTGCGACTTAAATGAATCAAATAACCAAATAGCATACTATATGAACATCAAATTTCGTTTGGCAGTAATGAATTTCTTGGAATTCGCTGTCTGGGGAGCTTATCTCACTTGCATGGGTAATTATCTTGGAAAGGCTGGAATGGGAGACCTGATCCCATGGTTTTATGCCATCCAAGGCATCGTATCCATTTTCATGCCTACGCTCATGGGTATAGTAGCCGACAAATCCATTCAACCGCAACGGTTGTTGGGCATCTGCCATCTTCTCGCTGGTGCATTCATGCTGGGATGTTGGTGGATGGGTATGAACAATCCCACACCCGACAAGACCACTTTCATCACGCTCTATACGTTGAGTGTCGCATTCTACATGCCAACCATCGCGCTGGCCAATACCACCGCATTCTCCATCTTGACACGCAACGGTATGGACACCGTAAAGGACTTCCCGCCCATTCGTGTGCTTGGGACAGTCGGCTTCATCGCCACTATGTGGTTTGTCAACTGTGCTGTTTGGAACGATGGCTCGTTCCTGTTCACCTTGGGCGAAAACGCATTTAAGTTCCAGTATACCTATATGCAGTTCTTTGTTTCCGGGCTGCTTGGTTTTGTCCTTTTTGCCTATTGCTTCACGCTGCCCGAATGTCCGTTGTCCAAGAAGGAGGGAAAGACATCGTTGGTGGAGGCTTTTGGCTTGAACGCTTTCAAGTTGTTCAAGACGAAGAAGATGGCGCTGTTCTTCATCTTCTCCGCTCTCCTTGGCATGTGCCTGCAGGTCACCAACGGCTATGCCGGACCGTACATTACAAGTTTCAAGGGGAGCGAAATCGCTGAAATCGCCAATTCCTTTGCTGCCAATAATGCCACGTTGCTGACGTCCATCTCACAGATGAGTGAGGCTCTCTGCATCTTGATGATTCCTTTCTGCCTTAAGAAGTTTGGTATCAAGGGCGTTATGCTCATGTCCATGTTCGCATGGGTGTTCCGTTTCGGCTTCTTCGGCGTGGGCAGTCCCACTATGCCGGGTGTCGTTTTCTTCATCCTCTCATGTGTGGTTTATGGTGTGGCATTCGACTTCTTCAACGTTTCCGGTGGCATCTTTGTCGACCAGGAGTGCGAACCAAGCATCAAGGCTTCTGCGCAGGGGTTGTTCATGATGATGACAAACGGCGTGGGTGCAACCATCGGCACGTTGGCGGCCGGAGCCATCATCAATTCATTCTGCTCATGGGAGGGTGACTATCTCCTAGGAGACTGGAAGACTTGTTGGTTCATCTTCGCAGCCTTCGCATTGGTGGTGGGTGTGGCCTTCGCACTGGTGTTCAATCCTGACAAGAACAATAAGGGATGAGTCTGGTAAGGCTGGTGTTCAAACAAGTGGCTGAGATCACGTCGGCCAAGGAAGTGGGGCTCATCATCCTCGTCGATGAGGATGGTAGCCGCCAACTTTCCATCATCGCCGACAAGGCCATGGTGTTTCAACTTGGCTTGCGCCAGTCGAAGGTGGAAATCAGGGAGAAACTGTTGCCGGAGGTGTTGTGGCAGGTCATCACGAGAAACCTGGACATGCGATACCAAATAGTTATCAACGACCTCGTAGACGGGCAATACAAGACGCTGTTGTACATGCCCGACATCCTTCAGGCAATCCCCATAAGGGCCAGCGACGCCGTCTTGCTGTCTCTCGTCTCCGACATCCCCATACTCATCGAGGAAAAACTACTCATGCGGCAAGGTGTACCTTACAAGGAGGGAGAACTCGGCGTGCCTGTGCCGGTCAATATCCTGAGCAAGGAGATGATTAAGAAGGCATTGGACAAGGCTTTGGAAGAGGAGGACTATGAGAAAGCGTCGGAATTGCGTGACGAGTTGAAACGAAGGGGAGACAAAGGCGTGGCGTTATGAAAGAGATGAGGTTTTTCCATGTCCCGGATGCTGAGACAACCGACCGCCTGCCACAGGAGGAAGCCGTCCATGCCTTGCGTGTGTTGCGCCTTCAAACGGGCGACGAGATGTTCCTCATCGACGGTGTGGGACATTTCTATCGGGCGAGGGTGACATTGGCAGACAACAAGCATTGTGCTTATGAAATCGTGGAAAAGCTGCCCCGGCAAAGGGAATGGCAGGGAAGAATACATGTTGCCATGGCACCCACGAAGGTCATCGACCGAGTGGAATGGATGGTGGAGAAAGCCACGGAAATAGGCTTTGACGAAATCTCATTCCTCTCCTGCCGGTTTTCTGAACGGAAAGTGGTGAAGGTGGAGAGAATAGAAAAAATCGTGGTGGCCGCTATGAAGCAGAGCCGTAAGGCTTGGAAACCCATCGTCAATGATATGGTGGACTTCGAGTCTTTCGTGAAAAGACCCATCGATGGTTTCAAATGCATCGCTCACTGCTATGAGGAGATACCCAGGAAAGACCTTTTCAGCCTCCTTGGTGGGGCATCTGTGGATGCCAACCTCGACACTTCGCGTCATTGCGATATGAACACTCCGACGGTCATCCTTCCTTCAGATCATGTAACCGTACTCATTGGACCCGAAGGCGATTTTTCTATCGACGAGGTACGAACGGCCATCGACCATGGCTTTGTCTCTGTCTCGCTGGGGAGTTTCAGGCTTCGCACGGAGACGGCGGCCCTCGCGGCCGTCATGATGGCACACCTGACCAAAAGGATTCTCCCAAAACCTATGGCAACATCCTGACAAGCCTCTTGCGTATCGAACAATAAGTTACATACAACCAACAGTAATAGTAACCAACAGTAATAGTAAACATATGTCCCTTAAACTCCCCTTTAACTCCCCTTAAACTCCCCTTAAACTCCCCTTAAACTCCCCTTTAACTCCCCTTAAACTCCCCTTTAACTCCCCTTTAAACTCCCCCTACCTCCCATCATATGCGAAGAATCCTCATCCCTGTCGTCTTGCTTGCTCTTATGGCGTGCCAATCGCGCGTCTCAGAGAAGCAACTACGCAACGAAATAAGTGCCATACCTATGCTTTATACCGTAGAAGCCGAGGTGCAGGTTTTGGTGGAGGGCCATGGGAAGGATGGCACCAACGAATGGAAGGGGCTTTTCGGAAAGCGCGACATCATCATACCCGTGAAGGCGCATGTGAAGGTGGGCATTGACCTCTCTAAAATCCCAAACATGGAAGTGGAGGGCGACAGGGTGTATGTCACATTGCCCGACCCAACCATTGATTTGGAGAGTACTGAAATCCTTTGGGATGAGGTGGTGAGCGATGTCACAGGCATGAGAGATAATTTCTCGTCCAAGGAGAAGGAGTTTCTCACAAGGCAAGGGAAAATGAAAATCATGGGGGAATTGCCCCAAATGGACCTGGTGGAGCCGGCACAAGAGCATGCCGAACAAGTGTTGGGAAACTTGATCTCGGCGTTAGGTTACAAGCCTGTCTTCAGGGCAAAGCCGGTATATGAAGAATTCGATTTTGTCAGGCTTATCAATGATGTGGAGGGTATGCCATGAACAGGACATTGACCATAGCCACTGTAATCGTCTTGTTGCTTATCGCCGGATTCGTCTATTTCATGTTGCGGCGTTCCAACGACCTTGACTACAAAGTGTGGCCGATTACCATCAACCAGATTTCCAAGACGGAGCAACTCAAGGTGGCTTCCTTCCACAAGGAAATCCTTGTTTGCGAGCATCGCATCAGCAAAGGATTGTTTTCCAACACGGAAGACAAACTGTATGTCATCTATCCGGCAACGCTCAACCTGGGATTCGACCTTTCCAAATGTGACGAACAGACATTCAGAAGATTGGGAGAGGACACCGTCTTGGTCACGTTGCCACCAGTGGAGGTGCTCAACAAGAAAGGTCATACCATAGATGAAGCTGGGAAGCATACGGCCATCGAGAAAGGGACATGGAACAACGAGGCCATGGACGTGTTCAAGAAACGGGCGGAGGCTATCATGCTTAGGAGCTGTGAGTATGACAGTTGCTACCGAAAGGCAGAGGAATTGGGAAAGGTGATGATGAAAACATTGGTGAGGAAGTTGGGATTCACCACCGTCATCGTCGAGGTGCAGCCACGGTCGAGTTACGGACTGGCTCTGTTGGGGGAACCTTATGCTTGCACCACTCCTTATAAATTTTATCAGGAACAAGGAAAACGATTCCTGCTCCTCAAGGGAAAAGGGGAGCGGAGGATGTATTTCCCTGGAGCCACCTACAGCTACCCTGAACTCTTCGCACTGGGCGATTTCTTCAACCGCAATCTTAAGGATGGTGATGTGGAGGTGAAGAAGGAGGGAAACACACTCCTCGTTTTGTTGCGCCACCGTTTTACATCGGGCTCAAAAGAGGCTGTTGACATCTTGAAAAATGCCAATACTGACGAAGTGGCTCGATGGAAAAAGGTGATTGCAGGGCAAATATTCAATAACTCTTTGAATGTCAAGGTGGAACACGTGGATGTGAACAACAGAGTGCTATATACTTACCCGTAATGTAATGATATGATGAGAAAATTGGTTTTGCTGACAATGGTGATGCTGATGGGATGGGAGGCGTCTGCCCAGACACCATACCCCAAGGATGAGGTGAAAAGACTGAGGAGACTGGTCACACAAACAAAGTCGCGCGCACCGCTTCCCAAACTGATGAGCTTTGACCAGCTTTGTATTGATGAACTCCACGACTTGGCCAAGTGGGACGAACAAACAGCAAAACTCAAAGACGACAGCATCCAAAGGCGTCATGAGGAAAACAAATTCATACAAGAGCATCGGGACTGGGCGGGACCCAAAATCTTGAAATCAGGAACGTATGATAAAATCGTCAGTCAGATAGAAAGAGAGGAACTGCGCTATGATTTGTATGAAAAGGAATGCCGTATCTTGGCAAGTGAAAGAGAGGCGGATCAAAGAACGGAACCTACTGGTGAACTGATTTCGGTGAGCTATGGCTCATCTGGCATGAGATACAATCCAGACCTGCCTTTCACCATTGAGAGAGTTGATGGCGACTCTGCGCTGGTCACCTATTCTTATAAAGACATACAGTTCAAAGTGGATGTGAAATACCTCGAAATGATGCATGAGGCCATCATCTCGCAACATTTATACCAACTGCACGGTAATTATGACTTCAACGATTGGGAACTGCCCGATATTCCAAAGTATCGGATGCTTGACGGACAACGTTGGACTTTCGAGGCCAGATACAGCGACGGTACCGTCATTAACTCGTCAGGGATGGTTCCTGCCGGGTTGAAAGTCGAAGAGATTCCGAAAATCTATTTTGATGCCGTGCTTCCGAACAGTGAAGCTTATAAGAAGAGAAATTCAAAAGAATAGGGGAGGGCAGTGAGGCTGAAACATATCGACAAGAGATGCGAGGTTACTGGAATATTCCTAAGTTTGCATTCTTGAAAACCATGGTCTCATCGCCTCCCGTTACGGAAAACACATATCCTTTCTCAAGGTTCACCACCGTGTGGGGGCGCTCCTCGCCACACAAAGCCTCCTTGATGTCGTCAGTGATGCCTGTGCCGCGCAGCTTCAGCACCGCTTCTTTCTGGGTCCATAGCTTGACAAACTCCAAATCAGGATTTTCGGCAGACATGATGCGGGAGATTTCCGCATCATTCATCGTGTAGCGGACCACCGATTCGCGGAGGGGACGTATATGCTCCACGTCGATGCCTACTGGGTGGCGCGAGAGGGCGCAAACCGCCGCTGTGCGACAATGGCTCAGGTTGAAATGAAGGTCGCTATTACCCAATAAGAATGGCTTCCCTTTTTCGCCAAACTCAAACACGGGAGCATCGGTGATGCCGTATTCCTCCTTTAGTCCTTGGCGTAAAAGAAGATAGGCGGCAGCATTCAACTTACGCCCCAACTCAAAGGTGTAGCGTAGCGCTTCCTTGCGACGCTGGTCGGAAAGGAGCGGTAGCGCTGCCTCGAAATCAAAGCCTTCTATGTCGTCATTGATGTAAATCATTGTGGGTTCGTTGTTCAATACCTCACGTTTTCCATGCAAAATTAAGCTTTTTCCTTGAATTACAAAAAAAATAAGTAACTTTGCACACCAAAAGACAACCTTATGAAATCTTTTCTTTTCTTGGTGTTGGCGACGGCATTTGCCATAAGCACCGAAGCTGCTGATTACAACATACTTGACCATGGTGCTGTTTCTGACACCACCGTCATTTCTACTAAAGCCATCCAACAGGCAATAGACGTTTGCAACAAGAACGGAGGAGGAAGGGTGGTCGTGCCGGCGGGAAATTTCAAGACCGGGACCATCTTTCTCAAGTCAAATGTCAACTTGCACTTGGAACAAGGTGCCACACTCTATGGAAGCACACGCCTGGAAGACTACATCCCGGTGAAATCCAACTATGTGTCGTTGCGCACACAAACCACCACTATCCAACTCATCTATGCCGACAGCGTACACCATGTCACCATCGATGGGCAAGGCACCATCGATGGCAGGGGCAGGGGATTCGAGAAAATGTCCTGGAACGACGAGGGCATCACAAGGCCTCACCTGTTGCGCTTCATACAGAGCACCGACATCATCCTTAGAGACATCACCTTGCGAAACTCCGGATGTTGGATGCAGCATTTCCTCGCTTGCGACAGGCTCACCATCGACGGTATCAAGGTGTTCAACCGTAACAACTTCAACAACGACGCGCTCGACCTCGACGGCTGCCATGAGGTGGTGGTCAGGGGGATGATTGCAGATAGCGACGACGATGGCATCACGCTCAAGAGCACTTCGCCAAGGTTGTGCGAGAACATACGCATCAGCGACTGCGTGGTCAGCAGCCACTGCAACGCCATCAAACTCGGAACGGAGACCAACGGAGGGTTCCGCAACATCTCCATCTCTGGCATCGTGGTGAAACCCAGCTACGACCAGAAAGAGAAATTCTTCGGGCAGTGGAGAGGGACGTCGGTCCTCTCTTTGGAAATCACTGATGGCGGCGTGATGGAGAATGTCTGCGTATGCGACATCGTGGCTGAAGGGACGGAAGCGCCTATCTTCATCTGGCTCGGCAACCGTGCACGACCCTATAAGCAAGGCGACATCATCGACCATGTGGGTACCATACGTGGTGTCAGAATCGACAATGTGTGTGTTAGAAACGCTGGCCCAACAGGGTGTTCCATCCTGGGCATGGCGGGGCATCCCGTGGAGGATGTCGTTGTCTCAAACATACGCATCCATCACGATGGGGGAATCGACGACGCTCCCATTCCGCCCGACGACAAGGAAAAGGAATACCCGGAAGCCACCATGCTGGGAACGCTACCCGCCAAAGGCTTCTTCGTCAGGCACGCAAGGAATGTCAAGTTGGACAATATCGTCATCACTACCGAAGCGCCTGACTGCAGGCCTGACATCGTGAAAATTGACACGGAGTAGCAGAACAAAGGGCGGAAAAAGGTATAATGTAACCTTTAACGCTAAAAAAATGACAATAATCACACCGTTTTTATCTTTTTTGTGTAATTTTGCACCGTCAATTTCAGAAGAACTGATAATTTGTCATCATATCAAATGAAAGAAAATCTCAAAAAAGTCCTCGTCTTAGGCAGCGGGGCCCTGAAAATCGGACAAGCTGGTGAATTTGACTACTCTGGTTCTCAAGCATTGAAAGCATTGAGGGAAGAGGGTATCTCAAGTGTCCTCGTCAACCCCAACATCGCCACCATCCAGACATCGGAGGGAATCGCAGACAAAGTGTATTTCCAACCTGTCACACCGTGGTTCGTCACTGAAATCATCAAAAAGGAGCGCCCCGACGGCATCCTTCTCGCTTTTGGCGGACAGACGGCACTCAACTGTGGCACGGAACTCTACCTTAATGGCACGCTCGACAAATATGGAGTGAAAGTGCTGGGTACTTCTGTCGAGGCCATCATGAACACGGAAGACCGCGACCTCTTCGTCAAGAAACTGGGAGAGGTGGACCTCAAGGTTCCCGTGAGCCATGCCGTGGAGAATATGGAAGACGCGCTGAACGCTGCTCATTCTATCGGATTCCCCATCATGATTCGTTCCGCATACGCCCTCGGAGGACTGGGGTCGGGCATCTGTCCTGACGAAAAGAAATTCATTGAGATTGCTGAGAGTGCCTTCACTTTCGCTCCGCAAATCCTCGTCGAGGAAAGCCTCAAGGGATGGAAGGAGATAGAATTCGAGGTCATCCGCGACGCCAACGACCGGTGCTTCACCGTGGCGTCGATGGAGAATTTCGACCCGCTGGGCATCCATACAGGCGAGAGTATCGTCGTGGCACCTACATGTTCGCTGACCCAGGAGCAGGTGGAGATGCTTCAGGAGTTGTCCATCAAATGCGTCAAGCACCTCGACATCGTGGGCGAGTGCAACATACAGTTCGCTTTCAATGCTGAGACTAACGACTATCGCATCATAGAAATCAACGCACGCCTCTCGCGCTCGTCTGCCCTCGCCAGCAAGGCTACAGGTTATCCTCTCGCCTTCGTGGCCGCCAAAATAGCTCTTGGCTATACGCTCGACCAAATCGGTGAGATGGGTACTCCCAATTCTGCTTATGAGGCGCCACAGCTTGACTATATGATCTGCAAGATTCCAAGATGGGACCTCAACAAGTTTGCCGGCGTGTCGCGAAAAATTGGTTCATCGATGAAATCGGTGGGAGAAATCATGTCCATCGGAAGGAGTTTCGAGGAGATGATTCAGAAAGGACTCCGCATGATAGGGCAGGGTATGCACGGCTTCGTGGGCAACGACCACACGAAGTTCGACAACCTAGACGATGCTTTGGAGAATCCGACAGACCTGCGCATCTTCGCCATCGCACAGGCCTTGGAAGAGGGGTACACCGTGGAGCGCATCGAGGAACTGACAAAGATTGACAAATGGTTCATTTCGCGACTCAAGAGAATCGTCGACCTCAAGCACCAGCTCATGCAATACAACAGCATGGAAGAGGTGCCCGACGATTTCCTCGTTACGGTGAAGGCTGCCGGTTTCTCTGACTTCCAAATTGCACGCTTCGTGCTCAAGCCAGAGGATTCCAATATGTACAACGAGAACCTCGCCGTCAGGGAGTACCGCAAGGCAAAGGGCATCGTACCTTCCGTGAAGCGAATCAACACCGTGGCCAGCGAGCATCCTGAACTCACCAACTACCTCTATTTCACATACCATTACAACGCCAAACCGGGCAACTACAAGTTCCATGACGTCAATTACTACAAAAACGAGAAGAGCGTCATCGTCTTGGGCTCGGGTGCCTACCGTATCGGCTCTTCGGTGGAGTTTGACTGGTGCTCAGTAAACGCCATCAACACCGCAAGGAAGTTGGGATACAAGAGCATCATGATCAACTACAACCCGGAAACGGTGTCGACCGACTATGACATGTGCGACCGACTCTATTTCGATGAACTTTCCTTGGAAAGGGTGCTCGATGTCATCGATTTGGAGCAGCCCAAGGGCGTCGTCGTCTCGGTAGGTGGACAAATCCCAAACAACCTGGCAATGAAACTCTACCGTCAGGGCGTGCCCATCCTCGGCACCTCGCCGGTGAATATCGACAGGGCGGAAAACAGGGACAAGTTCTCGGCCATGCTCGACAAATTGGGCATCGACCAACCGGCATGGAGGGCGCTCACCTCGCTCGAGGACATCGAGGCCTTCGTCAAGGAGGTGGGATTCCCTGTACTCGTCCGTCCGAGTTATGTGCTCTCCGGAGCGGCGATGAATGTCTGCTACGACTATGAGGAATTGGGACGATTCCTGGAGATGGCAACGGAGGTGTCGAAGGAGTATCCCGTCGTCGTGTCGAAGTTCATGACTGAGACAAAGGAGATTGAGTTTGACGCCGTGGCCGACAAGGGTGAGATTGTGGAATACGCCATCAGCGAGCATATCGAATATGCCGGCGTACACTCCGGCGACGCCACTATGGTGTTCCCTGCTCAGCACGTCTATTTCTCCACCATCCGTCAAATCAAGAAGATTTCACGGAAGATAGCCAAGGAACTCAATATCAGCGGTCCGTTCAACATCCAATACCTAGCGAAGAACAGGGAGGTGAAGGTCATCGAGTGCAACCTCAGGGCCAGCCGTTCCTTCCCCTTCGTCAGCAAGATTCTAAAAACCAACTTCATCGAGACAGCTACCAAGATCATGCTCGATGTTCCTTACACCACGCCGGAGAAGAGCGAGTTCGACATCGACCGCATCGGTGTCAAGGCGTCGCAGTTCTCTTTCGCTCGCTTGCAGAATGCCGACCCCGTGCTCGGTGTGGATATGAGCAGTACAGGCGAGGTGGGATGCCTGGGTGAAGACCTCAACGAGGCCCTGCTCAACTCCTTGATTGCCACTGGCTACAAACTGCCAGAGAAGAGCGTACTCATCTCTTCGGGTGATGCAAAAGGAAAGGTGGATTTGTTGGAACCTGCACGTGAGATGGTGCGCAACGGATATGAGATTTACGGTACAGCGGGAACTGCCAAGTTCTTCAATGACAACGGCGTGCCGGCAAAGGCCGTGTCGTGGCCCGACGAGGACTTGCCCGACAACGTGATGGACCTCATTGCTGCACACAAGATAGAACTCATCATCAACGTGCCCAAGAACCACACCAAGCGTGAACTCACCAACGGCTACCGCATCCGACGTGCCGCCATCGACCACAACATCCCGCTGATGACCAACGTGCGTCTGGCAAAGGCATTCATCGAGGCCTTCTGCGCCATGAAGATGGAGGACATCCAAATCAAGTCGTGGCAGGAATACAACTCATGACATTCAAATCATCTTCACATAAAAAGAGGCGGTTTTCACCGCCTCTTTTTATGCTGACGATATTCGCCAAGCGTCAGGGTTCGTGAAACCACAAAGATCACATTCCTCGATGTGGTGGTGAAGCAATAGAGCAGGGCTTCTTGGATGGTGGGGCGAATGATATCGTCAAAGCAGTGAAGTTCACCTCCAAAAATTACTCTGTATCACGGGACATATATCACAGAAGCAGACATTCAGGAAGTAAGTCCCTATGGCAATCAAAAATGGTGATGAAGTGGACATACGTCCCTTTAACTCCTTTTTAACTCCTCTTTAACTCCCCTTTAACTCCAATCTTTAACTCCCCTTTAACTTCAACCTTCAACTCCCCTTACTCGTAAAGCGACCTCTCTATGACGATTGGCATGCGCTTGCGCTTGAATGCTGAGCGGTGGTGGCGGGTTAGGACGCGCTCCACGGTTTCTGCGCCATAGGCATCGTTCAAGCGTTTCATTTCCTTCTCGTCGTTGCCCTTCTGCAAATAGGTGCAAAGGATGTCATCTACCTCCTCGTAGGTGTGGCCGGGAGCAATCTGAGCCATGTCGCCACCGGCTTCCACACCGTTGCCATCGGTGGGAATGATGCCATATGCTGCACGCAAGGCTTGATGGCGTACGTCGGTCTCATCGGCATAACGCTCCGTGAAGAGATATTTGCAGAGTTCATAGACCTCGTGTTTCCACAGTCCACCTATGGGATTGTAGTCAGCCACGTCACCGTGGATGGTCCAGAAGCCCAGGTTGTGCTCTGTCAAGTTGTCGGTGTCCATCACCAACCCGCTGGTGACCGAGGCGATGTTGTAGAGGTAGATCATGCGCAGACGGGCCTTGATGTTGCCCTGAGAGATGCGTGTTGAGGCGTAGCGCTGCTCGCAGGTGGCCCTCAGCAACAGATATTGGGCCTGCAAATTCTCCACCCAGTATTCATTGCAGAATGCCTTCATTGCTGTGCTGGCAGAGTCGTTCTCCTCCACCGTGTTCGATGAACAAGGCAGGCTGACGCCGATGAATTTTAACTGCTGTTCTGGGTATTGTTTCACTACTTCGGCACAGATGGCAGCCGTCACGGTGGAATCCAAGCCACCGGAGATGCCGAGGACCATGGTCTTCAGTCCGCTGTTGGTAAGATACTTTGCCGTCTCGCTTACCATCGTCTCAAATACTTTCTGATAATTCATAGTCTTTTTGGTTCTTTGCTTTATTGGTATGATTATTATATTTATGCTCTTATGAGAAAAACGTTGTCCAATCTCGGTGCAAATTTAGATAAAAAATCGGATATTTTAAGCCAGTTGAGTAAATAATTGAATGAATCACTTCGAATTGGGGTTGCATGGGACTATCATAGAGTGCTCGTGGGCGAGCAGGACGAAGGTATGCTTCTTCTGTAGGTTCTCCTTACCCGCTAGGGATGATGAAAAAATTGAACAATGCGTTGGACAACCTATAAAAAATTACTATCTTTGTAGCCTGATAATGAAAGGTGGAATAAGGCTTGGAAATGAAGGAGGATTGTACCACACGTTTTAATGATAGACAAAAATGAAAAAGATTATTGCATGCTTATTGGCCATGGTGGGACTGGCTACAGCCTATGGTCAAGGAAATTATGAAACTGATGTGTTCAACACCAAAAGCGGGAAAACCGTCAAGTTCTATGCTCTGATGCACGCAAGCATACGCATCGAGTACGACGGCAGGGAGATAGAAATCGACCCTTGTGCCAAACTGCGCGACAGGACGGTGGACTACAGCGTGATGCCCAAGGCGGATTATCTCTTTGTCACCCACGAGCATGGCGACCACTATGACCCCCAAACCATCAAGTTGCTGACGGCGGAGCGTACACAGTTGATCATGAACCAAAGGTGTACAGAAATGTATGGTTCAGGTAAGGCGATGAAGAATGGGGACAAGATGCAAGTCGCCGATGACATTATTGTTGAGGCCGTTCCTGCATACAATACGACGGAAGGCAGACAGCAGTACCATCCCAAGGAACGTGACAATGGCTATATCCTCACTATAGACGGATTGCGCATTTACATTGCTGGCGACACAGAGGACATCCCCGAGATGGCTGACATCAAAGACATCGACATCGCATTCCTTCCATGCAACCAACCTTTCACAATGACTACGGAGCAGTTGGTAAGGGCGGCTAAGGTTATCAAGCCCAAGGTGGTGTTCCCATATCACTACGGCCAAACCGATGTCACCAACCTACCGTCGCAACTCCAAGGGGAGGGGATTGATGTGAGAATCAGGCATTACGAATAACTTTATGGCCTCTGATTAAGTAGGTCCTCAAAACAGGCGGCAGGGGCCACTTTAAAATGACCCCTGCCGTAACATTTAAAATCATCTGTTTACCCCACTTTGCATATAAGGGAAAATGAGGCTTGAATAGTGGATTAAATTAGCATGGGGATTTCCTCAAAAAGCCTATAAAAGTAAGCATATGTCCCTTTAACTCCCCTTTAACTCCCCTATAACTCCTTTTTAACGCAGTATCGAATATAAGGATTTGTAATCCGCTAAAATCTTTATTCTCAATGGATTAATTGAGATTGTTTTAATCGGAGCATATGTCCCTTTAACTCCTTTTTAACTCCCTTTTAACTCCTCTTCAACTCCCCTTTTTCATTCGTTCCGGTATTCCAGGATATCACCAGGCTGACAACCAAGTTCTCGACAGATGGCTTCAAGCGTGGAAAAGCGAATCGCCTTGGCCTTGCCCGTTTTCAGAATACTTAGGTTGGCCTGGGTCAATCCAACCCTTTCTGCCAGTTCGCCCAACGATATTTTCCGTTTGGCCATTTCCACATCCAAATTGACAACGATACGTCCCATAAGCTAAATGGTTAAGTCCTGTTCTTCCTTCAATTTTAGTCCGATGGCAAAAACTTCTGCCACTATCAAGCAGAAAACACCAAGGATGATATTGCACGTGTCCTCTATGTAGATTTGCTGCAAAGGAATGTGATGCAATATGTCATAGACAATGGATATGACATTAGGTATCAACAATCCCCAACCCGCCCAACGCAAAAGCAATACTTTCTTCCAAACAAACACCTCATCGCGATTAACGTTCCAGATGAATCTAACGAATGAAATGAATGAGCGTACTAAAAGATAGAGAATGGCTATTCCCATAACAACCATCAGAATCTCGCTCACGGTTCCATTTGAGGATGGGTCACCCTGACGGCCTTTTTGCCAGCCTTCTTCAAAAGCCTGCATGTGGTCATTGAAGTTAAACACAAATCCCAATACAATCTGTATTGCCAACAATACCAGCATCAGAACACAAAACAAATTCATCTTCTTTTTCATACGTTTTATCGTTTTATTTTAAACATTTATCGTTTATCGATATGCAAAGGTAGAAACTATATTTGATTGCACAAAATTTTTCGATAAAAATTTATTGAAAAACGATAAATTTAACATTTTGGCATAAAACAACCTGCTTGTGCAAAAGACGGTGTTTGTTGCCATCTATTTAAGGGAAACTATCTGAATTATCAATTTTTTTCTGAATGCCAAACTATCAAACAAAAATTTGGCATGTTCACATAATATTCGTATCTTTGGCCGTTGAAAGCGAAAAACATTAAAATACAAATGTAAATAACTATTTCCATGAATATCATGATGAATATGATAAAAGAAGCGATGCTCATCCCTCCAATCAGCAAGAGACAGTATTTGATTATGCTGTTAACGGCCTTGTCCATCCTTTGTCATACAAGGTCTGCCGATGCTCAATTGTCTTTTGGCAATGCCACGCCATTCAATGACGATTGGCGGTTTGCCCTTGTTGGCACCGATCTACGCACCACCGACGGAAACAGCATCGCTGCTGAAGCACCTGCCTTTGACGACTCCCGATGGCGCCGTCTGCAACTGCCGCACGACTGGTCGGTGGAGCATCCGATGTCGCCCCATCTCTTCTCTTGCACGGGCTATCTTCCCGGCGGCGTGGGATGGTATCGCAAACATTTTTCACTCAAGGAGGGCAGCCACTCCGCCGACTCACAGTGGTTTGTCTATTTCGAGGGCATCTACAACCGTGCCGAGGTCTTTCTCAATGGCCATCTGCTCGGCATGCGACCTAATGGCTATGCCTCCGTGCTGTATGACATGACTCCTTGGCTCAACAAGGAAGGCGACAATGTGCTCGCAGTGCGTGTAGACCACTCGCGACAAGCTGACTCTCGGTGGTACACGGGCAGCGGCATATACCGACCAGTGTGGCTCGTGGAATCAGGACCTGTTCATCTCGCACAATGGGGAAGCGCATGGCGACTGAAGCAACTCACCCGAGGCACAGCCACCGTGGAGGTAGACGTGGAGACCACCACGGCGGAAGGATACGGGAAAGACGTTCCCTCATTGAAGGCTCAAGTGACCATCTATGATGCCCAGCATCGGCAAGTGGCTCAGAAGCAAACCACCATTGGCAACAAGGAACGCCAGACCCTGCAACTGAAGATTTCGCAGCCACAGTTGTGGAACATAGCAAACGGTTACCTGTACACCGTGGAGACTCGACTGGTGGATGCCAGCAATGGAGATGTGGTAGACGGTAGCAGCATGCGCATGGGACTCAGAACCTTGCGTTTCGACCCCGACAAGGGATTTTTCCTCAATGGAAACAATATGAAAGTAAAAGGCGTCTGCTTGCACCATGACGCAGGAGTACTCGGCGCCGTGGTGCCTCGCGACGTGTGGGAGCGACGCCTTGTCAATTTGCAGGCTATCGGGGTGAATGCCATCCGCATGAGCCACAACCCACAGGCGCCCGTGGTCTACGACCTCTGCGACTCGCTCGGTCTGCTCGTCATGGACGAGGCCAGCGACGAATGGGAATTCCCAAAGCGCAAATGGCTGGAGGGATGGAACCGCGGCACCCCTGGCTATGAGGGCTCCTTCGACTTCTTCGAGGAATGGATAGACCGCGACGTCGCCGACATGGTGCGACGCGACCGCAACCACCCTTGCATCTTCCTCTGGTCCATAGGCAACGAGGTGGACTATCCCAACGACCCTTATTCACATCCCGTCCTTGACGGCAGCAGCATCACGCAGCCTATGTATGGAGGTTACAAACCCGACCAACCAGACGCACAGCGCATCGGACGCATAGCAGAGCGTCTCACCAAGGTGGTGAGGCAGATTGACTCGAGCCGTCCCACAACAGGCGCGTTGGCGGGAGTGGTGATGTCCAATGAGACCACCTACCCGCAGGCTGTCGACGTGGTGGGGTACAACTACACCGAGAGTAGATACGACGAGGACCACCGCAACTATCCCAAGCGCGTCATTTACGGTTCTGAGAACCGCCATGACTTGGAGGCATGGAGGGCGGTGGAGCAACACGACTTCATCTTCGGACAATTTCTTTGGACTGGCATCGACTACCTTGGTGAGAGCGGAGCATGGCCCGCACGAGGTTCATCGGCTGGATTGCTCGACCTGAAGGGCGAGCGAAAACCTCAGGGCTGGTGGAGGGCGTCATTGTGGAGCGAGAAGCCGGTGTGCTACATTGGCACCTATCCCGCAATGGGCAATGGGCGCGGCCGACAGTCGGGAAGACGAGACCCCGGTGTGTCCATCTATGCGCAGGACACTTGGAACTATCGTGAAGGACAAAACATACGTGTGGTGTGTATGACAAATCAGGGGAAAGCCCGACTGTTGCTCAACGGTGAGGAAGTGGCTCCACCAAAGGAGAAAGAACAGGCAACGGGTGCCATTTGGTGGGACATTCCCTATCAACCTGGTGTGCTCAAGGCTGAGGCCATGGACAGTAAGGGAGATGTCGTGGCTTCTTATGAAATCCCCACCACAGGAAGACCGGCTGCCCTGAGAGTGACTGCAGACAAGACCGTGCTGACAGGGCATGGGCGTGTTGCACACGTTATCATCGAGGTCATCGATTCGGAAGGAAGGACGGTGGTACTGTCCGACAACGAAATATCCGTACGGGTGACAGGTGCAGGTCGTCTTTTGGGGCTCGAGGGTGGCGATATGGGCGACACCAGCAATCTGCGTGACTGGCGGCAGCGGGTTGTACGGGGACGCCTCCTTGCCTATGTGGAGGCGACTCGGGATGATGGCACCATCACCGTGAGGGCGGAGTCGCCTTTGCTCGATGAAGGGGAGGTAATCATAAAGATTGGAGATTGAAAACGAAAAAAGCATTTGCATGGAAGACTTGAACCAATCGTTAAGGAAGAGTTTGTAGACAATGGATAAAGGCTTGTTGCTTCAATCAATAACCAAATACTTGCTTGGCGTCATCTTTCTCGGGACTTTATTGTTCCTTCCGGCAGGTTCTTTCCATTTTTGGCAAGGATGGCTGTTGATGGGGATTCTGTTCGTCCCGATGTTTATCGTCGGTCTAGTAATGATGGCAAGGAATCCAGGACTACTGCGAAAGCGTCTGAATGCCAAAGAAAAGGAAAACGAACAGAAGACTGTCGTGCCCGTGAGCGGATTACTTTTCATAACTGCCTTTGTGGTGGCCGGATTGAATTGGCGCTTTGACTGGTGGGTGTTGCCGGAATGGATTTCCTTGGTTGCCGCCGTTCTCTTTCTGGCTTCATATTAGGACAAGTGATTGATAATGTGAAAATGAACAAGACCAAACTCATTCCTTTCATGGCATTTGTGGCGTTTACAGCTGTCACCTTCATACATCCTGTATATCCGCGTGAGCAGTTCTTGCAGCATGCGGGAACCGTGCTTTTGCTCATACCACTTGTCATTGACATGGTGAAGGACAGGATGCCCATGACTGCTTTCATAGGCATACTCTTGTTCGCCATTCTCCATGTCATAGGTGCCCGATACATCTACTCATATGTCCCATACAAGGATTGGTGTGTCTCCTTGGGCATCGTAGATGCTGGTTTCTTCCTGGATTCCCGCAATCATTATGACAGGTTCGTCCATCTCTGCTTTGGCATTTTCTTATTCCCATACTTCCAATATGCATGCAAGCAATGGTTCGGCTTGAAACCTCTCTTGGCGGTTTTCATCGCATGGCTGATCATACAGACGGGAAGCATGGTGTATGAATTGTTCGAGTGGTTGCTCACCATCGTCATGTCACCTGAACAAGCGGACAACTACAATGGGCAACAGGGTGATGCGTGGGATGCCCAGAAAGACATGGCCTTGGCGATGATTGGTTCTACGGCCATGGCTGTCTGTTACCTCTTCAAGTATGTTTGTCACAGATAATTTTGATTACCTTTTCAATAATTCACACGAAAATGAAACTCATCAAACTACTTCTTCTGCTACAAATCAATGCCCTTTTTTTCGGGCCTGAGGCCATAAATGCTCAAGGCACCTACACCAATCCCATCCTGGGTGGCGACTTCCCTGACCCTACCATCCTTCGGGACGGAAAGGACTATTATTTGACCAACTCGGCCTTTGACTACGTGCCGGGACTGGTGGTGTATCACTCCACTGACTTGATCAACTGGGAACCCGTCAGTTTCGCGCTGAAAACCTACCTAGGAAGTATCTGGGCTCCCGACATCAAGAAACATAAAGGGAAATATTATATCTATTTCACCGTACATGGTGACCGCCGCACCAACTGCGTAGTTTGGGCTGACACACCATATGGCCCGTGGAGCGAACCCATCGACCTCAACATTGGCGATATAGACCCTTGTTTCATCGAAGGCGAGGATGGAAGGTGCTACTTGGTGATGAGTGGTGGCAACCGTTGGACATTGTCCGACGACTGCCTCTCTGTGGTGCCTGACTCTAAAATACATTTCTACGACGGATGGCAATACCCCGAGGATTGGATCACCGAGGGCTTCTGCCTGGAAGGTCCCAAACTATACCGTATGGGCGACTATTTCTACTACATCAGTGCAGAGGGTGGTACGGCAGGTCCTCCCACCAGCCATATGGTGGTGGTGGCTCGCTCCAAGTCTATCAACGGGCTATGGGAGAATATGCCTTCCAACCCCCTCATACACACTTACAACAATAGCGACCGATGGTGGTCTCGAGGACATGGCTCGCTCGTTGACACTCCAGATGGGCAATGGTACTGCGTCTATCACGCCTACGAGAATGGGTTCTACAACTTGGGGCGGCAGACGCTCATGGAACCGGTGCACTTCACCCCCGATGGATGGATCACCTCCGACGGAGGCGATGCCAGCCAACCTTTGCCAAGACCGTCGAAGGCGACAAAAGATGACAACGGGAACAATCGATTGGCGCACCTGTCAGAATTCCGTATCGGATTGGACTGGCGTTTCTACAAGAACTATTCTCCCTCGCGCACCAAGGTGGAAGGCAATGTGCTCACCCTTCAAGGCAAAGGGAATTCCCTCAGTTCGTCTTCCCCGATGATGTTCATTGCAGGTGCACACCGCTATGAGATAGAGGCAGAGATAGAACTCCACGGCAACGTGAAAGCCGGACTATGCTTATATTACAACGCGGAATACAATGTCGGAACGGGGTTTGATAATGGCCGGCGTTATCGTTACCGCCGAAACAAGTCCAATGGGGTGGGGCAGTCTGCGGGCAACCACCTGTGGCTGCGACTGCGCAACGATGCCCACGTGGTGACGGCATATTGGAGTAGCGATGGCATACAGTGGAAACGCGAGACTTGGGGACAGGAGGTCTCAGGATTCAACCACAATACCCTCTACGACTTCCAAAGCATCCTTCCTGGCTTGTTCTGCGAGGGCGAAGGGTACGCCACCTTCAAGAATTTCAGATACCATGAACTATAAGGCTCCCAGGGCGACACCATTATTGTTTGATGTCGAGACAAAAGGTGCCTGTCTTGAGACCTTCACTCTGGCAATTGAGGGTTAAAGAAGAACTCGCCTCCCCTTGGATGATGATTTGGGCCAAGCCATTGAAGGCGGGGATGCTGAACTCGCGGCAATCCATTTCCTTGGGATGGTCTGCACCTGAATACATCGGGTCGCCATTGCCGGCACCGAGGATGCGACCGTTGCCTTCAAGAATGAAATGGAGCATCGGACAAGCATCGGGCACGATTCGGCCTTTATCATCTTGCACCTCGACGGTGATGACGGCGATGCTGCTTCCGTCAAGTGTCTTTCTGTCTGATTTCAATACGGTCTTATAGGCAGGTTTCGTGGTCTCGATGATCTTGGTCATGATGCGCTTGCCTTTCTTGTAGCCGTAAGCCACGACCTTGCCGGGCTGATAGATGGCACTCCATTTCAGATGGCCGTTTTTAGGCATTGCCTGCCGACCCAGTTTTTTGCCGTTCACGACAAGTTCCACCTCGTCGCAGTTGCTGTATGCCCATATTTCCACTTCCTCCCCCTCATGGCCTTGCAGGTTCCAGTGTGGGAAGATATGCAATGTGGGGTCGTCCGTCCACCATGACTTCAGGTAGTAGGCCTCGTCCTTGGGGAATCCGCAATAGTCGAGAATGCCGAATTCTGAGTCGTGGGCGGGGAAGGAAAGCGGATTGGGCTCGCCACGATAGTCGAACCCTGTCCAGTAGAATAATCCCGCACCCCATGGGCGCTCGTCATAGAACTGCCATCCGCGTTCGATGACGTTCTCATAGTCGTAAATCTTCTTTGAACGGTTGGCGCTGACCATGCGGCCGGGATATTCCGGCGACTCGAAATACCAGCCGCGTGTGCCACAACCCGTGGTCTCCTCCGTTCCCACGATGGACCACGATGGATTGGCTTTCTTGCGATTGTCCACATCGTTTTGCATGATATAGTTGAAACCCACCACATCGAGACCTTTGATCATCTCGCTGCCTCCCGCATTCGCCACCGTGCTCCGTCGGGTCGGGTCGTAGAGTCGCGTGTATTCACGCATGGCTTCTGCCAAGCGGATGCCTTGCACGTTGTTCTCGATGCCCCATTCCTCGTTGCCGTCACTCCAGAGTATGATGGAAGGATGGTTCCTGTCTCGCTTGATCATCCGCTCCAACAGGCGCAGATGTTCCTCGTTGATACCCATCAGACGGTTCTCGTCAATGACAAGGATGCCTTCTTCGTCGCAGACGTCAAGCAGGGCTGGGGTCACGGGATTATGGGATGAACGGATGGCGTTGCAACCATACTCCTTCAGCTGTTTCACACGCCAAGCTTGCAGTTCGTCGGGGATGGCAGACCCCACTCCGGCATGGTCTTGATGCAGGTTCACACCTTTCAACTTCAGCGGTACGCCATTCAGCAGGAAGCCGCGCTCGGCATCGAAGGCGATGTCGCGGAAACCGGTTCTTGTGTAATAGGAATCTATCGGCTTGCCATCCTGGTAAATCGAGGTCCTTACATTGTAGAGATAGGGGTCGGTGGTACTCCACAGATGTGGATGGCTCACCCTGATGCTCTGCTTGCAACTGATGGTCTGCTTGGCTTTTAGGTCAAGGGTGGTTCTCTCACTTTCTCCAATCTCGTTGCCTGTGGAATCGTAAAGTACATGTCTCACCTCACACTGCTGGGGTTTCAATCCACTATTGTGAACCTCTGTCTCAATCGTCAATGTCGCCTCCGAATAGGGCTGCTCCATTTTTGCATATGCAAACGTGCCGAAGGGTGCCACGCTCACCTCTGCGGATTTCATCAGCCACACATCACGGTAGATGCCTGCTCCTTCATAAAACCATCCCTCTTCGAGAGAGGCATCGGCACGAACGCAAATCAGATTTTCTTCGCCATATTTCACGTATGGGGTGATGTCATATGTTTGAGTGGCATATCCACTGGGTTCTGTACCCATGTAGAAACCATTGAACCATACCTGGGCGTTACGGAAGATGCCGTCGAAACGCAACATCAACCTTTTGCCCAAATCTTCGTTGCTGATGAGTATGTTTTTGCGATACCAACCCACGCTGGTCTCGGGATATTTCCATCCCACTGTTTTATAGCCGTGAGAGTGGCTGGCTCCTCCTGCATAGGGCAGGGTGGCCACCCAGTCATGAGGTATCTGAATCTCTTGCCACGTTGAGTCATCAAACTTCTGAGCGTATGGCCCTTCGTTATGTATGGAATTCGCCTTTGTCAGATAGTTGAAATATTCCGTTCCGCAGCCGAAATCCTTTTGGGGGTCGCTGGCATGGCCAAACGCAAACTTCCATCCTTTGTCAATGCGGATGGTTTCTCGAACACTCTGAGCGAGAGCACCGTCGTTGGAAAACACCAATGCAAGTAATAGTATGATTAGCGGTCGGCTCAAAATCATTGTAACGGAATAGGGTGTCCGTTTTGTAATCTGTTTTTTCATAAAGATTACGTTTCGCTTTCTTTGCCAAGAGGTCTCGTCCAACAATCGGTGCGCATATCCCCTCCCCTCGAGGGGAGGGGCTGGGGTGGGGTCTTTGATCAAAAGTCGATACAACAAATTGGACACCCTGGTTACGAAGTACTTTCTCATTTTTTATCTCTTATCCTTCTGAAGTTTGTTTTTGATACTTGACTATGCTTGGACTCTTGTCCTCTTGACCTTGAACGCCACTCGGCAGTTTTGGGGCAAATGCATAGTTTTCTGCAAATATAGATAAAAAATGCGATATAACAAGACTGTTGGCAAAAGAATTTGTTCTACTGTAGATGAAAGATGCAAAACATTCTGGATTCACCTTGCGGAAACGTTTTCATCCATAGGAACATGCCTCAATGGTCGGACGGCAAGTTCAGTGTTGTCGTCTCCGATGTTTCATCCCTTATATATTTATGAAGATGTTCATAAGAGACCAAATTACCTCGCAGAGGAGTGTCTCTAACAACTAAATAAATCAATCTTGATGATAGAAACACGCTGGGAGAAGAATCTTTAAATAAGAAAGAACATTTGACGTGATGAAAACAGGAAGACAAAATGACTTGCTAAAAGGCACTATATACGGCCAGGCCATCGGTGACGCACTGGGCCTGGGCACAGAGGGGATGACCGATGAGGATATGGCGTGGAAATATCCCGTTGGCATCTCGCATTACAGCGACATCTTCCAAGACCGGCACCGCAAGAGATGGAAGATTGGCGACTGGACTGACGACACCGATATGATGCTTTGCATCGCAAATGCCGTCGTCAAAGACAAGGGAGTGGATTTCAATCATATAGCCCGCAATTTCAAGGAGTGGGCCTGTGGCGAGCCCATGGGCATCGGTGAAAACACCTACAATGTGCTGAGTTTCGATGATTATGTGGAAAGGCCGTTCGAGGTATCGAAGATGATTTGGGAGATGAGCCATAGGAAGTCAGCAGCCAACGGCGGCTTGATGCGGACATCAATCGTGGGGTTGTTTCCGAAAGCGGTGGAGGAATGTGCTGCCAAGATTTGCCGTCTGACGCACTACGACCCAAGATGTGTTGGTTCATGCGTCATTGTGTCCCAACTGATACACTCCCTGGTGTATGACGATGCTCCGATTGACTATGACCAGATGATAGAAATCGGCAGAAAATACGACGGGCGCATTGAGGAATACATCGACCTGGCCATCAACAATGACCATATCGAAGCGTTGGAATTGCAGGATTGGGATTCCATGGGATATACGTTGAAGACATTGGCCGCTGGTCTATGGGCTTATTGGCATGCACAGTCTTTTGAGGATGGCTTGCTGGCTGTTGTCCGCGCCGGAGGCGATGCCGACACCAATGCCGCCGTCGCTTGCGCCATACTCGGTGCGAAATTCGGCTTCCATGCCATACCCTCGGAGTATGTAGACGGGCTGCTTTATCGTGAACAACTTGACGAAGTGGTTGAGGGAATGATGGAAATAAGAAACAAGGCAAATCCTCCTAAATCAATCTGTATCGATTTTGACGGAGTGATTCATAACTACTCCAGAGGTTGGTTGGGAATAGATGTGTTTGACAAGATCCTACCTGGTGCAAGCGAGGCAACGCACCGGTTGCATGATGAAGGATATATGATTATCATCCATACTACAAGGAATGACTCACCAGCACTGAGGGATTTCTTGAACAGTAATGACATCTGCTTCGATTACATCAACTACAATCCATATCAACCGAAAGGGGCTGAAAGGGGTAAGGTAAAAGCGGATGTGTATCTCGACGACAGGGGGCTTTGCTTCACAGGCGACTGGAACGATGCGCTCAATCAGATTTTCAACTTCAAGACCTGGCAACAGGATTATTGGATATAAAAGTATGGCAGATATGAGAATCCTCCAAATATCTGATACGCATAGCCGCCACCGAAAGTTGAAAAGACTTCCGGCAGCGGATGTCATCGTACATTGCGGTGACTTCGCCGACAATGGAACGGAGAGAGAGGTCCTCGACTTCCTTAACTGGTTCATCGAGCTGCCTTATCCCCAAAAGATTTTCGTTACAGGGAACCATGACTTATGCCTATGGGATGCTGAGAATATAGAAGATTTGCCCGACAACGTGCATTTCCTTCAAGACCGTGGGTGTGAACTCAATGGGGTGAAGTTCTTCGGGCTGGCATACAACCATCCGGAAGAGTTGATACCTCATGACGTTGATGTTCTCGTCACCCACGAACCGCCCATCATGATTCTTGACAAATCGAGCGGCATCCACTGGGGGAATGCCCCGTTGTGGAACAGGGTGTTGGAGGTGAAACCGCACTACCACCTCTTTGGACACGCCCATGAGGCTAACGGAATCATAGAAGAAGACGGCATCATCTTCTCTAATGGCGCAGTGCTTGATGATGTCATGAATATGCGATACAAGCCACGGGTAATTGACATTGAAGATATAACAGAAAGACAATATCATAAAACATGAAAAACAAGAAAATGTTAGGAGCAATAGTAGGCGATATTGTCGGCTCTATATACGAATTCTGCAACACGAAGTCAATGGACTTTGAGTTGCTCAATTCTTATAGCAATTTCACGGATGACTCCGTGATGACCCTCGCCGTGGCGAAGTGGCTGATGGAGGACAAGGCCCATACCATCAACTATCTAATATGCTGTATGCAAGAACTTGGACACAGATATCCTAATGCCGGATATGGTACAAGATTCGGAATGTGGCTGGAAGAAGAGGAACCGCAACCCTATAACAGTTGGGGCAATGGTGCTGGCATGCGTGTCAGTCCTGTCGGCCTCTATGCCAGAACCCTTGATGAAGCATTGGCTTTGGCTGCTGTCACCGCATCGGTCAGCCATAATCATCCAGAGGGCGTGAAGGGCGCACAGGCAATCGCCGCCAGTGTATTCCTCTGCAAGCAGGGAAAGTCGAAAACCGAAATCAAGGAGTTTGTCGAAAAGACCTTTTTCTACAATTTGGACAGAACAATTAACGAGATTCGGCCAACATACGATTTCGATGTGTCTTGTCAAGGCAGTGTGCCAGAGGCCATCATTGCATTTATGGAGGGAAACACTTTTGAGGAGGTGATTCGTCTGGCCATTTCCATTGGCGGCGATTCCGACACCATCGGCTGCATGGCAGGAGCCATAGCAGCCTGCATGCACCCCATCCCCGATGATATCTCGAAAAAATGTGATGCCATACTAACCGATGATTTGCGAGAGATAAAAGATCAATTCATTAGCTTCATTGAAAAGAGAAACGATGAATGAAGATGGCAAAACAACTACTAATTGTAATATTCTGATAGATGTTCCTGAGTAGGAGTAAAATGCTGTTAAGCTTTGTGATTATGTTGTTCAGCTGTAACGCTGGCAATGACAAAGTCCCACCTCCCAAGAATGAGGTAGACAAGGAGAAGACGACAACCGTTATACGTATGGACACGCTGGGGTTGACTGTCCTTTATCCCCAGTATTCGTCGATAGACCTTGTATGTGGCACGATGCCAGAGAAGAGCGACAGCAGCGTCATCCTCGTTGCTGAGGCGGCTTATACGGGAGAGTTGCTGAATGAGTTCAAACATTCCAACGTGGCTGGTGACCATGTATCACAAGGCAAGCGTTACAAGGGTTACAAATGCAAACGTAATACCGGTGCATTTGTCTATTATAATGGAGAATGGAATTTCTGCCATAAGAATTGTACCCAAGAGATAGACAAGGCTGCAGCAAACGGTGGAGCTGCCTTTGGACAGGAAATGATAATACACAAGGGCGAATTGGTTGAGATTGCAAGGAAGGACAAAAACAAAAACCAATTCCGTGCCTTGTGCAATCACGATGGCCGTTTGTGCATCGCCGAATCTGAAAACATCATCCCCTTTGGAGATTTCAAGAAGAAGTTGTTGATTCTTGGCGTGTCAGACGCCATCTATCTTGATATGGGGCCGGGTTGGAACTATGCATGGTATCGGAACAAGGGTAAAATAGTGGAGTTACATCCGAAATGTCATAACTTTTGCACCAATTGGATTACATTTTACAAATGAAGAATCATATGAGAGACAGGAAGCGACACAAGGTGTATCTTGTCAAGAAGCATCCCTTTGGCGGGAACTATTTGACCATCTGCTTGTTTGGCTTTGTCTTCTCTGTAAGGCCGTTGAATACAAGGGAGCTGAATCACGAACTGATACATGCTGCCCAACAAAAGGAACTGCTATACATTCCGTTCTTCATCTGGTATGGTATCGAATGGCTGGCTTTATATTTCAAATATCGAGATTGGACAAAAGCATACTACCATATCCGCTTTGAACAAGAGGCTTATCGGAATGAAAGCGACTATCAGTATCTGAAAAAGAGGAAACATTACCGATATAATTGATATAATGAAGAAGATTTTGTTCTAGGACATAGACGGTGTGTTGAACACCAAACTATGGTATGGCAAAATGGACAAAGACACACCCAATGACAAATGAGGGTATGCATTCGACCCTGCATCAGTGGCCAACCTCAAAAGGATTGTCGACGAGGCAGGTGCGAAAAATGAAAGATTCCAACCTTCGCCAATATTGAAAAAATCAGTCTTATATTGTCAAAGTGGATATGGTTAAGATATTTATCCTTTGGTTGCTTATCTTTTGAGAATGTCCGTCCCCCCGTGTTCAGTATCATTATTGTTTTTCTGATTGGATGTCGTGGAGAATAGCCATCACATCTTCCGTGAACGCCATGAAGTGGTCAGCGGCGGCAGGCGTCATCAGTTGCGGATAGTCGCGGTTGAAGCGCACCAGCGAGGTGTGTGGGAACTGTGCTGTCATGCGCTCGAAGGGGAAGCGGATGATGACGGGCGTGTTGAAACCCACCCCGAACTCCAGGAGCAGCAGCCGTTTGTCGTATGACTTCTCGATAAACCGGCTGTAGCGTTCAGCCTGCTCATGCCAATGCTCATCCTCCACGAAAGTGTCATCACATCGGAGGTTCATGGCTACGGGCTTGCCGTCGGGCGTATGCGGTATCATTTCTGTGGGGATGCGGCATTCGTGGATGGCTGGCAGCGCCTGTTCCACCCATTGGCGGTTGGGATACAGTTCCTTGGGCGAGCCGTCCGCGGGTTGGAAAAAGGCATAGTCACCTTGTGTGGCAAATATACGCTGAGTGTCGAATCCCGCTTTTTCGAACTGACCGTCCACGTTGGTGGTGATGACGAAATAGTCCTTGTTCTTGACGAGTGTCAGCAATTGCCTGTAGAGCGGTTGTGCTTCCGGCCGAAAGCGGGCAAACCAAATGTGCTTGGCCCAATATGCCCAGTGCTCTTCTTCCGTCTCGAAGGGATAGAATGATGAGCTGTAGAGGTCGGTGATGCCGTATCGGAGAATCCATTCACGGAACTTATGTTCGAACGCCTCTCCTGAATACTCCAGTCCTGCGGCAGCCGAGAGTCCAGCCCCCGCCCCGATGATGATGTGGTCGGCTTCGGCAATCAGTTGACGGGTTTTGGCTATGCGTTCAGACCAGCCGTTGGTAGATGTCACGGTCTTTGTCGAGGAAAACATTGAATACGATGGTTTTAAGTGACTGTAGAGGATACTCCTTCACGGTTTTGACGGCAATCTCTGCCGCAAGTTCATTGGGGAAATGGAACACACCCGTCGAGATGCAGCAGAAAGCGATGCTTTGCAGTTGGTGCTTCTCTGCCAGGTCAAGACAACTGCGGTAGCATTGCGCCAGTTGCTCCTTCTGCTGTTCGGTTGGCTGTCCGCTCTCGATAATCGGTCCGACGGTATGGGTGACGTGTTTGGCGGGCAGGTTATAGCCCTGCGTGATGATGGCATCGCCTGTATCCAAAAGACGACCCTGCATGATGTCGGCGCACTCCTTGCGGAGTTGGATGCCTGCGGCGGAGTGGATGCAGTTGTCGATGCAGTTGTGCAGAGGCGACCAGCAGCCCAATGCCTGTGCGTTGGCGGCGTTCACGATGGCATCCACTTTCAGTCGGGTGATATCGCCTTGCCAAAGCAGAAAACCCTCGCCGGTAGGAGTCACCATGCCTTTCTCCTCGCGTTGCATCTGCAACTCGGCATCCTGTGCCGCTAGAAAAGCAGTTTCGATCGGCTTGGGAATCCATACGTTCATCAAAGCCCGCATCATCCTTTGCCGCTCTTCCAACGTATGGGGTACCTGATGACTGATATCCAAATCAGCCATCAGATACTGAATGATGCCTTTGAGATTCTCCAGCCGGTCCGTTACCATTTCAGTTCTTCCTGAAGGATTGTGCCGTCGGTCATGGGGCTGTCAGCCTCGGTGAAGGCGTTGGCCTTGTACTGGATGCAGAGCATCGTCAGGTTCTCGGTGCCGGTGTTTTTCAGCGCACGCTTGCCGTCGGGAGCCACGCGGACGATGGTGCCCTCGCTGACGGGGAAGATCTCGCCGTCCACCTGGTACTGCCCCTCACCTTTGAGGATGATATACAGTTCCTCATGCGTCTTGTGGGTGTGCAGGAAACCGCTGTCCTGTCCGGGAACCAGTGTCTGGAACGATAGCTCGCTGCCCGTGGCGCCCACGGCCTGTCCTGCGAACACCTTGCCTTGGATGGTCACTTCGGGACCCATCGGCAGCACATGCTCGATAATCTCGTTCATCTTACCCACGCTCACTGCGCTAAAATTCTTGCCTGTTGCAATTGTC